>JAJECO010000097.1 GCA_022822005.1 Candidatus Poribacteria bacterium
ATTTACATTTGGGATATTCCGCACGGATAGATAGATGTTTGATTCGGGTTGACCGAGGACAAAGAGGACTTTATCTGAAAGCCCTAAATTCCCCAGAACTTGGACTATATCCTTTGTTCTTGGAGCATCTAATGTAAAGTCTTCAATCAGAACGCAATCATCATTTTGGAATTTACTTACTAAAGCCGAGTGTAATCCGAGTTGACGCACTTTCTTCGGCGTTTACTGACGATAGCTGCGAGGCTTGGGACCAAATGCAACGCCGCCATGTACGCGTATGGGAGATTTGGCATCCCCGACACGGGCGCGTCCCGTCCCTTTCTGGCGATATAGCTTTTTACCGCTTCCTTGGACTTCTGACCGTGTTTTAGTAGAAGCCGTTCCTCGACGTTGATTGGCGAGGTGTGCAACGACGCATTGATGTATAACTGCTTCATTAACAGTTGCATTTACAAGTGCGTCCGATAGCTCTCTTTGTCTTTGGGTATCTCCAGAACGATTATATACATCTAAAGCTGCCATACACAATAGTCCTCATAGGGGTATATTTACTGTTCGCCCTTCGTTGCTTTTTTGATAATAAGTAATCCATTGGTCGGACCGGGAACGGCACCTTTCACAAGGAGTAGGTTCCTGTCGGCATCTGCTTGGACAACCTGCAGATTCTGGGTTGTTACCCGCTTCCCACCATATCGTCCAGGCATCTTTTTGCCTTTGAAAACACGTGAGGGCCATGCACTGTGGCCAATGGAGCCTGGTCGCCGATGGTTTTTCTCACTACCGTGGGTTTGCTTCATGCCAGAAAAGCCCCATCGTTTAATCACACCAGTGAAGCCGCGTCCTTTCGACGTGCCCGTTACATCGATGAGGTCTCCGGGGGAGAAGATACTCACGTCAACGTTTGAACCAACCTCCAGACCCTCTGTGCTATCAACACGCATTTCCCGCAAAAACCGGTGAGGCGCGACATTTGCTTTTTGGTAATGTCCACTCTCAGGGCGATTGACCTTGTTTTCCCGTCGATAACCGAAACCTAATTGGACGGCATCATAACCCTCGTGGTCTTGAGTTTTGATCTGCACTATTGGGCAGGGTCCTGCTTCGACCACCGTGACTGGAATCGCAGTCCCGGATTCGTCAAAGATTTGTGTCATGCCAACCTTTTTTCCTAATATTCCATTACTCATGTTACATCTCCACAACGAGGGTGTTCAGGTTCAACAACGCGTGCCTATAGAAGCGTAATTTTGACATCAACACCAGCTGGTAGATCTAAGCGCATCAGCGCATTGACTGTCTTGGGGGTCGTCTGTAAAATATCCAATAATCGCTTGTGAGTTCGCATTGCAAACTGTTCACGGGACTTTTTGTCTTTGAAGGTCGATCGCTGTACAGTATATGTATGCTGCTTGATCGGCAGCGGGATCGGACCGGAGACTACTGCGCCTGTCCGCTTAGCGGTCTCTGCGATCTGGCCTGCGGAATGATCTAACAAACGATAATCAAATGATTTCAGCCGAATCCTTATTTTCTGGTTGTCCATCAATACTCCAACTATGCAACTTCTTGCGCTTAAAAAATTGACTCTATGGTCTCATGAGACGAGTCGTGAGAGGAAACTAAGAGGTGTGAAAGCCGGCGGAGCGGCTTTCACACTTGGTTATAAGTATTACTCAATAACCTGCGAAACAACGCCGGCTCCGACGGTGTGTCCGCCTTCACGGATTGCAAATCTCAGTTCCTCTTCCAACGCGATGGGCTTGGTGAGTTCAACGGTAATTTGGATATTATCCCCAGGCATTACCATCTCAACACCGTCGGGCAGATTCATTACACCCGTGACATCCGTTGTACGGAAGTAGAACTGCGGACGATAGCCGCTGAAGAATGGTGTCCAGCGCCCACCTTCGTCTTTGTTCAGAATATAGATTTCAGCTGCAAATTGTGTGTGCGGGGTGATACTCCCCGGAGCAGCGAGAACTTGCCCGCGCTCAACGTCGTCACGTTCAATGCCTCGAAGCAGGACGCCGACGTTATCGCCTGCGCGGCCTTCGTCAAGCAGCTTACGGAACATCTCCACACCGGTGGCAACTGTTTCGGTGGTTGGTGCCAGCCCAACAATCTCAATTGTTTCTCCAACATTAACAATACCGCGTTCGACGCGACCTGTCACAACTGTTCCTCGTCCCGTGATTGAGAAAATATCTTCCACGGGCATCAGGAAGGGACGATCCACATCTCGAACCGGCTCCGGAATCCAGCTGTCACATGCTTCCATAAGATCTAAAATTGGCTTGCAGTCATCGGAATTCGGATCTCCGCCACTTTCCATAGCTTGGAGGGCGGACCCGCTAATAATTGGGATGTCGTCACCCGGGAACTCATATTCACTGAGTAGCTCCCGAACTTCAAGTTCTACCAACTCTAAGAGTTCTTCATCATCGACCATGTCTGCTTTATTCAGGAAGACAACGAGACTCGGCACGTTCACCTGTCGTGCAAGGAGGACGTGCTCGCGAGTTTGGGGCATAGGACCATCAGCCGCGGAGACGACAAGAATTGCGCCATCCATCTGTGCGGCACCGGTGATCATGTTTTTGATGTAGTCAGCATGTCCGGGACAGTCTACGTGAGCGTAGTGCCGATTTTCGGTCTCATACTCAACGTGCGCGGTGTTAATAGTAATCCCGCGTTCCTTTTCCTCGGGAGCTGCGTCAATTTCTTCGTAGGTTTTTACGTACTCGCTCCCAGAGAGATTTGACAGCACCATGGTAATTGCAGCCGTTAATGTGGTTTTACCATGATCGACGTGTCCAATTGTACCAACATTGACGTGTGGTTTAGTCCTCTCAAATTTTTCTTTTGCCATGTGTAAATCTCCTCAATTCTACTTAAGCTTAAATATAACACTCATCACTCACCGTTAAACTATGGCTGTGCGCCATGTCAACAGTGGTAACGGTTAAACAGAAAATCCTTGCGACGAGATAATTTCCTCAGCAATGCTCTGGGGAACGCCACTATAATGTGCAAACTCCATCGAATACGTTGCCCGTCCTTGCGTCAGTGAACGAAGCGTTTTAACATAGCCGAACATTTCAGCAAGCGGCACATTGGCTTTGATAACTTGTGTTCCGGACTTGGGGTGCATATCTGTATGGAGAATTTGTGCGCGACGCGCATTTAAGTCCCCCATTACCTTTCCCAAATAGTCATCTGGAACAGTCACTTCAATCTCCATGATTGGTTCAAGCAGCATTGGATCTGCCCGTTTCACTGCGTCTTTGAGGGCAATCCGAGCAGCGTTTGAAAATGCGATCTCTGAAGAATCAACGGCATGGTAAGAGCCGTCATACAATCGCACACCGATATCAACGAGAGGGTAACCTGCTAAAATTCCGGCGGTTATTCCCTCCTCAAGTCCCTTACGGACAGCGGGTATATACTCTTGAGGAATGACACCTCCCTTTATGTCGTTGACAAATTCAAAGCCAGATCCACCCTCTACCGGGTAAATTTCGATAGCTACATGGCCATATTGACCGCGCCCACCGGATTGCCGGACATAACGTTCGTTGGATTCTGCGGGGCGTTGAATAGTTTCACGATACGAAACTTGAGGCTGGCCAATCTCTGCTGAAACCTTAAATTCTCGAACCAGACGATCGACGATAATCTCCAGGTGCAATTCGCCCATGCCGGACAGGAGTGTTTGCCCTGTTTCTGGGTCCTGATGGATCTTAAAGGTTGGGTCTTCTTCAGCCAACTTCGATAGGGCTATGTTCATCTTTTCGATGTCCGACTTTGTTTGAGGCTCGATAGCGATGGACATTACTGGAGATGGAAACGCCATTGATTCCAAGACAATTGGGTCACTCGGCTCGCAGATGGTGTCACCGGTCATCACGGATTTGAAGCCAATGACGGCAGCGATATCGCCTGCATAGATGGCTTGACGTTCTTCACGCTTGTTTGCGTGTAGCTGCATCAACCGCCCGATCCTTTCAGATTTGCCGTGCGTACTGTTGTATACAGTCATTCCTTTAGCTAAAACACCGGAGTAGACGCGGACGAATGTCAATTTACCGACATGTGGGTCGGTCGTAATTTTGAATGCCAGTGCAGAAAAAGGTGCATCATCGTCTGCTGCGCGCGTCCCTTCCTCTTCAGTCTCCGGATCCAAGCCGGTTACAGGTGGCACATCTATTGGAGAGGGTAGGTAATCGACTACTGCATCTAGTAGTGGTTGAACGCCTTTATTCTTAAGGGCAGTGCCGCACAGGACGGGAACGATTTGTCCGCTCAACGTCGCATTTCTCAAGCCTGCTTTAATCTCTTCTTCCGACAACTCAACCCCATCAATATATTTTGCCAGGAGTTCATCGTCACATTCAGCAATTGCTTCCAACATCTGTTCCCTATATTCTAGGGCGCTTCCCATCATTTCATCTGGAATATCTGTGTCATACATTATGGATCCGAAACTGGCTTCGTCCCATGCTAATCCCTTCAGTGAAACCAAATCAACAATTCCACTGAAACTTTCGGCGGAGCCGATCGGTAGTTGAATGGGTACTGCTTTGGCACCGAGTCGGTCGCCCATCATTTCGACCGTTCGGAAAAAGTCAGCACCGGTTCGATCCATCTTGTTAATGAGTGCGATACGTGGCACCTGATATTTATCTGCTTGTCTCCAGACAGTTTCTGACTGGGGTTCTACGCCGCCTACTGCGCAGAAAACAGCGACTGCTCCATCAAGGATTCGCAGCGATCTTTCGACTTCGACTGTAAAGTCGATGTGTCCGGGGGTATCAATAATGTTGATACCGTATCCGTCCCATTGGCACGTTGTTGCAGCAGCGGTGATGGTAATACCTCGTTCCTGTTCCTGTGCCATCCAGTCCATTGTCGTGGTGCCGTCGTCGACCTCTCCCATACGATGTACTTTGCCTGTGTAGTAGAGCATGCGTTCGGTCACAGTTGTCTTGCCTGCATCGATATGTGCCATGATGCCGATGTTGCGTGTATGGGTCAATGGAAACCGGCGTTGCTCCATGGCGCGCCGACTTTCAGAGGTCATTTGATTTCGTTTTGTAGATCTCATTTTCCTAAAACTTTCCGTGATACATCATAAAGATAAAGGGTTGGCGTTGCTGCGTTCAGGTTACCAACGGTAATGTGCGAACGC
This sequence comes from Candidatus Poribacteria bacterium, assembly GCA_022822005.1. GTDB lineage: Bacteria > Poribacteria > WGA-4E > WGA-4E > PCPOR2b > PCPOR2b. The sequence goes on from JAJECO010000097.1 coordinate 5,189, forward strand.
TCGGTTCGCTTCTGCCATGCGGTGTTGATCGAGTTTTCTGCGAATTGAAGCCCCATCATTTCTGGCGGCATCTAATAGTTCTCCCGCCAACCGCTCTGCCATCGTCTTCTCGTTGCGTTCTCTTGCAGATTGAATGATCCAGCGGAGTGCTAATGTCGTGCGACGTTCCGCTTTGACGTCAACTGGGACTTGGTAGGTTGCTCCTCCAACGCGCCGAGACCGGATTTCAAGGACCGGTTTAACGTTGTTAATTGCTTCCTGAAAAACTGTGAGGCCATCTTGGTTGGCGCGCTTCTCAACGATGTCTATACTGTTGTATAGGATTGCTCGAGCAACACTCTTTTTTCCGCGAGCCATTAAGAAGTTTATAAATTTGGCGACCAGCTTACTATTATATTTTGGATCTGGGATTACGTCCCGTTTAACAACCTCTGCACGACGTGGCATTCATTCCTCCTCTAGCCGGCACTCTTTGCACCATATTTTGATCTGGCTTGCCGTCGATTTTCAACACCGGCGGTATCCAGTGTGCCTCGGACGATATGGTATCTGACGTTGGGTAAATCCTTGACTCTTCCACCTCGCACCAGTACAACCGAGTGTTCTTGAAGATTATGATCTATGCCGGGGATATAGCAGGTAGCTTCCTGACCATTCGTAAAACGGACACGAGCGACCTTACGAAGCGCCGAATTCGGTTTCTTAGGTGTTATTGTCCTAACTTGTAGGCAGATGCCTCGTCGTTGGGGACAACTTTCCAAGACTGGAGATTTGCTTTTCTTGCTCGATCTTTTACGAGATTTTCTGACTAACTGATTTATTGTTGGCATATCGACCTCGACTGGTTAATGATGTGCAGGCATAAATAAAGCCCCGCTATGGGGGCTCACAAAGTTGTCCGCTATGACGAAGTAACTGTGAAAAACACACCAAAGTGTTTTAGAACTATAAAGTCCTCCCCTTTTCCGCCTGATTCAGGGCAGAAATCCAGAGTTAGCGTCAAAGGGCGAATTATACCAAACACATCGTTGAATGTCAAGCCTTTTTCTGCATTTTTTATTAAGTTTTTTTATACCGCCCTCAAATTAACGAAATATTAGAGATTTTGTTTCCTATAGGTCAGTTACATCCGTATTGCGGGTTCTTGCACTGCGTCTAACAGTTGGGTGATTACGGCATCGGAATCAACGCCCTCGGCTTCCGCGTGAAAATTGGTGAGTACACGATGCCGGAGAACCGCGTGTGCCACCGATTTGACATCATCTATGGATGCGTTTACACGTCCCCGCAGAATGCCGCGTGCCTTCGCACCAAGGATTAGGTACTGTCCCGCCCGCGGACCAGCACCCCATCTTACCCACTGTTGGATGAAGTCAGGGGTATCTTTGCTTTTGGGACGGGTTGCGCGCGCTAATTTGACTGCATACTGTACAACGTTATCAGCGGCTGAAACCCGGCGAACAATCTGATTCAGGGTTATGATGTCTTCACCGGAAAGCACGGTTGTAAGTTCGGGTTCATCAACGCTGGTGGTTGAGGAAACAATTGCGACCTCTTCCTCCTCACTCGGATAGTCGATCACAATCTTGAACATGAAACGGTCGAGTTGTGCTTCTGGGAGTGGATATGTTCCTTCCTGCTCAATCGGATTCTGTGTGGCAAGGACGAAGAAGGGTTGTTCCAGATTATACATGGTGCCGCCCGCTGTGACGTGGTACTCCTGCATCGCTTCGAGTAGTGCAGCTTGGGTCTTGGGCGGGGTTCGGTTGATTTCATCGGCGAGCAGGATGTTGGCAAATATGGGACCTTGGATAAAACGGATCTCCCGATGACCGGTGGAGCGTTCTTCTTCCAAGACGTCTGTGCCGGTGATGTCGGCGGGCATCAGATCCGGTGTGAACTGAATTCGTTTAAACTGAAGATTGAGGATCTGGGCAAGTGTCTTAATGGTCAAGGTTTTGGCGAGCCCGGGCACACCTTCAAGCAAACAGTGACCTCCCGCAAAGAATGCCATCAACATCTGATCGATTACTTCCTCTTGACCGACGATTACTTTTTTGAGTTGCTCCAAGATGAGGTCTCTGGCATCCATCAATTTTTCTATTGCTTGAACTTCCTCTGTCGCTGGCATAGTGTCTATGACTCCTTTTTAATCTCAATAATGGCTATTTCTTCTGATAATCCTCACGACTGGTGTGGGTTCGTCCAACTTGCTACGAAATCATTGATGTCGAAGGCGGGCATCTCGTTGAAGATGTAGGGGGTTGGCTCCTTGTTCTGAAAACCGGGCACGAGTTGAGGCGAATCGGTCTGAAGTGTGCTATCCAACGCGAGGAACCGCTGCCAGAGCAGGTCGCGCTCCGACTCCGTGAAACGCTTAGCCATTGACTCGCGCGGATGATGGCGTATGTTCTTCGCCCGTTTAGACAACAGCACGAGGCATGTCATTCGACCTTCTGCCCCCGGGTGTAGTTCAGCCAATCCTCCACGGAATTCCTTTTCATCTAACCCGATAATCGCACGGAAGATACGTTCGATCAGTGCGAGTTCGTCCTGTTCCAGATCGAGGAAATGTTTAAACTTAACCCCCAGATGTGTTGGTAGCCTATCAATCAACTCCGGCTGCCAGACGAAGGAGTGTGCATGTGGGTATATGTCGCCTCCAAAGGCACGATAGGTATACTGCAAGGTCCGGCGGTGTTTCGGGCTGTAGTTGCTCCCCCAATGAAGGATTGTATTCATGTATACGACACCATCGCCTGCTTTCAACTCGATTGGGATCCCGCTGTCCAACGGCTCATGTTCGCTTTTGGATAGCTGCCGATTTTCCGCCTCGGTATTAAAACGCCTATGGCTACCGGGAACCGCCCACAGTACGTCATCGTCGTATAGTGGGATATTCCATTGCGTGTATGCCGGAGGGTTTGCCAGGGAATCTGTGAACAATCCTTCCAACGGTCCCTCGCGCCACGACCGGATATCGCGGTGCCAATCCCAGGGACCGTGATCTGCCCGTGGGTTGCAGAACATGCCGAATTGTAGCGGCGCTACTTCCTCCGCCCCCATGAGCTGTTTACTAATTCCGTAGGTATTCTGGTGGAACACGAATTCTACTGACTCTGCGGCTTCTGGATCGACCACCCGATCAAACAGGACCCGTGGCTGAGGACCCGATTCCCACTCTCCGCCCGGTGGTTCATCCGGCTTACGATTGTCTGCCCACCACCCCTTATGGCGTTCAAGCATCCCCTCGCAATGCTCTCGCAGCGACTCAAGTTGTCCCGGTGGTACACAGTCGCGCACGATGATGTAACCTTTGTCTTGGATCTCTTTCGTGTCTACGGGCATTGTTACGGTGTTCGTCCTCGATGTATCGGGGTGTCAATGCTTGGGATAGCCTAAATAGTTTTTATCACTTTTTTTGAATCTCTGCTGTTTGCTTGGCAACCGTTTCAAGTTGGTCTTCATCCCACTCTTCTTGCTGCTGCAATGCGTACAGCGATGTATAACCTCCCGACCAGTCTGGAGGCACAAGGCATGGTCGATCGTCGTGGTGCGCCCAGCGTGCCGGTTTGCCCCGTACAATGGTGCCTTCATATCGACTGGGTAACGGGTTGGCGGTGTAGGTGAAGGCATCGGCTGACGAATAGATATTCAGCAACAGAGGGCGTCCTTGGTCGGAAAGATTCGGTTTGGAACCGTGAATCACGCGGCAGTTATGAATCGTGATGGATCCGGCGGGTCCCTTCAGATATTCAACATTCTCCGTGTCAACGGTTTTGGCGTCCTCGTCGCTGAGGCAACCGACCCATTGATTGCCCTCATTGTATTGATTGAAAAGTTCGCCTTTATGGCTTCCGGGGATGGCACCGAGGGGACCTTGATCATCGCCTACATCGTGCAGATAAACGCCGATTGTGAGCGGACTATAGTTGGTGTGGGGCCAATAGGTGATGTCTTGATGCCACTTGACCTCTTCGCCGCCCTCTGCCCATTTGAAATTCAATTTTGAGTGATGGAATTTTACGTCGGGTCCCACCAGATCCGCCGCCACGTCAACAATAATCGACTGCGTGGCGAACTCCCAATAGGTTGGGTGATGTTCGACTGGACTGGTTAATCGGCGCAGACGTGGATTGTCCGCTGTGTGTCCCGGCTCCAGATCAAATATCATGTCGGACTTGTCCAAGGACCGGCTGCGCTGCACCATGTCGTCCGTAACGTCGATCAGACGTTCGACCCAATCCTGCGGTACGATGCGTTCAACGAGCAGGTATCCGTTATCAAAGTAAAATTGACGTTGCTCTTGGGTGAGTACCTCCGGTTTGTGCGACAGTATCTTCTCAGGTGTCATCGGATAGCCTCCTTCTATGCGGAATCAACAATACGGTCTACCTTTTCCTCTAATCGGATTTTCGCTGATACAAAACCCGCCCGTACGGTTCAGCGTTGCCGTCGTATTTTGGGTTCAGGCGACGAACCATTTCCTGCGCTTCTGGTGACCAATCTTCGGGGATGGGGTGTGTCTTACTTGTCAGTTGTGCCTTGATACGTTCCGGCAAATTGCAAAAGTCGGGTTGGAACCAGAGCGTGATGACCGTGCGGCGGTCGTCGGAGTTGTTGGCGTAGGAAGCGTGCAGTAAGCGTGAATCACCAATTAACAGGTCACCCGCTTTGACCGGGACATCGACTTCGTCAGGGCGCCTTGAAAACTCGGGGCGGTTCAAATCCTTTGCCGATGAAATCTCACCGGCGTGTGGTTCCATTATCAGATCGTGGAGCGGATTATGTTTGTAGTGTGATCCTGGGATCACGCGGAGACAACCGTTATGCGGCGTGGTGTCCGTCAGGTAGTACATGAAGAAGACCTGCTGGGGACGTGGGTCGTAGGTACTCGGATCTTCCCAGCCGAACCAGTCGTAGTGCCAAAACAGCGGTGGACTGTGCGGCGGCTTGCTGAGGATATAGCCACTGGTAAAGGTTGAATCTTTGAATCCCATTGATTTCAATGCGTCAAGCGATAGCTGCCACGCGATCAGTTCCGCGAAAACCGGGTCCTCGTAGGTTCTGAATGCACTTCCTTGGGAGCGGAAATAGCTTTTATGTTCCTCTGTCATATTTTCGCAGAGTTGATCTGTCACGCTTTGAAGTTGGTCGAGTAGCGCATCGCTTAGGATATTCTCAAAGATACAGTATCCTTCATTGACGAGTTGATTATATTTCTCTTTCGACATGCTGCTCCTCAAATTGCGGATTGAAAGACCTGCGTTAGCTTCAAGATACCAAGACTGTTGTGCTATAGTCGAGACTCAATCAGTCCGGTGTCTTGCACAACCGTTTCTGGTATTGGCTTTGAGGGTTCAACGACTTACCAAGACGTCCGCGACCAATGTCAAGAATTGATCTTAAAGGCGTATAGGTGAGCGTTTTGTAGATCGAGCTTCAGACGTATTGTTTTCCCAATTAAAGGTGCCAGGTCGGCATGATTTGCCCATCTGGGTTGTAGTTGCAGTTCGTCCATGCCTTTGATATCTCGGCACACCGCTTTGGCGAAGCCGGGAATCTGCCCGCCCGCTGCGTCCAGGATCTCTACAGAAATCTGTCCCTGAGAAGTATCGGTGTTGAGCTCAAGTTGACTGCCTTCCAGTTTGAATGGTTTGGTCGTGACCATGCCCGGAACCGGGCCAGCTTCCAAAGACATGAATCTGTCCAGCGGCAAGGTCGCTAGCCCGATCGACATCCGATTTTCTAAGTCTTTATGGCCCTTATCCATTGCTCCGTAGTACAGCCAATGGCGGTTTTTCCACGTCACAATCTGTGAGAAGGGAAACGCTCCCGCCGCATCGAAGCTGCCTTTCGGACCAGGGGGAATGAACGGTTCGCCCGCATAGACCCAACTTAAGTCCCAATGAGAAGCATCACGACTCGTACCAATGTAACAATCGATTAAGCCCCCGGTCCGTAGTACGCTCATCAGGGCGAAGTGAACACCCTGGTACATCCAGTCTGTCAGTGCATAAATTTGCCGCCGTTTGTATTCTGAATCTCCCTCGTGATCGAACTCCCAGCTTTGAACCAAGGTCCACCCCCTTGGATCCGCTTTCACGTCAGGATTGGTCATGGTACGGCTGCCGCGACTTATCTTTCGGTCACCTTCCTCAACAGGTCCGGCGTAAATATCGCGGGTGAAGATCCGGTATACTTTCGCATCGCAATCCCAGTTTATCTGATTATGGGTATCCGATGCAGTGACGTAACTTCGCCCTTCGATTTGGGGGTGAGGGATCGCGGTGCGGGACAATACAGCCTTTCCCTTGTTATAGGCAGTCCAATGGATGCCGTCTGGAGAATGGGCGAGATGAACCGCCTTCTGACTTTTTTCCCAGCGACCGGTGGGACCGTATGCCCCCTTGTACCTGTGATTCGGGTCTTTCTCATTCGGGTCGATAAAACAACTGAAACCGTGTCCTCGAAAAACGAAGTTATCCCTACCGTCCTTCCCGACGTTCAGGCGTTTCCATTGAATGCCATCTTCGGATTCAGCATATCCGATGTCGTAGTTGGGCCTGTTTGTCGCCAGATACCACATCTTGAATTTGCCATCGTCTCGCAGCACAGTTGAATAGACGCCAAAGTAGAGGGGATATTCCCGCTCATTGGGCACCATGAGCGGTTGGGTTTCCTTCGTAACTGTTCCCAGCCGACGGGTGACGTTTGACCTCTCGGCAACGATGTAATCATCCACGAAAAGCTGTTTCCGCTTACCTATTTTCAGAGGCTCTTCGACTTGAGCGTTTTCAGCTGTCATAATCTGTGCCTCTGTGGTCGTTATTTGACATCGGACGCTGCCGGTCAATCTAACGGCTCGATAGACGAATTCAATTCTGAGTTGTTTTCCCGTTGCACCTACCAACCGGTCTAACGATGGCAAAGTAATGAACGTGTTATCCGGATCGAGTAGGCGATCGAGCTGCGCCTCGTCGGGTCAAAGACTTCGATTATTGTAGTCGAACAAGGAGAACAAAGTCAAGAGTAGAAATTTGCAAGGGGGTTAGGGTGGGTGATTCTCAGTTATCAAACTGGGGTTCGATTCCCTCAAGCCCCAGCGGGCCGACATGTGTTTTGCATCAATGCCGGTGATTTTGGTAATTATCCACAATTACTCACAAAATCTAACATTAGCTAACTAATGGGCATGGAGGGTAGGTGATGGATCGCTGTAGCGGCAGGTCTTGTACCCCTCCATCAGATAACTACCAACTTACGTAATGCGTAAGAAAAGGTGCGTGGGGATCTCTGGTGAATCGGAGTCGAAAAGTTATCCACAATGACTTGGCAAAATCTAACAAAATCTAACACTTTTGAAAAAAATTCGACGTTTTCCAGTCAGTTTGTTGGGGTGATTTGCAAAATTTACCCCCTCCGTCAAACCCGCTCCCTGCCTGGGTTTGGACGGATTCGGCGACAAAAAAATTAAGGTGATTTTTGGCGAACTAATTAACATGTGTTACCCTATGGAGTGTTAGAAATCAATAAATGGCATAGAATTGATGCCGAAAATAGCCCACATTTACCACTAATTAACCTAAGTTGTGGGTTATAGAAACCATTGCAAACCGAGCGAATGAAAGCTAAGTTGAATCAATTACCGCCCCGATAAATCCCCGACACATCCCCGATGAATCGGGACTCCGTGCCGAGACCAGGCAGGCAGGATTCAAAGCAACTTGGATATATCTATCCAAGCCAAGCGGGGTGGACAAATAGCAACTTGCGTTAAGGTATTGAAAAAGTTGCAAAGTTTCTTGACATTTAGTCGATGTTCATTTATAATGCTAATTGCTAGGGACAAAATTCGGCTCCATGCCGTGTGATTGTCGAGCCGCGGTTCGCTCAATCCTATATCCCTGGCTTTTTATTTGACCGTCTCCACCCCAAAGTCGCTGCGTTGAGCGGCTTTTTTTGTGTGTAATACACGCCATAGCCTGCCTCACGTCTATCGTCAATATCCTGGACCAACCGAAAAGCTTTCCACAGATAATTCGTATACCGCTCCTCGTTGCGCTCGTAGAGTCTCTGTAACGCCCAAGTGAAATAATCCACAGCTTGTAGACCGGCTTGGTCTTTAGGGCGCGCCTGAGATACTTGCAGGGATGCATCACTTGTGATTTTATGTTGTTCTGCAAAACGGTCCTGTGCACTTTGGAGCGCCTCACGCAAAGCGGCGGTACGATCAGATTTTCCCCGTTTCGAAAAAGTAATATGATATTTACTACTCTGATGTAATCTTTGTTTGAACAAACGCCGCACCAGATAGTCGTAAAGTTCATTGGGGTGATAACGATAGTCAGGATCGCTTTCATTCTGTTCTCGGACATACTCCAGCGCGCGCCATTTGTCAGCAACGACAGCAAAGAAACGTAACTCTTCCGCGCCACGCAAAAGCCTAAAAACTTCCCTCCGCACTTCAGGCAGGTCGTCCTTCGCATGAAAGGCTACTGCTGTTTTCCGCCACTCGACCTGCATGGAGGGCACATCGTTGAAATATGGATCGCTCATCAACCGTGCCCGTAGGTCATCAAAGGTATGCTGTAACGCTACCGGGTCTGGCACCTCTAGCAAGCCAAGTATAAAAAAGCGGGAACACCCCTCTGTGCCTATCAGCACCTTCCCTCTTTTGGAGAACAATGTGCCATCGCCGCCTTCATCTATATAATAATGACGGATTGAGGTGTCCGTCTCTTGAGATTGGTTATCTGCCATATTTTCTCCGACTCAACATCATTCCTGCCAAGCTGCCCTGAAGAACTATTCTACGAGGTGGAGTTGCTTGCACGCAACGATCCTATCCATGTAGACGACAACGATGGTTTTCTGGTTGCACTGATTTCTTGGTTCGGTTGGGAGCAGGGCGTTGTCGAGAAGGAGGGGTGCCGAACGCCAGGTAGCAGCTCGTGCTGTTCTATCCGTTATTTCGTTGACTTCCTGTCTATGATTCATGTATGATTGGGCTATCAAATTGGTGTGGTGGGGGAGGGCTGATGATTAAACTCGGTTGTAATAGCTTGGTGAAGGACAGAGACAATCCCGGCGGGTGGATCGATATTGAGACGATGATCGATTTAATCCACACGTTGCGGCTCGATATGATTGATTTTCAACTTGATAGGGGGTTCCGTTCTGTCGAACCGGCGTATCTTCGCAAGGTCAAGATTTTGTGCCATAAGTACGGCTTACCGATCGGTTTCATAGGAGCCGGAAGTGGGTTTGTTGGTACTGCTCAACTGCCGGATGGGGGTGTGGTCGGCGCGGCGCTATCATCGGACGAGTTACAACGGCGGGTTGATGAGGTCAAGAGAGCGGTGGACGTTGCCGTGTTTATGGGCGCACCGCTGATTCGCCTGTTTGGCGGAGGGGTGCCTGAAACTACAGAGAACTGGAAGGGCGTGTGGTCAACGATGATCTCCGGGTTCCAAGCGGTCTCCGATTACGCCGCTGAGAAAGGCATCCTCATCGGTCTTCACAATCATCCGCCGGTTGTGGAGCCGACGAGCGATGATATCTTCCGCATCCTGAATGACGTTGACCGTGAGAACTTCACCTTCATCTTGGATACGGGTCGGTGGCGCGGTGCGCCGACAAGCAGGGAAGAGACTTCCGATTCAAGTACGGATATTTACAGATACATGGAGCAGACCGCGCCCTACGCCTCATACGTGCGCGCTAAGATCTATAAGGTCGATAGCGGCGAGGAGGAGTTGCTCGATTATAGGCGCATTATCTCTATTCTGAAGAAGGCGAACTTTAACGGGAATATGTCGATTGTTTACGAGGACCAGGGCAATCGGTGCGGTTACGCCGAAGCCATTGGGTTGGCGGTCAAACATTTACGGGGGTTGCTTGCAGAGTCGGAGGTGTGAGAGGTGATGGCCTCAACCCAAAAGCGTGAAATCCCGTGGGCGGACATAGGGGAACCGTTGGTGGATCTGCTTCAGTATGAACGCGAGATCGGTCACTACGAACACGCAGGCTACGCTTTACTGTCAACGGTTGTCCACGAGCCTGCGGATTCGGCGTGGCGGCAATTCCTGTTGGCGGGGGATAATTTTGCTGCGGTGGTCCGCCAAGTCATCGCTATATCTGATAGAGAGTCCAAAAATCCCAAACAGGTTCTTGATTCAATCCGCGAACTTGTCGATACTGCTTACGCCCACGCGCCAGAAAGAGCTGGGCAGTTCCTGCAAGCATACCTGAAGCACAGACCGAGTTTTCCAGATCCTATCCGAGAGAGGTTGGACGCGCTCTCAATGCAGGGGAAACGGCGGATAGTCCTTCGCGCAACCGCTTTCGCAGCGGAGATGGAGCGGCTACGACCGTTCGAGCCGTACAGTGATGTAGCAGAAGCGGTGTCCGAACATTGGTACGAACAAATTCTGCAAGGGAGCATAACCGCACGCCAAATACGTAGAATACCGGCACGGATACTGGCTGCGAAAGAACGCTTACTCGACCATCTGCGTGAGGTTGAGGCGGATAACCAGATCGATGAGGAAACAATCTTTGAGGGGTATGCGGGTGTTTTTCAGTCAACTGATATTTTGGCGTTGGCGGATATTATCGTTAATATGCCCCATTTCAACCTGATACATCGCTTTCATGTCAAGTTCGGTGTAGCGGAGATTGAGCTTTTCTTGAAAAACTTCTCGAAGGTGGAGGTGCTCAACCGCTTTGAGAGACTGGAAACGTGGCTGAGTAAACATCACAAGACAAATCACGATGGCACAATACTAACTCCACCGCTGGTCAATTTTTTATCGCAGCAAGCGGATTTTGACTCCCTTCTGTTTGAACTGGACCGATATAGAGCGGATACACGGAACGGACGATTTGACGTAACCAACATTTTGCAACGGGATCTGGAATTCAGGCGCTTCGTCTACGAGTACACACGGGTGCTGGAGCCGCTGACCTACCAACTCCAGAATCGATATCCACCGCCGAAGTCGCACAAGGAGTTGTACCGATTATTCGACCAACTTGAGGAATTGCCGTCGGTTGCTGCAGATGAATCCGGTTTGAGCGAGCAACATCTCGCGGAGGTCGGTCGAACTGCATACGAGGCTGTGGAGTTTCTCAAGTTTTTGAGAGGGTTCCAGGCGCGTACCAGCAGGCATATTGTGGTAGTGGGGAACGACCGTTACGGGCGGCAGTGGGTTGTGGAACCTATTGAGGCATATCTCAAAGAGGGGTTCACGCTTAGGTATGACCGCGTGCGCTCTGGTACTTCTACGAGGCTGAGTGTACCCTCCGCCTTCCCAAGGGAATTTGTCAAAGAGATTAGTGAACAGATGCCCCATATCGTGATTGTTGATGCGTCCCATGCGCCGCCGGATAACGACGTGATGCAGCTTTCCCGCGGTCTCCGAGGCTATGCCCACTGGTTTGCTGTTTTCAATGACCTTCGTGCTGAGGGCGATCTTGCCAGATACCGGGATGAGAGTTCACTTCCCGCGGAGCATTTTCCCGAACTGATGAAATGGTATGACTACGTTGCACGGAGAGGGGAGTTACGGGAATGGGTTTCGCCGGGACAGACTTACCGGGTGACAACTTGGGCACCGGAGTTGAGGGACACTGTGATACTGGGTGACATGCGAGTGAAGCGGTATCCTCCGGTTTCCCATGAGGAGATAGGGGGCAATCTGCCGATGGTGATTCTGGCGAATCCTATCATATACCGCACAGAGGGAGACGACCTGCCAGATGCGCTGCGGGGGACCACGCCGCGCCACTTCGATGACCCTGAAGCCCATGCAGTGGATAGTATTGTGTTTGGGTTTGGTGCACACGGACTTGAAACCCGACTGGAAGGAATGAGCACAGAGCAGTTCGTTCAGACCGCTCAAGGACACATCAAGAAGGAGATTGATAGGCTGTTAGCGGAATCGTAATCTTACAATGTTTTGGAGGAACCGATTATGGCAAAAACTATTGTCTCGGTAGCGGTGGTGGGGTCGGGACCTACCAAGGAGATGAATCCTGCTGTACCGTATACGCCCAAAGATATTGCACAAGCGGCGATTGAGTCGAGTCGAGCCGGTGCGGCGATCGCACATATCCATGTGCGCGACCCTGAAACAGGGATCGTATGTTCAAGGCTTGAACTCTTCGCAGAGGTTGTGGATCGGATCCGCCAAGAGTGCGACATCCTGATTAATCTGACGACGAGCGGCGGGAATATACCCGGAAAAAACATCATTGAGGAACGCCTTGAACCCGTTACACTAAAACCGGAAATCTGTTCCCTTGATGTCGGTTCACTGAACTTTGGGGATAGGATGTTTCTCAACCCACCGGAGTGGGGACGGGCTGCTGCCCGACGGATGCGTGAGCAGGGGGTCAAGCCTGAAATTGAGGTCTTCGATGCGGGACACATACGGCAGGCGCTGCACTTGATTGATGAGGGGCTGTTTGAGGATCCCCCGTATATCCAATTGTGCATGGGAGCAGGCTGGGGTATCGAAGCGACGCCGGATAATATGCTGTTCATGAAGAACTTATTGCCGCCCGATATCCCTTGGTCTGTTATGGGTGTGGGTCGAACACAGTTACCGATGATTACGATGGGCATTATTCTAGGAGGGCATATCCGCGTCGGGTTTGAGGACAATATCTATCTCCGCAGGGGCGTTCTGCTGAAAAGTAATGCCCAGATGGTCGAAGTCGCCGTGAATTTGGTTCAGCAGCTACAAGGCGAGGTTGCCACACCGAGCGACGCCCGTGAAATCCTTGGGATATAAAGTAAAACGTGAAACGTGAAGCGTGAGAAAAAACAACGCAAAGGTGCCAAGGCACAAGGACGCAAAAAAAACTTCCGCCTTAGCGACGTTGCGTCTTTGCGTTAAATTTTCAGGAGGTTCTCGCCTGATGGTACAGACAAAGGGTTCACAGGATTTCTTGGAGGGTGTTACGGAAGAGACTGTTGAGTGGCGGATGCTCAATATGGATTCCGAGTTAATCACAGCCAATCTGAGCCGCACAATCGGTCCCGGCATTCACAGTACCCTCGATCCTCATTGGAATTATAACGTCAAACGCGGTGACGGGGTTGTTCCGCTCAATAACATCTTGCGGTTTGAGACTTTTGGCGAACGCTGTCCATTGGGGACGAAGCTGCGACAGGAGACACGGCTACGACTGGTCACAACACGGGACGAGGACGGGAGTTTGAAACGCGGTCATTTGGCGATGAATTGCGAACTGTTCAACAAAGATGCCGACTCTCAGCGACGAATCGGATGCGCCGAATTTTGGATGGCGCTCACCCGTCCGCTTGCTCCCCCGGGTCAACATAGGCCAACCGATGTGCCGGAAGCGATCCGGTTCTTGAGGGAGCATGAACCGACCGAAAACGATCTGGTCAGTCGGGATATCGAGTCATACCGCTGCGAGGCAGCCGATGATGGACGAGCCTTCCATAACACGATGCCGTTGGCCTTCCACATGGACCGGTCGGATATCTACCGTCACATTAACACGGCTGTGTACATGAACCAAGCGCAGGATTACCTTGCACTCCTGTATCATCAGAGCGGTGGGGATGCTGGACGGCTGCGGTTCCGCGAAATCACGATCTATTTTCGGAAACCCTTTGTGCCGGGACAGGCGGCGGAGGTGGAGTTAGATTTTGTCGAATATCCAGACCGTTTCCACGGCGCTGTCCGCTTCTACCATGCTGACGGTGACGGGAGCAGAAGTGAGCGGATTTCTATGGCGATGGAAGCGCGAGGACCCCTACAGTGACGACCAACTACAGCAACACAGCACACATGAATCTATTCTTACACAGCGGCACAGAGGATACCGAGTTTTTTTTGTTCATTAGTTCATTGGTTCACTGGTTCATTAATTAACCGATGTACTAACATTGTTTCTGTGTTTTCCGTGATCATAGATTGAGGAGAAGACCAATGAGGTACGACACCATTATCGTCGGAGCGGGCGCGGCTGGGGCGATACTTGCGGCCCGGCTCACCGAGGATCCGGGGCGATCTGTCCTGTTACTGGAGGCGGGTCCTGACTTTCCAGAGGTTGATCAACTGCCGGAGGAGATCAAGTACGGTTATGGACGCGACCGCAACATCTGGGCGCGAGCTTTTGGGCGTCCGACCAAATTCGGTTGGGGTTACACCGCCCGTGCTACCGATAGGACACCCACTATGTTTGTCCCACGCGGCAAGATCGTTGGCGGGTCAACCGCGGTGAACGCGCAGATTTTCCTCCGCGGTGTGCCCGAAGACTACGACAGTTGGGCTTCCTTGGGCAACGACAAATGGAGTTACGAGGAGCTGCTCCCTTGCTTCCGTAGAAACGAGGCGGATCCCGACTATAGCGATTCCTACCACGGGAACACGGGTCCCATCCGCGCTCGGCGGCACACATACGAGGAGTTGAATCCCGAACAGGCGGCTTTCTACGATGCTGCTCTGGCTGCTGGATATCCGGATTGTCCCGACCACAACGACCCGGATTCTACGGGGGTCGGTACGCTCGCGCTCAATAATCCGGACGGCATTCGGTGGAGCACGACTATCGGCTACCTAAACCCGGCGCGTCATCGCTTGAACCTCACGATTAAAGCGGGCTGCTTGGTGCACCGTCTCCTCTTTGAGGGCAAACGCGCGGTTGGTGTCCGGGTGGAGAGCGGCGGCGAGATGTTCGATGTCTACGGCGAGGAGATCGTTCTATCCGGCGGTTCTATCGGTTCGCCGCATACCCTCATGCTTTCGGGTATCGGACCCGCCGATCACCTCAAGACGGTTGGCATTCCTGTGACCCACGACCTACCGGGCGTTGGACAGAATCTGAGAGACCATCCGCAGGTGTCGGTAACCTTGCGGGTAAAAGAGGAATTTCTGCCTGATGGCACGGAACCGCGATTGCAGATCGGGCTTCGCTATACAGCGCAGGGTTCCGACCTACGCAATGATATGTTTCTGCTTCCGACCGCTTTCGCCACCGAGGAGGGGTATCTTGTCGAATCCCACTCTGTGCCTTTGGGATTTCACGTCGCTGCTTGTATATACTTAGCCGTTGGCGCGGGCGAAATTCGGCTCGCTTCTTCCGATCCGCATCAACAACCCGCCTTGGATTATAACTACCTGACAGAATCCTTTGACCGCGAACGGCTGCGCGAGTCTGTGCGTATTATCATTGATCTGCTCGAACACGATGCGTTCAGAAAATTGATTGCGGAACGGCTTGCGCCGACGGACGCTGATTTAGCGACGGACAAAGCCTTGGACGAATGGTTGCTGCGACAGGTGAGCACCAGTCACCACATCTCATCGACGTGCAAAATGGGACCGGACTCTGACCCGATGGCGGTGGTTGATCAGTACGGCAAAGTCTACGGTGTCGAGGGGCTGCGGGTGGCAGATGCTTCAATTATGCCCGACTGCATCCGCGCCAATACCAACGTGACGACTATGGTCATCGGAGAGCATATCTCGGACTTTATGATGGAGTGAGAAAACCAGAAAGCGCAAAGACTGAAAGTGAGAGAGTGTGAGAGTGGGAAAGTGAGCAAAGAGAAAGACGTGTAACCGCTATTCTATTTGCGTGGTCGAGAGGTTTCCGGTACCAACCAGAGAAAGATCGCGACCGCCATATACCCTACCCCTGCAAGAGCCACAGCGGAAAGCCCCAATCCCGACACATCTGCAATCTCACCGACGATCCATGGACCCGTTGCGTGACCGACATCACCGATGAGCCTCCAGACCGAAAGAAACTCGCCTGTGCCGTCCCGTGGGGCAAGGTCCGCCCCCGTCGTCATCATCGTTCCGGAACCGAGTCCGTTGCCGAGTCCCATCACAATGCCTGCAATCAGTAGGGTCAAGTAGCTACCTGTCAAAGGGACCATCGCCATCCCCGTTGCGAAAATGAAGAAACAGGGAACAATGGCGTATCTCCTGCCAAACCGATCCATGATAAATCCTGCCACCGGAAACATCACCATATCAATAAATGACGAGAGACTGAAGATTAGCCCCACTGTCTGACGGTCTAACCCGATGACATCACGTCCGTAGAGAATAATGATGATTCGTCTACCCGCTCGGAGGGTTTGGACGCAGATTTGCCCCATTCCCGCTGTGAGTAATGCGCGGTAGTGTGTCTTCAATATGTCAACGAACTGTTTCAGGTGCAATCGGCGGGGCCCTACGACTGAAGGACGTCTTGTTTCGTGGATGAAGAAGAGGCAGAATAGGAAATTAACTCCCATAATCGCTGCGCAGGCGAAGAATGGAGCGCTTAGACCGTAGTGCTTACCGATAAAGCCGCCAATCGCAGGCCCTAAGAAAGTGCCAATTCGACTGACGCCGCCGAACATTGCGAGTGATCTACCCCGTTCCTCAATCGGGACAGCATCCGTCAGATAGGTATATCGGGCAATGGTCCACAGGGCGCTGCCAATTCCCGCGATAAGTTGGTAGATAAGCAGTTCGAGGACGCTGTGGGCAAGTCCGACGCCGAGGGTGGAGAATCCTACCACGGCAGCACCGATTAACATTGACGATTTGCGTCCCGTCCGCTCGATTAGGATACCGGCGGGGACGTCCGCGATCAGGACACCGACGCCCTGCATACCGAGGACGAGTCCCATCAAGCTGTAGGAAGGGTTGAACGATTTTGCGTATTCGGGGAAGATTGGGATGAGGATGCCGCCGCCGACGGAGAGCAGAAAGGCAGGAAAATAGATCGGCAGGATGAGCGATCGCCGCGTAAACGGTTGCTCTTGTGAGTTCTGCATAATCGAGTTGTCGCTATCCGTACCTTTCTCGAAGAATTTCTGCCGCTTTCGCCTCGTTTTTGAGTTTTTGGTATGCCTCGTCGATGGGGATTTCTGCAGCACTGCCGGGTGCAAATCCGCAGTCTGGGTTGAGGGTGATACGTTCGGGACTCAGGTGGCGCAGTGCGTTCTCAACGCGTGCAACGATCTCTTCGGGTGTGTCGATATGCTCGCCTCGACAGTCGACGCAGCCGAGCCCCACGGTCTTATCTTCGGGGATCTCCTGAAGCACGGCGAGATCGCCCGCGACTGGGATCGTGAACTCCATCAGGTACTGATCGACCTTGAGCCGTTTGAGGTAGGGTAGGATCGGCTCGTACCCCCCTTCGCCGATCCAGCCGTCACGTCCCTTATTGCGCCGACAGAGATGGATAGCAATCTGAATCCCGTCAACACCATCAATAATCTGGTTCAGGAGATCGACGCACAGGTCCATCTCGCGATCGGGATTTTCGTAACTTGAACGGACGGACTGATCGACGAATAGGCATAGATGCGGGTCATCAAACTGGGCGACGGTCGCTCCGGCATCCCTGATAGCGATGAGTTCGGTTCGTAAGATATCGACAAGATCATACATGAACGATTCGCGGGTTGGGTAGGCGTCCCTCGATTTTTCCGGGTCCCACATCCGTTGTCCCAACAGATATGGGGACGGGAGACATACCTTTGTCAGTCGATCGGTGTGCTGCTGCAGAAATGCTGCCTCTGCCGCGATAACCCCCGGTTGCTTGAGGCGTATTTTATCGACTGCGGTTGTCCAGTGCATTCCCTCGTGCATACTCAGCTCGAATCCGCTTGCGATGTCCGCAATTACGCCGATGTAGGACCGTCGCCGCCATTCGCCGTCGGAGATGATGTCGATCCCAGCGGCTTCCTGCACTGCAATGATGTATCGCACGGCGGCGTCCATCTCTTTTTCTGTTTCGGCTTCGGAGCGTTGTGGTTCGTTTTCTAACGCAAGTAAATCGCGAACAAAATCAGACCGTGGCATGCTGCCCACGACTGTGGTTGGGAATAGGGGAAGTTTTTGATTTGGCATAGAATATGTTAGGTCATTAGTTCATTTGTACATTAATTGGTATAACGCGCTTTACGCTGTCATGAGAGCGCGTTCTCATAGCCTGCGTAGGTTGCATCGTCAAAGAGAACGAAACGGACCTCTTCGATCCCATCGTGCGTTTCCAGGAATTCCTTCACCGCGTTGAGAGCGGTGGTTGCGGCTTTATCAATCGGGTAGCCGTAGATGCCTGTACTGATTGATGGGAACGCAACTGTCTTGATGCCGCCCTCAAGTGCGAGGCTTAAACTCTCTCGATAACAACTGGCGAGGAGGTTGGGTTCGCCGGCGTTTCCGCCCCGCCAGATCGGTCCCACAGTGTGGATGACATGCTTCGCGGGCAGGTCTCCCCCTGTTGTGATCACAGCACTTCCTGTCGGGCAACCGCCCTGCTCGGCGCGGATCTCGTTGCATTCTGCCATGATCGCTGGTCCTCCGGCACGGTGGATTGCGCCATCGACACCGCCGCCTCCCATGAGTTGTTCGTTCGCAGCGTTGACGATTGCATCAACACCTTCTTTGGTGATATCTCCTTGTACGAGGGTGAGGGTCGCTTGGTTAATTTTGGTTTGCATAGGTTCCTCCGAAAGAATAATGCGTAATCCGTAATGCGTAAGAAACAATTATGGAGAGACTAACAATGTTTTCCCTACGTATTACTCGTTACGAGACGCTTCCATATCATTCAGTTACGGGACTCATAAGGATATTTCCTTCGCTATCCAGATATCCGCGATAGTCAGGTGGAACGACGATGGTAGAATCGTATTCGTCAATAAGCAGGGGACCGGTTGTGCCTTCGTCTCCCAGATCGTGACGCGAGATGACGGGGGTATCGATTGTTCCCCACGATGTGCCGAAGTAAGCCTCCCGCCTTGCTGCGCGTGCGCCGAGACGTTCCGCCGGATTGAGGGTGCCTTGTTGGCCGCGTATACCCGCCTGCCCGATCAGCCGGACCGCTACAACTTCGACTGGATTGTCCGGATCGGATCGGTGTCCATAGAGCCGTTCATGCTCTGTCTCAAAGGTTGTGTGCAACGTCCCCACTGTTGTTTCGGTGAAGTTCTCATCGGCTACTGCGATACGGATTTCTGATGCCTGACCCTTAAAACGGATGTCTACGCTGCAACTCAGCGTCACTTGATCGGCGAGATAGCCTTCGGTCTCGAATTGGGTGAGCATATTACGTTGCATCTCCCCTTTGATTTGTTCCAAAGCTGTTGCGTTGAGCGTTTCGCCGGAGAGAAGACAACTCCGGACATCGTGGTGTTCGACGCCGGAGAAGAGTAGACCGAGGGTGCTGAATAGACCGGGCAGCGGCGGCACAATAACTTGGCGGATCAAGAGTTCTTTTGCCAGCCCCGCTGCGTGGATTGGACCAGAGCCGCCAAACGCCATCAGGACGAACTCCCGTGGATCGCGTCCACGCTCGGTAGAAACAGCGCGTAGTGCCCTCATGGTGCGGGCATTGGCGATCCGGTGAACCCCCTCTGCTGCTTCAAGCAGGTCCATTCCGAGGGGCACGGCGATCTGATCGTGTATCGCTCGGCGTGCGGATTCGATATCGATGCTGACTTCGCCGTCAGCCAATTCGCCGGGACGGATATAACCTAACACGACGTTGGCATCGGTGACAGTCGGTTCTGTCCCTCCACGTTGATAGCAGGCGGGACCCGGGACAGCACCGGCGCTGCGGGGACCGACGTGCAGACCGCCCGCGCCGTCCAGATACGCGATGCTGCCGCCGCCGGATCCAACTTCGGCGATATCGATACTCGGCGCACGGATAAGTTCACCGCCCCCACCGACAAGTCGGTTTCCTGCCGAAATCGATGCGCCAACCTCATATTCTGGACTATAGGCGACTGCGCCATCTTCAATCATTGACGCTTTGGCGGTGGTGCCTCCCATGTCGAGTGTGATGAGGTTATCCGTTCCCAAGCGCTGTGCCGTGAATCCGGCTGCTAACACACCGGCAGCCGGTCCTGATTCCAAGACAAAGACCGGTAGTTGTGCAGCGTCCGCCTCTGGCGTTAAGCCGCCCGCTGATTGCATCATCAGCAACGGTCCCTCAATCCCCATTTCTTGTAAACCGCTACGCATCGCGTTCAGGTAACGCTGCATGACCGGACGAACATAAGCGTTGACAACGGTGGTGGCGGTGCGTTCATACTCTTTACGTTCCGGGAGGACTTCGGAAGAGAGCGAAACGGGGACATCTGGTAACTCTGTTCGCAGAAAATCACCGACGATATTCTCGTGTTGCGGGAAGGCGTAGGCGTGGAGGGTACAGACCGCTACAGATTCGACCGCCTCTTTCTCCAACGTCTCCTTAAGACGCCACAGTTCTGACTCCGATAGCGGGGTCAGAATCTCGCCGGACGCAGAGATCCGTTCTGTGAGTTCAAAGCGCAGATAGCGTTCGACAAGTGCTTCCGGTTTTTCAAAGAACAGATCGTACATCTGGGGTGCACGGATGCGCCGCAGTTCGAGGACATCTCGGAAGCCTTTGGTGGTGATCAGTGCGGTTTTTGCGCCCCGTTTTTCCAGAACGGCGTTGGTTGCCACCGTGGTGCCGTGTGCGACTTCGCTGACAGTTGTTCCTAACCCCCCTGTCAAGTCCCGATTCATCGGGATTGTCTTTCCCCCCTTGTCAGGGGGGGTGGCGTCGGTTGTGTTTAACAGATGCTCGATTGCGTTTAACACCGCTTGCTCGAAGTTGGGAGGTGTAGAAGGGACTTTATGGGTCCAGAGATTTCCGTTGGCGTCGATCAGGACGACATCGGTGAAGGTGCCGCCGACATCCGCACCGATTCGCATTGTGTTTTGATTGGTTGTCGTCATCTTGGGATTACCGGTAATGTAATGTGAGAGGGATATTGTGTGTTATGATAGATTGTCTGATGCGCCACCTCGATTTCGGCGTCCAGCCCCGGTGTGCTGCCGGTATTTTGGTTCCGGTCAAAGCGCGGGAAGTTGCTACTGGAGACTTCAACGCGAATTTGGTGCCCCACCTTGAAGAGGTTGCTTGTTTCCCAGAGTATAATCTTGTAAGCACAGATGGTTTCGGGTTCGATCAACGTTGGTTCTTCATAGGAATTGCGGAATCTCGCACGCACAATGCCTTCGCAGATGTTGATGGCTTTCCCTCCCGGATGGACATCGACGAGCGTTGCGGTGAAATCGGTATCGGGGGCGGTGGAGGCCGCATAGAGCGTCAGTTCAATCTGTCCTGTGACTTCTAAATCCTCGGTGAGCGGGGGTGTTGAATAGACCAATACATCGTCTCTGCGTTCCACAGATCGCCGATCTTGTGGACCGGTGTTATCAATAAACATGCTTTGGCCGCCCACAGTGGGGACAGGATTTTCCGGATCATAAGTGAAGGAATCGGTTGGTTCGTTTTGTGGCGGTTGAGTCGTAAGCTCGCCATCTCCGTGGAGAGAGTTGGCGCGTCCGCCGCTGTGTAGGTAGAACTTGGTGTATTGCGTCCGCGCAAGGGGCCATTCGTGCTCGGGGCGCCAGATATTCGCTCCCATCACGAAGATTCGGACAGGTGGCTCGTTGTCGATGCCGGTGTCGATCCCTTTTAGTCGTTGATCGTACCAACGCAGATGCGCGTCCGGAATATCCACCATTGCGTTTGAGCCGAAGTCAACATCACCGAACGGTTCGGCGCTGCCGATCGCGGAGTGTGTCCACGGACCCACGAGGAGTTTTGTTTTCGATCGAGTTTCCGAGGTCCGGGCGTGTGTCGTCCAACCGGTGAAACACTTGAAACCTTCGTGAACGAGGTTATCGTACCAGCCGGTGATAAAATAAGCAGGTGTTTCGACTTCGGTATACCTATACTTCATGCTGTAGGATTTCCAGAAATCATCGAAGGCGTTGTGTCGGATCACCTCTCGATAGAATGGACGATCACCGATACTATCAAGGGCGGAGATCAGCGGCAGCCTTCGATAGACCTCCTCCCAGTCAATCAAGTCTCTCGGTGCGTTCTGGTTTGTGCGGTCACCGAGCCAGATGAAGTTCATGGCGTTCTGGAGTTGCAGGACGCCGTTATACCGCATGTGGCCGTAGTTGTCCTCTTGGTTGGCGATTGGGACGAGTCCCTTGACGTATGGGCTGCGGAGCGCCGCCGGTAAAATCTGCGTGAATCCGGGATAAGAAATGCCGAAAGTGCCGATATTTCCGTCGCACCACGGTTGAGTGCCCAGCCACTGTTGTGTGTCGTAGCCGTCGTTGGTCTCGTCGATGTAGGGTCGCCACACCCCCTCCGAATCGTAACGTCCGCGGGAGTCCTGCATCACCACTGCGTACCCGCTTTGTGCGAAGCGCACCGCCCAATCCACATACCGCGGGTGTTGGGTGCTGTAGGGGGATCGGATGAGCAGCACAGGGAACTTATCGCCTACAGCCGGACGGTACAAGGCGCCGTAGAGTTGGATACCATCGCGCATCGGGATTTTGATATCTAACTGGATGCGGAGGTCGTGGTTTGGCATAAGGTGTCCCTTTCAACGTCTGAATCGTACAAAAATAGCAAATAACTCTTTTTCGATCAACCGATCAGCTATAATCTGCGATTATTATATGACTCCATTTTTCACCAAGTCTGAAGCTATCTGAACTAGCTCTCCATCGTGCTGTGCGCTCTCCAAGAAAGAGTTTCGTCGTATTGCTTCCATATTTTTCAGACAACAAATGATATCGCACTTTTCTATTTCATCATCTAATTCAGAATAAAGCGATTCGAGTCTTTCTAAATCCGCACTTGTACCAAACTCTCCAACTAGCTTCCTGCTTACAACCTTCAAATATTTGGGTTGAGATTTATCGAAAGCCATCTGGCGTGCAATCTCTAATAAATCTTCGGAAGGTTTTTGGTTGCGCTCGCCGAACCATTCTAAAATCTGATAGTTTTGATAGGGATAGACAGCGTGTGCAGACTGTAGAAACTCAACAACTAAATCTTCAATTTGATTAATGACGTCAGTGGATTGGAGATATTTAAGGATATATTTGGTTTCCTCAGGGCGTGTCTTCAATAGCTTCAGACAATGAACAACGGCACTATCATTTTTACTTTTTCCGAGTTGGTTTAAGAGGAAGTGAAATAGAGTTTTATCAAAATCTTCCTCTTTTGTATCAATGAAATGTTCTTGGAATGCTTGTTCTAATAGTTCAATAGGTCTATCCGCTTCCATTTGCTCAAGCGATTCATCCACATCCACTCGGGCGACTGAAAAATACGGATTGTCGATGTAAAAAGCTTTGATAAGATTCTTTTTTATCGGCTGCAATACAGGTTGGATACCATCTATTATAATCTGAGCTTCATCAGATTTATGAATTTTGGTCTTGGCCGATTGCAGACTTAACCCTCTCTTGCGTAGCAATTCAGTAAGATCAACTAGAGCTTTCTTAGCTTCAACTTCGTCTTTACAGAAAATCCTAATATCATCAACATACCTGAAATGGTCATACCCCATTGCCCTTAAATTCAGATCAACCGAATTAAAGTAGAGTTTCCCAAGAAAGTCAGATGGAGCATATCCCTGTGGAATCCCTCTACCCATACTCTGAGCCCATCGATCTAGACAACTATTGAGCAAATTTACAATATCGTCGTCAGTGTGTGCGTTTTTCAAATCTGACATCAGAGTCGTTATATTGATGCTCTCATAGTAGTTGGAGATGTCAGTCGTTATGATATACGAAATACCATTTTTGATTTTTTGTAGACTCATGGTACGAAACTTGTCCCAACCGATGAATAGATTTTCCAACCATTTAGCATTCTCGAACTCGTTAGATATTTCGTATGAGAAATCGACAATTCCCTGAGACCATTTAAGTGTTTCGTAAATATTTGGCATGCATGCGCCCACACATGCATAAAAAACGATTCTATCATCAACTGATAGAATCGATCCAGGACGGACTAACCCGTCCCCTTTTGGCACATTGCATATGTACGTTGGTTTGGGATGATATTCATCATTGCGGATTCGCGCACTAAGGTCGTCGAGGTAACCTGTTAAATCCGCTTCAAGTAACTGTACCTCAAATGGGTTTTTTATGAAAACATGGTGCGGAATATCTAACTTTACCCTCTTCCATGCTAATTCTAAATCGAGTAATTCTGCTAGCTCCTTTGACACGCTTGTGGTCCTTTATGAGAATAAACGATTTGAGGACAATTTACCGAAATTATAGCATAGTTCTCCCCTAGAACAGATAAAAAAGTGTTGGGCTCCCGTGGTAACTATTGATGTGAATATTATGTGATCTGATTTAGCTCTTGGCACAAGGATGATAGTAACGGTCCCATCTCCGACGCTTGGGCGACATCCTCAAGTTCAGGGATGTTCGCTGCACCGCTGGAAACCGTGGTTACCCTTGAATCAGCGAGGATATATTGGAAGGCATTTTGTGCGTGTGTGCCCGGCAGGTCCTGAAGTCGTCCGAGGACACGCTGGACGCGTTCCCTTTCCGCTTCATCTTCTATCGCTGCGACCGCCTCTGAGCGACGGGGTTCGTCGGCGAACAGCAATCCCGCCAACGGTGTAGCGACAACGATCCCCATGTTGTGAGCGGCGGCAGACGGAATGACCGCTTTCGCTGCCTTTTGCGAGCAGGGGTGGTAGTCGTGGTATACCAGCACGGTGTCAAATTCCCCGGTATCCGCGAGTTTTGCTAAGAGTGGGATGGCTCTGCCCGTGATCCCGATCCTTTCACAGAGTCCGCGCTTTTTCGCTTCCTTCAAGCCGTCGAGCGTTCCGCCCGGTTCCGTGATTCGGTCCCAACCCGCCATATTGACCTCATGGATCTGGGCGATGGAAAGTTTTGGGATGCGCAGCCGTTGCAGGCTCCGTTCAATACTCCAAAGGACACTGTCTCCGCGGTAGTCGAAGTTCGGGGGATCGTAACCGACTTTGGTGGCGACGTAAAAGTGTTCCGCTACGCCTTCGAGGGCACCGCCTAACAGTTCCTCGCTCTTACCGTAGAGTGGGGCGGTGTCGATATAGTTGATCCCTAATTTGAGTGCGTGTCTCAGGACTTCGTTCGTGCTTTCCTGAGCACGTTCGGGATCGGTTCCCATCAGGTACGCGCCGCCGAGACTGACTTCGCTGATCTGCCAACCTGTACTTCCCATCGTTCGATATCTCATTTTTTACCTCGCAGTTTTCGCTCATGTTAAGAAATGGTCAGAATTTACGCAGCTAACCGTAGGCGGAGCATCTTGCCCCGCCCTGAAATGCGTAAGTCCTAATGGTATAAAGAAACCGAGTTTTGAAGAAAAAACTCGGTTTCTCTTTACGTTTTACTTTCTTTTGACATGAACCCAGTTTTTATTCAGGTGGGGGCCAAGGGAGCCCTTTTTCCGTCGCATCAATCATTTTCTGGAGTTTGTCAGCGATGTATTGGGTGTGGAGGTCGATGAGCGCTTCGCCTTTTTCGACAGTGGCAAACAGGGCGTTCTCTTGACGGGCACGGTCACGCGGGTTTTCTGGGTTCGGTCCGCCTTGGGGCCAACCTTCTTTGGAAAAGGGTTCGAGATATGCCTCGACTTCGGGCGATAGATTATGGGCGTAATCCAAGTTCGCGGCGTCATATTCCTTCATTGTGAACGCGCGCACCCGTTGTGGATATGCGGCTAACATCACGGAGGTCTCATCCTCAGAGGCGTGGTTCAGCGCAGTTTGCCGCGCCACTGTGTCCAGCTTACCGTCCCTTAGGTCTCGGTAGCCTTGGAGGATAGTTACCTTGTCCTCGTCTGTGAGTCCCATCCAGTAAGATTCCTTGTCCATCGTGATATCCAGTTCACGTCGCCACGCGGGCAGCACCTCCCGAAGCAACCCGTGGTTACCGCCGTGACCATTGACAACCAGAATCGTGCGGATGCCGTGGGTTTTCAGGCTCTGTGCGACATCGAAGAGATATGCCTGCATCGTCTCCTTGCGCAACGTCAGCGTACCCTTCCGTGCCATGTGGTACGGGGAGTAGCCTACCGGACAGGGTGGAGCGACGGTGACTTGGGGATAGAGCTGCAAGGCAGCCTGCTGGGAGATGAACGTAGAGAGGACAATATCTAAGTCCAAGCTTAGGTGTTCGTTGTGCTGCTCAACTGCGCCGATAGGGATGATGGCAGCTTTCAATTCGCCGCGCTGCAACGCTTCCCGAATTTCCTTTCGGGTGCATTCACCTAACATGACCTTGTAGGGACTGATGTATCGGTTACCCGTATTTGCCATTCGTTTAGGCTCCTTTATCCTTCTAATCGCCGGACGGTGCTGCCCCCCTGCACGGCATCATAGATTTCCTTGAACCCATCGCTTCCGTCGTCGGGAACAGCTATCAGATTAGATCCCGCCTCGCAGGTCGGCATGGCATCGTTCGGATAGACTGCGTGGAGGTCCTGCTTGCTGCAACCGTAGTAGGTGGTCTCTCCGCTTGCGCGGGTATAGCGATAGACGTGGCGGGGCGGATCCACGAAGGAGTAGTCTACCTTGTATCTCTGCACCGCTTCTTCGTCAACCTCTACGCCGATGCCCGGTTTTTCTGGGACACGGTAGAAACCGCCGCGCAGTTCGATCGGTTCTGTGATGAGTTGGCTCTCCCAGATGTTCATGCAGGTAATCGCGGGCCACTTGGCTTGCGGACATACGGCGCCGAGATGGGCTGCCCACGTTGTGGTGATGCCGGTGCCGACGAGTTGCAGCCAGAAGGGTTTGTTCGCTTCCTCGCAAACGGTTGCCTGTTTCAACAGACGATATGCGCCCACACCAATAACAAAGCCGTCCGCCACATCCTCGTGCAACGTGGTCAAGATGGGTGGGGAGCCGTAGTGCATTGCCACCGGTCGATTGATTCGTTGGCGGATCTGTTTGTTCCCGGCCACATCGCCCTGAGGGATCGGGGATTCGATCATCGCGACCTGCTCGTACTGTTCGAGGGTCTTGAGGAACTCGACGGCGTTGGCTGCGTTCGCTAAGGTTGCATTGAAGTCCAGATCCAGTTTGAACTGCGAGGGCACATCTTCGATGATAGCTCCGATGGCTGCGTGTAGGTCGTACCAGGTCCGCGCTTTGAGTTTGGAGGACATATACCCCTGTTCTGCTGCATCAGCGCACTGTTGTGCCCAATCTTCCGGCGGCATGTCCATCGCCCACCAGGAGAGCGGACACCACTCTCGGACTTTCGTTCCCAGAAGGCGATAGGCGGGTGTGTTTAAGGATTTGCCGACAGCGTCGAAGAGTGCGATTTGGACGCCGGCGCCCAGACTGTCCTCCCATAATAGATCGCCAGCCTCGCGTCCTACGATCTGTTCTGCAATGTCATCGGACACCTGCGCCCAAGTGTAGTTGGGAATGGTCTCGCCCCAGCCGACGACGCCGTTGTCGAGTGTGATTTTGCAGATCTGGACAATGTGCCAGTGGGGCAGCCAATACTGCATATGCTCATTTGTATGTGGTGTGAAGGGAACGTCTAAGTAGGTAAGTTCAACATCGGTAATTTTCATGATGGTATCCTTCCTTAAAAAATAGTGCGTAACGCGTAATACGTAAGGAGCTTCTTTACGCATTACATATTACGCAGCCTTATTCTCCTTGGTATACCTTAACGGTTGAAGAAGAAATCTTCCGCTGTCTTGAACAGGATCTGTTCCTTGTCCGAATCGCTCAGAAAATCGGCGCGGTCGTTGATAAGCGCGATTGCTGCAGGAAAATCGGTATGTGGGTTATCCATTACCACTGGACCGCCGCTGTCGCTTTCCCACATACAGCGCTCAGGTCCAAAGGCGTCTACTACTCGCCGGATCAGTGGCAGGAGATCCAGATACGGAGCCTTTCCATCTCCCAACGCTTGGAAGGGCCCCAGCTTGACCATCACGCGCTTGTGCTTTGCCATAGCGCAGAGCGTTTTGAGGTCGTCTTCGGGGAAGATACCGTCTCGTATCCGCACCCCACAGATATGATCGAGAATCACAGGGGTGTCGGGGAAGCGGGTGCACATTCGATCCAGATCCGGCAGATCGTCGAGCCCCATCAGGAAACTCAAGGCGAGGTTGTGCGCTGCTCCGGCTGCAAACATCGCCTCATATCCTGGATAGTCGAGCCATCGGGAGACATCACCAATCGGCATACGCGCGGTTTTGCCACCGCGCACACGAAAGGCGTAGATGCCCCGACGGGACAGTGCGATCATCGTTTTATCTGGACTGGCGAGCGATACATCCGTCACCGCTGGAATAATGCCTGTGCCCACAAAGGTGTCCGGGGCGTTGGCGATCAGATCTATAATATAACTGTGATCGAGACCGTACCATGTCATCTGGACAAGATTTATCCGGACTTTGCCGACCGAACGGCTGTATTCGAAGTGCTGGTCTGGGGTAAAGGAGGGCAGCCACAGGTCGCTTGGATCGAAACCGGAGGCGAGCGGATAGTTTTTAAAGTCGTTTGTCCAGACGTGGATATGCGCGTCAATGACTCTATCTTGTATTGTTATGCCCATTTGCTTTTCCTATTTTCCGTAAGCATTCTTGTGTTCCTTCCGTTAATAGATGGGTGTGTTTCCGGTACCTCTGGCGGCTGACTCCAATGAGGTATTCCAAGCTGAAAGCATCTCTTCCCCCTTTTGACTCGTTTAAGCGATTGATGCTTCTTGAGATGTTATCACAGATCCCGGTGGGAAACCATGAAAAACTTCACTGGGGGAAAGCGGCTATTGTGGCATTTTTGCGACGCCGGTGTAGCACAGTTTCGACGCCTTCCTTGTGAACATGAGACTCCCTCTGCGGTTTACAAACCATATCAAGGGTAATTATATAGGTGTTTTCCGATAGATTCGGTTTTCGCACGATACGCTTTGCATGATTCGGGTTAATTATGGTATCTAAATTGCATACGGTTGTGGAGCCAGGTGAATTTTGCGTGAGAACTATTTGGATTGAATCCCATCCGGCTTTATTGAAATATGAACGGAACTTAGTGAACCTTTTTAGTCTGTCCAACACTAAAAGGGGTGGGAGGACATTGTGGTAAGGGATATTGGAGAATATTACTCTCAGATTGCGCAGTTTGTTGATGAGCTCTGTCGTGTTTATTATACACACAGCCAGCCCGATGACCGTAGGGATATCAGCAGCGAGGTCGCCCTGATCGCCCATCAAAACCGCGAACAGGTCGCGGACGAATCCGAAATGGCGTTTTTGGCGTGGCTCCATGAGATTGCGCGGAATGTGGTTCGGAACTGGTCGCGTCGTGAAGGGACTGCGGCGAGACGGGTACTTGGCAGTCTGGACGACGAAAATTTTGGCGTTGAGAGGATACCATCAGATTTGCGTGCGCCAGAGGCGGATCTTCTCTTTCAAGAGAGAATGGCGGTTGTTCGGGACGCAATCTCTGAACTTCCCTTGATTCATCAACAGGTGGTTTGGTTATTCTACATCGAAGAACTCTCGGTGAAGAAAATTGCGGTGAGGCTTGGCATTAGAAAAGGAACGGTTAAAAGCCGTCTATACCATGCAAGAGAGCAGCTCGCGACGCGTTTAGCATCCTATTTTGCCGAGAGTTAATAGTCAGAGGAAAGGAAACTATGAAGCATCAAGCACTACTCCTTGTCATATCTTGTATGGCACTCTCGATCGTTCTTGGTGGGTGCCATGTAGAGGTAAATGTAAAAGAAGAAGAGGAAGAGGGTTTTTTGACAGTCAAGAACCGTTCAAATGTAACAATCACGAGTATTTTTATCGCTGCTGCCGAAGATAATTCTTGGGGAGCAGATCAACTCAAATCCGATGTGCTACTACCCGGTACTATAGTAACTTTTACTATTGAACCCGGCACCTATGATGTCAGGGTTGTATCTGAACATCATCGAGATTTCATATATGAAGCTGACATCTCGAGCGGGTGGACGACAACCGTGGCAGTCAGATTCAGATAAAGAAGCTGCAAGAACGACCTGCTTGCAAAGAAACCACGTTGAGAAAGGAATAAAACAGTAGTGAAACACCCCTTATTGATATGGAATGCGAGTTTGTATCTGTTCTTCATTCCTTTGTTGTTAATTCTCTTACTCCCACTTGCAGCGCTATCTCAAACTGGGACGATTGAAGGCACCGTTTATGATGGGAACACCAACGCACCGATAGTCGGCGCAGAGGTCCATCTCCTCGGAACCGATGAACGCCAAACAACGGACACGGAAGGGAAGTTCTGGTTTATAGAAATTGCTCCAGACACCTACACCGTGTCAATAACTCACAAAATGTACGACACCCCTACAGAAACCGATATAGAGGTAACCGCAGGTCATACCACCCAAGTAACGCTTTTCCTTGGCGAGGTACTCATGCTAGAAGAGGTGATTGTTGAAGGGGAACGGCTCCCACCGACAGTTAGCCGAAAGGACATCCGTGGTAGTGAACTGATGCGTATCCCCGGTGTGGGTAATGATGCGCTTAAGGGATTGACGACGCTTCCGGGCATCGGTGTTCCCAATGATTACTTCGGCATACTCTATATCCGTGGCAGTGAGCCGGGTTCTAACCTCTACTATTTCGACCGGACACCGCTCGGATATCCGTTTCACTGGGGCGGTCTCCTCTCAACCGTCAGTTCGGAGGTCATTGATAAAATTGATGTCTATGCTGGCGGCTACGGTGCGGAATTTGGGTTGGATTCGCAGGCAGTGCTGGACATCCACTCACGTGATAGCATAGAAGAGCAGATAAGCGGTAAATTTAACCTAAATCTTCTCTACTCTGAGGGAATGCTCGAACGCAGGCTTGGCGATGAGGGATACGCCTCCATCGCCGGACGACGGAGCTACATCGATCTCATTGTTGGACGGTTCATTGATGAACAGCAGTTTCCCTACTTTTCGGATTATCAACTCAAATTTGCTTATCCCCTCGGTGAAAAGCATCACCTGACGCTCAACAGTTTTGCTGCAACCGACCATTTCCACATTGAGGAAGCGACATCTGTAGAGGTTACGGAAGTTAGGATGGACGAAGGTGAAGTGGAAGAGGGAACACAGGCATTTGAAGGGGCGCGCACCTCTTTCTTTTTCAAAAATGGGTTTAACGCGCAAGGCATCCATCTTCGTTCAAATTTCACTGAAAATCTCACCTCCCAACTCTCGCTCACCCGTTCGTTCAATTTCCTCACGATCAACTTTGAGTCACCCATCACTGAGTCGTATGAATTTGATTCTGATGGAGAACTTGTGTCTGAAGTGGATTATGGTCACTACGACATAAACATAAAGGTTCCGGTCTATACGCTTAGGGAGGACGTATCTTATAGGTTAGACCTCCGTCCTGATGATACTGGTAGCGAAAATGCGTCTGCTGCATTAGAAACAGGGTTCCTGTTCTCCTTCAGTCCGGCCAATAGTTTCGAGGACAGCAGGATCCCACAATATATAGGGAGCGAGGAACCTACAGAAATGGTTACCCCGGTCGTTGAAGATGGAGAGGTGGTGGGAGAAATCGTTGTGTATGAAGAGCAATGGGAGTTAGCCGATATTGAAGAAAGTCACTACGAATTCGGGCACGATTTCTTCCGTGCTGAAGGCTACCTACAGGGTCGATATGACCCGCTGCCCTTTCTATCTGGTGCACTGGGCCTCCGGTTGGATTATCTGGATGTGACAGGGCAGCTTTCCATTCAACCGAGAGGCAGTTTAAGTTTTGCACTGCCGAGCGGTTCCAACCTCCGGTTTGCGTATGGACACTATGAACAGAGTCCGCAGCCGCATCAGATCCTATCGGAGAACGGGAATTCTGCGTTGGAATCGAGCCTTGCACGGCACTATATCATGGAACTTGAAGGCGAACTTTCAGCTCGAACAGAATTCAAGTTTGCTACCTATTACAAGGACATGCAAAAATTGGTCACAGCGGATGAGACAGCGAATTATCTTAATCAGGGGGTTGCGTATGTTAGCGGTGCCGAGGCGTTCCTGCGGCACCGGGTGCCAGATAAATTCTTCGGTTGGATCTCGTATGCTTATACACACGCTGAGCGGCGCGAGAATCCTGAGAGTTCCTATCAACCTTATTTCTTTGATAACACGAACATTGTTAGCGTTGTTGCTAACTATAACTTCACGCCCAAGTTTGAGATTGGTGCAAAATGGCAGTATTTGAACGGAACCTCCGAAGTGCCAATCAGCTCGGTCATTCTCATCCAAGACCCAATGACACGCGGATTGAACCCGCTTTTGGCGGATGTTGATGAAGCCGTCACTGCTGAACTGACCCCGTACCACAAGTTAGATCTCCGGGTGAGTTACAAATTCGACTTTATGGGCTTACGGATAGGTGCGTTTCTCGATATTCTGAACGTTTACAACCGAAAAAATACCGTGAAATTCGTCTTTACCCCGGATGAGCCGCTTGAGGTCCAAGGTGAAGAGGTGGAAATCGAAGAGCCTGAGATCTTTGAAGCGCAGCAATTCCCGCGCATTCCCTATTTTGGTCTGACGGTTGAATTCTGAAGGTTCGTGGTTGAAAAACACTCCCACATAATAATCTTTGGTGCGAGTTAGTGAGGAGATTGAGTTCAAACGTTCATTCGTTCAGAAGTTCATTGGGGAGTGATGAGCGAGAAAACGAGCGAATGAAAGGTAAAATGCAAAACGTAAGGAGGTTACTGTTTTTTTCACGTTTCACGCATCACGTTTCACGCATAAGGAGGTTGAACAAAGATGAAATGTAATCAAGTACAGGAAAGGTTACTCGACTCTATTGATAAGGAGTTGTCTCCACAGATCCGAGCGCATCTGCTTGGCTGTGAAGAATGCGAGCAGAAATATAGAATCTTGCAGGAGACACAGAAATCTCTAAAAGATTTTGGAGCTGCTGTTCGGGATGGTTCTATCTCGACGGAGGCACCTCCATTTCTGCCAGTTCGACGGCGTTCCTTCTGGATCGAACTACGCGATAGCCTGAAAACACCTGTGCCGGTGTGGGTGCCTTCCCTTATTGGTGCGGTGGGGGTGTTGTTGTTCGTTGCGGCGATTTTTACACCGTTCAGCTCAACGGTGGAATGGGGTGCACAAAAAGGGAGTGGAAGCACAGGACGCATCGCCCCGCCGCTCTCAGCGGAGGGGATGCTGGAGTTTCTCATTGTGCCCGAACCGACGGATGCGGGCCAACTCACTGCCTCAATCGAAGCGGTTGAGACGTTTTTGACGATGCATCCCAACGATCTCGCTATGCACGTCAAACTGGTTGAGTTGTACCAATCTCGGCTCGAGTTGGGGGAACTTCCCGCTACCGAGCGCGAGGCTATGACAGAGAAATTATCGATTGAACGCCAACGTTTTTCAGACCTGTTAGAAGATTTTACGAAAGGAGCGCAGGGTGGTTCAAAATAAATTAGGGGCAACGATTCTGTGGGTGTTTTCAATCTGCAGCTTTTTTGTGATGTTTTCACAGCCCATCCACGCTGAGCAACACGCCATCTTGGTGGGTGTCTGGGACTATGAAAATCCAAATTTGCAGCTTGACGCTCCACCAAACGACCTGGAACTGATGGAGGCACTCCTCTCAGCGCACGGTGTTACACAAGCACGGATGCACATCCTCGCCAATCCAAATAAGGCGCAGATTCAGCGGAAATTTCGAGAACTCAGCCAACGCCTGACCCCTTCTGATAGTCTGCTTTTCTACTTTAGTGGACATGGAACGCAGATTATTGACAAACTCGGGACTTTCCCGGGGGATGAAGCGAAAGGGCGATATCCGGATAGGAACGACGAAGCGCTGTTGCCTGTGGATGCGGACTTAGCATCGCCGAAGACATACCTCTTGGATGATGAACTTAACACTTTGTTGCAAGAGCTTCCAACGCGGCGTGTCTCCTGCATTATTGACACATGCTATTCCGGTGACATACTTCGAGAGATCCGCTTAGGACGCCCTAAAGGTTCACCGGTGACGGACACCTCAATGGGAGTTATTCAACCGACCCAGACCGTGAGCCATACGGAGGACATCTTAGATGAATCCGCGGACTTTGCACTGCTACTGGCAGCGGCTGCTTACAATCAGGTTGTTCACGAACTGCGCATCCCGATTGGCGAGACCTACCTGCCTATCAGCGCGATGACCTATTCCCTCTATCGAGGGGTGTTTGCGCGCTCGCAGCCTCCTGCCGATCAGGCGGGCGCGAGGCAATGGGGTGACAGACTGACGTACCGCCAAATTATTCAGCACATCCAGAACGACCATAAACAGTGGAATCTAGCGTGGCAGCCTGTCCTTGAGGGACCAGGAAATCGCTTCAATGAAGTGTTTCTCCCTAGTAACTTGATGGTGCAGTGGGAAAAAACATTAACTCTCACAACGACAAAGGGGCAGTCGATAGAGGTGAGTCGGCGGACGTTGGCGCTTGCCGGTGGTGGCAACTTCCAGCTCGGCGCTGCGAGCGGGGTCAACACTCGACATTGGGCGGTTGTTATCGGGGTGGATGCCTATCCGTCGCCCTTCCAATCGCTCAAGTATGCCGCCGATGATGCCAAAGCGGTCGCACAGGTGTTCCAAGACGCGGGTGTCAACGTGACGTTGATGACGCCTGATAGCCTGATTCAGCCGACGAAGGCGAATGTGGTTGCGCAGCTTCAACGACACGCTCAACTTGAAGCGGTAGATCTGCTGACTGTTTATCTCTCCGGCCACGGTGAGGATGTCGATGGAACAGGTTACTTCCTGCCGATGGATGTCACCGATCCACTCGCGGACAGTGGGCTGAGTCTTGAGAATCTATTTGCGATTCTCAACCGTGCAAACGCCAAGCACCGCTTTGTCATTGTTGATGCGTGTCGTGTGGCACCGAAGGAGTATTTCGTTGCATCATTGTCCCGTTATAGTGAAGAGAGCAATATTATCTTCACTGCGTGCGATAGTAACCAGTGGGCACCTGAAGTGCCACGGCTGAAACATGGGTTGTTCACCTACTTCCTGCTCAAAGGGCTGCGCGGCGACCACCAAGATCGGGGCGCAGCGGGTCCCGATGGAACTGTCACGGTGTTGGGGCTATTGGATTATGTGACGCGTGGGATTGAGGAGTGGCATTCCCATCTGCCCGAGGCGCAACACTATCCGCAGCAGATTACGCCCCGTGTTTTTTATAACGGAAAATATATCTCACTGCTGAACAACCAAGGGATTGATCCGACGGTGATCAACAATGAAGGGCTGCTTCCCCAAATTACCAATACGTTCCGACATCAACTCACCCGCAATTTGGAACTATTACTCCCTTCAGAAAGGAATGGTGGTGTTACACCGTCAACCCCGAAAGGGGGCGATTTACATCTGCCTGTGACCATTTCGCTGATTCCGTGGATAAGCACTGTCGGATTTCAGGAGTTTAACCGCAATGTCACAACGAACCTGTCCCTCAACATCATTGCGGGCTATCACACGAAGCTCGATGGCATCGAATTGGGTGGGGTTTTGAACATGAAGGGGGTTGAAGTGCGAGGTGCACAGTTTGCTGGGGTCGGCAATATCGTCGGTGGCGATGTAGATGGCTTTCAAATTTCAGGTGGACTCAACGCTGTTGGCAGAAATGTGGAGGGTTTCCAAATTTCGGGAGGTCTCAATGCTATTGGTGGAAGTGTCCAGGGCTTTCAAGCCGCTGGCGGGGGTAATTTTGCAGCCCGTAACCTTCAGGGGTTGCAGATTACCTCTGGGCTAAATTTCGTTGGAAGAAACGTGTTAAGTCAAGGTCTACAAATCGCAGCCGGGCTCAACATTGCCGGGAATTTAGAGGGAACACAAATCAGCGCAGCCGCCAATATCGCGCTTGGTCGGGACCAAGAGGCAAATATGCCGTACGCCGGCACACAGATTGGGGTGGTCAATATCGCGCTTGGTAATATTGGGACACAGGTTGGACTTCTCAACATCGCTGGGCATGTGAGTACGACACAGGTTGGGCTTCTCAACGTCTCCGGGCGGATGTCGGGCGTCCCGATTGGACTAATCAGTTTTGTTAAGGATAACCCGTTACATCTGCAACTGTGGGGTAGCGATACGGAGGTTGCGAACCTTGGGATTCGACTCGGTAGCCGACACGTTTACAGCCTGTTGATGGTCGGCAGCTACCCACACGGCGATTTGGGCAGATGGTCGTCTGGATTTGGTATCGGTGGGCATATTCCGCTCGGCAAGCGACTTTTTCTGAACGTTGACTTTATTACGCGGACGGTGGGCTATACCGATGGGTCAAGCCGGAACACTTGGGAGTATGGTGAACATACTGCTCTGAACAAACTGCGCCTTGGGTTTGGCTGGGAGCAGCACAAGTGGTTTAGTGTCTTTGGTGGCCTTTCGCTCAACTTCCTCGTATCGGATAGATGGGACACTTCGGATTTTGGATACGGATTTGAGCACGTATACCGAACAGATGATACGACGCTTCGGATTTGGCCTGGATTCTTTGCGGGGGTTCAGTTTTGAGTTTAACATATACGCAAGCATCGGGGCAAGATGTCCCTCCTACAGAAAAACTAAATGACCCTATATTAACCCAACGACTTACTGTTGTTCCCCTGCTTTTCGTGTTACTATCACTCCTTTGCCCAACCCACTAGTGCTTTATCGGGGGAGGCAATGTCGTTGATGGATGTATAATAGTAGCGTTCCCAGTCGAGACGAGGTAGACCGGTGAAAATCATCAGGTTGAGTGGGTATTCATCAGTATCGGCGGCACGTCGGAAGTCGTCCCGAAACAGAAAGGTGGGCTTACCGAGCGCTATCGCTATCCCTAGCTCGATCATGACCCCTTCATCTGGGGGCACGCCGTTCACGACCGCAAAGATTGCGTCCGCATCGAATACATCCTGTTTGTCCTTTTGTCCGAGTCTGTACGCCCAGCCGGGTGAAAATCTGTCTTGGTTGTTTCGTTCAAATGGTTCCCATACCTCTAAGCCAACGGCTTCCAATGCCTTAACGAGAGCGGGTAATACAGTTTCTCGCTGTTGCTCTGAGAAGCCGTAGGGGTTTGCAAGATATATTGTCTTTTTTTCGTTCATGGTTGGGTCCGAAGATACTGCTTCCCATCGGCAGTTTGCTCAGTTAACTTACCTATCCCTCCCTACTCCCATTTAGTCTGGACAGAGGTGCTGGTGTGCTTATTGTACTGGTCGATATAGTCCTCCCGTGGTGGGGTGAAGATATCGAGGACGCGGGCGGGTCCCTTTGCGACAACGCCTGAATGCACCACATTTGGTGGAACAATAAATGCTTCCCCGGACTTTAGGATTTTTTCCTCTGAACCGATTCTGAACTGCAATTCCCCGGACAACACCAAGCCGGCTTGTTCGTGTGGATGGCTGTGCTCTGGAACCTCGCTGCCTTCTGCCATCTCCAAAAAGGAGAGCATTAGACCTTCCCCTGCAACAATACCACTGAGTGCGCCCGGAAATAGTTCCATTTTTGGTAGTTCCTCGGCGGCGATAAACGGCATATTTCTCCTCCTTAACATACAAAGTAGTCTTACCGAAAACTTCTGTCCTCTGACATGTTTCTCGCTAGTTCAGTGATGGCGCGGCTGCGGTGCCAGAAAGCGCCACCTCTCTCGGCAGGGGAGAGGCGTGGTGATGTACCATCTTCCAATCCTCGCCCTCATGTTTGAAAACGTTCGTCGCTTGTGCGAAGGATATTCCCATCCTGCCACCGGCAAAGGTGTGGATGGATTCCACGCAGGTGACCCAAGCAAATTGGCTATCGGTATGGATTACAACCTCGCTGGGTTGGATATGCATCCGATGTGTATTTTGAAAGATATTTACCCAACTCGCGCGAATATCGTCCCATCCGATGATCGTCTCCCAATTTGGGTGAATACATTGCACCCAATCCGCTTGCAGCCATACGGCGGCCATCATGTCGATGTTCAGGTTTTGCATCGCTTGGTAAAAGTTGAGGTTTGCACCCTCGACCCCGATGCGATCGGGATTCAAAGCAACCTGTTCTTGTGCTGTCATTTGTGTCTCCGTTTCTTCTATCCTTGTCTTCGTCCTATCCAACCATCTATAACCGCATATCCCCAAAAGATCAGGAGTTGAATTAGTCCAGTAATCTTGAACTGCCAACGGGGTCGGAACCGCCATTGCGCAGTGCTATAAACATCTAACCCGTATTCGCTTTTCCTCACGGAATAGGTTTGGTAGTAATCATCTATCAGCCACCAAGCCCCTTCTTTTTTGGTTGAAACTGTTGCGCCTTTGTAGACCAAGACTTTATGCTTCCGAAATTCTCGCACCAGTTCCGCTGAAAGTTCTTTGCCATCTACCAGATAGCTCTCCACATCTTCGGTAATCCGAAACATGAATTTGCTGTCAGAGGTGTATAGGGGATAGCCGCGCCATTGTCTCGGATCTTTGTCTGCGGAGTCAGAATCATCTGTTTCTGAGTGTGTTTCCGCTTGTTCTGTTGCACCCTTCTCGTCTGGGGATGTTTCCGTTCGATCTATGCGCGTCAGATCGTGCCAACTGTTCACGGGGAGCGAGTTGGCGTAGATGAGCAGCATTGCGGAGGCAATACCTAAAAGTATGATGATACCCTTGAGCGGTCTTCGGAGGTAGAGCTGTGCCAATCCGGGGAGGATCATTGACAGCAGTATGGCACGGTATGATCGCCTTGCTTTTACCATTCTGGTTTCTTTCCTTCTTGCCAGTACACAGCGCCTTTACGCTGCTTGACATGCAGTCATTTTTTCGTTTTTGCCAGATACTCGCGGATGCGTTGTTCATGCCCAATCTTGGTGGGTTCATAATATTGCTTATCGCGCAAAGCGTCGGGAAGGTGGTCCTGTTCCGCGATGTGGTTTTCAAAGTCGTGATCGTATTTGTATTCTTTTCCGTAACCGAGTTCTTTCATTAGCTGCGTTGGGGCATTTCGTAGGTGGAGCGGCACAGAATAGGCGGGTTTTTCGCGCACATCTTTTTGCGCGGCAAGTAAAGCCATGTAAGCAGCGTTGCTTTTTGGGGCGCAAGCGAGATAGATGGTGGCGTGTGCCAAGTTGATTTGTGCTTCTGGAAGTCCAACAAATTCAACAGCGCGTGCGGCTGCATCTGCGATCAGCAGCCCCTGTGGATCAGCGTTTCCAACATCCTCAGATGCGAGGATAACTAGGCGTCGTGCGACGAAGCGCGCATCTTCTCCTGCCTCCAAGAGGCGTGCTAACCAATAGATGGCGGCGTCGGGATCAGATCCGCGTATGCTTTTGATGAAGGCAGAAATCAGGTTGTAGTGTTCATCGCCTGATTTGTCATGGCGCAGCATCCGCTTCTGCACAGCTCTGCGAATGGTTTCGGCGTCCAGGTAACGTACCCCTTCCTCGTCCGGCTTGCAGGTCTGCACAGCAAGCTCCAATGCGTTGAGGGCGAGGCGCACATCACCGTCAGCCACCTGAAGCAGCGCGTCTGTGCCGTCTTCCGAAAGCGAGGTTTGGTATTTTCCGAGACCACGCTCTGAGTCAGCGAGGGTGCGTTCTATCAACGGAAGGATATGGGTCGATTCCAATGGTTGGAATGGATACACCTGCATCCGAGAGAGGAGTGGGGCATTGACCTCGAAGGAGGGGTTTTCGGTTGTTGCACCAATCAGCACAAGTGTTCCATCTTCCACGAAAGAGAGCAGAAAGTCCTGTTGCGCTTTATTGAAGCGGTGAATTTCGTCCAAGAACAGGATAGTGCGCTGACTTTGGAACTTGAGGCGTTCTTCAGCTTCCGCAACCTTTTTACGGAGTTCCGGCACACCGGTTGTGCTGGCGTTGACATGCTCAAAATGCGCTTTTGTGCGTTGAGCGATGATTTGCGCGAGGGTGGTTTTCCCGCAGCCCGGCGGACCCCAGAAAACGCAGGACATCACCGTGTCATCCGCGATCGCAAGCGAGAGGGGCTGCTCTGGTCCCAACAGGTGTTCCTGTCCCACAAATTCGTCAAGCGTGTCGGGACGCATCCGGTGCGCCAGCGGACCAGATCGCTTTCGGTTCTGCTGTAGATTCTGGTCAAACAGGTCCATGGCTATCCTATCCCCCGATAGATATAGTTATGGTAAACCCTAAAAATAAATGTATGGTAGGCGCAGTTTCCAACTGCGCCTATGCGGTGCGGTTAGAAACCGCACCTACCGGGCCTGGGGGCAATGCGGTTCGGGTTGGAGTGTCTCAGTAATTCTAAAATCTCCTATAGTGACTATCCTTCTGTCAGTTGATGGACAACGCTGTTTATCTTATCGTCCATTGTCTGCGCTCGATCCGTACGTGTGCCGAACTTGAGCGTTGTGCTGATCCGAGGGGCACCCATTTCGTGCACAACCTGATGACACTGTTTAATTGCGTCGAAGACCGTATCCCACTCCCCTTCGATATTAGTGCCGTAGGCGTGTAGTTTGGTTTTCAACCCTGCATCCTTGAGGATACGTTCGCACTCGGCGACATATTTGGAGACCGATACGCCGACCCCTATCGGAACAACGCATAGATCTGCGATCACATTCATGCTGAGTATCTCCTTTGGTCTGAAGTTACGAATTATTCGGCTGTTCCTAAGATTTCATTTCCGTAGGCGAACAGGGCAGGCGTTCCACCGGTATGGACAAACACCACCGTTTGGTCCCCCGTGAATTGTCCTTGTCGGATGTGATCTATCATTCCCCCAAATGCCTTGCCCGTATAGACCGGGTCCAGCACCAGTGCCTCTGTTTGTGCAGCCAAAATGACCGCTTCTTTGCTACCGGGGGTTACCGTGCCGTAGGCGTCGCCTGCGTATTCTCCGTAACTCTCGAAATCGGCTCCTGAAAAATCCAGATCCAGATTCAGAATCTGAGATACTTCGTTGGCGACCTTTGCAAGATTAGCGTTCGATTCCGCGTTGTCCTGTGGACTAGGGCTAATTCCTACAATCCGTAGTGGGATTCCCAATGCCCTTGCCCCAACGACCAATCCGACATGGGTATGTACGCCTGAACAGACATAGAGTGCGTCGGGTTGGATGTTTCGGTCTTGGAGTTGGTCCCATAGTTCGAGGAAGCCGTCCACATACGATACGCTTCGCAGATAGTATCCATCGCTGCTGGTGTTGTAGACCCGTCTTCCTTCCGATTTCAGACGTTCAAGTATTGCTTCCCGCTCTTCAGCGGTTTCCACGAGATTAACTTCCGCCCCGAAGAGGTGGCTCAACAGCAAATTTCCGTTCACCGGTTCGGCGCGGGCGTCCTTCCTGCCTACCATTACTGCTTTCAGTCCCAACCTTGCTGCGACCGCCGCCGTTAAACGTGACTGGTTGGATTGAGATGCGGCACCGTGCAACAGAACATCGTATCCGCCCTCCACGGCGGGAGCGACTGAGTACTCGAACTCTCGGACTTTGTTTCCTCCGAACGCCATTCCGGTCTGATCTTCCCGTTTAACGAGGATACGGGGACCGTCTAAGGCTTTAGATAGGCGTGGACAATCGAGTAACGGCGTCGGCAGGTCTGCCAGATACAATCTCGGCAGCTGGTCGAGACGTGCTCGTAATTGGTCAGCAGTAACAACAGTTTTGATATTTGACATAGGCACTTCCCTTCAAAAAGATATAGGACTTACACAGTTGAACGATGAAGTGTTGTCCTGCGACGATTCATCACCAATACGGGGCAAGATGCCCCGCCTACAGGTCATCGTTCCCAACGCCCGATAAATCGGGCAACTACCAGCTGAAGTGCGTAAGTCCCAAAGATATATAGAATTTGAGATTTCAATCAGCCGCACGCTCTCCAATGAGAGAGGTGTCGTCGAATACCGATTGGGGCACCCGCTCGCGCCTGATGAACAGTTCGCGTATATCCGCTGTTATCGCATATAAGGCGGGCATGACGAACAACGTCAGCAAGGTTGCTGCGAAGAGACCGAAGATAATTGTGTACGCGATTGGCATCCAGATTGGGGATTTACCTCCCAAACCGATTGCCATTGGAATTAAGCCGCAGATTGTGGTGACGGAGGTCAAGATAATGGGGCGTAATCGAACACTTCCGCCTTTTAAGATAGCTCGCCACTTGTTATAACCGTGTAACCGGTACTGATTTATAAAGTCTATCATTACAATGGAGTCGTTGACGACGATTCCCGCTAACGCGACTGTACCGAACAGTGCAACCATGCTCAACGGTGCTCCAATGATTAATAACCCAACCATTGAACCCATGAAACCGAACGGTACGGCAAAGAGGATGATGATCGGCTGAATAAACGACTTGAACTGTGCTCCCAATATAACGTACATGATTAAAATTCCGACGAGAAATAGCCTTCCCAGTTGGCCAAATGATTCATTGATTTGATCGAAGACGCCGCGAAAATCGAGACGGTAACCGGGATACAGCGATTCAATATCTTTAAAGGTCTGAATCAATACTTGGTTGACCGCGAAGGCACTGGTTTTCTCACCGTCCACAGCGGCGGATACAGTAATTGCCCGCTCATTCTCAAATCGGCGGAT
The DNA here is from genome assembly GCA_022822005.1 of Candidatus Poribacteria bacterium. Lineage (GTDB taxonomy): Bacteria > Poribacteria > WGA-4E > WGA-4E > PCPOR2b > PCPOR2b. The sequence goes on from JAJECO010000097.1 coordinate 47,629, forward strand.
TTCCGAATACCCACCCTCCTCTTGTGCTTCAACGACATCTCTGAGTGGCACCATCGTTCCGTTCGGTGCTGGAATCAGCAGCTCCTCAAGATTTGCAATCGATTGCAAATCATCTGAATCATATTTTACGATGACATCAACCGATTCATCGGCATCACGATAGGTTGTCGTTATATTTCCTTGAAGGGCGTTGCGGACATTGTAAGCGATTTGAAAGATATTCAAGCCGTACTGATGTGCCCTATCTTCCTTAACGCGCAGCCGGATTTCCGACTTTCCTGTCACAAAATCGTCCCGTATATCGTAGACACCGTCCATCTGATGTAATTTCTCTTTGAGTGAGTTCGCAATTTTTTCTAACGGCTCGAACCGTTCCCCTTTAACCTTCACCTCCACATCTGTTCCCTGTGGGGGGCCTCCTTGCTGTGCATCAAATGTGAGTTTTTCAATGCCGCTGATTGCGTCGATCTTCCCTCGGAGATCTGCGATAATCGCATCTGTACTCCGCCCCCGTTGGTTCTTTGGGACTAATTCAACAAGCACTTCGCCGACGTTGGAGCGGACGCTTGAACCTTGTAGCAGTGAGGTTGGTGTGACCAGGCCGACGTTTGTGACGACAGCGACACGTTCATTAGATGGCAGGGACATGGCAGCTTCCTCGACTTTTGCCAAAACTGCGGAAGTCTCTTTTAGCCCAAAGGAAGGCGGCATTTCCGCTTTGATGTAAAATTGCGGAAAATCTTCGCCGGGAAACAGCTGCCTTTCTAACTGCGAAAATGCTCCGATACAGACCAAAATTCCAAAAACTAAGACCCCACAGACGACTGCATAACGCCGCCGAATCGTGCCTTTAAGAACATGGACATAACGTCTTCGGACGCGATCGAACCACACATGTCGCCGTTGTTGTCGACTTTGTGCCTTACCCCACTCGGCGATATGGGACGGTAGGATCATGAAGACCTCGAACAACGATGCGAGTATCACCAAGATAGCGGTGATAGGAACGATTCGTAGAAACTGGCCTGAAGTGCCAGACATAAACATGAGGGGACCAAACGCAGCAATTGTGGTCAAACTTGCTGCAAGGACGGGCCACCCCACTTCTTGGGCTCCGGTGATTGCGGCTTGTTTGGGGGGCATCCCCTCCTGAATACGACGGAACACGTTTTCAATGACAACGATCGCATCATCCACAACGATGCCAACCACGAGGATTAAGCCGAATAACGCGACACCGCTGAGGGTATATCCTGACCAATGTAGAAAGAAGAAGGTTGCCATAAATGCGACCGGAATTCCTAATGCGGCAAAGAACGCATTGCGCCATCCCATAAAAATATAGAGTAGTACAACAACCAAGATTAATCCAAAAATGGCATTATTTTGTAGGATTCCTAACCGTTCCTGTAAGATAACGGAATAGTCGTTCACCACGGAGAGTTCTGTGCCTTCTGGCAGATTTTGTTTGCGCTGCTCGACCAGTTCCCGAATCTGTTTAACCAACCTGATAGTATTACCCTCAGTCTTCTTTTGGACGGATAGGCTGATTGAGGGTTTGCCGTTGATGTGCGATAAAGTACGCGGTTTTTCATACGTGTCGGAGACGGTTGCAACATCGCGCACCCGCAATGGTGTCCCTGTCTGTCGAGCGCGTATAATTGTATTTTCAATTTCTGTTAGGTTGCTAAATTCCCCCATTGTGCGGACTAGATACTCCGATGTCCCCATCTCTAATGTGCCCGCGGGGAGGTTCAGATTATGGGTTCTTAATGCATTGATGACTGCTTCGATAGGTAGATTATATGCTTTTAACTGATCCGGATCGACTTCGACCCAGATTTCCCTTTCCCGCACTCCCGCCAGTCGAACACCAGAGACGTTTTTGATTTCGCGAATCTCATCTTTCAGATCTTCGGCAATCTCCTTCATCTGATCTTCCGAGATCTCCCCACCGACGACAATGGTCAACATGGGAAAACCGCTTGATGTATTAATCTCCAGCACTTGGGGTTCGTCCAAAATCTCATTGGGAAGATCGTTGACTCTTTCAACTGCCGTCCGAAGGTTCTGAAACTCTTTGTCAAAATCGCGGTCGCTAATTTCCTCAAATTGGACGGTGACCAATGACCGCCCCTCTGATGAGATTGATACAATGATATCAGTTTTATTTACATTCTCTTCGATTGCATCTTCAATTGGCACAGTGACCAATTTTTCAACATCTTCGGAAGAGGCGCCGGGATAGAATGTGGTTACTGTTGCGGACTGAAAAGAGATTTCGGGAACCAACTCTCTGGGAAGGACAATCCAGGCGTAGACACCGAATATGATGATGATCATCATCAGTAGATTCGATAGGACTGGATTACCCACGGATAGTTTCGGGATAGACATGTAGGGGAAATCTCCTTATTGTTACGAGTTATGTTTGTTTTTCTTCATTTTCTTCGAGAGTGCTTAGGCATTCCGCATGTATCTTGCCATTGGTTGCGAGAAAGGGGACATCATGTCCTTCATAGGCGGAGGAATCTGGTGCTATCGGGAAGAGTGGCGCACCCGATGGCTGGGTTATACTGCCACCGGCTTCTTGAAGAATAATGGCTGCCGCAGCGATATCCCAGAGTTTTGTGTAGAGGTCGAAACTTCCATCGAAGTAACCGGAGGCGACGGAACAGATATGAAGTGCTGCGGAACCGAGGCTGCGACCTTTACCAGCTTTCTGTATGAACGGATGAAGTATTTCGAGGACCGGCGATCCAAATCCGAATAGTCCGATGGGGTCTAATTCTTGGCGGTCGTTGACGTGAATAGGAATCCCGTTCAATGTTGCGCCGCCCTCCTTGGTCGCGCTGAACATCCGGTCGGTATTGGGATCGAAAACTACGCCCAGAACTGGGATGCCGTTGTGCAGCAGCCCAATAGCAACTGCAAAGATCGGGCAACGCGCTGCATAGTTTGCTGTTCCGTCCAACGGATCTGTGACCCAGCAGCTGTCCGATTGCACCGCAGACATTCCAAATTCCTCGCCGAGGAGGGCGTAGTCTGGAAAACGGGATTCCAGCCGTTCTGTGATGAGTTGCTCGGAGGCTTTGTCCGCTTCGGTTACAATATCACCGATACCCTTGTAGTCAATGCTATGAATTTCTCCATAGTACCCCATCAAAATGTCACCGGCTTCTCGGGCGAGCCCTTCAACCGATTTTAAGATTTCCGCGGGTTCGTGCATTCAGTCTATTATTCCTTTCCTGAAGTCAAATTTCTAATCTGAGTTTGTTTCCGCTTCAAGCTGTGCTTTCAACTTGCCGAGCCGTTGCCGCACCAGACGATTACGGTGGTTCCTTTTAAGGAAACCGCTCCACAATGCCTCGGTCTCATCGGTGTTGCCTTGCGAGATATAGTATTCACCGAGGGCGATGGCTGCGTAGTGCAATGTCGGATCCTTTTCCATAGATGCTTGGAACTCTGCGATAGCGGTATCGGGTTCTCCCTTGAGCAGTGCCATCTGTCCATTTCCGTAATGTCTCAGTGCGTGATCAGGATATTCGGCAGCAATTGTGTCGAGCATCTCCTGCGCGTTATCTGCCATCTCGGCTCTGTAAAACGCCATCGCTGCATGCACCTGCGCGTAAATTATCCGATTGTCAAGGATGCGCTTTTCTTCCGGTGGCGTTGAGGCTTTTTTCTGGCGGCTCACAAGACCGGCAGCGGCTTTATATTTTGTCTTTGCCCAGGTATAGTTACCGTATTTGTAGCAGATTGCGCCAAGTTCTATTTCGCCTTCGTAACTGTTGCCTTGCCCTGTAGCCAAGTCAGCGAAAATTCTCGCCCGTTGTTTATCCTTGAGATGGCGGTCAAGTACGTACGCGAGGCTCTGGAGTGCATCGACATAGTCGGTTTTGGAGGCGATTGCACGTTCACAGAATTCCGCTTCTTTTTCGTAGTTACCCATTTTCTGGTAGACGAGCCCCAATCTCCAGTAGATCTCAGGATCCCTACTCCGGTTCAGTCCCAAAATAGAGCTGTAAGTCTCAGTGGCTCGTTCGTACTCTTCATCTAAGTACTGATTATCACCTGTTACGACAACAGCTTCAAGAACATTTATATCCCTTCTCACGGCTTCTCTTAACACTTCTGCCGCGCGCTGGTACATGCCTATTTTCCGGTAGCAGACCGATAGACGGAGGAAGCTATACGGATCAATCCGTGCGTTTTCGCGTTTGGCAAGCTCGATTGCATAGAAGAATAGTACGGCGGCATCTCGATATTCTTGGAACTGCAACTTCAGAAGAGCAATTTTGAGCACGGTATCGTGATAAACTTCGGGCTCTAAGCCTTCCGCATCGGCACCTTCTTGCATAATCGTTTGCTTATAGGGTTCCATAACTTCTTCGGGATTTACACCTAAACCGGAGTCTGGGAAGTCACTTGGCAATCCCGTTGCCGGGCTGGACTCAAAGCCTGCCGCTTCGCGTTCTGCTCGACGTCGATCTCGGTAATTGAGTCTACGGTTAAATTCTGTCGAGAGGTCCTGGGCATCTGGCTCATCGGGTTTAGGGATATGTGCCCCCATCAGTTGAAGCGCCTTTTTCGCTTCCTCTACCGATTCCTCCGTGCCCTCGCGCGCACCGTACTGCTTAACGACGGACTGGTAGGTGTCCTGGGCGGCGGCTTGATTGTTGAGATATTCCTGCTCAATCCTGGCTTTATTGACTAACGCCTGTGTCGCTCGTTTGCCCTCCGGGTGACGGTTTGCCACATTATCGTAGACCTCTGCGGCTTTCTCATAATTACTGGCTTCCTCATAGCTTTTTGCCAACATCAGTTGGGCGTTATGACTACGCTCTGATCCCGGAAAATCGTTAACGATAGTGTCAAAGGATTGTTGCGCCAATTCATAATCTTCTGCCTTGAAGGCACGAAGTCCCAGCCGCCAGTGTGCTTCGGGGGCTTCATCACTGTCGGGTGCTGCAGCGAGAAGGTCTTGGTAGACTTTGACTCCTTGTTTGGGTTGATTCATTCTGTCGATATATAACTTGGCAATGCCCAATTGCGCCTGACGTGCCTCCGATGTTCCGGGCTTAGAATCGATAATCGACTGATAAGCATCAGCTGCACCGCGATAGTCCTTCTCTTGGATGAGTTGATTGATCTGTTCGTCCATGCCCTTTGAAACGCAGGCATATTGGGTTATGGTCACTACAGTAACTAACAGAAAGAAGATGCCAAATCTAATAGTCCCGATGGGATCGGTTCCGTTCCGAGAATCCCGACTTGTCGGGAAATTCAAAGCAATTTTCATATTAATCCTCCGTTGTGGTGTTAGCAATTCGATCTTAGTTTAGATTGATGTTAAGTGGTATGTTCCGCGCTGTCACCAAAAGTTCCATGATACGGTAGTCTTTCAGTTTTGGTTTGTATTTATTGATGGTCCGATCTGAATTACGATCTTCGGCTGGATAGGTCGTGTACACCGTTGCTACCCAGCGTTCCGAATCAAGTTCCCAAACTATCTGAGCCTTTTGGACAATAAGGAAGTACTTGCTTGTATCGATTATTTCTTCGTTGATAACATGGCAAGGTGTTGAGGCCAATGCGTCGGGAATTTCGCTTATCACGGAGGGATACTCTACCGGGCTGCCTGGTACTGCATTGATGTCTCCAGCGTAGACTTTGCGGAATCCGAGTACTCCTTCTTCTCCGAGGATGAACTCTGAACCTTCAACGGTAGCGATCTGTGCTGCATCGCGTATGGGATCGCCGTAGGCTAATCGCTTTGTGGAACTTGGGATGCTGGCTACAGCGGGCAGGGTTTGAGTTGGTTGTCCGTGTGTGTCGGTGACTTGACTCTCGCCCAATCCGACGAAGAATGCGGTCGGTAATTGCGATTTTGGGATACGGCGCTTAGGATAGATTGTGCGTCGTTTTGTGGGCAAGCTGGTACGCCTCGACGCGCCAGATCGTTTGGTAATGCTGGGTTGGGGGGAGGGTGTTGATTTTTTTACACCACTTGGTTGTTCCGAATCCTCGGAATTGGAACTGACCCCGGTTGGTTCGGTGTTTATAGGAACCCGCTTTGTCAATTCGTGGAGACGGTGACGGACCACACGGTTCAGCGGATTGGCTCTGAGAGATTTTTGCCATAACGCGATTGCTTCTTCGGTATGTCCCTGTGACAGATAGTATTCGCCCAACGCGATCGGTGCTGCATAGAGGCTCGGATCTTGTTCTATCGATGCTTTGAAGGCGATAATTGCAGTATCCATATCACCTTCAAGGGCGGCGAGTTGTCCACGTCCATACGGTATGAGTGGGTGGTTGGGGTATTCAGAGGCGAGCGTATCAATAATTTCTTGCGCTTTCTCCTCCATTTCACCCTTGTGTGCTGCCATTGCTGCGCGTACCTTTACGTAGACAACCCGGTTGTCTATCCCCCTTCTCTGAAATGGGGTTGTATCCTCTGTCTTTTCGTTTTGGGCAATCCGCGCTGCGAGTTCGTACTTCGATTTTGCCCAACCGTAGTTACCATATTTGTAGCAGAGATTCGCCAACTCGTTTTCACCGGCGTAGGTTTCACCTTTCTGATCGACGAGATCTTGAAAGATTGCGGCTCTATCGGTATTTCTCAGTCGATAGTGCAGCACTTCGGCGAGACTTTGGAGTGCCTTGGTGTACTCAGTTTTCACAGCGATGGCGCGTTCAAAGGCTTCAACCGCACTGTGCGGATCGTCCATCTTTTTGTATGCTAACCCCATTCTCCAGTAGATCTCCGGGTCTTTGGTTCTGTTCAACCCTAAAATAGAGTTATAAGTATCAATGGCTTTTTCGTAATCTTCATCAAGGTATTGATTGGCAGCGGTCCTGATGATTGCTTCGAGCACTGTCCCATCTTTTTTGACTGCTTTCCTTATCATTTCGCTGGCGTGCTGACGCATGCCGACTTTGCCATAACAGAAGGAGAGACGAAGATAGCTATACGGATCAATCTGTGCTTGATTGTGTTCGGCGAGTCTGATTGCATGAAAGAAGAGTGCCCCGGCATCCCGATAATTTTCAGAATCCAAATTTAGTTGAGCGATTTTAAGCACAGTGTCGTGATAAACTGCGCCCTCAAGACCTTCTCCGCCTGCGCCCGCTTCCTGAATGATCTGTTTCCAGGGTCTCATGAGTTCTTCTGGATCTACACCAAAGCCGGAGTCTGAATAATCTGGCACGTCCCCTATCGCCGGACTGCGTTCAACCCTGCCGCGTGGGCGGTCTCTTTCGCGGCGCTGCCTTTGCCGTTCTAATGCACGCTCCATGTGTGTCAGGGACTGATCATCCGGTTCAGGGATGCTGGCGCCCATCAAACGGAGTTCCTGTTTGGCAGTGGTAACTGATTCTTCTGTGCCTTCGATGTTGCTGTACTTCTTGACGAGGGCTTGGTAGGTTTGTTTAGCCGCGTTTTGATCTCGGAGGCGTTCCGCCTGAATTCTGGCTTTATTGACCAACGCCTGTGTTGCTCGTTTTCCGTCCGGGTGGCGGTTTGCTACATTGTCGTAGATTTGTACCGCTTGCTGATACTCGCGTACCTCCTCATAACTTTTTGCCAGCATGAGTTGGGCATTGTGACTGAACTCCGACGTCGGAAATTGATTGATGATAGTGCTAAAGGACTGTTGCGCTGATTGATAGTCTTTTGATTTGAAGGCGTAAAGCCCCAACCGCCAATGTGCTTGAGCAGCTTCGTCGCTATCAGGGGTCGTAGCGATGAGATCTTGATAAATCTGAATGCCCTTATCGGGCTGATTCATCTTTTCGACGTATAGTCCGGCGATGCTGAGTAGCGCTTGACGAGCCGCTGGTGTTTCGGGATTGGAATCGACTACCGTTTGGTATACTTCGATGGCACCTTGATAGTCCTTTTCCTGCAGACGCTTTTCGGCTAATTTCTGTGGGGTTGACGCAACACAAGCGTATTGGGTCACCGCTATTAGAGCGATGAGGGCGAAGATATTGTGCCTAACGACTTTCATAGGCTATCCCTTTGGGTTTTGTAAGGAACAGGTTCGGTGGAAGATTTGGCTTGGTCACTAACAGTTCCATGATGTGATAGTCTTTGAGCTTAGGTTTGTAGTTGTTTATAGACTTATCAGAAGTGAAATCTCTGGCTGGAAAAGTTGCGTGTACCGTTGCCCACCATCGTTCATCGTTGAGTTCCCAGACAACCTGTGCTTTCTGGACAATGAGATTATATTTCTTTGCTTCAAAAACTTGCTCATTGATAACGTCGCAGAGTGTTACTTTCAGTTCGTCGGGAAGCTCGTTGAGCAGCGCGGGGTACTCGCTGCCGCCTCCTACCAGTGCGTTGACGTCGCCAAAATAGACTTTGTGGTAGCCCAGTACGCCGTTTTCGTCGAAAATGAACTCTGTCCCCTCCAAGCTGAAGGTGCTGGACATGCCCGGCACAAGGGCGCCGTAGGCAAATCGCTTTGTGGCGTTGGGTACATTGGATGGTGGTTCAAGGATTTCGATGGGTTCTCCATGCTTTTCGATGACTTGGTCTTCGCTCAATCCGACGAAAAGGGCGGATGGTAGCTTCGATTTCGGGATCCGATTCCTTGGATAGATTGTCCGTCGTTTTGCAGGTAGGAGACTTTGTCGCTTTTTCGTGGGTCTCAGGGTAGCAGTCTGTCCTGATTGATCGGGATTTACGCCTGCTTCAGCTTCTTGTGACTGCTCCATTTGTGCTTCACGCTGCTGTTTCAGTGCGTTAAGACGGCGACGCACACCACGGTTTTGTGGATACGTTTTGAGTACCTCTTCCCATACCCCCATTGCTGCATCAGGGTTTTCTTGTGAGAGGTAGTATTCGCCGAGCGCAATCGGGGCATTACCAGAAGCCGGATCTGTCTCTACAGCTGTTTCAAAGTTGGCTTTCGCAATCTCGATATTTCCTTTGAGCAATGCCAACTGCCCATAGGCGTAGGGTATCAATGCATGGTTGGGATGTTCAGCAGCGAGAGCATCTATTTTCGCTTGTGCTTGGACCCCGTTACCGTTTTGGTAGTCTGCCATCGCCGCATGTATCTTTGCGTATAAGATCTGGTTATCGAGAACCTGCCTTTCAGATGGAGCGATGTCATCTTTCTCTTTTTCACGTTGGGCGATGCGCATCGCCGTTTCGTACTTTGATTTTGCTCGGAAGTATTCGCCATACTTGTAGCAGATATTTCCCAGTTCTATTTCACCCGTCGTGGTATGACCTTTGGTGTCGATTATGTCCTGAAAGATGATAGCTCGTTGTCTATCTTTGAGTTGATAGTTAAGTATTTCGGCGAGGCTTTGGATTGCATCTATGTAATCCGTGTCACTCGCAATACTGCGCTCGAAGGACTCCGCGGCTTTATACAGATTCCCCATTTTTTTGTAGGTTAGCCCCAGTCGCCAGTAGATCTCCGGATCTTTGATGCGATTCACCCCCGCGATAGGTTGAAGTTTTTCGAGCACTTTTTCGTATTCTCCGTCTTGGTACTCGTTCGCCGAGGAGGTGATCACGGCTTCCAGCACTATTACATTTTTTCGCGCGCCTTCTCGGAGTGTTTCCACCGCTCGCTCGTGCATTCCCACTTTTCGATAGCAGACCGATAGGCGGATGTAGTCGTAGGGGTCAATCTTTTTGCTGTTTTCTGTTGCTACTTCAATCGCCCGGAAGTACAGGGTTCCTGCGTTTCGATAGTTTTGGATGAGAAAATTGATGTCTGCAACCACTTTAATCATGGTTTGCGTTTCATCGTCGTTCTGTCCTGACCGTCCGTGTCCCCCGCCTTCCCAAGGGTTGCCAAATTCCCTTATGACCTCTTCGGGGGTGACACCGAAACCGGGATCTCCGTATGTTCCAAAGCCCATCGCGGGACTCAGTTCAGCTCCGCCGCGTGGGCGGTCACGCTCGCGACGTTTCATCCGCCGTTCCTGTGCCCGATCGTAAGCTGTACCCGAGTTGATCTCCGGCTGAGGGACGCGCGCTCCCATTGATTGAAGTTCTCGTCTCGCATCATCGACGGTTTCCTCCGTTCCTTCGACATTGTTATACTCTGTGATGAGAGATTTATAGATATCTTCCGCTGCAATTCTGTCGTTCAGATAGTCCTTTTGGATTCTCGCTTTATTGGCTAGAGCTTGAGCGGCACGCTCGCTCACTGGATGGCGATTCACAACATTGTCGTAGGTTGTTATCGCTTTCTTATAGGCTCCAGCTTCTTCATAGCTTTTTGCTAACATCAACTGCGCGTTATGACTCAAATGTCCGAGGTGTGGAAATTTGTTCACAATAGCGTCAAAAGACTGTTGTGCGGACTGGTAATCCTCTATTTTGAAATAGTAAATTCCCAGGCGGTAGTGTGCTTCGGCGGCTTCTCCTCTATCAGGTGCAGCAGCGATGAGATCTTGATAAGCCTTGATGCCCAACTGGGGTTGATTCATCTTGTCGATGTATAATCTGGCGATGCCTAATTGCGCCCGGTAAGCCTCTGGTGTTCCAGCTTTAGAATTGATGACCGTCTGGTATGTATCGATTGCACCTTGATAGTCTTGCTCATGAGCGAGTTTTTCTGCTTGTCTTTGCGTGCTTGTTGAGATGCATCCATATTGGGTAAGCATTGTAGTGATGATCATCACGAGAGCGATCATCCGCATAATGGATGAAGTCGGGATATAGGGGTTTACAGTTTTCATAAATTATCCTCTCTCCTCATTATAACGCATAGTTGATTCCTTTGCTGATGTTGTGCGTGCCTCATACGTTTATACATCGGTTTCGGTGTAAAGTTCCCCTTTTCCTCTCGAATGCGTACTTAGTACATCTGCCTTGAGACACATTCGTCAATGAGGTTCAACACAGACTGGCGGCTGTATCCTTCTTTTTCGAGGATCGTATCGCAGTTGATCAACTGTTGTTGGTCCGGTTGTTTCCCTGCCTCGAGAATCGAATTGGTCAGCCAACTGGTACGGATGCCGTTGACCCCAGAGGTATAATTTGCGTTATATTCTCCCTTGACTAAACCGACGAGTTGATCGATTTTGCTTTCCGGGTACCCTTCGGGGCGCTGGAATTCTAACGGTTGAGGCTCGCCATCTTTTGGGATCAATCGGATTCCGTCTTTGATTTCCAACGTGCCTTCATCGCCCTCCAAAATGACCCATTCTTCAAAACCGGTGCGGGTATTGCCAAGTATCGTAACCGTGCCACTCGCGCCGTTGTCCATTGTGATGTTCGTTTTAGAGTTGATTTCAACGGATTTCAGGACAAGTTGGCCCTCATCATCCTCAAAGTTCATATCAGTTGTTCCGTTCGCTTCCTTTGGTAATAAGCCTGTCATCCAGAGGAAGATATCCTGTAAATGACTTCCAGAATCGTTGGGTTGCCCCCCGCCAGAGAATCGTGGGTCACCGCGCCATCCGGCCGCTCCCCAGCGTTGGGCGAGATAGACGTCAAATTTCTGGATGGTACCAATTAGGCCTTCGGCAATTGCCTGTTTCCCAGCCATGTAAGTGTTTTCATAGTGGCGTTGGTAGCCGCCGACCAGATGCAAGCCGCTGCCCATGGCGATCTTGGTAATCGCAATTGCATCGCCGACAATATTTGCCATCGGTTTTTCTACCAGAACATGGCATCCTGTCCGCAGCGCGTACTTGACATGGATGTCGTGTAAAGAATGGGGCGAAAAAATCCCAATGATGTCAAGGTCTTCCCAGTTCAACATCTCGATGAACTCATATTCACCGACGTAACGTTTGAAACTGTTTTCTTTATAATTTTCTACCCGTTCTTGCAATCCCTTTTCTAGCGCGTCGAGGCTTTGCTCATTGTTGTCGGCTGCTGCAACAATTTCGACATCGTCTCGTGTGGCAAAGGCGAGTGTGTTTCCACGTCCCGCACCACCCGGCCCTATGACACCAACTCTGACAACGCTGTTCTTACTTGCCATGATTTTCAGCTGTCTCCTTGGTTCGACGGTTCATCTTTGCTCTATTTCAGATTATGATAGATTTCAGAATTACTTAGACACACCCAATGCACAGCCAACCCCCCTAGCCCCCCTTGTCAGGGGGAAATTGGTCAGGGGACTTTGGAAGCTTCACTAAGGTCAGAGTATTGGTAAACGTTGCATTGGCGTACATCTACATAGGTGACATACTCCCAAACCTATAAGGATTGGGCTTTACGAGCTAAAACCTTCTTCGGTAAAAGTGTTGATTCTGTATCCGATTTGATAGACGTAATAGCTTGTCATTTGGCTGAATTCACAGATAGTCCCGGGCTGCACATGCCGTGCTCGAAACCAACAAAGCCTATGGGGTGCGTGTACGCGCAGCTACCGCTCAAGCCTGTTGATTGATCGGGCATCCGAGTTTCAGGCGTGAGAGAATAGGGAGGCCTATTGTCCCAATCGGTAAAAACAGCCGATTCATTTTACCATAGTCAGTGAGACCTTGCAACCGGGAAATCCTAACGGGTTCTTGGTAGATATTCCGATATGAGTGTGGGTTGTTGGTGGCGGTGTTGTTACGTTTGTAACGAGTGGGTAGAGGTCTATCACTGAGTTGACGAGGGGATTACGTACGGCTCGTGTCCAAAAATTACCTGTCCGTTAAACATCACCGGCCGGTTTTCCGAGGCATCCTTGGAAATCTGCCAAAGTTGACCGTTGGTTTCGTAGAGGATTGCTGATCCGTTGGGCAACCAGACCGGTTTTTCACCACCGTAGCGGGTCAATTGTTGTAAATGCGGTGTTCCCTTTGGACCGAACTCAACAAGCCAGATCTGGCGATGCTTTCCTTCTACGCGAGAAAAAGCAAGGAGATTTGGATCTGAGGGGGACCATGTAGGTTCGGCATCGTCTTCGGGACCCACGCTGATGGGTTCAACACGCCCACTCACATGAGCGTAGCTATAGATATTTCGGTCCGTGCCGACTTCTGGATTTTCGATGCTTCCTCTTGTGCTATATGCTAACAGTTCTCCGTTCAGATTCCATGCAGGTGTAGACATCTCTCGCGCTGTTGAGGGTATAGGGATCTCATCCCTGCTTGCGATATGCCGAATATAGATGTGTTGCCGCCCCATCTCTTGTCTTGCAAATGCGAGGTACGCACCATCTGGTGAGATGGTGACATCTGTTGCCAGTTCACGTCTTTCAAGCAGTAATCTCCCTCGTGGGGCGTCTGAGTCGTAGAGGATGACGTTTCCGTCAAGGTCCATATAGGTAAGTCTACCGTTCAGTGAAGCGGTTGGTCGTCTGCCAGCTGCCAACGGTTGTTGTATACCGGTCGTCGGCATACATTCCCAGATAATATCGTCGAAGCTATAGTAGAGCAGGCCGTTCAACGGGGAGGGTTCGGGTTCATCGGGGTGCGTTTGTTGGGGCTGCTGCTCCAACAGTTCCAGTTGTTTTAATGCTTCGGCTGTTGGTTCAAAATCTCTTCGGGTCTGTAATTTCCAACCGGCACCAACGGCTTCAAAGCGGAAACGGACCCCTTGGGTCCAATAACACCACTCCTCGATTTGCCGTCCAAAGCGGGAAAATTGAAAAATATCTTCGGGTACTCCGTATTGCAGCTTAATCTCTGAACGTCCGCCATCCTCGATTTCAGCGATGTTACCCTCTACATCGATGTATATAGCAAAAATTTCGATGTCTATGTGTGGCGTGATGTAATCTGCAAACACAGCGACCCGTTGTAGCTCTTTGCTGAGGACAGGGTGCCGTGTGCCGTAGATACCAACGCCATCTTGTAAGCCCGATTTTCGATCTCCATCGAGATCAACAACTGCCATAACGTAGTAATCTCCCGGTGGCACCGAAACCTCATAGCGACCAGCGTCCTCCAGGTTTAAGGAGATTGCAACGGGTGACCGAAAGTCAGGTGTTTCGGAAAGTGAGAGGATTCCTTCTTTGAATGTTTTCCCGTCCCATCGGATCTGACCAGAAATGCCGCCGCTACTTTCTCGGCTCAAGTCGATGGCCCCTTCAGCGATCGCTTCCAGTTGTCCCGCTTGGTTATACCGTGCACTCACGACGATTGTGATACTCGGGTTTATCCCTGCCGTTACGGTCAATGCAGCTGGCTGGATCCTTGTGATATCCGCAGTACCATAGCCCCCAAGCCCATCTCCTGGGCTATATTTGCCGTTGCCGTCCGCATCGACATTTGCTATGAGATAGTAATCCCCCGGCAGAACTTGAAGACTGAATTTTCCATCCTCACTCACGTTGGTCTGATATCCCTCTTTGAGCATTGCCGCCTCCCAAAAAGCTTGGATAACGCCCCCTTTCAATGAATTTCCTTCCCATCTCACCTCACCAGAAATCTGTGCTGTTGCTGCCCTAGCGGGATATACATCTACGTCAGATTCATCCATGGGAACGACCTGCCCACTCATTGTCTGCTTCCCTGCGATTGTGATATTGAGATTCGATGTGAATTGATTGGGGCTGACCAATACAGGTTGTGGAAATGCTTGGGATTCACGCAAATCGGTAACGCCGTGGATGCCAATCGCATCTCCTAAATCAAAAATGTCGGTGTTATTTCTATCGATGATCGCCATCAAGTAATACTTTCCGGGCGGTAGATTGAGTGTGAAACTGCCATCTGCAGCAACCTGTGCCTCTCCGGCGCGGTATTTCCATGACAGATCAGTATAAGCGAAGACAAGCGCATTCTTGAACGACGCCTGCCCTTCATAGGTCACGTGTCCCTTAATGCCAGATGCAATCATCTCCAATTCGGACTTAAATTGTTCGAATGGGTCTACTTGATAGTCAGATAGCGACACAATTTTCCCTTGTCCGCCAACGCTCTGCATTCTTGCTGTGATAACAATATCGAGACCTCTAATTATTTGTCTATCTTCAACCCTGACGATCTGTTTCTGTTGATTTGTGTCATCCCAATTTGTGATGCCGAAAATTCCCATGCCGTCGCCGATATCAAATTTGCCAGAGCGATTCAGGTCCACAAAAGCAACGAGGTAGTAGCGTCCCGGCTCAACGCGGACTTCAAATTCACCACTTTTTAACTGTGTTACGCCGGTGTAAAGATCCTGTAAGCCTTCATCTTTATAAACTTGTACGGTTGTCTGCGATAGATCTTGCCTGTCCCAAATAACCTTTCCCTTCAGCCCACTCGTCGCCCGTTCGGCAAAGTCCTCTATCATTTCTTGATCGGTTTCGGTTGGGATAGATTGTTGCGCCCAGATCTGGTTGTTAAGAAGCGCAATGGATATGATGGCGATCAAAAATATGAGCCAGCTTCGACGCGGTTGCATGTTTTCCTCCGGCTACAGCGATTTTGGAAAGGATGTATAACGTATTTTCATAAAATATGTTAGTTATCGTGTGTTAGGCATCAGAACGTTGGAGAAACCAATCAATGGTTCGCCGCAAACCTGCTTTAAGCTCAACTTTGGGTTCATAGCCAAGCAACTGCTGCGCTTTGCCGATATCAGCACAAGAATGGCGAACATCACCGGGGCGCGAGGCGGTGTAGACAGGTTTGGCATCGGTTTCCATCATTTCCCCGATAAGGCCCGCAAGCGTGTTGATTGATGTCTGTTGACCGCAGCCGATGTTAAACATTTCACCTGCAATGCCTTCTGCATGACAGGCAAGAAGGTTGGCGTGGACAGCGTTTGCAATGTAGGTGAAATCTCTCGACTGTTCGCCATCCCCCTCGATTGTTGGGGAGTTACCGTGTAGGTAAGTGTGAATGAACTTGGGAATAACCGCCGAGTATTGTGAGGTTGGATTCTGACGGGGACCGAAGATGTTGAAATATCGCAGCGCAACCGTTTCTAATCCGAACACTTGTGTGAAAACTCGACAGTAGCATTCGCCGACATATTTGGTGATGGCATAGGGGGATGCGGGTTGTGGAGAGAGTGTTTCGGATCTGGGAAGTGTTGGTGTATTTCCATAAGCTGATGAGGAGGCTGCATAAACAACGCGCTTTACTCCTGCGTCTCGTGCTGCGACAAGGAGATTTAAGGTCCCATTGATATTCACATTGTTGCTCAAGATGGGATCGGCAACCGATCTGGCGACCGAGGGACGTGCGCCTTGGTGGAAAACATAGTCGACGTTTGCAACTGCTTGTTGTACAGCATCGAGTTCCCGCAGGTCCCCATCTATAAGTTCAATTTGATTTTTGAGATGTGCGACGTTCTCAGTCTTACCAGTGGAACAATTATCGAACACGCGCACACGGTCTCCTTTTTCTACAAGGGCTTCAACAAGATGAGATCCGACGAACCCGCATCCACCTGTAACCAAATAATGCGCCATTACAATTCTCCGGACTTAACGTTTTCTGCTTTCTTGTTCCACCTTGGGGTCAGAATGGAGCGGTGTTGTCAATTGAGCGCAGCGCAATTCGAGTCCATCGGGGTTCTGCGTTCTGGGGACTACTCGGGATCTTCCCTATTCAGGATCTCTTCGATCTCCTCCAGCGAGGGGAGTGCCGACAAATCCTTCAATCCGAACTGTTCCAGAAATTCGTCGGTGGTCGCAAGCAGGAGGGAGCGTCCTGGGCCAGGCTTCCGTCCGGCGATGCGGACCATCCGTTTTTCGATTAACGAATTCAGGACGCTATCGCTATTGACGCCACGAATCTCCTCGACTTCGGATCGGGTTACGGGCTGCTTATAAGCGACAATGGCGAGGGCTTCTAGGGCGGAGGCTGAGAGCTTGACACGGATCTGGCGCGTGTGGAACTTTTGAATCCACGGGTGATACTCAGCGTATGTACAGATCTGAAATCCGTTGGCAATCTCAATGAGTTGAAAACTGCGATTCGTTTCCTGATACTCGTCCCGCAACTGCATGAGTTGCTGACGGATTTGCCAAGTAGATGCGTCATCGAACAGTTGTTGGAACTGCTCCAACGAGATTGGTTCACTCGCAGCGAACAACACAGCTTCGAGGACTGATCGCATTTCGTCCGGATTATGCACTGGCGGACTGGCTACGTCCATAGCGAGTTGATATTGAGAGTCAGACATGGGCGAAGTTCCCTCGGACTTAAGGTTGTTTTTTTAAGATGCGGTTCCTGCTGAATTAAATTTGACGATTTCTTCCCAAAGTATGTTGCCGTCAGCATGGCAGAACGTTCCGATGAATTCAGAGGTAAACTTGTTAATGACTTTAGCATACTCTTGCATAAACTGCTCATTTCTTTGTTTTGCCTGATGCCCTAGCGGTTCGATTATATCAGTATAGAGATCTTCGTCACCTGAAATAAATTCCCAAAATTCTTGACCGCAGTACTTCCAGTACTCACCCTTATTCGGTTTTCGGTCTCTGCCATAGCAGCAACCATTGACGGCGACAACATTCATTGATGATCTATTTGTGCTGAGGATTCGCTTAGCCTTCCCGAAATTATCCCGCAGTTTTGCGATTTGGCTGCTGTTTCCCCAATTTGGACCAGATTTGATTGATACAATATATCTTATACCATCTGTTTCAAACTCTAAATCAATTCCCTCTGCTGAAGATTTTTGACCACCATATACCTCTGCACAGATAAAGATCGCAAGTTCCTCCAGAAATCCACCAAAAATCCCTTCCTCTTGCGAGGACAGAAAAGCGTCTAGGATGGTCTTTACGAAATCTTGTGCTGTGTTAATATTTTTTGCCTTAAATAGATAGGGATTTTTCCGCTTGATGACATCCATCAGTGTCAATTTTTGGAGTTTCTCTAACCTTCTTTGGTGAAAGTTTTGAATGTTTGCTTCAACGTAATCGGTGATCTCCTGTTGTGTAATGGGTTTCATATTGAGCCTCCTCAAATAGCATATATTGTTTCGGCTTGATATTCTCCTTTGCCACTTGATAGTATTGAGGCAAAATTTCAATACCGGCGGAATTTCTTAACAGCCCTTGAGCAACCTGACAGGTTGTGCCGGCACCCGCAAACGGATCGAGCACCCAATCCTCTTCTTTTGTAAAGAGTTTGATAAACCATTCGGGCAATGTTTTGGGAAAAACAGCACTGTGTTTTCGATTTCCCGTTTCAGTTGCTAAATGCAAAACATTCGTCGGATACGCCATTTTTCGATCTAACCAATTTGAAACATTCTTACCAAATCCGCTTCCCACTTTTGACGTATCTCGGCTCTGATCTGTTTTGCTAAGATGCTTGAGCCTTTTCTGCGCCCAATCTCCCATCGGTACCATAACGGTTTCTTGATACATATTAAACTTTTTGGTTTTATTAAACTGCAAACATCTTTCCCACGCATCTCTAAATCGATTTGGCCATTTGCCCGGATAGGAGTTTTTCTTATGCCAGATAAACTCTTCTGTCCACAACCACCCCTGTTGCCTCATCGCAAGTACCAGCTCGATAACATAGGTATGCCGCTCTCCATCAACAGCTTTCTCTTTAATGTTCAGTATGAAGGTGCCGGAGGGCTTGAGGATCCTTAAAAATTCTTCAGCACGAGGCATGAACCAATCTACATATTCATCGGGGTTGACTCCGCCATACGTTTTGGTTCGACGGTCCGCATACGGGGGAGAGGTCATAATTAGGTCGAATGAGTCTGATTCAAAATTGGCGAGTATCTCTAAACAATCGCCAAGATAGAGGTCTGTTTTTATTTCTGTCATCGAACAATCTGCCTCTGCACGATAAATATCGCTTCTTACTTATCACGTTTCATAAGATAGATGCTATCGAAGTGGCCTGATTGGACAGCGACAACTCGCTCGAGGCGTATCAGTTCTAAAGTTGCTAAAAATGTAACGATACGGTCAAGCTTGCTGGCAAACTCTGGAAACAGTTCATCGAACCGGATCTGCTCGCCGGACTCAAGCCTTTGCTCTAAGAACTCCATCTTTTCTTCAACGGTGACTGGTTCTTCTTGAATTTCCTCATAATAATCATCAACCAGAAATTCTCGCTCGGTTATATACTTGAACGCCGAAAGGAGGTCAAATAGTGTTGCTTTAATCTGTATCTCTCGTGTATCTTCTACGTCTGCGGTTGGATCTATGCTGCGGCCATAGACTTTCTCATGGTCCGTTGCGTAGTACTCCAGTGTTGTGGCGGCGTCCTTAAATTGCTTGTACTCCAGAAGCTGCTGTACCAGTTCTTCTCGGTCCCTGAAAGTATAAGAGTCATCCGCATCCTTTGTGGGCAGGATGATTTGGGACTTGAGGTGAAGCAGCGTCGCTGCCATAACGAGGAATTCCGATGCAACGTCGAGATCTAACAGCTCCATTAAGTTGAGATATTCTAAATACTGCTCGGTAACTTCTGCGATTGAGATGTCTGTAATGGCCATCTCATTTTGCTGGATTAGATGGAGTAGTAGATCTAGAGGACCTTCAAAGACATCTAGTTTAATTGCATAAATAGGTTTTGGCGGTTGAGAAGTATCAGTTAAGGGTGTGGGCCCCATACGGACTACCTTATTCCCTTTCTATGGCGCGAATATTTCAGCTAATACGTCAAGTACCTTTTGCGCCGTATTTTCATTAATCTGTCCTAGTCGTCTAAACAGCCGGGTCTTATCGACAGTACGAATCTGGTCGAGAACGATTTGCCCGTTTTTGCCTTGGAATGTGACAGGTATACGAGTGGGATAATCTCTACCTTTCGTTGTCATAGGGGCAATGATGATGGTTCCAATATGTCGATTTATTTCATTGGGAGAAATAACGAGACAGGGTCGCGTTTTTTGGATTTCTCGACCTTGCGTCGGATCAAGATTGACCAAATAAACCTCAAAGCGTTCAATCACCATTGCCATTCTTCCTGATCCCACGTTGTTTCCAAGGGTATATCTTCATCCAGCATTGCATCATCGCCTTGCTCTGCCATCTTACGAAACATCTCATCCCAGCCGACTCTTGGCGTCGTTAGTGCCTTAATGATGAGATAATTTCCTCTCGGTTCTAATTCTACTTCTGCCTGTAGATGGCATTGTTCTAGTAGGTACTTTGGTATAAGAACGCCTTGAGAGTCTCCAATCTGGACAATAGTAGTTTTTACAGATGCCATCTGTTTTCCTCCCAAACTCGTTTACTTCAGCGTCTAATTTTACGCCAAATTCATTGCGGATCGAACTTCTGCCATCGTTTCCTGAGCGACGTTTTTTGCTCGTCTTGCTCCATCAGCGAGGACATCGCGAACAGTCTTCGGCTTGGATGCCCACTCTGCACGTTTTTCGTAGAACGGCGTCAATTTAGTGATCAGCTTTTCGCTGAGATTCCGCTTGCAGTCAACGCAGCCGATTGCGGCGGAACGGCAATCCTTATCAATTTGTGGCACTTCATCGGGGTTGTAGATCTGATGATATGCGAAAACTGGACAGACATCGGGATTCCCGGGGTCATTACGTCGTACTCTTCCCGGGTCCGTTACCATCTTCATCAGGTTTTGCTGTGTCGCCTCCGGTGGATCTGATAACTGAATGGCGTTACCGTAGCTTTTACTCATCTTGCGACCATCAAGGCCTGGTAACCCCGAGGCTTCCGTCAGCATCGGCTGCGGCTCTGGGAAAACCTCACCGTAGATGTGGTTGAATCGGCGAACGATTTCCCTCGAAATTTCCAAGTGGGCAATCTGATCCGCTCCCACCGGTACCATCTCTGCTTTGTAAACAATGATATCCGCGGTCATCAGTACCGGATATTCTAATAAACCGGTAGAAGGTCCCTCCCGCAGCGTGATGTCTTGGACTTTGTCTTTATATGTTGGGCACCGCTCCAGCCAAGCTACCGGCGTAACCATCGTGAGTAAGGTAGAGAGTTCTGCATGTTCGGGAACGTGCGATTGAACGAATAGGGTGCTCTTTTCTGGATCGATTCCCGCACTCAACCAATCGATCGCTGCTTGCAATGTATATTCGGGAAGGTTTGAGGTGTCAGCTACATCGGTGAGCGAGTGCCAGTCCGCGATAAACGGATAGCACTCGTATTTGTCTTGCAGACTTGCTGTGTTCTTCAGCATCCCTTCAAGATGCCCAATATGTAACAGTCCCGTTGGGCGAATTCCAGTCACTAACCGCGTTTTTTGCATTTCTGTTGTTGCCTCCAAATTCATTTTTCTCTCATACTCATCTCAAACCCACAAGGATTGCGACCATGTCAAATATACCGTAGGAAACTGTTACGATAAACCAGAAGACAGGGTTCGGGATGTTTAGCAGGCTGGGCAGAAAAATAATGCACATTAGAATGATCATCCCGTAGGGGCGCAACCTCGCAAACGCTTGTGCCTGCCGCCACGGCAGCAACCCGTATACGACACTAAATCCATCGAGAGGGAACAGCGGAAGCATGTTGAATACTGCCAGAAAGATACTGATAATCGCACTCTGGCGTAGGAGGATTATGTCGATTTGCAATTGTGTGGCTGAATCAGGAAATCCGATTGTCACCCTTAGCAACTTAGCGATCCCCAAGAGGATGATGGTACATACAATATTCATGATCGGTCCCGCTGCGGCAATAATCATGAGATCGCGTTTGGGGTTTCTCAAGTTGCGCGGGTTGACGGGCACCGGTTTCGCCCAGCCAAAAAAGGCGCCGCCAAATAAGGTGCCGAGCAGTGGCAAAATGATTGTGCCAATTAGATCGATATGTACCGCGGGGTTGAATGACATCCTACCTTCATCTTCGGCTGTTGGATCTCCGAGCATGTTGGCTGATTTCGCATGTCCCCATTCATGAAAAGTGAGCAAGACGATAAACTGGCAGACGCGAAGGATGGCTTGATAAGGATCAATGTTAAACATTATTTTTCAATATCCAGAAGTTGGTAGATCTCCTGTGCGGTTGATACTTGTCCATTTAGCTGCGCGGCGAATGCTTTCCACAGCAAGTCTGAGAATGCTCGGCTCGGTTTTAAGCCGCGTTGAATGAGATCCTCACCGGTAACTAAGGGCTGAACACGCATCAGGTGTGTCAGATAATCTCCTATCTTTTCCACGCGCCAATCCGGTTGGTTCGATTGCATCATCCCAAAAGCGAGCGGTTCTGGGGGATATGGGTTTAATAGGTGATAAACCTCACTCGGTTTGGAAAGTGCCGAGAGCGCATTCAAATCGTGTTCCAGCTGCGTTTGAGCGTTAAGTTTGGCGTACAACTGGTTTTCCAGTGCCAATCGACTGCTAACAGCTTCAATTGCATCCGGGGCAGTCAGCAGCGTCATCCAAAGTATTGCCCCTGTGTTAATTGGCTCATTTGGAAGGGATGTTGATGCCCATTCGATCGCTTGACCGGCGGCGGTCCAGAGTATATCAAAGTCTGGTGGGGCTTTCCAAGTTGGGTGGATGGCTCCCAAGAGGTCAAATTCGCGCAGCCGATTAATCATTTGTGGCACGGCTTCTTCCGACAATATATGGTCAATTTC
The DNA here is from genome assembly GCA_022822005.1 of Candidatus Poribacteria bacterium. GTDB lineage: Bacteria > Poribacteria > WGA-4E > WGA-4E > PCPOR2b > PCPOR2b. The sequence continues at coordinate 70,033 of JAJECO010000097.1, forward strand.
GTTTCGGATGCGTTGCCCACTGATGAGGTCCAGTACTCCCTGCTCGATTGTATCAAGTATCCGCTTCTGATCGCCTGCGGTGATCTGAAAATTATAACGTCCTTCATACCGTATCGCCCGGAAAATTCGGGTCGGGTCATCAACAAAACTCTGTTCGTGTAGGGTGCGAATGTGCCCAGCGCGTAAATCCCGCAGTCCATCCGTACAATCAACAAGCTCGCCAAAGGTGTCGGGTCGAAGTTGAATAGCGAGGGCATTGATTGAGAAATCGCGCCGAAGAAGGTCCTCTACAATTGTACCATACTCAACCGATGGTAACGCACCGGGGCTCGAATAAGTTTCGCTGCGTGCGCTGACGAAATCGAGTTTCAACCCGTCGAGTCGCGTGATTGCTGCGGTTTTGAACTGATGATGTGCATGTACTTGTCCCTCCCACGCTTTGGCAAGTTGACCTGCAAAATCGACCGCATCGCCCTCCACAACAATATCGATATCCAAATTCTCGCGCCCGGTGAGGAGGTCTCGGACAAAACCTCCAACGACATAAACAGATCGGGAGGTCTCCTCCCCAAACATCCCAATCTCTTGCAATAGGCGGCGAATATGAGGTGATATATTGGAAAAATCTAAAACCTCGCCCATTTTTAGCAATCTCTTATCTCAAAAGTTCAGGGTGTCCGAAAGGCTTCGATCAATTATCTCATTTTTTCGGTGAAGCCCACAACGACATAGGTGCCGCTACGCTGATTCTTCTCGAGCGTGATAAATCCCCGACGTTCTGCATCTTCTAACAGTTCACTAAAGGATTTAAATCCATAAGAAGATTCGCTAAAGGAAGGACGCTTCCGCTTTATTGTATCTTTAATCATTGAAGACCATAGAACCTCATGGTTTTCACGGATAAGTCCCCGTATGGTGCTGAACAGCAGATCGAAGACCTCCCGCAGCTCTCTTGGGATATTTTGTTCAGCTCGATGATCTGTGGTGTCATCTTGCTCAAGCTCCTCATAATAGATGAACTCATCACAATTTTCGCTCAAGAGACTTGATGTGGATTCTTTCAACCCCATTCCGATGACATACTTGCCGTTTTCCTTGAGTTTAGAAACAAGCGGTGCAAAGTCGCTGTCTCCCGAAATAACGACAAAGGTGTCGATATGTTCCTTTGAGTAACACAAATCAATGGCATCAACGCAGAGGCGAATATCCGCTGAATTCTTACCGCTCCGTGAACGCCTTGGGATTTCAATTAACTCGATGCCAGCTTCGTGAAGTGATTGTCGGTGCTTAAAAAAGCGGTGCCAGTCGGCGTAGGCGGTTTTTACAACAACGTTTCCTTTTTCGACCAAGCGTCCCAAAACTTTTTGAACATCAAAAGCAGCCTGATCTTCGCGCCTTTTTTTTCCCTTCTGTTTCTCCTCGAATCCGATAGCGAGATTTTCAAAGTCAACAAACATCGCTAGGATTCGTTGTTCTTGTTGTCCTTCAGGCATTTCGTCTCAGTTCCTTTCATGAAACGGGACGTAAAACGTATTTTGTGGGGAATTCGCCGAACTAACCTGAAAAGGTCAAATCACTGGTTCAACCGTTAAAGGCTTGGGAAGCATAGTCTATCGGAGTGGAAATCGGCAGGTGAGCATGATATGGGTGTACTTCCTTCAGCGTCATACGCATTTTTGTCGCAATTGTGAAATTTAATTAAACCTGTAACAGAACGGGTCTGTCTAATTTCGCACCCCGCAAGTACTTAATCGTACGTTAATACTATCAAGTGTATCAGAAAGTTTGGTCAGAGGCAAGCCATTTTTCGTAATGATTCTGGGAATAGGAGTGGCGTCGTTCCGCAGTAAGATTATGGTGAATTCTATAATTACTTATACACTTTCGATACACAACCAACCCCCTAAATCCCGCTTGTCAGGGGGACTTGATGAGGTTTCGATAAGTGGCACTATTGATGAACGTCTACATATTTATATCGTTCACCATAAAAGAAAAAGGTACATACAACAATGGCAAAACAGATACTGATTGTTGAAGATGATAGCGATGTCGTTGGCTACATTGAACATCTGTTGAAAAGTTTGGGATATGGCGTCTGTGCTGTCGTTTCGTCCGGAGAAGCAGCAATGCAGAAGGCAGCAGAGGCGCCCCCAGATTTGGCGTTGGTAGATATGATGTTAGCGGGGGATATGGACGGGATCGCTGTCGCTGACCAGATGCGTACCCGTTTCAATATTCCTGTGGTATACCTGACAGCTTATGTAGATCAGCGTTTGCTGCAGCGAGCAAAGATAGCCGAACCTTTTGGCTATGTTCTCAAACCGTTCGCTGAAAGGAGACTGCACCTTAACATCGAGATTGCGCTTTATAGGCATGAGATGGAGCGGAAATTTAAGGAGAGCGAACAGTGGCTTTCGACGATTCTGAGAAGTATCGGTGAAGGCGTCATCGCTACCGATGAAAATGGGCGTGTCCAATTCATCAATTCTGTTGCGGAAGATTTGACGGGTTGGCAGCAGGAGGCTGCCTTTGGCAAGGATTTGGAGGAGGTCTTTAACGTTATTAGTGAGGGGACAGAGACTCCTATCAAGACACATATCATGGAAGCGCTCCAGGGTGGGATCATTGTCGGTCTAACGGAACCAAACCTCCTCGCCGCCCGTGATGGCAAAGAAACTCCTATTGATTACAGTGCTGCTCCCATCAGAAATGACCAGGAGAGCACAACCGGCGTTGTGCTGGTCTTCCGTGATATCACGAGACGTAAGGAGGCGGAGGAAGCACTAAGATTAACGGCGGATGCATTGCAGAGTCAAACGCGAATCTTGCAATCTATTCTGGATAGTATGGGTGATGGCGTGATTGTTGCCGATGAAACGGGAAGAATCCTGTTTTTCAACCCTGAGGCTGAAGGGCTTATTGATATTGCAATGAATACACCGCTTGATGATTCACCTGAAACATACGGCCTATTTCTTCCCGATACTATCACTCCATTCCCATCGGCAGACCTGCCACTGACACGCGCGATCCACGGGGAGTTTTCAGACAACGTTGAGATGTTTATTCGGAATGAGAAGGTGCCACAGGGTGTCTACATTGAAGTTGCTGGCAGTCCATTACAGGATGAATCAGGCAAACGAAGAGGCGGTGTTATCGTTTTTCGCGATGTTACCGAGCGCAGGCGAACGGACGAAGCACTCGCCCGCGCTTACACGCAGGGCAGATTGGAGATTGTCGATACATTACTCCACAATATTGGGAATGCTATCAATAGTGTGACGATAGGGATTGGGACCGTTTACGAAAATTTAGTGAAGAATCGATTGACAAGTCGGCTTAGGGCGTTGGCAGATGCAATCGAAGGGCATCAGGATGATTTTGGCGATTATGTGACACATCATCCACAAGGGCAGAAGGTTGCTCCTTTTATTATGGGGCTCGCAGATGATTTCGCGATCCAAGAGAAAAAATTGACAGAGATAGTCGGTCGGGTGCAAGATAGAGCCGAACATATCGCTGATATTGTCAGAATGCAGCGGTCACTTGGCAAGAGCAGTATGTATCGTAAGGATATCAATCTTCGCCAGGCAATAGACGATGCGATCACGGTGTTATCGGAGTCTATCAGGAAAAGAGATATTGAGGTGCATGTTGAGTGCAATAATACACCGGAAGAGATTCGGACGCAAGAGAGTCAATTTCATCAAATGTTGGTTAATCTTATCAAAAATTCGGTTGAAGCTATAGACGAACTTGCGGCATCAATAGGGCTCAGCGAGCCGCCCTCCATCAAAATCCGATGCAATGTTAAATTGACTTCTTTTATTCTTGAGGTAATGGATAACGGCATCGGGATTGAGAAAGATAAATTCGCGGTCATTTTTGAGGGAGATTATACAACCAAGGAGTCGGGCAGTGGACTTGGTCTCCATTCGATAGCGAACTTCGTTGATGGATGGAATGGGAAGATTTACCCGTTAAGCGATGGTCTCGGCAAGGGCGCGACGATACGGGTCATCCTACCGCTTTCTTCTGTCACTCCGTAATGAAACGTGATACAAGAAAATTAAAGTCTGAAAGTAAATAAAGGCACCTACCGTACAAACGAGCATCGGTAGTTAATAGGTACGTATTATGGAATTCAAACAGGACTGGAACTATCGTGTTTTGGTCGTCGATGATCAGCGGGAGATACATCAGGATTTTGAGGAGATGCTCACGCCCAGCTTGACGGGTTCGTCAACAGATGATTTGGCAGAGGCATTTGCTCCAGAAGTCGATGAGAGTTTTCTCCCAAAATTCCAACTCCTCCATGCGAGAGGCGGTTCAGAGGCTTATGACATTGTAAAGGCGGCAATCGAAATGGATGATCCAATTGCTGTTGCATACATAGATATAAGAATGCCGCCGGGCATGGATGGGATTGAGACGACGCGACGGATTCGAACCGTTGACCCAAATATTGAGATTGTTCTCATGTCTGCGTATACCGACAAATCACTTGGTGATATTGTCCGCGAGATGGAACTGCTGCACAAGCTGCTCTATATCAGAAAGCCGTTTGCTCGGGAGGAGATTCAGCAGATAACACTTTCGCTTGCGGAGAAATGGAATGTTGAAAGCGAGTTGGGGGACAAGCACCGACAACTCGGAGTGAGCAATCAAAGGCTTGAATCCGTTCTCGATTCTACTGGAGATGCGATTGCGATGTTTGATATCACGGGATGTCTACAGTTCGCTAATCGGGGATATGAAGATATGTTTGAACTGACAACGGATGCGCTAAAGCAGATGTCTCCTGAAGAGCTCGGTGAGCATACCAAGCAGTACTTCCAAGAACCTGGGCGCTTTGAAGAGACGGAAACTCTACTTCTCGCAGACCCTGAGAAGATGTTTGAAGAGGTTGCAGAGGTTCGGCGTCCGGAACGCAAAATGCTCTATCGATTTACAGCGCCGGTACACGATATTCAACAAAATGTTATCGGCCGTATTATGGTTTTTCGGGACATCTCCAAAGAGATTGAGATTAACCAGATGAAAGTCGAAGTCTCCCGTTTGCGCACTGAACTCGAAATGAAATATGCGTTTGATAAGATCGTTGGCAAAAGCAAGGAAATTCGGGCGGTTTACGCGCTGATGCAACAGGCGATTGAAAGCAATATTACCGTCTTGATTCAGGGAGAAAGCGGCACGGGTAAGGAACTGGTCGCAAGAGCCATCCATTTTAATAGCCCGCGAAAGGCAGGACCATTTATCGATGTCAACTGTGCTGCCATCCCTGAACCCCTTATTGAAAGTGAACTTTTTGGGCATGAGCGTGGTGCCTTCACGGGTGCGACGGGGCAAAGGATTGGAAAATTCGAGAGCGCGGATGGGGGAACTATCTTTCTTGATGAGATTGCTGACATGCAGCCACTGGTGCAAGCCAAATTACTGCGTGTGCTGCAAGAACGGGAAATTCAGCGTGTCGGTGGCACGGGCAACATACCCATCGACGTGCGGGTGATTGCAGCGACAAATAAAGATCTTGAAGCTGCGGTGAAAACCGGTGAGTTTCGCGAAGACCTATTTTATCGAATTGCCGGTTTTCCGATACCGATACCCGCCCTCAAAAAACGGCGTGAGGATATCCCCCTGTTAGGACACCACTTTTTGCAAGAGTATACCAAGGCTGCCGATAAATCTATTTCAGGATTTTCCACGGGTGCGTTACAGTTATTGATGAGCCATGATTGGCCCGGCAATGTCCGAGAATTGGAGAACACGATTGAACGCGCTGTGCTTTTGGAGACATCAGATGTGTTGCAGGTGGACAATCCCGCTTTGAGCGGTTTGTATTCGACGAGCAAGGGGGATACCCCTGATGGCGGTAGCGAGAGTATGCGATCCTACCTTGCAACCTCAACCGAGATTCTCTCCCTTGAAGAGATTGAGAAACAAGCGCTGGTTCATGCCCTTGAAGTGACCGACAATAACATTACGAAAGCTGCGGAGGCTTTGGGTGTCAATCGGGTTACTATTCATCGGAAATTGAAGAAATATAAGCTGCTTGAAAAAAATAGTTAATATCCGGCTGGAAACGGGATAACACGTAAAGTGACACAGTCTTATTTTCTAATGCTGATTGCGTTTGATAGATCTCTCAGGTTTAGTATATAATTGTTAAAATAGGATATCAGGTTAGTAGATGGTTGTTGGTTAGATGGTCGATTGTACTTTTAAATCCATAGTGAGTGAAGATAGCTTAGGGAGATTTCGATGAAAATTTTAGTCACAGGAGGCACAGGCAGAATCGGGGCAAATCTTGTGAGTCGTCTGCTTGACAGAGGACACGACATCCGTAGTTTTGTTTATCCCGGTGACTCAAGCCGTGCGGACAAGCTCGACGGTTATGATCGCGTTGAGACGGTTGTTGGGGATCTGCGAAACTTTGACGATGTGAAGCAGGCGGTTGACGGTATGGATGCAATCTATCACTTGGCAGCTGCGTTTGGCGGTCCATTTGATAATCTGCAATATCTGAATATTAATGGGATGGGAACGCTCAATATCTTGGAGTGCATCCGGGAAGGGTTGCCGAATCTTCACCGCTTTGTTTATGCTTGTACAGAGGCGATTTATTGGAGGCTGGGCGAAAAGGGACGTTTTTTTGATGAGCCGATTACTGAAGAGATGGTGAGCCGTTACAAGCACATGCCGTACTTTCTGACCAAGTGGATCGGTGAAGAGTTGTCGATGACCTATCACTATCAGTACGGTGTGCCGACGACGGTTTTCCGATTTGCTACAGTTATCGAGCCCGGCGAATTTCTCAATGCAGATGGATTGCCTCGGCTGTTTCTCTTTAACCCTGTGTACGAACAGTATAAGGATCAAACGGGCGATGATGCGGATGAGCAGGAGATAATTGACACCATAAAATCGCTCTGGACCGGCGAGGAGAAGTTCCTCATCAGCCTTAATCCGAATGGGCGTCCTTACAAGCAAGAATTTACGGATGTCCGAGATATTGCCCAAGGACTGGTTTTGGGAATTGAAAAGGAAGAGGCGGTTGGAGAGGAATTCACGCTTGGCGGCGCGGCGTTGTTCCGATGGGAAGAGGATGTGCCTTATCTCGCCGAACGGTATAATCTGGATTACGTCGAGGCGAGAGTGCTTTCATCGAATCATTTCGAGTTCGATCTGCACAAGATCAAAAGTCTGCTGGGGTATGAGCCACAGCATGATCTCCGCAGCGTCCTTGATACCGCGGAAGCGATGCGGCGTGGCGAGAGCACCGATGTTATTCCAACAGGGATTCGATTTGATGGGAAGGTGTAGGACGTCAGGGGGTAACTGGCAACGGTTTAATTTGCCGTCGCTCGCCCCAAAACGCCTAAAAATAATCGCAGATCCAGTGTGTGGGTTCGTCTTTTGGGAAAAGTACGGAGAGCAATGCAATTTCATCGGGTTGCAGATTAACCCCTTTGATGCGATTAAATTCCTCCAACTGCCCGAATGTCGCGTCCCCGAAAAGTACCTTCAGGAAGTGGTAAGTATCCAGTTTTACCTTTGTGCTTCCGCTGCCATTTGTAGTGACAGCCACTTTTCCCTGATTCACATTCAGTGTGCAATCTTGGTCGCCAACGGTGAAGTGGAATGAGCCTGACCGATCCGCCATGCCGCTACTTGCTAATTCCGCCTCAAATTTAGGGATCAGTTTTTGGAAGAGTCTCCCCAGCGAGATAACACGATACATCATCCTTTCGTGGATTGAGAACGATAGTGGGCTGCCGCTCTCTTCGCTCAACAGCAAGGTCATTGGGTGATGCCGAGGCAGACGTCCTGAAATGCTCTCAACGTCTCTTTCATAAGCGGCTTCCAGAATCGCGTGGCAGAGGGCGAGAAGGCTATCAGGGTTTGCGCTCCGGCAGCCGACTTCCCGCAGGTTCGGGTAGTATGTCGCCAAATATGCATCGATTCCTTGATCATCGTCGGGAAACGCGAGATTGGCGTAAGCGCCGATTTGCCCATCCTTTTCAATGACAAGCGACGGCAGCATACCGACCTGCTGCGAATAACCATCCCGCCATAATTCTTCCGAACGCAGAACCGTTCCGGTGCGTCCTCTATTGCTTTCGTCGTAGATTTGGCTGATCTGGATTAGATCGCTTTCGATGTCAAATTGCCGACTCTTCCACCCCAATGAAGCGAAGGTCTTTTTGTCGTGAAGTTCCAGCTCAAAAGTGGTCTGCGGGAAAGCTGCCCATCCAAGCGGCATATAAAACGGTTGGATGGTGGTGAACAGGAGGCTGAGGTCGTAGTTCTGCGCTTCCATGTAGGTAATCGCATCCCGCAGCAGTGCTGACGCATACCCCCGCCCGCGATACTCTGGTAAAGTGACGACCATACCGATCCCGCCAAGTTTCACGACCACTTCCCCGATATACATCGATCGGTTTGAGACGCGGACATAGCTGACAATCTTTCCATCAACAATGCAGACGCGTGACTGATCCAGTTCGTAGGTGGAGTCATGGTAGTGTTGACTGGCGTACCTCGGTCTGCACTTCTCGACGAATACTGCGGAGATGAGATCGACAATTTCATCGCGTTCATGCGCTTTTGCTGCGCGGATTTCCATATCTTCTCCTCTTAGGCAAAATAACGCCTATTCCTTCCCCTGTAAACCGTCGTGCAGTTGCTCAATCCGCTTTCGCAATTGGTTTTGCATTTTTGCGAGGTGTAAGGCGTAAAGGCTGAAGATTAGCCAGATGATAAAATAGGCAGAAACGAGGAATTTCAACCGCTTTTTCTGCCGGGCTTCCAATTTCCCTACTGCTTTTTGGGTTACAAGTTGTTCAACCTCCATCTCGTCTACTTGTGCGTTCGTTTCGGCGATGGCGTCGCTGACGGCGATGGAGACCTCGTCTTGTGTGATAGCGACCGGAATTTGACTAAATAGAAATAACCCGAAAACGAGCCCAAAAACGATAAGGACAGTTATCCATAAACCTTTGTGCATTGAATTTCTCCAGAGATGGGACGTTTGTATTTTACAATTCACCCATCTGTTGATGTTGAATCGTTTCTAATTCTAACTTCATCTGTTCAACGCGATATCGAAACATCAGAAGGAATAGATAGAGGAGGGTCAGTGCGAGCCATGAAATCAACCACGCAATCTGCATGGTCGGGGGCAGGTTCATCTTGGTGCTGGTGTCCGGATGTAAACCACCCTTCCAGAGTTCAACCGAAAAATAGACGATGGGCACATTCAGGAAGCCGATGATTCCCAGGACCGCGGAGTACCCCCGTTTTTTTTCTTCTGCTAAGGCGGACCTCAAAATAAGGTAACCGATGTATGTTAGCCAAAGGATCAGCGCACTTGTCAGTCTCGGTTCCCAATTCCACCAAGTATTCCAAGCAAATCTCGCCCAAATGGGACCTGTGGTGAACACGACCACCCCAAAAACGATTCCGATTTCCGTTGAAACGAGCGCGATCGTATCATACTTGTCCCGTCGCTTGATCAGGTAGAGAATGCTGGAGATGAAGGTCACGCCGAAGGCGAGGAATAAGGTGAATGCCGAAGATATATGGAAGTAAAAAATCTTCTGTACTTCCAACATCGTCATCTCAATTTCAGCGAAACTGAAAACGCAATAAATGGCAACAAATAGCAAAATTGCTGAGAGCAGGCCAATGAGTTGAGTGCGTGTCACTTTTCTCCTTTCTCCCGGATAAAATCGGGATTCTGTTGGGGAGTTTATCCCTCAACAACAAACTCGAAGAGGAGATATGAGCTTGCTAAGAATACAAGGCTGTAGACAATCAAAACTGAAATCCAAAAGTTTCCCCCAAGCCCACCGGTTGTTAGCAGAGAAACGGTGCATTTCGCTCCCGCCATGACCACTGGAAAGGTCAACGGCAGTAGGACGACGGAAAGCAGGCTCTCCTTCCCGTCCGTATTGGTGGAGATACCCGATACGACGACGCCTACCGCACAGAAACCGAGCGTTCCAATCGCAATCACGCCGATAAGTTTAAGCAAGAGCCAAGGGAGTTGTTCTTGTAACGCGACAGGTAAAACAGTGAGTATATCGAGGAATTGAAGGGCGATCGGTGTGACGACAACCTCCAGCAGTATTAGGAAAAGGAAGATGCTGACAACCTTTGAGAGGTAAAGGTAACTCGCATCTACGCCTGTCAACCTGAGTCCGTGTAGTGCGCCGTTCATGCGTTCAATATCGAAAGACCTGTTCAGTGTGATGATTCCCGCAAAAAGAAATGTCCCCCACAGCACGCTCGCAGCCAACTTGCCCCGTTCCTCCAATTTTTCCGGGAAAATCGGTCCGAACGCGAAGCAGAAAATCAGCACGACTAACACGCTGAACACGATGATTAAAGCCAACATGTCCTTTGTACGAAATTGGAGTGCGAGATCCTTATGAATCAACCAACCGATTTGGCGGAATGCTTCCATTGACTAAATTATACCCTACCTGTCTATCCTTTCAATCTCTCTTCATACTTACGGGACAACATTTCCAATCCGATATCTTCCTTTGCAGCCACTGTCTCAATCTGACTGTTCAATAGAAAGTGGAAGTGGGAACCGACATGGTAGCCCAATTCCGTATTGTGTGTCGTGAGGATAATCCCTTTGCCGCGAGCGCGTTCCTGATCAATCCGATTCAGCACAAGTCGCGTGGCAGCGAGGTCGAGTCCTGAAAACGGTTCGTCGAAGAGTAACAGCGCCGGATCGTGAATCAGTGCCTTGGCAATCATAAATCGCTGGATCATACCGCGTGAGAAGATCCTGACAGGTTCGTGTGCGTAAGGGGTCAGTTGGACCTCGTCGAGAAGAGCTGCGATGCGTTGCTCTAACCCATTAAGTCTGTAAAGTCGTCCGAAAAGTTTCAGGTTCTCGTAAGGGCTCAACTCGAGATAAGCGAACGGTTCGTGAACGACCAATCCCAGCGTTGGACGGACGCGTAACGTTTCCTCAAGGGCGTTGATCCCTCCAATTTGAAGCGTACCGGAGGTTGGCTTAATCAGTGTTGAAAGAATCTGAATTAGAGTTGTTTTGCCGGCTCCGTTTGGTCCGAAAATGGTAACAACTTCACCGGGCTGGACGTTGAGGTCGAGTCCATTCAGTACCGTTCGATGACCGAAGCGTTTCGTGATCTGGGAGGCTTGGAGAAGCATCATTAGTGGAAAACTGCGGTAAGGAGACTTGAAATTCGGTGTAATGTGGAGCCATCATCGCTATCTATGAGGTTCACGGCTCATGCTCCGCCTATGTTGAGGCGCGCCAAGACAGCGGCAAGCCGATCCGCTTGTTCTTTCCGTAATCGTTCATAAACTCGATCTGAGATTTCGCGCTTTTCATGCAGCTCTTCCAGACGAGTGATCATCTCAAGTCGTGCAATCCGTGTCCGTTCAAGGTCGGCGGCATCTAACTTACCGAGCCAACTTGCATCAGGTACAACTTGAGATTTCTGGGAGTCGTCGGACGGTTTCGATGTTGGGGGTCGGATCTTGAAAATTGCTGCAACCAAAAAACCGCCTGCAAGCGCTGCGGCGATTGCTATCAGCGCAATCATTTTTGGGTCTGATGGTTTTCTGGCTGTTTCGCCCGAACTGCGTTGAGGTGACGGTGCGTCGGTTGTAACTCTGAAGCGTAGATCTACGGTTTGGTTCGTTGATAGTGGCTGCGCTGGATCGGTTGCATAAATGGTGTACACTCGTCCGTGGATCTGCTCCTGACGACCCGCTCCCAGCATTCTCGATTGTGGCACCAAGGGCATTCCGTCTGAGATGAATACATAGAATTGAGCGGTGTCAAATGTCAGTTTTCGGGAGAGAACTAGATCCGAGTCAACAACGTGCATCAGGTAGAAAAATCCGAGTTGATGTGTACCCGGGGCTAACGGTTGGCTGGCAACTAACCGGTTTGCAGTTACGTCGAGTTCTTGTTTGAAGGTCTGGTCTATTTGAAGGTTTTCATGACCATTTGGTAGATTAAGATGCACACCTGCGGATTGATTATCTATTGATGTTTGAAAAGCCAGTTCACTGGTATTTTCGACTTGGATGAGTTCCAGCACGGAAACCGCGCCATCTGGAGCGTGGTCTTCCGGCGGGGGACTAATGATAAGTGTATGCTGTCGAATTTTTATCTGTGCGGGGTCCTCCGTGAACGCTCCAATCTCAATATTGACTTTGATGTGAGGCAGCCACTCCGACAGAACGATATCCTGTTCGATATATTCTTCGCCTTCATAATTGGCTGAGACAGCGTAATGGACATCGAAGGCTGTCGAGAGATTGTCGAAGACATAAGTCCCGTTATTGTCTGTCACCGTCTCCTGTTGCTGGACGTCTTCGCCTTCCCGGCGGATCTGTAAAACCACTTGCTGTTGAGAGAGTAGTAGGTTCTCCCCCTTATTTATGACTTGACCTTCGATTTTGCCGATGTCCCTTTGTCCAATGGCGGAGGGAAGACAAATTAAAGCCGTGAATATGAGGAATGAAACGTGAAACGTGAAACGTGAAAAGCATTTGTTATCTGGCTGTTCGGCGTTACAGTTATCGCGCATATTTTATCCTAACCTCGTGAACCCTTTTCTTGTTTATATCTTTCGATTTCCTCTTCTACAGATGCCATGCCGGCCGTTTCGATCTGTGTCAAGACTGCTGCTGTTTCTTGTAACAGTTGTCCTCTTAAGGCTTGATAGTCAGCTTGAGATAGCTTACCTATTTCGTAGTCTTCCTCAAGGTCCACGAGTGCCGAATAGCTGCGTTCACGTTCCAGATACAACGTCTGCATTCGGGTTTCAACGGCGTCCATTTCTGGGGATGGACGTGGCTTTGACCACAGTGGCAAACCCAGATAGACCAGAAGGGGAAGCCCAAGTAGTAGAATCCATAAAAATACAAAAAACATACACCAAACTCCTTGCCTTGAGGTTATCTTTGTTGTTTGTAACGCTCAAGTTCTTCCTCGATTTGCTCGTATTGATCGGTCGAGGCTGAACGTTCTGGCTCTGTCGAAGCGGACGCCGTTGTCAACGATGCGCTGCGCTTTGATCTAAGCACAAGAAAGACAATCACGCCGAGCAGCACGATGATGACGGCGGGCATGGCATAAGCGACGATGTTGAACCCTTTAGCGGGCATGAGCGCCGAGAATTGCGTACCCCACCTTGCAAGATAGTCGGTCCGAATTTGTTCAACTGTTCCTCCGCCGATGAGGCGATTGCGAAAGTCTGTTTCAATCTGTTGAGCAACACCACAGACGCAATGCTTAATTGTCTCTCGTACGCAGCCGCAGTGACAGTATACGCTTGTCATCAGTTGATCCAATTTTGATTCAAGCGATGGATCGGCTGTGGATGCCTGCTCTTGGGGGTTCGCCGCTGAAATTAAATAGATGAAAGACATTAAGATTAAGAGAATAGTGCGGAAGCTTTGCATTTTATACATTGCCTTTTGTATGCTTCTCAAGAATTGCGACCAGTCCGCCAATCATCATGATGGCAACGCCAATCCAGACGACATTGACGAGCGGGTTGTGGTAGACTTGAACAGAGACGATTCCGCCCGAACCCACATGGGCGGGTACGTTTTCGGGCAGGGGACCTAATGCAATATAGAGGTCGTTTAATCCCATATGGCGTATGGCGGACTCGATGGTATCTTGCTCGCCCTGTCCGGCTTTATGATAAAATCCACGCGCTGGGCGCATTGTCCCCATCGGTTTTCCGTTTTTTTCAACTGCGAATATAACGCCACCGAGCGAGAAGTTGGGGTGTTCCTCCTGAAATGCATCCTGCATCGTGAGTTTGTAGTTGCTGACCTCTATCGATTCCCCGCGTTGTAATCCCTTTGATTCCAGGAGAGAATAACCCTTAGATCCCAGAATCCCGACGTAGACAATTACGATCCCGATATGGACGATGTAGCCGCCGTATCGACGTTTATTGCGTTGAATCAGTTGGACGAGTCCATCAAAGAATGAGGTTTCAGCTCGTTTGGCACGTAATTTTGATCCACGATAGAATTCGTCGCAGATGGCTGCAAGGACAAAAACAGCTGCAAAGACGCAGAGCGCAGAGTAGATTGCTCCAGTATGCCCGTTCAAAGCAAGACATACCCATGTAAGTATCCCGCCAACTATTCCCAAAACAATCGGTTTGGCGAACATCCGTTTGAAATTACTCGGTGTCAATTTTTTCCACGAGATGATCGGACCTACACCTGTGAGTAGCAGTAGAAGCAATCCCGGGATAATAACTACTTGGTTGAAAAATTCTTCTGGGACCGCAGCTTTTTCTCCGGTGACCTTCTCTGTGATAACTGGCCACAAAGTTCCCCAGAGAATAATCAGGGTTAAACCGACGAGCATCCAATTGTTTAGAAGGAATGAGCTTTCACGGGAAAGGAGAGATTCAAGGCGATTGGGACTTTTCAGATCGTCCCAACGATACGCCAGAAGCCCAATGACGCCGAGTGTGGAAAGGAAGATGAATCCGAGGAAGTACCCTCCGATGTCGGATTGTGCAAATGCGTGTACGGAGGTGATTATACCGCTACGGGTGATAAAAGTTCCCAAGAGCGTGAACTCAAACGCAAGGGTAATCAGGACGATGTTCCAGAGCTTGAGCATGTTTCGTTTCTCTTGGATCATCACCGAATGGAGGTAGGCGGTGCCGAGCAGCCACGGCATGAAGGAGGCATTTTCGACGGGATCCCACGCCCAATATCCGCCCCATCCAAGTTCACGGTATGCCCAATTGCCGCCGAGCGTGATGCCGACTGTCAGTACCAGCCAAGATGCCATCATCCATCGTCTCGATCTGCTAATCCACTCGCTGCCTATCTTCCCAGCGGCGAGCGCACCGACAGCAAAAGCAAACGGCACAGTCAGGCTGACGAAGCCGACATAAAGCGAGGGGGGATGAAAAGCCATACTCGGTGTTTGCAGCAGCGGATTCATTCCGGCACCGTCGCGAGCAATCGCACCGTTCGGCAACCGATCCAGCGGATTGTAGACACCTTCGACCAAACCGGTCACAATAATGATAAAGAAGAGTTGGACTATCGAAATCGGGATGAGGGCATAGTCAGCCAGATAATCGGGCGCACGTCGGTTTGTCCATACGACCAATGCACCAAAAAGTGTGACGAGCCAAAGCCAAAATAGGAGTGAGCCGGACATCCGTCCCCACAACGCAGTGATTTTGTAGAGCAGGGGTTGGTCATAGCTGGAGACTTCGACGACGTACTTCATAGAGAAGTCGTTTGTCACAAAGCCGTAGATTAATGCGCCGGTTGCAAGAGTTATTAGAGCGAACGTTCCAACGACCCCGTTTCGACCACTGATAACTGCGTTGTAATTGTTATGACGCAATCCCATCCAGAGCATCGTCAATGCCCACAGACAGGAAAAAACTGAAAGCCATATTGCTGCCTGTCCCACTTCTGCCATAACGTGTATCTTTCCTCATGCGTCTCAATAGTCACTTGGATCAGTTTCGCCTGTTTGTGCTGTCATTCCGTCGGCTGCTTCATATTTCGATGCACACTTCGTTTGGAGTTTAGAAGCAACGATGAGGTTTTCGGCTGCGTTATACTTCCCTTGAACAAAGACATTTCCGCCATCTTTGAAGTTGTCGGGTCTGAGTCTATTTGCGTAGAGGACGTTAACGGTCGCTTGTCCATCTCGATCTCGTACCGCAAAGGTGAGTTGAAACTTTGTTGGATCCCATTGGGTGGTCCCCTCCGCGATCAATCCGTCTACTTGGATGGGCTTATTGTCAACCTCCTGCGCGTGTGCAAGGAGTGCATCGGGTGCGAAATGTCTCATACTTGTGTTCTTTACGCCTGCAACGACGAGGAATGCCATCGCAGCCGCTAAGACAAGACTCGCAACGATGATCTTGATTCTTTTTCGGTTCATGGTCGCTTTTCCTTATCCTTTCCTGTATAAAACTTAACAATTTCTTCGGCGAGTGTTTCTACAGATGCTTTTTTTGCAACTATGTCTGCCGTCAATCCATACGCTTCCACGGTTGCGGCGGTTGATGGTCCGATGACCGCAATGTGAGCTTGATCGAGCAGCGCAGCGATCGGGTGTGGATCGAACATCTCAAGGAAGTTGGTGACGGTTGACGAACTTGTAAATGTTACCATGTCAATGCGTCCGTTGTGTAGGTCCGCTTTGAGTGCATCACGCCCTTCTGCACCGACTTTAACGGTTTCGTAGACTGGAATGGCATCGACAATCGCGCCTCTGTCTCGTAAACCGTTGGGTAAATCATCAGCGGCGATTGAAGCGCGTGGCAATAGAATCTTTTGTCCTTCTACACCCTCTAATTCTGCGGCAAGGACTGCACCGCGATATTGCGTTGGAACGTAATCAGTGCTAATCCCGATTTTATCTAACGCTGCCACGGTTTTTTGGCCAACCCCACAGATACGAGCATTACCGAGGGCTCGGGTGTCTTTACCGTTTGTGCGCAGATGTCGGTAGAAATACTCCACAGCGTTGACGCTGGTAAAAATGATCCAGTTATACGCCGCAAGTTGAGCGATTGCCCTGTTCAGCATAGGGTTGTCGGGAGTTGGCTGGGTTTCAATCGTTGGGAACTGGATGACTTCGGCGCCAGAAGATTCAAGATGCGCTGCGAAGTCGCTGGCTTGCGCTCTAGCGCGTGTAACGATAATCCGACGACCAAGGAGCGGTTTGCGGTCAAACCAACTCAATTGTTCACGCAGCGTATTGACGGCACCTACAACGATTGCCGCTGGATTGCGAAAATTAACAGCCTCTGCCTTTTGGGCGATGTTTGCGAGAGTGCCCTCAAGCGTTTTTTGCTGCGGAGTTGTTCCCCAATGGATGAGGGCAACCGGCGTATCGGGTGAACGTCCATATTGGATCAGACGTCCTGCAATCTCACGCAAATGCCCCACTCCCATGAGTACAACCAATGTGTCGACACCTTTCGAGAGATGGTCCCAATGGATCGCCGAATCCGCCTTCAACGCCGCCGAATGCCCCGTGACAAAGGCGACGGACGAGGAGTAACTCCGGTGCGTTAGGGGAATACCTGCGTACGCTGGGGCAGCGATTGCCGAAGTAATCCCGGGCACGATTTCAAAATCAATTCCTGCGTCCACGAGTGTCAGTGCCTCTTCTCCGCCTCTCCCGAATATAAACGGATCACCGCCTTTGAGCCGGACAACTGTTTTACCTGCCTTCGCATGCCGAATCATTAGACCATCGATTTCGGCTTGGCGTTCTTCCTGTTCGCCTATCATTTTTCCGCCATAGATTTTTTCGGTATGTGCAGGACAGTGTTCAAGCAGTTTGACGTTGATAAGCAGATCATAGATTACTACGTCTGCGTGTTGGAGGCATTCAATTCCTTTGAGCGTAATCAGTTTCGGATCGCCCGGTCCCGCTCCAACAAGGTAGACTTTTCCGTTTATGGCAGTCATGATTTACACTTAGGTTTCACGCTGAAGTTTGTGTGCACCGCTCTGAATCAGCTTCTTTGCAAGGTTAATACCCGACTCTTGAGCGGATACCGGACCGCCCCGATCAGATCGGTTCCGTTCCGAGAATCCCGATTTATCGGGAGATTCAAAGCTACTCGATAGCCTCTCAAGGATGCGATGTTTTCCGTCGGGGCTGCACACCGTAGCAATCAAATGGAGTCTATCATTCTTCAACTGTGCGTTGACACCGATTGGAACTTGACACCCACCGCCCAATTCACCCAACACTGCCCTCTCTGCAATCACTTCGGTTTCGCTGTGGACATCGTTAATTGCATCTAATAACGTTTTGATTTCAAGGTCATCTTCCCGTGCTTCTACCCCCAGAGCGCCTTGTCCGGCAGGGGGAACCATCCGATCTACCTGGAAATACTCTGTGATGATCTCCTCGCCAATTAGTCGTTTAATGCCCGCTGCCGCAAGGATGATCCCATCAAGATCTGTTTCGTTCAGTTTACGAAGGCGTGTATCGAGATTTCCGCGGACATCCACAACCTGCAAATCGGGGCGTAAATACAGAAGTTGAGATTTTCGGCGTGGACTTGTCGTTCCAATTTTCGCCCCTTTTGGGAGTTGCTCGAGGATCAGTCCAGACCGTGCGACCAGCACATCGCGGGGGTCTTCACGCACGGGAATAGCGGCAATACGTAGCCCGTCGGGCAGATCTGTCGGCAGGTCTTTCATACTGTGGACGGCGAGATCGATTGTGCCGTCCAAAAGCGCAATTTCAATCTCCTTCGTAAAGACCCCTTTACCGAGTCCGACAAGCGATCGATTTTGAATTTTGTCCCCCGTCGTCTTGATGATTTTGAGTTCAATCGAGTGGTCGGGAAAGTGATCATTCAGACGCTTTCTCACATATTCTGCCTGCCAGAGGGCGAGTTGGCTGCCGCGTGTGCCGATGTTGATAATTTGTTTCATATGGACTCGCTGATCTCAAAATTGATAAAGCGATTCAAGCGATACTATTCATTCTTCAGTTTCTCAAATTCAGATTCCAAGCGTTCGATCCGTCCCTGGAGGCGAGCAGTTGAAGCAAAAGCTAAGAGGCCAAAGAGAAAGCCGGTTGTTCCAAGTGCCATTCCGATAATTCCAAATGATTCCATCGTGGATTCCTTTATCAGGTTTCTCTAACATCAGTTTCAATCTGTATTTTCTGTATCAAGGTCCTTTGCTTGTTCCAAACCGAACATTTCGTACAAAGCATGGACATACTGTGCATGATCGTTATTAGCGTCGTTGACAGTTTGACGCAGATGTGCCGTTGGTTGATGCAACAACTTCTTGATAATTGATTGTGTCATGGCTTCAACCATCTTCTGTTGTTTAGGGGTTAGCTGCGCTTTGTCAAGACAGGTTCCCAACTCTTTTGAAGCCACCCCCTGAAACTGCTGATGGAGTGCCTTAATTATTGGATTAACTTCCAAGATTTGGAGCCGTGAATGGAATTTTGCGACTTCTTCTTTGACAATCTGTGTTGCGATCTCTGCTTCCTGTCCCCGGTCTTTGAGGTTGGAGGCGACCACCATCTCAAGATCATCAATGTTATACAGGAAAGCATTGTCTACTTTGCTCACTTCAGGGTCAATATCACGTGGTACAGCGATGTCGATCAGGAACATATAGCGATGCTTCCGCTGTTTCATAATCTCTGCAAGCGAGGGTCGGTCAATTAGGTAATGGGGGGCATCGGTTGAGCTAATCACGATGTCTGCTTCGACAAGGAAGCTCAGATCGGCGTCGTATGCTAAAGGGGTCCCATTAAATCTTTTGGCGATATCGACTGCACGCTGATAGGTTCGGTTTGCCACGATGACCTTAGAAACATTGTTCTTCACAAGGTGTTGCGCCGTTAATTCACTCATTTCGCCGGCACCGACGATAGCAACCGTTTTATCTTCCAGACTTTGAAAAATCTTCTTGGCAAGTTCAACGGCTGCATAACTGATAGATACTGCGCCGGCGGCAATATTGGTTTCAGTACGAACTCGCTTTCCAACGCTTAGTGCTTTGGTAAACAGGCGGTTCAGAATATCACCGGTCGCTCCAGCAGCGAGCGATTGAGCATACGCCTCTTTCACCTGACCGAGAATCTGAGGTTCACCGACAACCATAGAATCGAGGCTCGCAGTTACATTGAAGAGATGACGAACGGCATCAAGATTTTGATGGCTATATGTAAACTTGTCCAGTTGCTGCGACTCGATTTGATGATAGTTCGATAGGAAATTGGACAGGGCAGCACAGCCATCTTTGCTGCGGGTTACGGCATAGATTTCGACGCGATTGCAGGTCGAGAGAATTGCGACTTCTTGAACGTCGGGATGTTTCCTTAAAAGCTGGAAAGCCTCTATGAGTTGATTTTCAGAGAACGACAACCGTTCCCGAAAATCGAGCGGTGCAATATGATGACTGGTACCGACAATAACAATTTGGTTCATTTGTTAGAATGCGTGTATACTTGGTAAAAAGAGATTAACGCCTACATAGGTGAACAGCACGGCGGCAAAACCGATAATTGCAGAATAGGCGGTTTTACGCCCGCGCCAGCCGAGAATTTGGCGGATGCTGAGTTGTAAGACATAGATGAGCCATGTGGCGATTGTGAAGATAACCTTTGAATCGACCCATGCCCATTTGATTTCTTTGACATACTGTGTCCAAAGTGCCCCGATAAGAATACCCATCGTCATCAGGATTACGCCGACGAGGATGCACTTGTGACCCAGTTCGTCGGACCGTCCGAGTGCGGGTAAGAGATTAAAGATAAGCGTATGCTGTTTCTCACGAATTTTCTTTTCTTCGATTAGATACATCAGTCCAAACCCAAAGGCAGCGATGAATGCTGCATAAGCCAAAAAAATAGCGGACGAATGGGCAATAAGCCAATAGTTTTGCAGATAAGTGGGAATCGCAGTATTTTCTTGAGTTTGTAGCGTGTAAGCGACTAACGTGGCTATAAACGCCGCAGGAACAACAAAAACCCCAACCGTGCGGAGGCGGGGTCGGTATGCAATGCACAGATAAATCAAGATAATCGCCCACGCGAGGAAGGAAGTTGAGTCATACCAATACGCCATTGGATGTCCCGCATACCGCCAGCGTAGGAGGATAAAGAACGAGTGCAGCAAGAATCCGCCTACCGTTACCCAATAGCCGTACTTTGCAATCCTCTGATTCCCGGTGCTCAGAAAAAGAATATGAAGTATGCATCCCGCCAAATAGACCAGCAAAAGCGTATGAAAAAATAGTGAATTCATCGCAATAGTAGATGTAAACAGCTCATGTGTTCAAAGATTCATTCAATCATACAGTGATGAAACGCCGCATTGTTGTGTATTAGGTGAACGCCTTAACAGAAACACTTGATGTTAAGATTGCCACCGCTTATTTCACCTCTACCTTTTTCGTAATAACGGTTCTTTCCCCTGTTGTATCATCTTCTCCAATGACAGTAATGGTATAGTGCCCTCGTTGTAATCCGTCAATCCGAGCTGTTTCTTCAAATGGATCTAGAGCTGGAGCAGGCCCAGACCGTTGTGCAATCGGAATGAGGATAATCTCACTACCAACCTTTATCACTTCAACATCAGAGATGCTATCTCCAACATTGTTTACCAACCCCCGAATTGTCACGTCAATATAGTCTTTTCCCACAGATACTTTAAGGCTATGAACATCAGGATAGTAGCCATCATATTCAACATTGCCACAACCCGTCAATAGTGGGAGCAGCAAGAAAGATAAAATGCCTAGGTTTCTGAATCCCAACGTGTTGGGAGTTTTGTATCTTCGCACGGACCTCCTATAGTGGCGTGTCATGGAATTTAGCGTGAGAAGGAGAGGGGAAGCGACAATTCCTCTCCAGTTTATCATCCGTTCACAGTTATTTCTGCATAACCATTTTGTAAGTGGCTGTCGTTTTGCTATCAGCTACAAGGGTATATAAATAAACAATACATATCCTGTGTCAGTATTCCGAATGGGAGGCAGTCCTTTCCAATTAAACGGATTCACTAATCCATTGAAGGGCGTATTGCCGAGCAGCGTCGGTCTGTCCACTACGAATCATATTGAAAGCGCATTTGAGCGCACAGTTAGAGTTTTCAAAGGCTAAGCAACATTTTTGCCCTTCATTCTCAGGAACGTGATCGATGAGGTGATCGAAATATCGCTGGCGTCCTTTCTGCGTTGGGATAGATTCCATCACTGTAGGTCGTAGCAAACCGAGAAAATCAATAAACTCCCCATAACCGTTGTTTTCAAACTGATGGGCGAGCTGGATTTGTACGGATCCGATGCTATATCCTCCGGCAGTACCTATCCCAATTTCCTCAGTCTGATTGGCAGAAATGCTGATAATCAGGTCGCTGTCGCTTACCAGAATTGGCGTAGTAAATGTTCCCAATTCTGGGGCATTGATAAATTCGATTAGTTGACATTGATCGAGCGCAGCAAAGGCAGAATCTTCGGAATCGGCATCATCAACTAACACAAAGAATGCATCTGATATACGTTCCAGACTATCAGCGGTCGGGGCAATGTGCTCGACAGTCGCGCCACAACGCAGCAATAGATCGAGTCTTTGCGCGAGGGATTCACTCATCTTCTCCGAATCGCTGATTGCGATACAATGTCGACTTTCTAACAAAAAATAGACCGGATACGGAAGACTGTGCCCTTGGAGAGACGGGGCGAAATTGGTCTCAGATGGTTCATCGTAAAGGGATACCGCGCTGAACTTCGTCTCAAGATATTCTCGGATACGTCTAGACAGCGCTGGGCTTTTGCCGCTTGTGGAGATACTGATTGTTAGGTCTTCATGTGTGATTACAGATGCTGCAGCGAAGGTACATTCAGGAATCACATCGACCACGTTGACCAGATTGATTCCGCCCCCTTTGTGTGCTTCCTTGAAAACCTGTGTGTTAATCTCCGGCAAATCGGTTGCCGCACAGACGAGAAACATCCCTTCCGTATCGCCAGACTGAAACTGGCGTTTATGCCATGTTATCTGATTGCTCCGTGCCCAGTTAGTATTGGTTTCCGTCGCTTCAGGACTGATTAACGTTACATCTCCGCCGCTGCGTAGCAGAGAGAGCACCTTTCGTTCGGCGACAATCCCTGCACCCACAACGAGACATTTACGATTTTGGAGGTTC
Organism: Candidatus Poribacteria bacterium; assembly: GCA_022822005.1. Taxonomy (GTDB): domain Bacteria; phylum Poribacteria; class WGA-4E; order WGA-4E; family PCPOR2b; genus PCPOR2b. Next base: position 92,748 of record JAJECO010000097.1, read on the forward strand.
AGATATGCTGGATAGAACATGATATCAAAGGTAGCACATTGAGGCATTATAGCCTTTTCTTTTCTGTGCGCCCTGTTTCTATGAAGGGTAATGCGTAAAAGAACGTGTCTACGAAATGACGGTGGTTCTAAAAATAATCCTTTACGTATTACTCGTTACGCACTGTTTTTTACCAATTCCTAGATACACCGTAGTCCGCAAGCTGTGCAAGGGCGTTTCTCGCAGGCGTTTCAGGGAGCACGTTCAAAGCAGATTTTGCGTGGTTGGCATACTCTTGAGCGACGCCGCGGCAATGCCCCTGAATCTGATACCGCTCAAGGAGGGATTCGATCCACTCGATTGCCCCAGCGTCATCCATTTGTAGACTAAAAAGCCGTTCGAGTTCTGTTCGCTCTTCGGTTGTACAGACTTCGCGTGCATAGATCATCGGAAATGTCAGTTTTCCGTCACGCAGGTCGTTAAATGGTTCCTTGCCCAGTGTTTCTCCATCTGCCACAAGGTCGAGAAGATCGTCGATGATCTGAAATGCTGCGCCGATAGCCTCGCCATATTCTGTTAGCGCTTGGAGGTTTTGTGAATTCTGCGTTCCGAGTACCGCTCCCATTGCACACGAAGCGGTGATGAGTTTACCAGTTTTCAGGTCGATGATTTTTAGGTAGTCGTCCTGCGAAATGCTGAAATCCCCATTTTTGTAGGCGTGGATGACTTCCCCTTCACACATTGAATGTGTCGCATCGGAGAGGAGTGCCATCGCGAGATCATCAGCACGTCGGTTGACAAGCATCGAAAGCACACGGGCATGGAGATAATCCCCAACAAGCACCGCCACCTTGTTGCCCCATTTAGAGTGCAACGTTTCACGTCCCCGCCGGATGGGGGCTTCATCGAGAACATCGTCGTGGACGAGCGATGCGACATGGATGAGCTCGACGGTTGCTGCAAGCGTATGGGCATCTTCGCCCTGGTATCCACATGCTTTCGCGGAGAGCAGCAGCAGGATTGGACGTAGCCGCTTCCCACCGCCTTCGACTACATGCTGGACAGCGAGATCGACGAAATCGTAATGACTCGTGGTTTTCTCGCTGAGTTTCTTTTCAACAGCTTGCAGATCTTTTGTAATAAAATGGCAAATTTCGCTAAGACTTGGTGTTGACATCGGATGTGAAACGTGAAACGTTATCCTCCTATTTGTTTCTCCGTTTATGCTCCCTTCCTTGCGTTAAAGTTTTGACAATACTTCATCGGCTGCTCGGACTGTCTGGTCTATATCTGCCTCAGAATGTGCCAGTGAAACAAAGCCGGTCTCAAACTGAGATGGGGCAACATAAACCCCTTTCTCAAGCAAGTTCCAGAAATAGGGCGCATAGCGCTCGGTGTCTGCGGTCTGTACGCCCTCGTAATCGACGACTGTTTCATTCGTGAAATAGAACATCAACATCGAACCGACCCGGCTGTGCCACGCATCGATTCCGTGGCGTTTGGTCGCTGCTTGAAGTCCCTCTGCAAGGGCAGCGGCGCGCGTCTCAAGCTGATCGTAAACATCGGGCTCGGACAGTGCTTTCAGCATTGCGATTCCGGCAGACACCGCAAGTGGATTGCCCGATAGCGTTCCTGCTTGGTAGACACCGCCGAGTGGGGCGACGTTTTCCATAATCTCTCTTTTCCCGCCGTAAGCACCGACTGGCATTCCGCCACCGATGATCTTGCCAAGACAGGTCATATCGGGGGTAACTCCGTAGAGGGACTGCGCCCCGCCGTACGCCACGCGGAATCCGGTGATTACTTCATCGAAAATAAGAAGGATGCCGTGTTCGGCGGTAATCTCGCGCAACTCTTGGAGGTATCCGTCATGCGGTGGAATAACGCCCATATTGCCCGCGATCGGTTCAAGAATCAGACATGCAATTTGATCGGGGTTCGCTTCAATCGCAGCTCGCACAGCATTGATGTCATTGAACGGCACAACGAGGGTGTGTCGTGTGAAATCGTCTGGAATACCCATACATTCAGGAACGCTGAAAGTTGCGACCCCGGACCCCGCCTCGGCGAGAAGTGAGTCAACATGGCCGTGATAGCAACCTGCCATTTTGATGACTTTATCACGTCCGGTATGCCCACGTGCGACGCGGATTGCGCTCATCGTGGCTTCTGTGCCGGAGTTGACCAATCGAACAATTTCGATTGATTGGTAGGCGTTGGCAATTAGTTCGGCAAGTTCTATTTCTAACGCTGTTGCTGCCCCGAAGCTGGTGCCGTTTTCTGCCGCTCCTTGGATTGCTTCAAGGATGGTTGAGTGTGCGTGCCCAAGGATTAGTGGTCCCCACGACGCCAAATAATCGATATATTCGTTACCGTCGATATCGTAGACCTTTGAGCCTTTGCCACGTTGGATAAAGAGGGGACTGCCACCAACCTTGTTAAAGTTTCTTACCGGGCTATTAACGCCACCGGGAATAAATTGTTGTGATTTTTGCCATGCTGCCAAAGATTTGGCGTTATTCAATGTGTTTTCTCCCTTTCATCTACTCTGAAAGCCACTCCACAACCGATTTTGCAAAGTAGGTCAAAATTATATCTGCGCCTGCACGCTTAATACTGGTAAGCACCTCAAGTGCAACCCGTTCTTCGTCGATCCAGCCGTTTTGTCCAGCGGCCTTGATCATGGAGTATTCGCCACTCACGTTATACGCGGCAACAGGCACCTGAAAATGCGTTTTAACCTGACTGATTACGTCAAGATAGGATAGCGCTGGCTTAACCATCAGAATATCCGCCCCTTCCTCGATATCCAGTGCAACCTCCCGTAACGCTTCTTCCAGATTCGGAGGATCCATCTGATACGCCCGTCTATCACCAAACTGTGGAGCGGATTCTGCTGCCTCCCGGAAGGGACCGTAAAACGCGGACGCATATTTTGCGGAATACGCCATGATAGGGGTTTGATCGTATCCGTTTTCGTCCAATGCCTCGCGGATGGCGCCGACCCGTCCATCCATCATGTCGGATGGGGCGATGACATCTGCGCCAGCGCGGGCATGAGACAGACTTTCTTTAATCAGTAGCTCCAACGTCGGATCGTTTAGTACCTCTCCCTCATGAATGACACCGCAGTGTCCATGGTCCGTATATTCGCAGAGGCAGACATCTGTCATTACGAGCAGTTCGGGGACTGCATCCTTGATGGCTCGCACGGCACGCTGGATAATACCATCGTCGGCATAGGCTTCGGAACCGACTGGATCTTTGGATTCTGGGATCCCGAATAAGAGTGTCCCCGGAATACGAAGGGCTGCCAACTCTTTTGCTGCTCTAACGAGCCGATCGACTGAGTATTGGTAGCACCCCGGCATTGATGGAATTTCTGAGGCGACATCAACACCGTGGACGACGAACATCGGGTAGATTACGTCATCAACGGAAAGCTGCGTTTCACGAACGAGCCGCCGGAGGTTTTCATTGGCACGAAGCCGTCTCGGACGGTAAATCGGAAAATGGCTCATAGATAGTCCTTATGGTACTTGATGCTGTAAAAAGTAGGAAAGTCCTTCAAGTTCTATAGATAGATCAACGTTCCTCAGTTTAATATGACGCGGAACGGTCAGATGTGCTGGGGCAAAGTTGAGGACTGCTTTGACCCCTGCTGCAACGAGGCAGTTTAGCGCGTTCTGAGCCGCATGAAGCGGTACGGCGATAATGCCAATTTCGATCTGCTTGGATTGTACGGTTTCGGGAAGTTCCTCAATGTTCTGGATGACAACGTTATTAATGGTTCGATCCCATTTATCCGAATCGTTATCGAATGCGGCGACAATTTCAAAATTGTGCTCCCGCAGCACACGATATCCCAATAGCGCGCTGCCCAAGTTGCCGACACCGATGAGGGCAACTTTTCGAGGGACATGGACACCGAGAATCTTATCAACGGCCCCCTTGAGCGCAGCGACCTCATAACCGATTCCTCGCTTCCCAAATTGCCCAAAATAGGCTAAGTCCCTTCGGATTTGGGTTGCTGTGAAATCGGTGCGTTCTGATAGCTCCTTTGAAGACACAACCGTAACCCCTTCGAGTGCAAGTGTCGCTAAAAGCCGAGAGTACAAAGAGAGACGATTAATGGTGGCTTCGGAGATATTTTCGTGGTTCAGAATAGGCGAAGCATTTGAGGACATTTGACCCAACCACAAGCTATATAAAAAACCAATACATTATAACCGATCTCCATATAAATCGCAAGAAAAAGCAGGAGACTTAGAAATGGGGCAGCAGGTTAGAACTGGAAGTCCATTCCGAGGTTAACGCAAAATTGCTAACCGACCGATTTCTTTGATCCTGCGTCCATCTGTTTCAACGATTACTTTGTAGAAGTAGACACCATTTGCCAAGCGCTCGCTATTCTCATCGCGGGCGTCCCAATCGGTCTCGTTGTAGCCCCGTCTCGCTGAGGCATCTTCGATTGTCCGGATGAGCCGACCGCTCACGGTATAGATTTTGACTGTAACCTGATCTGGTGCTTGTGCGAGGTTGTAGGTAAAAACTGTGTTGGTGCGTATGGGATTCGGCACGTTCAGCAGGTGGGTGATGGATACGGGTTCCTCAAGATGGAAACGGTATATTTGCGATTTGAGTGTATTTCCACTGGTATCCGTGGCAAGGATTTGGAGTTGGTATTCGTCATTTGGCAGATTGGGTTCAAAGTCGATCCATGTTTGCGTAGGTTGGGTAACATCGAACTGAAACTCGTAATGATTTTCAGGTAGTGGAAACAGGGGGTTGCTTGTTGAACCGAAGGCAAATTGAACCGTGGTTGGATTAATTCCACTTTCGTCTGCGATCAGAATCTCAAATTTCGGCTGTTCGCGTATAACCGTTCCATCCGTCAACATTTCATTGTTGAGAAGGATTTCAACGGTTGGCGGTTCAAGGTCGGGTTGCTCTGCCACAGAGAAGCGAAAATCACGGAATCCAGCCTCACCGCCAAACGTATTTCCTGCCAAATCATTTACCCTGATCCTAAAGCGGTAGTGACCGATAAACAGTGTTGGCTTATAGCGGATGGAGGTTGACGTTACCTGCTTGCCACTAATCTCAAGGTTCTTAATTGTCTCGAATGCTCCTCCGTCCTTACTCATCCCTAAGCTGAAACTGTCCATATCCACTCCGTTTTCGTCTGTCAAGAGAAGCGAGATTTGAGGACGGGGCGAGATAGTGCTACCGGGAGTAAGGGCTTCGCCATCTATCCACAGTTGGACTTTGGGTGGCTCCTGATCTGAACTTCGCATAAGGGCGTAAGTCGAGGGTGCGCTTGTCTTAGTGGTTACGATGCCTACGGTCATCTTGCTGAACTTGAACTTGTCTCCAAACTCGAAGGGTAAGTTGTCGGTGGCTTTGAAGCCCAAGTCCGTCGAGGACGAGACGCGCACCTCGATTCCGAGGTTGTCAAGGATCAAAGGCTGATTGACCTGCCCCACAGCAGGATTTCCCGCCGTATCGAGAGCCAGCTCGTTTCGCGCATTGCGTAGCTCGAAATGTTTGCTATCCCGAAAAAAAATCAACCAGTCACCGAGGTCGGGCTGCCCGTCCTTGCCAGCAATCTGATCTTTCGTTCTGATGTCCACGTGCGCAGAACCTCTGCCACGATTGGTGTTCCACACTCCAGAAACGCCGGTGCTTCCGTTTGGGCTAACATCGGTTTCAAAGGTCAACACATCACCGAATTCAAAGACCAGATTTCTGTTTAGGGTGTCTGTTTCCCCAAGGCGGGGAATCTCTAATTCGATCCCCAATTCCCCATCTCTGAGGGTTTGACCGATGTGTCCGGTTTGGTCGAGTTCTTCGATCTCACGGTTGCCTTTTCTTTGCAGGAGGACGCGATACCGGTCTGGATCAAGGAAAAAGATTGCCCACCTTCCCGACGGCGTGAGGCTTGGATCGGCGCGAATATAAGAGGGCTGCAATTTTTGGATGCTTGTGTTTTCGGCTTGTGTGGGGGTTACAAAGTTCTCTGAAACTAAGTTCCCGGTATTATCGCGCAATACTTCTGAGGGCAGCCGTTTCCAAGCGTTGATGCTCGGTTTCCATTGATAGATCGCGAGATCGCTTTGTAAGGCGGGGTTAAATGCCACCGCTCCGGGATTCAGTCCCTGATTTGCCTGTAAATGATCTTTCAGAGCCCCCAGATCTAAACGGAACTTGAGTGACGCTGGCTTGACCAACCGCTCGGTATCAGAATATAACTCGATTTGATATGCTCCGATTTGCGAGACAGGTCGGCGGGGAAGTGGGACAAAACGGAGGTCAGGTTGAGATGAGATGAGCGGTTCGATTGTATTGACGGACAGCGTTGTTTTGGGATTGAGGACAGTTCCGATTGGGAATACGACCTCAAATATCCGATCCAAACTGAGCGCGGTGAGTTCTTCGTCAGCCTTCAGCGTAAATTCGTTGACTACAAAAGATCCGGACCCTTTGTTATCAAGCGAGCGGGGTTCATCCAGCTTACCGATAACTCCATCCTCATGATCGTCGCTGGGCGATTCTGGGTCCGCGAAGACATAGATTCGATGAAAGCCGGTGGACAAAGGTTCAGGGAGACTCAATGTCGCTTTCGTTTCTTGAAGGTGTGTCTCTCCCGAATGCCACGCATCGGCTCTGACCGAGACACGCCCAAGTATATCTGCTTCCGGGTCGATCTGGCCATCCCCATTCCGATCGGGATCCCCCTCTGCGAACCAAACCTCGATCGCGGTATCGATTTTCTTGCCGCCATCGTTCACCAGTTTGGCGGTCAGTGTATGTGCTTGTTTATCTTTTGAGAATGTGTAGCGGAGGGGAGCGGTCACTGCAGAGGCGATGGCAATGTTTGCCCCTTCGGGCACCTTGAGAGATTTTTTCTCGGTTCTGATGGTATGATTGGTGTGGTCGGTCACTACGATTTGATACTGTATAGTTTGCCCACCTTTCGGCAGGGGGATTGCGGTTTGCAGCTTGTACCACCGACCACCGTTCACCGCAGGAGTTGGTGGTGCCGGGTGGGGTATCATTTCGACCGTATGTTCCTTGGATTCTCCGCTATCGCTCCAAGCTGCTTTTATCAGCTTCAGTCCTGTGGGTCCTTCGTTGTCCGCTATTAGTGCCGAAAGATTTAGTGTGTTGATATCTGGGTCAAGATCTTCACGGATGTCGAGAATAGCTGGCTGATACGTCCAGAATTTTGTCCCGCCCACCGCTGTCCGCTGATCGTCGAGAGCAAGGAGACGAACGATACCCTGTCCGGGGGCGACATTCTCTGGAACGGGAATACGGATCGCGCCAAAATCGCCTTGCCACACTTGGATGCTATTCTTTTGCTGCTGCAGATCATTAAGTGAATTATCATCCAAATCGTTGGCGAACAGTGCCAGCGCCGACATCGTCCCAGTGCTGAAATCGGTCGCCTTGCGAAACGCTGCCGTTCCCGTGATCGGTGAAGGTTGGTACTGTCCAACAGTATTATGGCGGATGATCAGTTCTTTGCTCGGATCGACTGCAACGTTCTCCAACTCGACTTGAATTTCCAATTCCGGCACGGCGAGACGCGTTGCTGGATCACCGAAGAGGGTGTACTGCGTGGCGGTAGGGATCCACAGTTGAGGGGCAGTCGTCATGAACTGCGTTTTTGCATCAGTGACAATTGCACCAAGAGTTGAAGGTCTAACGGTGAAGATAGAGGTAAAGAGATTTCTATCGAATGCTGCATTGACCGTTGCAAAGGTCAAACGGGTTGCGCTCAAGACACCAATAGCACCGGCGCTGCCCATCAGAAATTGTTCGCTTAAACTGCGTTGCCCGAATTGTAGCGGCTGATCAAACTGCCCGTTGAGACATGTCGTTGTGATGATGAACGGCGGGTGTGCATTTCGTAGATTCTCTGCGTCTGCAATGCGGAGAATGCCCTCATCTGCCCACGTTTGAGTGCCGCCGTGCCCCGAATATTCGACGACGAGGACCCCCTCATTAATTGTTGATATGATAGCTTGGTTGGTCCGTTCTGGACTCTCGATCCGCCGCAGATATACCTTGCGGGTATCGTAGCCGACGGGAATATACTCCTCAATGAGTTGTTCGCTGTTTCGCTCAAAGATTTCGTCCCCGACGTTATTTACCGCGTTATCCGCTACCTGCATCAATCTGCCCTGCCATAAACCGGGTTGATGCTTTGCTTCATAATTGATAATCTTTTTCACCATAGCATCCAACTCGTGCGGCGATTGTACTGGGAGTCGCCCGATAAACATATCTGGCAGTGGATCGTCGCCGCTAACGGTGACAAAATGGTGATCCATAGCGGTTTCCCCACTCGCTGGTGCCCAACCGTGAAAAGTTGGTACGTAGATAGGGTGGAGATCATAATCTCTGTTCAGTACCTCTCGATATAACTGGACAGTTGCGCTTTTATAGTCGTAGTGGGCGTCGCCGACTAACAGGACGTATGTGGGCTTAGGGGTACGCCAATGGATGTAGGCGTGACGTAAAAACTTTTGGATTGCCAGCGGATTAAAAATTCCGTGATTGAACTGATCATATACCTCCTCGATGTCAACAACCTTGACGGCTAAGCCTTGTGACCGTCGGAAGGTTGCGAGCGCTTGGATACTATTGATAAAATTGCTGTGGGAGATAATGATATAGTCTGCTTGATTGGTGGGGTTGCTGATTACTGATGGCTTGGCGGGGATAATATGATCCACCCGAGCATATCTCTCTCGCTCAACGACAAAATAACTGGTCGGCGATGTCAAATTATCCTCAAAGATTAGCTGAAAATTGCCATCCTTATGTTCAACCCGACCGTTAGCGAGTTTTGCAACCATACTTCCATCGTGGGTCTGATATACATCAATATTACGGTGATGAAGATTTGTCACACGGTACTGAACCCGTCCGATTCTTCTTGGCTCGGTTTCTGAGTTAAATTCGAGCACTCCCTCAAACGCTTCAAAGGTGCGCCAATAATCAATTTCAAACCAATCCAGATAAAAGTCAGGCACGCCTGCCGGTGTGTCATTTCGATCTTCGGCTATGATCTTCAGAACGTTCGTATCCCCCGGCTTACTAAATCGCGACATTTCGATCTTACGCGGAACTAACGGCCCAGCTTGCTGCCGCCACTCGGCGACTCCCCCAAGCTGCGCGCCGTTAAACAGAATACGCGCCTGATGTCTGGCGTTCCGTTTGCGCGATGCACCTTGGAACTTAATCCGAATTTCAGCATTTCGATTCACTTGCCCTCTCGGTGCTATATGAGGCAGTTGAACCGAGAAATCTTTCTGGTTGAACCTATCGTCTGCTCCACCTGTCAAACTTTCCCAGAAATAGTGGTCTGCCCCTTCAGATTTCACATCAAGCAGCTGATCATATTTGGGGTTTTGTTCGAAGTGCAAGGTTTTCTTGAAAGCGAGTGGAGTGGGCGCATTCAGCATTTTTGGGGTCGCGTCTCTAACGGGTACCTGTGAACGACCAACACCACCCCAACTCAGCCAATACACGTTAGTATCGGTGAATCTATCCCCGATTGGTGCGTCCCCGTAAAACACAACCGAGTCGTCCCGATTGAATCTACTGTCTGTGTTGTCGTCAAAGACATGAAGACCGACCCGGCGTCCACGATTTTCCATCTTTAGGGTCTTAAGTTCAATATCCTCGGGGGTGGCACCGGCGCGTCTGAGTTCGCTATATGTGATTTGATACAGCCCTGTTCGGCTGATCAGGATTTTATATCTCTGGGAAGGGAGGGTAGCCTGCTGTGCCACGGGGGCAGCAGGGGCACTTTGGGGCAAGCGCCTCCATACTTTTGCCTGACTGTAATTCAGTAGTTTTGCCTGAAAGAGCTGCTCAAAAGCCTGCGACGGTTCTATCACAAAGGAAGGCGCAGCAAATCGGTCTGAATTCCGATGGGATTGGGTGGATGAAGAGGTGGCATTGAAGGCGATTCGGATTAACAATTCGTGACAGATTTTGAGCTGCGATTTAGCGGGGTTATACTGAATCGGCTGGATTTGGAGTCGTGCGATCTGTTGTCCACGGATGAGTCCAATCGGTCTAACTTCGACAAGTTTGGCCGGGTACGGACGATCCCGTCGGTAAAAGTTCGTGTCAATGATGGGTGTTGGTTGGGGATTGGTGAGACCCGATGGTTGGGTGGGGATAATGCGCTCGGTTTGGCGGACTTCAAGACGGGAATCAATCACGGTTGCATATGGTGCGGCATCAATGGGAATCCCAATTAGTTGTGAGTAGGCAGGCAAACTGGGGCGTCCCACCTCCGTCATGAAGGTTGCGCCTGCGAAGGAAATCTGAGTGAAGGTGCGTTCATTAATTTCTTGCGAGTTGAATCGCAGGGTCGGTGCCTCAAATTTGACGAGGAGGCTATCCGTGTCTGCTTGGACAATATGGAGCGGAGATTTGGCGGCGATAGTGGCGGCGGAGAGCCAGAAGATTAGGAGCGTGTAGAATGTGAAACGGGATACGTAAGCCGTGGTGCGTAAATGAACCGCTGATACCGGATCCGGTTTTTGATTGCCCATTACTATAGCCGTCATGCTTTTCGGTTGGGAAATATATTCCCACACTTCACTCAAAGATCTCAATCTCAAGCTGATTCAGGGTCCGCATCACCCCTTCGCCGAATTCCAGCATGGAGTTGGACTCAAACTCGCTGCCGGCAAGTTGAATATGATTTGCATCTGCTTGGATTTGACCGAGCGTTGGCTCCATTGCTACCCACTCACCTACATATACTTCGGGCCAAAAATGGTAGTAAAAAGCATCACCTTGGAATACAAGTCCCGCACAAACCCGTGCAGGGATACCGACGGAACGTGCCATTCCAATCAGTAGGACTGTATGTTCTGTACAATCTCCTTCCAGCGATTCTAATGTTTGTAATGCCGATCCGAATCCAACCTTTAGGTTCTTGTCATGGATATTTTCGTACACCCATCTGCACAGCTTCTGTGCGGATTTCCAAGCATTAGTCTCTCCATCAAGTACCTCGACAGCTTTCGCCCGAACCGTTGGGTGTTCCGCTTGGATGTACACAGTTGATTTCAAGAATTGTGCGAGTTCCTTATCCTCGTGCTGGTCTTGTATGGGCAGATTCAGCGTTTCCGCTCGATCTATCATGGGGACATTGACCTCAAGTATTCCGTGGCGTGGGTCGCTATCAATCGTCAGTTTCTGGCGGCTATCTATTATTACTGCCTTTTCCAATTCTCCCCCAGTCAATCGCAGCCGTGCCTTGAGACGACGCGTACCGGGTGTTGGCCGTTCTCCTTGGGCGAAGATTTTTGTGTTCAGGATAACATCCACCTCTCCTGATTCGCCGAGTGCTGTTTTCATATCGGTCTTTGCCAAGACCATCTTGAGTCCCATCAGCCCGACTTCCAGCCGATATATTGTGCCATTGTGTCCCAACCACTGCTTTGTCGTAAGCCCTCCCATGATGTCCATCGTGTAGTCGATGATGTAGACCGGCTCTATCTTGCCGTCAAATTCGAGTTGATCTTCTTGCAGGACTTTGATGTCCGTTTTAACGGGTTTCATGAGGTCCAGATTAAATACGCGCAGCGTATACGCATCGCCGACTTTGATGCTGCGTCGCAGCAGAAAATAACCGATCATCTGTTCAAAAATTGTGTCGGCTGGAATCGACGTTTCACTCTGAGTTGTTTTTCCTGCGAGGCTCGTTTCAAGGTAAGCAACACCATCTTTGATACGCCCTTCAACCTGTTTTTCTTGTCTTGTCTCATTGGAGGTAGAAATAAAATAGCGAGGAACGAGATCCATACCGACATACGCGATCCGGGTTGTTGTGAGTCTTAACCCGGTGCCAGTACGCTTGAGGTCCATCACCATGTCAGCGCGCACTCGGATAGCTTCCTCGTCTTCATATCTTGATTTTTCCGTATAGAGATGGGCATACCCGATTTTCGTGCCCATCAGTGTTAAATTTAACCAATCGTCTTGAGGTAGCTGCATCATTTTCTCAATCTCCGCCGGATCGACTTCCACCCATTCCCCTACAGCATCTCCAATTGAAATAACAAGCAAACAACAGGTGAAAAGTATCTGTTGTTTCATAAAGGACATTTCCTCTCCAATGCATCGTATGTTGTTGTGTTCTCTCCTTCTTGTTATGATAGCATAGGTTAAGGTAGTGGACAATCGAAAACCGCCTGCCAGCCTGATATTGGGAAGGTTTCTGCCTACGGCTCTTGACACCAATAATTCAAAAATGGTATTATATCGCAACTATTTTAGAGGTAATCCCTTCCGGTTATGAATGAGCCCCTGCAGGAGAGAAATATGAAAGTTGGCATCCGAGACGGTATGTTGAATTTGCCCTTTGAAGAGGTATTCGACAAAGCGAAAGAGATTGGTTTTGACGGCGTGGAAATATGTATCGGTGCCAATTATCGTGAGCACCCACTTTGGACTGAGTCCGGCGTAGACGACATCAAAGTGTTATCCGAGTCGGCTGGCATTGAAACACCGGCTCTCTCTCCGGGTGGTTTCACTGCCTATACGTTTGCCCATCCAGACGATGCAACGCGAGCCGAAGGGATCGCAATGTTGGACCATCTCTCGTCGGTCTGTCCAAAACTTGGAGCGAAGGTCATCCTTGTGCCGTTTTTCGGCGACGGCAAGATCGAAACGGAACATATCACGTCAGCACGTTTCATTGACGGGGTGAAGGCTGCGGCGGCGACGGCGGAACAACATAACGTCTGCCTTGCTTTAGAATCGACGTTAACCGCTGCCGAACATCAACAGATCCTCGATCAGGTTGACTCCCCGGCGGTTGGTGTTTATTACGATATGGGCAATGCCACAGGATTCGGATATGACGCTGCCGACGAGATCCGTCAGCTCGGAGGTGCTATCGCGCAGATGCACATCAAAGATACTTCGGGCAGCCACGCCGGCGAGGGCGGTGTTGATTTTCCCGCGGTTATCGAAGCCACTCACGCAATCGGCTATGATGGCTGGTATGTCCTCGAAACGCCGGCAGACGATGATCCGATAGCCTCAGCGATAAAGAATCTGCACTTCGTCCGAGAGAACTACTAAGATTTCCACCCAATGAGGGAGATATGAGTGTGAGTAGCACAAGGCTCATCGACCTACAGGACCCACAACTGGAAGCCCAGAAACTGCTAAGGCTGCCAACGTCAGCGGCTGAAGCACTGTTTCAGGGATACACAGTAGACCAGCAGCTGGAAGTTATTTCCTCCACCCGTGACGCGAAGGCGCGTGAGGAACTGTATTATCTCGTCCCGGACTGTACCGAGTTAATCCAGATGAGCGTCATGGAAGATGTGCTGCAGATCTTGGATGCAAGGCTTGGTACGGGGACCGCGTCTGCTTTGTTGTCGTGCCTGTCGCCTGATCAATTTGAAGAGATGATGGATTTTGTTTTATGGCGCAGCGGCAAGCTCGATGAAAAGACGCTCGATTTATGGCTGTTTGAACTGTCGGAGTGTGAGGTGGATGAACTTGGAGATTTGCTCTCCGAGATTGATGTTGGGATTATCGGCAGTCTATTGAGTGGACGTGTCGAGATGGACGAGGAATTCAAAGCACTGTTTATTGAGGAGGGATTGGTCGATCCGTCAACGCCGGGTATCGGCTACGCAGATGAGCGGGCGAGGGCAGTTATGGACGCCATTTGGGAAGCGGATGCCGACCTATTCGTTCGTGTGCTGTATGAACTCTTTGGGCTAGATCGGGAAGATGAGTTAGGTGAGGAACTGTGGGGGTCGCTTGAACGCGTGAAGGAGGAACAGGAAGAACGAGTCAAGAAGCGCGATAAGGCAGCTGGCATTGACATCACCGAAACAGAGATTCTCGAAAAAGTAGACCTCGATCAACTTAACTTGGAGGATAAGGAGGCGTCTGAAGTTGACGAGGAATGAGAAGATATTTGATGCTGACGCGCTGACTCATTACGATCGTCGATTGTTTCTCGTCCAAACGCTTGAACATGGACAGAGGACGGGGCAGATTTCACCTGCGCATCAAGACAAAATTCATCACGATATTGCCTCCCTCGCTCAAAAGTTGATTGAGATCAAAGTAGAAAATCTTTCCTCTCGCGCAGAGATTCGGGGGCAGATTCAAGAAGCGTTTACCCTGACAAGTTTGGGGTTGGAATATGGTTGCGACGGTGTTCTCGACAAGTCGATTCGCCTACTGAACAGCAACCGGCTGATTAAATTCTATCAAATCGGCAATACGCTCGTTGATAAGTTGATAGAACGCTCCCAGAATACCCTTGAAAAAGCGGTCCTTACCTCCCCAGCAGTGCACACTCTTGAGCCAGAAAGGATTCCCGCGTATAATGAGTGGGAACGTGATCTTCTGGAGTTGGTTGTTGAGCGAAAACTGGCAATTGACGCCCCACAGCTTTCACTTTCTCAACTATCCGCCAACCCTCGGTCCTTGATGAGTCTTTCTGACATAAACATAGTCAATCAACAGATAGACTATATCGATCACCGATTTAGCTACCTCCAAGCATTACCACAGGAGGAAATTTTCTCCGTTGACTATCCGCCGGATACCGATTCCGATACCGCCCGCCAAATTACGACTGCGCTGATGGTGAATTTAGTTCTCTATCGCGAGGTCGATTTTCACCTTGATGCAGAAGATCTGGACAATTTTTGCGATATCGCTTATGATATAGAGGCCTGCGTCATCAGAAAGGCATCCGAAGACCTGTTGCTGGGTTGGGTTCAACAGTATATGGACTTGGCGAATCAGCCAGGGGAAGTCAAAAAATACGCTGTTGAATACTGGAAATACTGCTTGTCTGTTTTTGAGGAATTGATCAATTAATGGCTCTGCTCAATTTTAGCGGTTGATGGGAAGCATAAAGGAATGCAAACACCGGAGGCAAGAGAAGAATACATCATACAGCTAACTTGGACGGCGATGTTGGACGCGGATTTGAATGTTAGGTACTGGGATCATAAGAGCCGCCGTTACGCTACGTGGGATAAATGGACAAAGATATTTCTAGCAGTAATGTCCTCGTCTACAGTGGCGAGTTGGGGAATCTGGGCTAATATTGATCTTTTATGGAAATGTCTTTCTGCTGTTTCAGCAGTCACTGCAATCGCTCTTCCGATATTGGATTGGCAGAGAAAAATTGGAGAGATGTCCAACTTAAAAGCAAAATGGTCACGAATAAGCAGGGCATATGAGAACTTATGGCAGGACCTAATGTTAGGCCCAATAAGCACAGAGCTCGTTGAGGAATATCGAAGGATCAGAAATGAAATGGAAGGTGAAGAGGACAATACTGCACCGGACCTTCCACACGACAAAAAATTGATACAGCGATGCCGCGATGAGGTTTTAGAATCGAGAGGCCTAAAGGATTGAATATCGCCAAAAAAGGAGGTGAGTAATCATGGCTCGTAGTAAGGAAGCCCCCAAAGGTAAACCTCTGAACGAAGATCGGATCGCAAAGGTGAAGCCTCCAAAGCCGTGGCCAGATCCACCGAAATCTAGCTCAGAATCTAGCGGGAAATCGACCTCAAAATCTGCGAAGAAGAATTGAAGGGAATAGCCTCACAAAGTGCTCAAGCTACGCCTTTTGTGCTACATAGCAAATGGCGTAGCGTAACTTGGACGATATTAACATAAGGTTCATGTCAAAAGAAAGTGCAAAGCGTGCCCCCCTTAGTCCCCCCGCAGGCAGGGGGATAGCGGAGGGCCCTCCCCTCGCTTGCGGGGGGATAGAAGGGGGTGGTTGCTGTTGCACGCTTTCTTAACATGAGCCAAAATTAAAAGAGCAGGTGTTCCGTACGGTTCCTGAAGTTAAGCGAGGGCTGGATGTTCACAGATGATAAGTGGGTAATTGCTATAATAGCATTCCTGATTTTAGCAATTCTTTCTGCTGTCTTGATTGCCATACGAATGCGACCGCGGTTTAAAATTGGGGAAACAGATACTGACCCTGATAACAAAGGTGCGGAGGTCAATTCTACCAAAAAGCAATTTGATGATGCACTATTTATTGAGGAGGATCTCAAGTTGTGGTTGGAAGAGCACTATAAACAGATGATCCCGGTTCTTCGTATTTGGCAAAAACGAGCTTGGCATTACGGTTGGTTCCATTATTATGTTGTGTTTTGGACTACTATCGTAGCTTTATCCATTCCTTATCTGGTGACATATATTGATGGCTCATCTAAGGCAGGTTTGTTGGTTCAGATCATGGCTGCATTTGCTGCAATTATTTACGGTTTGCATTCTGTACTTAAAGTTCAGACAAATTTTCAGCGTTATAGATTGCACGAGTCTGCTGTCTATACCACTGTCCGGCGTATGAAGTATGACCCTGATAATTTTGGGAAATCTTCTGAAGAACGCCGAATAACTTATGCCACTGAGATTGAAAACATAAGAAATCAAGCAAGAGCAGATGAAATTGATAATACTCCAAGTCCATCGTCACCTCCTTCAAGAGAATCATAGATATGAAAGAGCAAGTGTTTATCAGCTATTCTTGGATAGATGCGCCGGTCGTAAAAAGTATAGCGGAACAACTGAGATCCAACGGCTATGTTCCATGGGTAGATAGAGAACATCTCGATCTGAATGGCAATCTCCGTAAACAGATAAAGGAAGGAATTTGCTCATCAGATTATTTTGTTTTAATCTATAGTAGTGAATCTGTTCTTCAAAAATCTACTTGGGTTGAGTTTGAAATTGAAACGGCAAGAAATTATCTGGCAGAAGAACGAATCTTACAGCTAGATATAGATAAGAAAAAAGTAATCTTTACTGGCGTTGCGAGCAATAAAGCATTTGCACATTCTTTGCATAATGCCTTCGCCTTAACCTTTGACAAAACCGGTAGTCAAAAAAATCAAGGTAACTTATAAGTACGAGTTACAAGTCTCATAAGGAATTTCAAATGTCACAAAACGTTATCACAGAAACGAATCTAACGAATGTTGCGCTTGCCAACAGGGGCAAAGTCCGAGACCTCTATGACCTCGGTGACCAATTATTAATTATCTCAACGGATCGGATTTCGGCGTTTGATGTTGTGCTGCCGAATGGAATTCCGTACAAAGGGCAAATCCTGACTGGGCTCTCTGAGTTCTGGTTCGATTACACGAAATCAATCGTCGATAATCACATTATCAGCACCGATGTTTCACAGTATCCTGATGTGCTGCAAGCCGATGCAGAAGTGCTTGAAGGGCGGTCTATGTTTGTCCGGAAAGCGAATCGAATCGATATCGAATGTGTCGTGCGCGGCTACATCGCGGGGTCTGCGTGGTCGGAGTATAAAGAGGCTGGAACAGTATGCGGGGAGAAAATGCCGGCGGGACTTACGGAGTCGGAGCGGTTGCCAGAGCTTATCTTCACCCCTTCCACGAAAGCGGAGCAGGGAGAGCATGATGAGAACATCTCAATCGCAGAGATGGTGGAGGTAATTGGACAAGATTTGTCAGATAAAATTATCCAGACCAGTTTTGCGCTGTTTGAGGCTGCAAGCGAACATGCGGAAAAGTCCGGAATTATCCTCTGTGACACCAAGTTTGAGTTTGGACAGATTGATGGTCAACTGATTCTCATTGATGAGGTGTTCACCCCAGATTCATCGCGCTTCTGGCCCAAAGACGAATATAAACCTGGCGGCTCTCCACCCAGTTTTGACAAACAGTATGTCCGCGATTATCTAAGTGATGTTGGATGGAACAAGGAGCCGCCAGCCCCTGAGTTGCCGGCGGAGGTCGTCAATCAAACCAGCGAAAAATATTTAGATGCTTATCGCCTGATTGTTGGTCGAGAGTTATTCTAAGGGTTGGGTTTTGGCGCTGTAAATCGAATGAAACCTTTGACAGGTTCATTTGCCAACTCAAACCGCATTATCTTTTCTGTTCTGGTCAGCGCCTGACGTCAAATACATGGCTCCGCTCGAACAATCCGTCCAGAAAGATTTCGACAAACCATTCGCCTTCGGGAAAGCTGCCGGAAGGGGCGTCTATATAGAACCAAGTGATCTGATCCCCTGTTGAGGAGGCGAAGGTTTCTTGGTCTTCTCGAAAGGGTGGGTCGTCTATGTCGTCCTGTGGCGAAAACCAGTTGACCTCAACGGTATGTCGTCCTTTGACGTTCACCCAGAAGATCCATAAGTAAATCCGATCGCTCGCTTCGAAGAAGGTGTCAGTAATTCCATCCGGACGATCATCGCTGACGTTGATGGCGAGGGTGGAGTCCAGAATCACAGGCTCATCCCTGAGCAGGCTGACCGATCCACTGCCCCCTGAGCCCGCATCATCACACCCACCAAAAACGATGCCAAGAAGAAAGAGTGTTATAAAAAGACCGAACCGATGAGATTTATTGTGCATACGTACATTTCTCCTCCCCGATGCTCCCCAATAGGTCATCGGGATTCAAAGTAACCTGTATGTTTAAGCCTGATTTACATCCTACCTGATCCCTTTTCCCCTGTCAACTGAAAATCCAAATTTACAGGAGTTGGGAACGGCTATCAGGATAATCTCCCCAACATAGTAACGGAGAATACTTGATGCAATTTGACTATATTATTCACGGTGGAAAGATTGCCGATGGCACAGGTGAGCGTGAGCCTTTCCCCGCCGATGTAGGTGTCGTTGGTGACCAAATCGCTGCCATTGGGAAATTAGATCCCACACAGGCAAACCGGAGTATCAATGCGGCAGGACAGGTTGTAAGTCCCGGCTTCATTGATGTCCATGTCCATTCGGAGATCTCGTTGGTGGGGGGTCGAGATCAGTTGGGAGCTGTCCGTCAGGGCGTGACCACTCAGTTGACTGCACCGGACGGGTTTGGCTGGGCGCCGCTTCCACCGGAGCAAGCGCAGGAGATGTGGCGTTATACCCAGTTTGCGATTGGGGATGCGGAATTCACTCTCGATTGGTCCACCGCTGAAGATTATCTAAGCATCTTTCCCGGCAATACTCCCGCCAATGTTTATCCACAGGTGCCGCATTGTGCGGTTCGCTTAGGAGCGATGGGGTGGGATCCCCGACCGGCGACCGACGAAGAGTTGGCTGCCATGGTGGAGACGACCCGTGAGTGGTTGGAAGCGGGGGCTGGTTGCCTGTGTTTGGGCCTTGACTACCAACCGAGTGCCCATGCGGATCTCCGGGAACTTATCACTTTATGCAAGTTGGCAGATTCATACGGCGCAATCTATGCTGCACATATCCGCTACCGAATCCTCGGACGGAAAAAAGCGTGGGAAGAAACCTTTGAGCTCGCCAAGCAATCGGGTATCCCCGTCCATATCTCTCACGAGCGGGTAGATGACGAGAGTGCCGCACTGCTTGAGCAGGTAGACCGCGAGGGCATTGATTTGACCTTTGAGTCCTATCTCTATCCCGCGGGGATGACCCATCTCGCACTGATGCTGCCGGCGGAGTTCCAGGCGGGAAGCCTCACAGAGGTCTTGGCGAATATGGGGAGGTCGGAGGTGCGGGAAAAGTGCCTGCCCCATATCCGAGAGCAGTTGGGGCGTGGCGATCAGATTGTCGGTTATACGCAGTCCGGTCGGTTCATCGGGATGACCCTATCGGAAGCCGCCGAAGGTGTGGGTAAGTCCCGCGAGGACTTCGCTTACGATCTGATGCTTGAGGAGGAAGGGATAGAAACGTTCGTTTTTCCTTGGCAGACACCGCCAGAGGATAACAAAGTAACGATCGACCGCACGGCTGTCCATCCACGCATGATGATTGCCAGTGACGGTGTCTATGATATTCCCCATCCGCATCCGCGGGGATACGGCTGCTTTGTGCAGTACCTTGGACGCTTCGTCAGGGAGCGCCAACTGGTGTCTCTACAGGAAGCGGTCTACAAAATGAGCGGGTTTCCAGCGACGCGTTTTGGGATTAAAGACCGTGGGCGAATCGCTGAAGGGTTGGCTGCGGACTTGGTTGTCTTTGACCCGGAAACCGTTGCTGACCGTGCGACATGGCAAGATCCGGTACAGCCGGCAGTCGGCGTGAACTGGGTATTGGTCAACGGTGTTCCCGTGATTGATAGTGGAAACCCCACGGGGGAACTACCGGGACGTGTTGTGCGCCATTCTCCCTAATGTCAGAAGATAAAAGTGAGTAAATATGACAGGTGTAAATTCCTATCAATCCCTTGATGAAATCATTTCTAAACATAATGTTTTAACCTACATAGCTATTCCACGGTTTGATCCGAACTGAAGGTGATTATATATGACACAAGAACTCTTGACTTATGATGACTACCTCGCGCTGCCAGAAACCATGCAGCGATATGAAGTTATCGACGGGAAACTGATGATGGAACCCGCACCGCTGTTTGGACACCAATGGCACTCGAGAGAAATCTTTCAACCGATGGCGAATTATGTGGATAAGAACCTATTAGGGATTGTCGTGTATGCCCCCGTTGACATCATGATTAGTCGAGCACCGTTGCGGACTCGACAACCAGATGTGCTTTACATCAGCTTTGAACGGATTGCACAGTTGGGGTTGGATAATATGGAAGAACTCCCTTTCCTTGACATTGCCCCAGATTTGGTTGTCGAAATTGTCTCCCCGAGCGAATCACAACAAAACGTTTTGGACAAACTCGCGGACTATCAACGGATGGGTGTCAATGAGTGCTGGCTTGTACGTTCAAGGGAGGGCACAATTGAAGTGGTGCAATTCATCTCTGATTCATCTAGGACCGTTGAACGATTCAGCAATGACGCGCGGGTCCAATCTCATGTGTTACCCGGGTGGCAGCCTGTCGTTGATGATCTCTTGGTTCCACTTACCTCTCTTAAAAGTCGATCTGTCGATCAATGAAGCGAATCTCAAGATAAGATTTTGGCTCACTGACATATTGCGCCTCACAATTAGCGGGAAATGACTCATGGCATATCTCATCGGCATTGACGTTGGAACAACAGGGGCGAAGACGATTCTTGTTGATGAAAGCGGTCAACAACACGCCAGTGCTTTAGAAGAATATCCGCTGCACACGCCTCAACCGAAATGGGCGGAGCAGGACCCAGCAGATTGGTGGCTGGCAACGGTAAGATCCATCCAGAGGGTGCTTGCGGAATCGCGGGTTTCGCCTAAGGAGATCAAGGGGTTAGGACTTTCCGGTCAGATGCACGGTTTGGTGCTGATGGACAAGGGACACCGTGTCTTGCGTCCGGCGATGCTATGGTGTGACGTGCGGACGACGGAGCAGTGCCACTACATCACAGAGACTGTCGGTGAGGATATGTTAGTGCAGCGCACGTGTAACCCTGCACTTGAGGGATTTACCGCGCCAAAAGTGATCTGGGTGCGCGACAACGAGGCGCAGATTCTGGAACAGACCGCTACAATGTTGCTCCCCAAAGATTACGTCCGATTCCGGTTGACAGGGGAGATTGCTGCGGAGGTGTCCGATGCGGCTGGGACACTCCTGTTCGATGTGCGGCAACGATGCTGGTCTGAGGAAGTATTGCGCAAGCTCGGGATTGACCGAGCGCTCCTGCCGCCAGTGTGCGAATCGGTTGACGTTTGTGGAAAGATTACCGCTGAGGCTGCCGAATTAACGGGTCTTTCTGTAGGGACTCCGGTTGTCGGCGGTGGGGCGGACAACGCCTGTAGCGCGGTTGGCAATGGGATTATCAAAGAGGGTCGGGTCTCGGCAAGTATCGGGACGTCGGGCGCCATCGTTGCACATACCGATGAAGCCAAAGTGGACCCGAACCTGCAGGCGCACAGTTTCTGTCATTCTGCACCGCACAAGTGGTATCTGATGGGCGTGGTCCTTTCAGCCGGGGGGGCGCTCCGTTGGTTTCGTGATAATTTGGGTGATTCAGAGGTCGCGGCTGCTGAAATCGAAGGGGTCGATCCGTATGAAATTTTGACCCAGCGTGCCGCAGAAGTACCTGTTGGCAGTGAGGGCTTAATTTTTCTGCCCTACCTCACCGGCGAACGGACACCACACGCGGATGCAAACGCAAAGGCGACCTTCTTTGGTATAACGTTGCGGCACGGCAAGCCCCATCTGATTCGATCTGTGATGGAAGGCATTGCCTACGCCCTACGTGACTCACTGGAGATTATTCGTGGCTTGGGAACGCCCATTGAGCGGATCTACGCCACGGGCGGTGGTGCGCGGAGTTCGCTCTGGCGACAAATCCAAGCCGATGTCTTCAACACTGAATTGGTTACGATTAACATCGCTGAAGGACCTGCGTTTGGCGCAGCGATTCTCGCTGGTGTTGGAACGGGGGTTTACGACAGCGTTGAGAGCGCAGCAGATGAAATTGTCAAAGTCACGTCATCGACGCAACCGAACGCTGACAATGTGAGAATTTATGAGGAGTACTACCAGGTCTACGGCGCTCTCTATCCCGCACTCAAGCCACAGTTTGATAGGGTGACGGAAGTGGTTTCAGGTGGAGGATATAATGAATAAACTCACACATTTTGACGAAAAGGGGCATGCTCGCATGGTGGATGTTACACCGAAGGAGGAAACCCTGCGCGTTGCGGTGGCACGTGGGCATGTGTTTGCGAAGTTGGAGACGCTCCGATTAATCGCTGAACGTGGTTTCGCAAAAGGGGATGTCCTCGAAGTGGCTCGCCTCGCCGGTATCATGGCGACCAAGCGTACGGGAGATCTTATTCCCCTATGCCATCCACTTGCTTTGACCTCTGTCAAAGTTGATCTGTCGATTAATGAAGCAGAACACCGCGTCGAGATTGAGGCGGAGGTGCAGACCGTTGGGCGAACAGGTGTTGAGATGGAAGCCATGACCGCTGTTTCTGTCGCTGGTTTGACGGTCTACGATATGTGTAAATCGGTTGACAGGGAGATGGAGATTTCTGATATTCGATTGGTCAAAAAGACTGGCGGGAAAAGTGGTACATTCGTCCGAGAGGAGTTGTCGTAATGAGAGGGACCAAGGGAGAAAAGGCAATTTTCCCACTTTCTGTTTTTAGTGTTTGCCTGATTTTGAGCTGCATTCTGCTTGTCACACCGGATACTTCTGCCGAAGATTACGCGCTTATCATTGGCGGTGTTGGCGGTGAGAAATCCTTTTACGATGAATTTTGGAATGCGACTTCAGGGATGCGTAGCTTGCTGATAAAGGAATACGGGTACGCACCGGAGCATATCACATTTCTGTTTGAAAATGATGGGGAGGCATCAGATTTAGTTGATGGGAAATCGACGAAGGCTGGGATCGAGGCTGCTTTTTCTGATTTACAGGCGCGGGTTCAGCCGGGGGACCAATTCCTCCTCTTCATGGTCGGTCATGCAACCAAAACGGCAGATGGGCTAAAATTCAACTCGCCCGGACGGGATATCAGGGATATAGAATGGGCTGCGCTCATCAATCAGATTCCTGCAGAGCAGATGGTGTTAGTCTTCGGATTCCCCTATAGCGCGCGTTTCGTGTCTCAAGTGAGTAAGGGGGGGCGGACAATCATCACGGCGTGTTCAGCGCGTGAGGGTTACATGCGGTCGGGATTTGGGAATATTTTCGTCAATGCCTTTTCGGATGGGACCGCTGATGGGGATGACAATGGAGCCATTTCGCTGTTGGAGGCGTTTTTGTACACCCAAGAGCGGGTGAAAGCCTGGTATGAGAGCGATGGTTCTGTTCAGTCGGAGCATCCCCATCTTGATGATAATGGAGATGGAGTTGCGTCACGCAAAGAACTGCCGAACGCTTCGGACGGCACGCTTGCGCAAAGGACCTACTTGGGAAAACGTCGTTCGGTGCTGGCTGATTCCGCGTCGCTTGAGCCGGACTTGGATCGGTCCGACGATGAATTTGGAGAAACATCTACCGAAGAGGACAGCGGACCGTCCCAGCGCACCTTAATTTCCTATAATTTTGTTTCAGAAGCGGATGAGGCGGAGATCGAGGCGTTACTCACTGATGCTCCGCGGGCAGATGATTTTCCCGAAAACGGTGCGGTTGTGCTTTGGGAAACAGAGGTGATGAACCTCAACGAAGACAGCAGCTACGTCTACTCCACACGACGGATTGTGAAAATTTTTAACGATACAGGACATAAGTTTGGTAAAGTTAGCATTCCGTACACACGTGGAAACGATGACATCACAATTCATCACGCCCGAACCCTCGCGTCCGACGGTCGTGTAGTTGATCTTGATCAACGAAGCATTGTCAAAAATATTCCACCGCCGAGTGCGGTCGAGGCGGGGCTGTTTGTAGATGCTCGCCTTATGCACTTTTCAATGCCGGAGATGTCCGACGATTGCATCATCGACTACGCTTATTCATCCAACAATCGGGGGCATCTGATGCAGGGGGAATTCTGGCACCAGGTCTACTTCCAAACTTCCGTGCCTGTGCAGCGTTACCGCTTTACGATTCATACACCAAAAAAGAAAGCAATCTACTACCAGATTACCAGTCCGCAAGCCATTGGGAGCGAACCGATGATCACGGAAACTCGCTATGCGCGTACCCATACATTTGAACTACGCGATGTTCCCCCGCTCCGTGAAGAGGCATTCATGCCAGCCGTTGAGGACCTCGCTTACAGTATCAATATCACCTCACTTGATTCGTGGGATAAACTTATGAAGTGGTACGGGACTCTTATCCGCGAGCAGGATTATGTGACGCCGGAAATCGAGCAGAAGACCAAGGCGTTGTTGAGGGGCGCCTGGAGTCGAAAGGAGAAGATTAAACGGCTCTACGAATATGTTGCGACGAACATCGATTATGTCGGCATTGAGCTCGGAATATGGGCGATAAAGCCACATTCTGCGCCTGAAATTTTTAAGGAGGGGTATGGGGACTGCAAGGATAAGACGACGCTGCTCAGTACAATGTTATCAGCGGTCGGTATCCAATCCTATCCGGTGCTAATTTCCGCGGGTGAGTCCAGCAGGATTGTTCGTGAGATCCCCTCGCTCGCGTACTTTAATCACATGATCCTCGCCGTGGAGGAGAATGGCGATGGCGGACTTATTTGGTTAGATGCGACAGCGGAAACTTGTGCGTTTGGCGATCTCCCTGCCAGCGATCAGGATCGATGGGCACTCATCGTCAATCCTGATTTTCTTATGAAGGAACCGGAGGAGATGAACCGAGAGGCTACCTCTCCCGATGAAAATGGCAGGATGCAAGATCAATTATACCGATTTGCAAAAAGCCCAACGATCGAGGCAGCAGCAAACCTCAAGCGTGTTGAGACACGGATACAGGTGGAAGACGATCTGTCAGTCAAGGTTGCTCAGACACTCACTGTAACGGGCGCATTCAATACGAAGCTGCGAAGTCAATTGAAATATATCAATCCTGATGAGCAGTTGAAGTTCCTGCATGAATACATGGAACTTGATGATCGTGCGAAGTTGGAGAAGATTTCGGTTCCAAAACTTGATGCTATGGAGGACGAACTGAAGATTGTCCTCAACTGGTGGTGCGAGGATTACCTCTTTGCTATTGGTCAGCAGTATGTCCTTGAGTTGCCACTGGTTAAGCATCCTTACGCGGCGTTGCTCAGTGAAGAAAACAGAACACACCCGGTCATCATCGGAAAAGCAGTTACTTTTTCGGATGAGGTTGTTGTCAATCTATCGTCTCTATTTTCGGTGGATTCTGTGCCTGAGGACCGCGAGATTGACAACCGTGTTGGTTCCATCCAACTCAAATATACAAAATCGAAACGAAAAATGGTGATGAAGCAGACCCTACGATTCAATCGTCCAGCAGTCCCTGTCGATGGGATCCTTGATCTAAAGGCACTTGTCCGACAGGCTTCAAACAAGGGGACAAAGAGAGTATTGTTACTCCAAAGGTGAACGTAAATTTGCAGTCGGGTCTTAAAAAATTCCGACTGTTTGGATTTGGCGGATGTGAGGAGGGAAATCGGTGAGGCAGAAAGACTATTATCAGATCCTTGGTGTAAGTCGAAATGCGACCCTCGATGAGATAAAGAGAGCCTATCGTAGAATTGCGATGCAAAGTCATCCCGACAAAAATCGGGGCGATAAACGGGCGGAGGAGCGGTTCAAAGAGGCCTCGATGGCTTATCAGGCTCTAATTGAACTCAGTCCGCAGCACATCGGCGATGAATCGTCAGAGACGGATAGGACAACTTCTGAAAATGGCGGATTTAGACGTTCTGGTGATGGCGACTCTAGAGTTAATGACTTCTTTGATGGTTTGTTTAGGTCGGGACCGCAGACGAAACGAAAGACAAAAACGAGACGAACGGTTAAAGCAAAGGGAAGACGGGGTTCCAATCTAAGAACTGATCTAACCCTCCCATTCACTGAAGCCATGTTGGGAACGGAGCGTTCCATCCGTGTTCACCGCAGTGAGGAGTGCGAAAGCTGTGATGGCACGGGAGCGCAAAGGGGGTCACCCGAATCTACTTGTCCCAGCTGCATGGGCAACGGCGAGCTTCTCGACCAGTTACTGCGGGATAGCACAAAGGAGAATAAACTGTGCGAACGCTGCCGAGGCACAGGTGTCCTAATTCACCAACCGTGTCGGGTGTGTCGCGGGACAGGTGCCGTCCGCAAGGAGCGGTCTTTGCTGGCGAAGATGCCGCCGGGGATTGAGACCGGGAAATCGTTGCGCTTGCCCGGTCAGGGAGAGTGTGGCTCACGCGGGGGACCTTATGGGGACCTGTTTGTAGATGTTGTTGTCAAGTCGCACCCGGTCTTGCAACGTGATGGGTATGATTTGCGATGTCAGGTTCCGGTCGGCTTTGCGACAGCGGCTCTCGGTGGAGAAATTCATGTTCCGACGCTTACCGATCCTATTGCGTTGAACCTTCCACGAGGAACACAGCCCAATCAAACCTTCCGGCTAACTGGTCAGGGGATTAAGAAATCTGAAAACGAGAGCGGAGATCTTCTTGTTACTGTTGTTATTGAAATCCCGACCACTCTAACGAGGCAACAGGAGCAGCTGCTGGAGGCGTATATGGCATTGGAGAATGGAGAGGTTTCAGAGGAATCTTGACACACAGCAGCTACACCACTGGGGGAGAACCGTTGGCACATGAATCGCAGGAGAGAACGGAGATGAGTTCCCGTGCTCAATCTGTTACTCCACGGGGAGGAACGCAGATCCGGAATGAATTCATCACTGTAGTGTCCGGTCTCCCGCGGTCTGGCACCTCGATGCTGATGCAGATGTTAACCGCCGCTGATTACCCGTGCTTGACCGATGGTGTGCGGCAAGCGGACGCTGACAACCCGCATGGCTACTTTGAATGCGAGCAGGTGAAACGGATTCGCCAGGATCGTACCTGGGTGCCCGAAGCGAAGGGCAAAGCGGTGAAAATCATCGCTCAACTGATTCCGTTTCTCCCTCCCCGATTCAGCTATCGAGTTATCTTTATGGATCGCAACATCAGCGAAGTGCTCGCTTCTCAGCGGAAGATGCTCCAACGTCAAGGGAAAAGCGGTGGCAATCTATCCGATGTAGAGTTGGGCAAGATCTTTGAGCGGCAGGTCTGTGAGGTGAAGGGGGTGCTGGCTCAATGCAATATCCCGATGCTTGGTGTTGCGTATTCGGAGGCGCTTCAACGCCCTGTGGAGATTGCGGAGAAGGTTCAAGCGTTCCTCGGTGAGGATTTGGATGTGTGTGCGATGGCTGCAGCGATTGACCCTAACCTTTATCGTCAGCGGTGCGAGTAATTGATCTCAACACTCTCTGTATCGGCTCAATTCTCGAAATTAGGAGAAAAAATGGACGCTACTACAACAAAACCACTTGCAGCTGAGGAGGCAAGGGTATGCGTTACCGGTTGGGATTTCAATCGTCCTGCGCCGTTCCCCGGACTCGGTGATTTTATTGGCTGGGCTGGGGCGCTGGAGCGAATGCCCAACGGCAATCTGCTGCTCGGCCATTCCGCTGGCTACTGGCACGCTTCGTTTGCGTCGCCGCGACTGTTTGAGGAGGAGACACGAGAACGTTACGCTGCTGACGGTTGGCCCGTAGATTTTATTGCGCCGACAGGTGGACGCTCAATGGCAGTCCATTCCACCGATGATGGACGTACTTGGAGCAAACCTCTCGGACTGACAGATATCTCTTTAGACGACGGTCCGGTAACGCTGTTTGTTTGCCAGGATAACACCGCCCTCTGTTTTCTCAATGTACAGGCATCTTGGTACGGATTCTCGGAAGCACCGCCAGCTTTCCGTAAGGATCTCAATGGATTGAATACCCAGCAGTGTGTGATTAGATCGACCGACAGCGGGACAACGTGGAGTGAGCCGATTTGGTTGGATAGTCCGGGTTCGTTTTACGAGCGGAGTCACGGTCAGGCAATCCAACTGCCCAATGGGGGCATTCTTTGGCCCACCTACTGTTCAAGTCAGGATGAGAATCATCTCTTTGGTGCAATTCGCCGTTCCGACGATTCTGGGAAGACGTGGTATACCGTCTCTACTATCCGGCGCGAAGGGGTGGATGTGGACGAACCTGCCATCGCTCGTTTTGACGATGGACGTCTCGTTATGGTGTCGCGCCCCGATGGCGGCATCTTCTTCTCAGACGACGATGGCGTTAGCTGGCGTGAGTCTGGACGAATGGTTCAGAGTGGAACGGTTAAAGCCCCGCGATTGTTCGTGCTTGCGGATAGCACCCTCGTCTGCGTTACGACCTATCAAGGTGGGTTATATGTCTTCTTGAGTCGGGACGGAGGCGTGGACTGGACGCCGGCCCTTCCCCTCGATGTGTCTTGCTACGGCTATCCCGGTGGACTCCAAATGGAGGACGGGTCGCTGTTGATTTCGTATTGTGAAAGCGGTATAGCCCCTAACCGTGTGTATGTGATCCGCTTCCAAGTCAACTCCGCACGTGATGGTATAGAACTCTTAGATATTGGACAATCCTCGTAACAACTCTTGGTGGGGTTGGTGAGATTTATTCATTAATGAACTAATCCACCGATGAACCAGATGGGATTGGAGGTATGATTTGGACCTTGAGCAGAAAACAGAGTTAGTTTCTGACGCCTTAGAAAAACTTTACGGTGCACCCGAACCGGACATAGAGGAAGATGTGCTTGAGTGTTTGATACTTACAGTTTTGTCCCAGAACACAAACGATGTCAATCGTGATAAAGGGTTCGCAGTCCTCAAAGAACGCTATCCGACGTGGGAAGAGGTACTAGATGCCGATGTGGAGGACATCGCGGACGCGATCAAGATTGCGGGGTTGAGCGGCCAGAAGAGCCGCACAATCAAGAATTTCTTGACATGGCTCAAGGCAGAATATGGTGAGTTGGATCTGGAATTCATCCGTGAAATGGAGACCAAAGACGCAATACCACTGCTATCTCAGCACAAAGGCATCGGTATCAAGACTGTGTCCGTCACGCTTGCGTTTGCTTGTGGTCGTGATGTGTTCCCTGTGGATACGCACGTTTTGCGGATCAGCAAACGGCTTGGGTTCGTGCCATCTAATTGTACTGCGGAGAAAGCACATGAATTGATGCCCCAAATCATTCCCAAAGGCGAAGCGTATCCGTTCCATATGAACCTTATCGCATTTGGACGCCAGATCTGCGACGCACGTAAGCCGAAATGCGATCAGTGTCCCATCACGACACATTGTCTCTACTATCGGGGTGAGTTGTAAAACGTGAAGCGGTGATTTAGATTTTCAAAATGAGTTGTTAGATTTCATTTGGCTCCGAGGTGATTGATTGCCGAATATAGAACATCGTACCGTAATTATTGTGGGCGGGGGACCGGCTGGTCTTCCGCTTGCTGTGGTGTTGGGAGGTTGGCACCCTTACTTTCGTGGAAGTCGCATGTTCAGCCTGCGCTACCCACAGTTGGCTGCGGGCCTTCAGCAGATCCAAGGAACGCTTCTGGGATTAGATTTCAAAGGGATAGCCAGAAACGTCCCACCCGTAGATCTCTTCCGACTCCTCCATCACCCCAGACAGCTGTTTGAAGAACTCGCGCAGATCGCGATGGAATTTCGCCAAGAAACGCCGATAGATTACCTACTCATCACGCAGGAGAAGGTCGGCGGCTTGTGGAACAATGTGCCCCAAAATCTCCTGACCCTTTCTCCGGGACAGTGGATGGAGTTCCCTTTCTATCCGCTGGCGCAACATATTGAAGAACAAGGGATTAATTTAAATGTCAACGATCTGATAATCAAGGGGGATTTGCTACACTACTATCACAGTATTCCCACTCGATTTGGACAGACAGACCGCATCCGTACCGGCGAAAAGGTCGTCCGTATTGAACCGCACGAGCGTGGTTTTCTGGTGACGAGCAGGGATGTGGGGACGGAAACAACCCATCAATATACTGCCAAGTATCTCGTTTATGCCGTTGGTCAGCGGTGCATCCTGCGACGACTCGATGTGCCAGGAGAAGATCTCCCGTTTGTGGCGAAAAGTTACGATCGGCCGGAGAATTTCCCCGGTGAGCGTGTCATTGTCGTTGGTGGCGGCAGGTCGGCGGATTGGGCGGCGACGGAGCTTTACGATGCGGGCAAGCAGGTGTATTATGTGATGCGTCAGTCGTTTGAGAATCACTGGCGGTTAGTCAGTGATAGCCGCTACGGGTTGCCGTATTACGCTCGGATTGCCGAAATTATGGAGAGCCAAGATCCCCGTTTTCAGACATTGTACCAAGCCCACATCCGAGAGATTAAAGAAGGGACCTCCGCCGGTCTGATAACGGTAAATCATCAGGGAGAGGAACAGGTTATCGAAGCCGAGCATGTTATCTTGGAGATTGGTGGTAGTGCAGACTACTCTCTCTTTGAGGGGTTTGAACCGTTGGAACAGGTCGAAAAATATGATAACTACCGTTTCCAGCTGCATCAGGTGATGACACATCCCCATAACTACGAGGCAGTCAATATCCCGAACCTCTATATGGGCGGGTATCTTGCGTCGGGGATTGGGTTGGTGGTCATCGCCATGCACGGAACAACTTACGCGATTGCTGGGGATGTCCTTCAAAAAGAGGGGCTTATCAATTTTTGACTGTGGGTTAGGGTTATGAGCCAACGGTGCTAGTTTGTAACTGTTGATATCGTGAAACGTGATGCGTGAAACGTGAACTCAATATCGTTGATAGCTAGTGTTCTGTCATATAAATCATGATAAATCTCTCACGGCTCGGCTTGGATAGCCATATCCAAGCCCGATTTGCGGCGGTGTTGTGGATTTGTCAATCCACAACGAGCAGGGGCATTAACAATTATCTGACAATGTACTAGTATTCGAGGTTATTAATCGAAGTTCTGGAATGAACAAAGACTTGGAGCAAAACATGACACGTATTGGCGTTATCGGTACAGGGGGCATGGGCAGTGCCCATTGCAATTCGCTGCCTCAAGTTGAAAATTGTGAATTTGTCGGCGTTGCAGACCTCCGTTTGGAGGCGGCACAGGCTATCGCAGACCAACACCAAATCCGCGCATTTCAAGACTATCGCGAACTGCTGGAGATTGTGGATGGCGTCGTGGTCGCGACGCCGCCGGTAGCACATCGGGAGGTTGTCGTTGCAGCAGCGGAGGCAGGGGTTCACGCGTTTTGTGAGAAACCGCTGTCCCTCACCCTCGGCGATGCAGACGCGATGATCGAGGCTGCGGACAAAGCTGGTACCCACATTATGGCGGGACAGGTTCTCCGTTTCTATCCCGTGCATGTCCTCGGTAAGCAGTTAGTTGATGACGGTGAGATCGGTGACGTGACCTATATCGAAACGGATTACAGCGGTCCCTATCGAGGTGCGCGGGAACGTCCATCAACGTGGTATGGGAGTGTTGGTGGGCTTTTAGAAAATGGCATCCACAAGTCCGATCTCATTAACTGGTTTGGTGGAACCGCCCTGACGGTTGCAGCGGAAGTGGGCAGCTTTTCTGGACACGATGATTGGGAGGATTATACGGTCTCGCTCATTCGGTATGATACGAAGGCAGTAGGGATATTGCGATGGGGTGGGTTCATGGGCGCACGCGGCACAAATGATACCATCATTGACGGATCGGAAGGATCGCTACGGCTCGATATGGGAGCGGACATCGCGTATCTGAAGAAGATTGGTGAATCGGAATGGAAGACACTCACTCCCGACCGCACGGCACCGCACGGCGTCGTCGGTGAACTGACCCACTTTGTCGATTGTATCCGTGAAGATAAGACACCCTTGATTGATGGCAGAGGCGGGCGCCATGCTGTTGAGGTTGTCTTAGCAACCTACCGTTCCGCGAAGGAAAAGATTAAAGTCATCTTACCGATGCGAGATGCGTAGGGGACATCTGGCAACGTCTTTTGAACAGTGCGCCCACCGGTTCAGCCCAAACGTGATGCAAATTTGAAGAGGACTAACACGCCTATGAACAGCGAACAAAATCCACGTCCGAACATCCTCTGGATCTGTACGGACCAACAGCGTTACGATACGATTGGTGCGTTGGGTAATCCTTATGTCTCAACTCCGAACATCGATCGGTTGGTCGAGGAGGGGGTTGCTTTTACCCACGCCTATTGCCAGAGTCCTATCTGTACGCCCAGTCGGGGCAGTTTTCTCACGGGGATGTATCCGAGTGCGGTGCACGTCAACGGGAACGGCAACGAATACTTCCCGGATAGTCCACCTCTTGTGACGCGCCTTCTCGCAGACGCTGGTTACGACTGTGGATTGATCGGCAAGCTGCATCTTGCCAGTGCTCACCGCCGTATCGAACCCCGCGTAAACGACGGATACCGATATTGGCAGTACAGCCATGCGCCCCGTGATGACTGGGAAACGGGACACGACTACGCGGACTGGGTACGATCCAAAGGACATATTCTGGGGGAATTGACCAAGAGTATTGACGGTGTGCCTGCCGAACTCCATCAGACCACGTGGTGCGCGGAAAAGACGATTGAATTTATGCGGCAGGAACGGGAGGGACCGTGGCTGGCGAGTGTGAATATCTACGATCCACACCCACCCTTCAATCCCCCCAAGACTTACAGGGATCTGTTTGATCCAGCGGATATGCCGGGACCACTTTTCCGGGAGAGCGATCTGGAACAGCAGAAGAAGTTAGAAGCGGTGGATTTCCAGTCGAAGGGACGCTCGCCAGAGGAGTTGGATATCCGCAGTCCGATCGTACCTCAGTCACCGGGAACGGCTGAAGTGGCTTCATCGGGAGGACGGGATGCCAAAACCCTGCAAGCGGCATATTACGCCATGATCAAGCAAATCGACGATGTGATGGGGCGTATCTTGGAGACACTGGAGGAGACTGGACAACGCGAACGGACGGTGGTTATCTTCACCAGTGACCACGGAGAAACGCTCGGCGATCATGGGTTAATTCAGAAGGGGTGTCGGTTCTATGAAGGCTTGGTCCGTGTGCCGCTGATCTTCTCTTTGCCCGGACACTTTGAGGGTGGTTTGAGAAGCGACGCTTTGGTCGGGCTGTTGGACAAGACGCCGACCTTGCTGGACCTTGCTGGATTGGAAATCCCCGACCGGATGCAAGGGATGTCATTGCTGCCAATCCTTAGGGGAGAAGTTTCTCCCGATCATCACCGGGACTTCGTCCGTTGCGAATTTTACGATGCCTTGGATCAACCGGATGGCACCTTTGCCACGATGTACCGGGATAGGCGATATAAGCTGGTGATGTACCACGGTCACACGCACGGAGAACTTTACGATCTTGAAACGGATCCAGAGGAATTTGAAAACCTGTGGGATGCGCCGGGCGCACAAAGCCTCAAGGTGGATTTGATGAAGCAAAGCTACGATGCGTCGATGCTGGCGATGGACCGGGGCCCTCGACGAATCGGACCCATGTGATAAAACGCTTAAATTAAAAGTTCACCTCTCACGTTTCACGCATCACGTTTCACTTGCACCATTGTAACGAAGAAAAAGGAGTAAAACTTATGTCTGATTCCAATAGCCGTCAACCCAATGTAATCTTTATTTTGACCGATGATCAGGGACCTTGGGCAGCGGGCTGCTGCGGAAACGATGAGGTGCGTACACCTAACATAGATCGACTCGCTGAAACGGGTGTTCGTCTTGAGAACTTCTTTTGCACATCTCCCGTCTGCTCTCCGGCGCGCGCTAGCCTGATGACTGGACGGATACCGTCAGCGCATGGCGTACACGACTGGATTCGAGATGGGAATATGCCGCCGAATTCCGCGAAGTATCTTGAGGGCTTGACGTGCTATACCGACGTGCTCGGTGCGAATGGCTATACCGTCGGACTCAGTGGGAAATGGCATCTCGGTGATAGCATGACCCCACAGCACGGCTTTAGTCACTGGTTTGCGATGCCACTCGGTGGTAGTAAGTATAACGATGCAGAGATGATCCGAGACGGCGTTGCGGAGGTGCACCCCGGCTACGTTACGGATGTCATCACAGACGACGCGTTACAGTTTATTGAGTCAAGCAAGGATCAACCGTTCTATCTGAGTGTCCACTACAACGCACCGCATACGCCATTCGACGGACACCCACAGGATATTGTGGATTCTTACGACGATTGTCCGTTCAAAACGTGCCCCCAAGAAGCAGCACACCCGTGGGCAGTCCCCGGCGCTCGCATACATCTGGGAAACAGGGAATCGTTGAAAGGGTACTTTGCGGCGATTACCGCGATGGACCTGAATGTTGGTCGTATTTTGGAGAAACTTGAGGGACTGGGTTTGCGAGAGGATACGTTGATTATCTTCAGCAGTGACAACGGCTATTCCTGCGGGCATCACGGTTTCTGGCATAAGGGGAATGGCACCTTTCCGCTGAATATGTACGAGAACTCCGTCAAAGTTCCCTTCATTATGAGTCACCCCGGCGGTCTTCCACAAGGGCGTGTTACCGAAGCGATGGCAAGCCAGTACGATTTCATGCCGACGTTGCTTGACTATCTGGGCTTGGAAATGTCAGGGGATCCGTTGCGTCCCGGACGGAGTTTCCGACCGGCGTTGCTCGGTGAAACGGATGATGCACAGGATGAAGTCGTTATCTTTGACGAATATGGTCCTGTCCGGATGATTCGGACACAGGAGTGGAAATATGTCCACCGCTACCCTTATGGTCCGCATGAACTCTATGATTTGGTGAACGATCCAGACGAGCGAAAAAACCTTGTGGACGAAAAATCGAAAGTTTCACTGGTGAAGGAGATGCGTCAGCAACTCGCTTCTTGGTTCAGCCGGTATGTCGTGCCGGAACTTGATGGGTCACGATTCCAAGTCACAGGTTTGGGTCATGCTGCCAAAATCGAACCGGGTTCCTGTGGTGAAGGGGCCTTCCATCCGCTGCCAGAGGATTGGCACGAAGTCCGACAACGGCAATTTCAGCGTAGGTAGGGCTACTGATTAGGAAAGCAAAGATAAGCTACCCACACAATCGGGTTAAACAGGTCCTTGTTCAGGGTGCCTGACTTGAGACGATTGGAGGAGAGTTATGGTCCCAAAAGACTCCGTTTCAACTGAGGTGTCAACAGTGAAAAATGGACTCACCCCCCAGCAGATTCAGCAGTTCAAGGATGACGGCTTCTTGATTATCCGTGACCTGCTTCCACGCGAGGCGGTTCAGCCGTTGATCGATGAACTGGCGCAGCAGGTTGGTGAAGCGACGCGGGAAGCGGTAAAACAGAGAGTGCTTGATCCGAAGAATACATTTGATGGTGCACCGTTTGAAACCCGTTTGGCGCAGGTGTGTAAAGCCTGTAAAGAGCCTGATTGGATCTGGCACCATTACTTTTCCAGTCAGAAGCCGAGAAGTGCGGGGATGTTCACGCTGCGAACAGCCCCTGCGCTGTTGGATGTCGTTGAGTCGTTGATGGGTCCCGAAATTCTGGCACACCCGCAGTTCAACTACCGTGCCAAATTGCCGGACCAAGATCTAACGGTCATCCCTTGGCATCAGGACTTGGCTTATCTCAGACCGGAAGAAGCGGGGGATACGTTGGTTGTCAATTTCTGGATTCCGCTTGTGGACGCTACAGTTGCCAATGGGTGTATGGAGGTGATGCGGGGTTCGCATCGTCTGGGATTGTTGCCGCATGGTCCTCTCATATCAACGCCGGGACATAAGGGAGGCAAGGGTATCGCGGATACCGATCTGCCGTCCTGCGAAGTTGTGGCAGGGGAAGTTGATGTAGGCGATGTTTTAATGACGACGGAGCGACTGGTGCATCGATCTATTCCGAACCGATCGGATACAGTTAGGTGGAGCGTCGATACACGATACAACCAGATCGGACTGCCAACAGGGCGTGAGAATGTTCCCGGCTTTGTCGCTCGCAGCCGCAAGCATCCTGAGCGGGTTGCGCAATCAGATCACGACTGGAACCAACTTTTTGAGGCTTAAATTTCAAAGTCTGTACACCAATACGGAAACTGCGTTTGCAGGTCCATAGTAGAACACAAACTTATAGAGCCTTTTTTGGGCTTGTTAATGAACTAATGCACCAATGCACAAATGAACTAATTACGCAAGGAGATTGTAATGGAAAACAGAGCAACCGAAGATGTCACGGCTACACTGGAGGAAAACTATCGAGGGCGCACACCGCGGTCGCAGGAACTCTTTGAGCGGGCGCGCAAGACGATGCCCGGTGGAGCGAAAGGTGCCTACTTTCATCAGCCATATCCGCTCACAATGGCACGAGGCGAGGGGTGTTATCTGTACGATGTCGAGGGGCATCGATATGTGGATTTCGCCAACCATCACACAGCCCAGGTACTGGGCCACAATCACCCTGCGGTCATAGATGCTATTCAGCAGCAGATGTCGAAGGGCATTGCGCTGGGCGCAGCGGTCGGTATTGAGGCAGAATTATGCGAGGAGATGTGCCGCCGAGTGGCATCGCTGGACCGAATCCGATTCTGCAACTCCGGCACCGAAGCGACATTACACGCCATACGATTAGCACGTGGTGTTAGCGGGCGAGCAAAAATTGCTAAGTTTGAGGGCGGTTACCACGGCAGTCACGATGTCGTCGAGATCAGTTCTGCTCCGTCCTTGGACAAAGTGGGTTCCGAAACCGATCCCAATCCTGTCCCTTCAGCAGGCGGGTTATCGCCACACGCGGTAGAGGAGGTAGTCGTCCTCCCCTACAACGATGAAGCCTCGGTCGAACGCCTCGTCACGCAGCACCGTGATGAATTGGCGTGCATTATCTTTGATACCAAAGCGGGTATCGTGCCGCAGCGTAAGGAGTTTGTACAGTTCGTCGGGGAGATAGCGCGGAAGAACGACCTGCTGTTTATTTTGGACGAAATTGTCGGATTCCGAGTAGGGACGGGCGGATTGCAGGAATACTACGGGGTTACGCCCGATTTGACCGCCTATGGCAAGGTTGTCGGCGGTGGTTTCCCTGTGGGTGCGTTTGGCGGACGAGCGGATATTATGGATCTGCTCGACGGCACGCGTGGGAGCACAGGTTTCTTCCAGAGCGGTACATTCAGCGCACACCCCATCACCATGGCAGCTGGGTTAGCAACCGTGAAACAGCTCACGCCTGAAGCCTTCGCGCACCTGAACGGCTTAGGTGACCGGTTGTCTGCTGGACTGAACGAACTGTTTTCCCGTGAAAATATCGCAGCGAAAGCGGTGAACACCGGCTCAGTGTTTAGCATCCACTTTACCAGCGAAGAACTCGTCAATTATCGCAGCCTTGCTCGAACCGACAAGGTGATGGCGCATCGTGTTTTCCTTGCACTGTTGGCGGAGGGTTATTTCTTGAGCCACGGATTGTCTATGAACGCAATCTCGCTGCCGACTGAAACCAGCCATGTGGACGGGTTGATAGAGGCGGTGGGACGTGCTATTAAAGCATCGCAGTGAACGACGGGAGGAATAGTTATGTCTAACACTAATACCCAGGTCTACGATCTCCTTGTCAGTGCTGGGCGGGTTGTATGTCCGGCAACTGGATTTGATGGTCCGGGGACAGTCGCGGTTCGTGGCGATAGAATCGTTGCTGTTGGTGATCAGATTGATGGGTCTGCGCGGGAGGTCTGGGATTTCGCCGATTCCATGCTGCTGCCGGGATTGGTAGATATGCACGCCCATCCCGCACGAGAAGGTTCAAAATACGGTGTCGATCCCGATGTGCACTTCCTCCCTCGCGGAGTAACGACTGTGCTTTCCCAAGGGGATGCGGGTGCCGGCAATTGGTCCCGATACCGTGAATCGATCATCGAAGGTGCACGAACACGTGTCCGGCTGGCTATCAATCTTTCCGTTACGGGGGAATCAATCCCGACGAGTGGCTGTTTCGAGAATTTGGACGATGTGGATGTAGATGCGTGCGTGGCAGCGATCGAAGATGGGGGTGAAGCGATCTGGGGTATTGCCGCCAACATAGCCCAATCCTGCGCCGGTAATAATGATCCCCGCGAGATTCTGAACCGTGCGTTGGAAGCTGGCAATCAGACAGAGCGTCCGCTGCTTTTTGGTACGCGACGGGAGCCTGATTTTCCTTTTGAAGAACAGTTGGAACTGTTACGCCCCGGAGATGTGATCACGTACTGTTTTCAGAGCAATCTTGATTGTGTTGTGGAGGACGGACGTGTTAAGGATGAAGTTTGGGCGGCTCGTGAAAGAGGGATATTGTTCGATATCGGGCACGGCATGAATTCATTCCACTTTGAGGTGGCGGAGGTAGCAATCGCAAACGGATTCCTGCCAGACACTATCTCAACAGACCAATATATCCGGCATGTGGATAGCAACCCACAACATGATTTACCTCGTACCCTTTCCAAGTTGCTCGCCGCGGGCATGACCGAAGCGGACGCGTTAGCGCGAATCACAGTGTGTCCCGCAGAATTTCTTGGATTGTCCGGAGAGGTTGGGACATTGGCACCCGGTGCCTGTGCTGACCTTGCTGTGTTGTGGTTCAATGAGGATGCGCTGCCGCTGCAAGATGTCAAAGGTGTGGAACGACCCGGGGGTTGTTGGGAGCCGGTTCTCACTGTGCGGGCAGGGGAGATTGTCCGTACCTAAACGGTTAGAATCGGAAGGATTAGCGCGTCCTCAGTTCAGAGAAATTGCTATATTATAGTAGATCTTAGAATTAATGAGACACTCCAAACCGAATCGCATTGCCCCCATGCCCGGTAGGTGCGGTTTCTAACCGCACCCCATAGGCGCAGTTAAAAACAGCGCCTACCATACTTTTCCAGTCCAGGGAAATAGCGATATTAGATCGGAGGTGGAAGCCGAGTTATGCAACCGAAAGATGGGGTTCGCTTCATTAAAAACGTGATGATTCCGACCTCAGATGGCGTTCGGTTGGCGATGGATATCCATGTTCCCGACAGTGATGATTGGGAACGGACGCCGCGTCCGCTGATTCTCGAATACATCCCGTATCGCAAAGACGACACCGCTCCGTATTCAGGTTATCATAACTATTTTGCACAGCACGGGTTTATCGGGGCGCGGTTGGACTGTCGCGGCACAGGCAGCAGCGAGGGAATCAACACGGATGAATACACATCGCGGGAACAGCAAGATGGCGTTGAAGCGATCGAATGGCTTGCGGCACAGCCGTGGTGTAGTGGCAAGATTGCGATGTTTGGAGCGTCGTATGGCGGGTTTACTTCTGTACAGATTGCCGCACACCGTCCACCGCACCTCACGACCATTATCCCCATGTACTTCACCGATGACCGTTATACCGACGATTGCCACTATCGCGGCGGTGCTCTGCGCTGCTACTACGATATCGGGGCGTATGGTTGTTCGATGATTGGCATGAATGCAATGCCACCGTATCCCGAATACAGCGGCGACGATTGGGCACGGATCTGGGAAGAACACCTCGAACACAATACCCCTTATCTGCTGAAATGGCTGGCGAATCAGACCGATGGTGAATATTGGCGTCCCGGTAGTTTACGTGGACGATACGACCAGATCCAGTGTTCAGTCTTCATGATTGGCGGTTGGCGGGACGGCTATCCAAACCCACCGTTGCGAACTTTTAGAAACCTCACCGTGCCCAAAAAGGTCCTCATCGGACCCTGGAATCACACACGTCCCGATGGCGCTATCCCCGGACCCCGTATTGACTACCTGAACGAAGTCGTCCGCTGGTGCGACTATTGGCTGAAGGGCGAGGACAACGGCGTGATGGACGAGCCTCCAGTTTGCGTCTATATGCAGACCTACGACGAACCGAGTGCGGATCGAACCGAAACGCGGGGATATTGGCGTGTAGAAAAATCATTCCCGCTGAAGCCGAGCCAATCGCTGACCTATTGGTTTGGGGACGACGGCCAACTCTGTTCTGAGCCAATGGATCGAGGGCTGCCTTTCGATAGTTACAGTTACCGTCCGACTGTCGGAGTCACAGGCGGATTGTGGAGCGGTGGTGTCCCTTTCGGATTGCCCACGGATCAACGTCCTGATGAAATTTATTCGCTAAACTACACGACGGAGCAGCTGGATAAGCCGTTGGAAATCATCGGGGGGCCGCAAGTTGGACTGAATGTCAGCTCTACGGCTCCCGTGATGGCTTTTGTTGCGAGGTTGTGCGATGTTGCCCCCGATGGCACGAGTGCATTGGTCTGTAGTGGTGTCTTGAACGCGACACGCCGCAAATCCTTCACCGATCCAACCCCACTGAATCCTAACGAGCTTTACGAAATCAACATTAATCTCGACTGTACCGCATGGCGCTTTGAACCGGGACACCGCATTCGTCTTTCTATATGTAGCGCAGATTTCCCAAACCTCTGGCCCACCCCGTATCCGGGAATTAACCGCGTCTATCGAGACGCCGATCACCCATCGTGGTTGAAGCTGCCCGTTGTTCCGGTGAGAGAGGCAGAGAAAGGAGAATTACCGGCGAATGAAGCGCAGTTTGAACCTTCCCCCACAGAGGTCAGCGTCTATCAGCTTTCACCCGATCTACGTCCGTGGGAGATTGTCCACGACATTCTTGGCGACCGAACTGGATTGCGAACGCATACGAACATGACGAGCATCGTGAGTTCGGCAGCGCAAGTAGAAACCGACGCACAACTTGAGGTGTGGGCGCATAATCGTAATCCCGCCGATGTTGCAGCATCGGGTAAACATCATCGTCGCATCGTGCGCAGCGACAGCGAAATCAACGTCGAAACTTGCTGCGGTTTTCGGAGCACCGAAACAGCGTTTCACGTCACGATTGACCTACATATTACTGTGAACGGCTTACCGCACCATCAACAGCGGTGGGTACGAACATTCCCCCGCATCCTGCTGTGAAATACCGTTAAGGTTGCGGCGGATTCGTGGATGTAGTAAAATGAAGGGTCAATTGAAGTAATTCTTGCGAATGCAAAATAGTTACAAATTGAAAGGAGCTACAAATTATGGATCTAACACGACAGCCACCACGGCGTCCATCAAACCTTAGCCTCGCCGGCATTGTTGGTGCAGCACGAATGACCGACAAAGCCAGAGCACATAACAGCGGAACAATGGGGGAGTACCTCTACGGAGACGATTCGGGTCTGGATGCTAAAGTGCTCGGACTACTGGGAATCTCCGCCGATGACTTTGCCAAAGCTGCTGATGAACATGACGACGAAGCGTTGCAGGCGTGGGTGCTTGAAAAATCGAGCGTTACGCAGGCGGACATCGACGAATTTAATGAGCGGGAATTGAGCCTTGAGCCGCCAAATGAGGAGTATAGACAACGCTTGAGAGATCGGCTTGCCAAGTACGCCCCCGGTAGGACAGATATCACAACAGTGCTTCAATCGGTAGAATTGGACGATTGGGGTGAGTTCTGGCAGGTTGACTTGACGGTCGGACCGCCGCGTAGTCCCCATGATAAGGATGTCGCTGGTTGCCATGGTGTTGCACGGATGGCAGATAAGGCTCGTGCAGCGCGTGCCGGAAAAATCGGAGAATATCGGTACGGCGAGGACTCTGGGCAAGATAGACGTATCTTGGAGTTTCTCGGCGTATCTGAGGATGATTTCCAAGAGGCTGCGGTCAACAACCCCAACGACGTAGAGATCAGTGAATGGGTAGTTGAACAGAGCGGCAAAGACGCTGACGAAATCGCTGCGTTCAACGAACGGATGGCGAATTGGGGTCCTGAAGATGAATCGTCAAGAGCCTATTTTGAAAAGCGTCGTCAAGAGGTAGATCCGAGCCGTACGGATATTAAGACGTGGGCAGCCCTTCAAGATGTTGACGACAAACTCAGTTTCGAGTAGGAAGAAAATTGAGTGACTTGTGTTAAGAAATCGTGCAGCAGAAACCGAGTTTGACCCCCCTGACAAGGGGGGCA
Organism: Candidatus Poribacteria bacterium; assembly: GCA_022822005.1. Taxonomy (GTDB): domain Bacteria; phylum Poribacteria; class WGA-4E; order WGA-4E; family PCPOR2b; genus PCPOR2b. Next base: position 135,073 of record JAJECO010000097.1, read on the forward strand.
GCGAAGGGGGGCTTGTCTTTCCCCCCTTCGCAGGGGGGTTAAAAAACTCGGTTTCTCTTTGTGTTTTGCACTGTCTTTTTCTATGAGCTCCGTAGGTCGAGCACCAATGAACAAATGATTTTCACGTTTCACGCATCACGTTTCACGCATCACGTTTCACGCTCTACCGTTTTGCACTTTCTTTTACCGTGAGCCAATCGAGTATATCGAGGACTGTTCCGGTTTTGTCATCGACAAGCACGACTCCCAAATTGCCCCAACCGTGATTGTAGTAACTGACAAACCACGCGAATCCTTGAAACGAGGCGTATCCGTGCACACCTTTGTGCGCCTTTAGGTGTTCTTTTAGACGTACATCTCTATCGGCGATCCTCAACGCTTGTGTGGATGTTAATTTGGGAGCAGGGCTGATAGATTGATGGGATAGATCTCTTAATACAGTTTCTGCTTCGATGGGGGGTGTTTTTGGTTTGCCCTCAGCGATTTCACGCAACAGCGCTGCTCGCTGACGATGTGCATCTCGAATTTTTTCATATCGTATGACACAGTCCGCTCCTACCTTTGAGATGTGATTTGCTGCATGGCGGGAAATTGCCTCTCCTCCTACACTCCCTCCGATTGCATCACAATCCAGAACGATCCCCTGAAAATAGGCGACTGTTATCTCGTTGTACTGATCCGCACACATCTCCGCTGCGTCGGCTTCAAGATTTAAGACAGCGGCATAATCCCCCTTCTTTTTGAAAATCTCCTGTTCCACTTTGAAGAAACTGGGGTAGATACCGTAATGGTGGAATCGATTTGGGTAGATCTGGGCCCACGTCGAGATAAACTGCGTAATTTTCTCGCGTTCCGCCTCCAGTTCGGGCGAAGTTCCGTTCGTTCCTAACCTTTCCCAATGTGCTCTCGCAACCTTCAGATGATATTCCCGCCGTTCCTTTATATGGGCTAATTCTCTACGACTCCGGTCTGCCAGTACGTTTTTTCCCTGACGCACGTAGTACCGAATTTGGATTTCTGTCATCGGAGTGGAGATGATTTTCAGGCAGTCCGCAGCTGCTTCATGCCACAAGGCTGCTTTGGCGAAATTTCCCGTCCGTTCATACCGCTGGATCATAACCTTAGCATTGGCAGTGCCTTCACGAACCGCATAGCACGGTTGAAAATGCCAAACCAAGGTCCAAAGGGCGATGAGGGAATAGATTGTCTTCATAGGTGAACCCTATACATTCCGCTTTCACGTTTTACGCATCACGTTTCACGAACCACGTTTCACTTTCCATATTTGAACCGTGCAATCCCACCCTGTTCTGCCAACCCTGCACAGGCATAATGCGCCGGCATCCGAGGCGATTTCCATCGACCCGCAACTTGCATATCCACAACAGACGCACCAGCCTGAGCAAGCGATACCGCAGACCCTATACGAAGCGAATGACCTGAGATAATACCCTCCACACCCGCCTCACGTGCCCTGCGTTTGATAATCTTTCTTGCGCCATCAACTGTCAGTCTGCTGTCCGTTATCCGGTCAAAGCGGCGAATCCACCGAAAAAGCGCGCCATCGGTGACACCTCCTGAGTCACAATACCGCTTGATCGCCTCCCGCGTGGGATCCCCAACGTATAGCGTTGCATCGGGAGTGCTCACGGTCCCAATGCCGGTCTTCGACTCATGAATTGTCAACACGTTATCGACATCCTCTACATTTACTACGACCGCTTCACTGATTCGTAACAGACAATCGCTCATCAATCGAATCAGTCCAGAATCCCTTAGTCCAGCAATAGTTCCCTCCGCTTCAGCAAGGGCGCAGATCTGCTCTACCTCCTCCCATGTGATGCCATCTACCTGACCTCGTCCCCGGTTTTTGCCTTTACGCCGAATGCCGGCGAGTGTTTTTTCTGTAATCTCAAAGGGGATCGTCTCTCCGTGATTTTTGACTGTCCATTTGACCGCAGCGACAATTTTACTGATTGTCGCTGGCGACTTTCCATCTTGATACAACGCCGTGATATAGTTTGCGAGTAGGTTATCGCTTAAGGAACGCCCATCCAACCAGATTTCCAACAGTTTCATTGCGTGCTGATATGTCTTGACGGTGCTCGGTGCGATGCTCGCATTGACTAACTCTTCCGTTTCGTCGCTGATAGTTTGAGTTAATTCATTCATGATGCCTCCTCCATGACCGGATACGTAAGCATTTTAGCAATTCAATAGAAATGCTATTCTATAGATGATAATAAGTGCTGTCAACACTTTTTTTATAATTATTTTTTTTAGGAAAAGGAGCGAGAGTAAGTCGACTTTTGTTTGTCAAACCCCGATGAACATTGACGTGAGCATCAGAGAGCGTCCCGGTAAATTAGGATTTACCACTGTCCCCCCAAATGGAAAACCGTTTAATGGCACCATTAATAGAAAATTACACAGCGAATAGACAAACCTTGGACGCAATGGCTGAAACCCAAGCTACCACTGGATTTTCGACAAAGGACCCTTAATACACTAACGCCATAGAATAGCATATCCAACGCTTTATCTGTTTCTAAAGCAAATTTTCCAGTGGAAACGGCTTTCTTACTAACTGGCACCAAAGGTTATTACCACTATATTCAGTAAACCGTGTCAGGTCAATGATAGGTACTCCATTCCGCCTGCCTATTCTCGACACGGACTCCCAGTTTATCGGGGCGGGGTGACAGGTGTGTCGTAAAGTAGGTTATTTCTGATTGCGATGAAATGTCAACAGAACCTAGCAACTTAGGTTAACGCAAGTTGCTATTGATGTGAAATGTTGCAAAGCGGAAGCATGAAAACGAAATCGAGTGCCTCACTGGTCGCAGTGGATTGACAAATCCACTGCACACGCGCAAAGATGGCTCCGTTCCGCCTGTCCCGATTTATCGGGGAGAGTCCGAGACTTGGATATGCCTATCCAAGCCGAGCCGGCTTAGCAACTAGCAACTCAGGTTAGGTTAGTTTTGGTCAATATATTAGACTGATATATCAATATTAATCGACTGAGCCAGCCTTGATACGGTCTCCGGTGTGTCATTTGCGGAGAATTAGGCACTTGGTTATATGTGACGCATCAGTGGTAATTGGACATCGCTCCACCTGTTGGGCAATCGGGGGTTGTGGTCGTCCCATTGCGTTGGATTGTGGAACGCACCTTTTCTTGGTTCGGTTGGTTTCGCCGATTGACTGTGGATTATGAACGTTCTGCTGAGACGGCTGAGGCAATGGTATACATTGCCTCCATTTACTTGATGTGAAATCGTATCAAATGACTTTTCAGACAGGCTCTTATGGCAGTTAGTCCCTAAATCAGAATCTCCTTGAGATTTTACCCATCAGTAGGCTAACTGCCACCAATACTTATGATAGTTTTCGTGTTGGGTTTCACTCTCTATGCTGCTACGCATTCTGACTACAAAACAACGCAGAGAGGCACCCCCGGATACGGAGGTCCTTTTAACAATCAAGGTACACATGCCTCACTCATTTCCAACGACAAAGGAGATAATTTGATGAAACAATTTTTTCGGTTCATGTTTTTTCTGTTAATTAGCCTCTCAATTCCATTGACAGCAACAGCTCAAGTTGTCATCCCCGACGCCGGTCTTCGCGCTGCGATAGAGAAAACTCTGGACAAAGCATCAGGTGCACCTATCACCACAGATGATATGGGAAAGTTGACTCTTCTTGATGCCCAAAACGCCAATATCAGCGATTTGACAGGGCTTGAGTTTGCAATCAACTTGGAATGGCTGATCCTTAACAACAACAATATCTCCGACCTCTCACCTGTGGCGGAATTAAACAACTTGATGTTGCTGTGGCTTGACAACAACAACATCTCCGACCTCTCGCCATTGGTAGCCAATGCCGGATTGGGGAATGAGGACATTGTTATTGTAAATGGAAACCCCCTCAGTGCCGTATCTATCAAGGCCCACATTCCAGCGCTCCAAAGCAGAGGGGTCATAATCCCCGTAGACATTCCCGATCCGAACCTCCTTGCTGCAATTCAGCCAGTCCTCGGCAAAGCTAAGGTGGAGTTGCCCACCACGGCAGATATGGCACGGTTGACCCATCTTGAAGCACGAAACGCCGATATCAGCGATTTGACGGGTCTTGAGTTTGCTACTAACCTGACAGAACTGGACCTTGGGTATGTGAAGGCAGAGGGGCGTAGGATGAACAGCAACTCGGTATCAAATCTCTCGTCTTTGGCGGGATTAATTAACCTGACAGAGCTACGGCTTTGGGGCAACAGTATCTCAGATGTCTCGGCTTTAGCAGAATTAACGAACTTGACATTCCTCGATATTTCCGGCAACAGCATTTCGGATATATCGCCTTTGGCGGGATTAATTAACCTGACGGGACTAGATCTTGATGGCAATCACCTCTCAGACATCTCAGCAGTGACAGGCTTAACGAACCTGACATTCTTGGATATTTGGGGCACCCCCATATCAGACATCTCGCCGGTAGCAGGCTTAACTAACTTGACTGCACTGGGGCTTGGTGGAAACAACATCTCGGAAATCTCACCGGTGGCGGGCTTGACCAACCTGACAGGACTATATCTTCTCGATAACCATATCACAGATATATCCCCCCTATCGGACTTAACCAATCTGAAAACACTGTGGCTTCAGAACAATTGGATTTCGGACCTCTCGCCCTTGGTAACCAATACGGGATTGGGAAGTGGAGACACAGTTAATGTGAAGGGAAACCCCCTCAACCACGCATCCATAGAGACCCACATCCCCGCCCTCCAAAGCAGAGGAGTTACTGTTGAGTTTGACAATGTCATAACTGGGGATATAGATGATGATATAGATGATATTGAACTAATGGATCAGGATGACGAATCAATCACCATCCCGGACCCCTACCTCCGCGCTGCGATTGAGTCGGCTCTAGGCGAAGCCTCAGGTGCCCCTATCACCCCGTCAGATATGGCAAAGTTGACCGGTCTTGAAGCGATAAACGCCAACATCACCGATTTGACCGGTCTTGAGGGCGCAAGCAATTTGACATGGCTGAACCTTAATGGTGAGCGTGTGGAGGGACGTGTTATCAATAGCAACTCGGTGTCGAATCTCTCGCCGCTTTCAGGTTTAACGAAACTGACAGGCTTGTGGCTGCAGCACAATGCTATCACAGACATCTCGCCGGTGGCAGGCTTAACCAATCTAACACAACTGGAACTCGGTAGCAACGATATATCAGACATCTCCGCTATAGCGGGGTTGACAAATCTAACACGATTGGGACTTTGGGAAAATTCTATACCGGACATCTCAGCGGTATCAGGATTAACAAAACTGGTAGGACTGTGGCTTTGGGACAACGCCATCACGGATATCTCACCTGTGGCAGGATTAACTAACCTGACATACTTAGCACTTGGAGGCAACAACATATCAGATATATCGGCGGTGTCCGGGTTGACTAACCTGATGGATCTGCATCTTCCGGGCAACAATATCTCAGATGTCGCACCCTTGGTAGCAAATATGGGATTGGGGAATGAGGACCGAGTTAATTTGCGGGGAAACCCCCTCAACCGCGCATCCATAGAGACCCACGTTCCCGCGCTCCAGGGCAGAGGAGTTACCGTTGAGTTTGACAATGTTATCTCTGAGCCTGTGAATATCCCCGATACCAACCTCCGCGCTAAAATTGCATCGGCTGTGGGCAAAGCGTCAGGTGCTACCATCACCACAGCGGATATGGTAAATTTGACCGAACTTATCGCTCAGAACGCCGACATTATCGATTTGACCGGGCTTGAAGCCGCAACGAACCTGACACGACTGGATCTGGGTACTGAGTATGTGCAAGAGGAGGATCGTTTTATCAACAGCAATTCGGTGTCAGACCTCTCGCCATTGGCGGGTTTAACCAATCTGACATGGCTCCGTCTGCGGAACAACTCGATATCGGATATATCGCCATTGGCAGGATTAACTAATCTGACATACCTGAACCTTGGGGGCAACCTGATGATATCGGACATATCGGCACTTTCGGGATTAACTAACTTGGAGAGATTATGGCTTTATGCCACCTCGATATCGGATATATCGGCTTTGGCAGGATTAACCAACCTGACATTTCTGGTTCTTTGGTTCAACTCGATATCGGATATCTCAGCTTTGGCAGGATTAACTAATCTGACATTCTTGAGTCTTTCCAACAGCTCGGATGTCCTACTTGCAATGGGATTCTTAACCGATTCATCTCTTAATAACAATTCAATATCGGACCTCTCACCTTTGGTAGCCAATACCGGGTTGGGGGCAGGAGACACGGTCGAGGTGGGGGGAAATCCTTTGAGCGACGCATCTATCCAAACCCACATTCCCGCCCTCCAAAGTAGAGGGGTTACGGTTGACACGCCTACGCTCCTTCTGAAAATTTCAGGCACGGTGACAGAGGCAGATAACCGGCTTATCGTTGAGGTTCAAGATAGTAGGAATCGTCTGCTTGGAGGAGTTCCGGTGACATTTACCGTCATTTCAGGCGGCGGAACGCTCAGTGTAACAAACACAACAACCGACGCCAACGGCAGGGCAGAGAGTCGATTGACACTCGGACCTGATACAGGCACGAACACGGTTCACGCGAGCGTCGAAGGGATTGCGGAGCCGGTGACCTTTAGTGACGTGCCGGAGCCTGCGGTGGCTATCTCCGATGTCAACCTCCGCGCTGTGATTGAACAAGCTTTGGGCAAAGCGTCAGGTGACACAATCACCGCATCGGATATGGCAAGACTGACAAGTCTTAGGGCCCGTAATGCCAACATTAGCAATTTAACTGGGCTTGAAGCCGCAACGAACCTGACACGACTGGATCTTAGTGCTGAGTATGTAGAGGCAGAGCAGCGTTTGATTAATAGCAACTCGGTATCTGACCTCTCACCGGTGGCAGGGTTGATAAACCTAATAGACTTGACACTTGGGGGTAACAATATATCCGACCTCTCCCCTCTTTCTGCCTTAACCAACCTGACATGGCTGTCGCTTTCGAATAACTCCATACCCGACATTTCATCCCTTTCGGGACTAACCAACCTAGGAGGGCTGAATCTTGTGGGCAACGATATATCCGACATCTCACCCCTTTCAGGATTAACCAACCTAGGAGATCTGTTTCTTGACAACAACTCCATATCCGATATTTCACCTCTGGCGGGATTACCCCGTCTAGCACTACTGGGTCTTAATGACAACTCTATCATGGACATATCGCCCCTGGCAGGATTGACTCGACTCCGTTGGTGCTTTCTTGGCAACAACTCCATCACAGACATATCGCCCCTTGTCGAAAATACGGGATTGGGGAGTGAAGATACGGTTGATGTGAGGGGAAACCCCTTGGGTTACCTATCCCTCCGCACCCACACTCTCACGCTCCAGAGAAGAGGGGTAGCGGTTTTGTTTGATGACCAACCCCCTCCTGTGGAAACACTTTCAGGGCATACGGACGGAGTCAATAGCGTTGCATTCAGCTCGCGTGGCACGCTCGCCAGTGGAAGTCGAGACGGTACGGTGCAGCTATGGGATACCATCACAGAGTCGTCCATAACCACCCTTACGGGACATACAGCAGGGGTTAGAACTATTGCGTTTAGTCCCGATGGCAGTATACTCGCAAGTGGGAGCTATGACAACACGGTACGACTGTGGGATGTCGAGACAAGACAACTCAAAGCCGAACTCACAAAGCATACCGCTGGTGTTGAGAGTGTTGCCTTCAGCCCGGATGGCAGTATGCTTGCCAGTGGAGGTCACGATAACACGATGCATGTATGGGATATTGCCACCGAACAACTTACATTCACACTCACGAACTCCTCCGGGATCTGGGGTGTTGCCTTCAGCTCGGATGGCACCCTTGCCGTCGGGAGTGGTGACGGTAAGATCCATCTATGGGATGTTGCCAACATACTCCCTAAAGCTCCCCTCACAGGGCATACTGCTTGGGTCGAGAGTGTTGCGTTCAGTCCGGACGGCAGCATGTTAGCTAGTGGAAGTGGAGACAGCACGGTGCGGCTGTGGGATACCGCCACAGGACAACCGATATACACACTTACGGGACATACGGCGGGTATCAATAGTGTTGCGTTCAGCCCGGATGGCACGATACTCGCCAGCGCGAGTGACGATAAGACAATTTGGCTATGGGATACCGCTACAGGAGACCCCATAGACACACTCACGGGGCATACGTCTTGGGTCAGGAGTGTTGCATTCAACCGGGATGGCAGTATATTAGCAAGTGGCAGTGGAGACAGCACGGTACGCTTGTGGGAACTTGCACCATCTACCGTAGAATACACCCTGTCAATACCAGCGGGTCTCAATCTGATTCATGTCCCCTTGCAGGTGACAGCTGTTAATGGGGAAGAGAAGACCATCGAATCGGTTGGCGCCCTCTATGACGCGCTCGGTGGGGCATCAAAAGTCACCTTCCTCGCCACCTATGACTCACAAACGCAACAGTGGGTAGGCTATTTTGGTGCTTCAGACAAAGATGATGAATCTATTAACAGGAAGTTGACCGATGAAACAGG
>JAJECO010000078.1 GCA_022822005.1 Candidatus Poribacteria bacterium
CTCACTCTCATTTTATTATATCAGAGAAAACCGAGGGAATAAAGAAATTAGGGCTGTTCAGTTTTAGGCTTTTTACCCATTTTGTTTGAAAAGTCGGAGTCGCAAAGTTGCTCATAGAGCGACGTGTCGGGATTGGGAAATCCCTCCTACAGAAAAACTATGGTAAAAATTATAATTACTGATACATTTGAATAATAACCACTGGTGCTAGTTTGCAGCTGTTGATAACGTCAAACGTGATGCCCCGATAAATCAGGACAGGCTGTGAAACATGAAAACTATTGGCGCTTCGGTGCCTTTAGCCCCAGCGGGGCGACATGTTTATAGCACACGGATAAACAAATACCCCAAAGCCCCGGAGGGGCGACATGTGCAGCCAAAGGGTAGAACCAATGAGTTACCCTAATGAATCAATGAACGTTTCAACAATGTGGGGAAGACCCTCTCACTAAATAGCACCAAAGGTTAATATGTATATTTATTTGTATTGTTCACCATAAATGACCCTATAAAGAAATAAGGATAGGTACTTGGCCAAAGCGGCTCATAGTTTTGACACGAAATGATTTCAACATTCTTGCTTACTTACTCGAAAGGATAATTGAATGAAAGTTGTAGATGTAGAACGTATAATCGTTGATGTCCCATTTACGCCACGGCAGCAAAAGATCACGGCACGGGAGGTGTACAACTGGGCAGTTCTGGAACTGTGCAAGGTAACTACGGATACCGGGCATGTGGGTTGGGGCGAAACCGTGATTCACTACACCTGGGCACGGGTGACGGACGCTGCGGTAGAACGGGTGAAAGGACAGAGCCCCGCAAAAGTGATGAACGACGATTCTCTGGGAGCGGGCTTACAGATGGCGTTATTCGATGTGGTGGGTAAGGTCCTCGAGGTGCCAGCTTACGAACTGATGGGACAACAGGTGCGCGACTGGGTACCGATCTCTTGGTGGTGTATCGATGCCTCTCCTGAAGATTGGGCAGCCGAGGCTGCAGATGCTGTGGCAAAGGGTTACACCAGCATCAAGCTCAAGCCCCGACCTTGGTGGGATATCGTGGCACAGGTCGATGCGATCGCTCAGGTTGTTCCACCACACTTTAAGTTGGACCTCGATGCCAATGGTACTTGGCAGAACGCGGCGGCGGCAATTCCTGTCATCAAGAAACTGGAAAAATACAGCAATGTGGCAATGTTTGAAACCCCCATCCCGCAAGACGATGTACTTGGGAACATGCAGATCCGTCAGGCGATTAATCGACCAATCGCGATGCACTTCGGATCACCGCCCTACATCACGAACATCCGCGAAGGGGTCTGTGATGGATATGTTATCTGCACCGGGAAATCCGGCGTTATGCAACAAGGGATTTTAAGTGCTGAAGCACAGATGCCGTTCTGGCTGCAGTTGGTGGGCAACGGGTTGACCACGACTTGGGCTGCGCATCTCGGCTCAGTATTGACCCATGCCACTTGGCCCGCGATTACCTGCATAAACCTCTATAGCCATCAACTGTTGACAAAGGAGATTGAGGTTGTCGGCGGGTATCACAAGGTACCGGACGGTCCTGGGCTGGGCGTTGAGGTTGACGAAGAGGCAGTCGAAAAGTATCGCGTCTCCGAAGATACACTCACAGAATTAAGGGAACGTGGTGAAACTTACGATCGACCGAAACCGCGCATCATCAACAGTATCGTCTACCCCGACGGCAGCTGCATTCACATGGGCTATAGTAGCCAAGGGTATGGTTACTTCAATGCAGGACACGGACCTGCGTATGTAGAGGGTGTGCGTCTGGAAGCGCAGCCGGACGATGGATCCGAAGCGTGGCAAGATCTGTTTGAACGGGCGCAGCAGCATCCGGTACGGGGCCGTTGGGAGGAGGCATAGGAATGAGCTACGAAGTCGTTGAATCGAAATTTGTCGCAGCCGAAGAGAAAGGGGAGGTATCGTCGTTACTGATTCGACCCGATAATGCAGAATGGCTGTTGGTGCTGGGGCATGGTGCCAGTACAAATATGCGGCACGCAACCCTCCAGACCATCGCTGAACGGTTGGCGGACGTTGGCATCGCCACATTCCGTTACAATTTCCCTTACGCGGAACAAGGAGGAGGCCGAAATTCAAACGCTGTTTGTCAGGAGACTGTTCGTTTGGCGGTCGCAGCGGCGCATACAACGGCGAGCGATCTGTCGATTCTTGTCGGTGGGCATTCCTTCAGCGGACGCATGTCGTCAATGGCCGCAGCAGAGGCACCTATAGAGCATGTGTGCGGGTTGGTGTTCTTCGCCTTTCCCCTGCACCCGTCTGGGAAGCCTTCGACGGACCGCGCAGATCACCTAAACGATGTTACAGTACCGATGCTCCTTCTGTCCGGCACACGGGATAAGTTGGGTGAACTGGATTTACTGCAATCCACCTGCGAGAGGGTTGGTGACAAGGCGACGCTGCACCTTCTGGACACCGCGGATCACGGATTTAAGATCCTCAAACGCTCTCGCAATACCGACGAGGATGTGTTCGTGGAGATGGCACGGGTCATCAATGAGTGGGTATCAGCACTGGACTGAACGCGGCTGCGTTTACCGTCCGTGGACTGCCCCCAAATCTAACCGTTGGTCAACACTGTCTGAGACTGTGTTCGTCCACGCCACATCGTCGAGACTCTGCAGGCTCATCAGCGCGACATCAACGAGTGGATTGGAGAGCACGTAATTTAGCAGGAAGCTGTCCAGATCAACTCCCTCCATCTCTGTCGGGAAACACCGCTGCATCAGATTTTGGAAGGCGTTGCTTGTCGTTGAGCGCATCAACACAACACCCATGCCTTCGGCTTCCGCCTCCGGTATTGTCCCACGATTGCCGAAGATGTCGCAGGTGCTCTGATACATCAGGTTGTAGTGAACCTGAATCATGTCGAACTCGCCGGACGCGATCATCCGCTCAACGCCAGCTGAAGGACCATCTGCTGAGAACCCAATAAAGCGAATTTTTCCTTGGTCCCTCAATTTCTGGTACGTCTCCAACCCACCTTGATCCAAGATTAGATCGGCATCGTCCCCCTGATGCCAGCCACCGTGAAACTGCAAGACATCGATCATATCTGTCCCCAACCGCGTCAAACTTCCTTCTACGTCGGCGAGGATGCCCTGCGGGTCAAAAGCTTCTGTTTTGGTTGCGAGGATAAGCCCATCCCGCCGCCCCTGAATTGCCTTTCCGATAACGGTTTCGCTGAGTCCGTTCCCGTAGGTAGGCGCTGTGTCGATGTAGTTGAGTCCCACCTCGAAGGCGCGGTGGAGCATATTGATGAGCGCTCCTTCACCTTGATCGGCGTGCACACGCCCACCGCCGTATCCGATCTCCGACACGCGCAGCTGGGTGCGACCTAATGTTCGATATTGCATGGTAAAAATCCCTATCACGATTCAGAGGTGCTCCGATTACGAACAGTTTCGCCTCTGGAATTTTTAGAATGAAACAGATAGACTAAAAGTCGAACTCAATCTCCGCCAACCGGTTCTCACGGGCGGCGGTTTCACATCCCTCGATACACTGGATAGTTCCCTTCGCCCACTCCGCTGTAATCAGCAGGGGTGTCCCGGAGAGCAGATGGTCTGAGATGTTCTTGTAATATGCCCCCCAACCGCGGTTGGTCACCGTCGGATAATCGGAAACCATTTTGCGTCCGTCCTCCATAATGGAGGTTACAGTTGTTTCGCCTTGGAAGTTACCCACCACAATAGAGCCGTGTGTGCCAACAACTGTCCAGAGCGGTTTGTCAGCTGCATGTAGATTCGACTGGATGAGTTGTGCTTCTAAGCCGCTGTCGAATCGCACGTACGCCCGGCAGAAATCTTCAACCGAACTGGCTTGCCAATGCCGTTTGAGGAAATTACCGTACAGCGTCGCATGTTTATTGATGCGGTTTCCGTTTCGGTCGTGTTGGGGGACTAGTTGCAGAATCTTCTCAAACTGATGTGCCCCCATATCGTACAACAACCCGCCGGAAATCTCCTTATGGTCTCGCCACATCTGTCCGGGTGGGCCGTAACCGACCATATTACACTCAATCGAGTACACCTCTCCAATGATACCCGATTCCACAGCATCACGGAGCGTGAGGATATCTGGATCCCAGTGACGGTTATGATAAACCGAGAGCATGACACCCTTTTCGCGTGCGAGTGCTATTAACTCGTCCGCTTCGGAGACATGGACGACAAACGGTTTTTCGGTGATGGTGTGCAGCCCCGCTTCTAACATAGTCTTCGCAACTGGCGCGTGATAGACATGCGGCACAATCACAATAGCCAGATCGATTTGACCGCTTTCCGCCATCTCCTGTGCATCGGTGAAGGTGGTAATCCCGTCGCCCTGCTCCTCTTTCGCAGCGCGGAGACGTTCGGGATCTCTGTCGCAGACAGCGGCTAATTCAAATCCGTGGGTCTCTGCAATCATACCGGCGTGATGGCTGCCCATATTGAACAGCGGACCGTAGCCTACCAGACCGATGCGGATCGGTGGATTGTCCTTCAAGTTGGTCACATAGCGGAGCCCTTTGAGCAATTGATCTTGGAAATCCGTATTGCCAAAAGCACGGTTGTCGTGACCAAGTGCGGTATAAAATACTTTCCCCTCGCCGTAGTCGCGCACATAGCCGAGCGGATATTTTTCGAGTCGCCACGCCCCGTATTGAAAATAACGCAGAGGCGCGTCCGTGCGAACCTTCATCTGGTAGCATTCATCTACAATGCGGAACTGCTTGTTGAGACGCGGGAGGATATCGTCAAACCCATCTTCTACCGTCACTTCAAACGGCGCTAACGGGTCGTGTTCGATAAATTCCGTGCCAATCAGTTCAATGTAGTCATCATACTGCCCGGTTCCGGCGTTGGCACCGTGCACCGCAAGCAATCCACCGCCGCCTCTGACATACCCAGTCAACCCACGCTCAACCTCGGGCGTAATTTCACCGCCGCCGATGTATAGCGCGACCGCATCAAACGCGGAGGGATCCGTCAATCGGTTGCGATCATCGCTAACCTCCACTTCAAACTGACCGCCATCTTCGACCAATGGCTTAAACATCTCCGCAAACTCGCTAAATGGGGGATGCGGGCCATTGATAACCAATAAAATTTTCTTCATTTGTCCTCCACCAAAAGGCTACAGCACTTGACGGGCGGGGAAACCCCGCCCCTACGGGAAAACTAATAGATTTTCAATATGTTGCAGTTTGGGTTAATACGCCCAAGCATCCTCCGTGAGTTCACCCGAATAGATAATCCGGGCATCGCCTTCCAGATAGACGTTTTCCGGTCGACCGTTAACCAAGTCAAAATGGATGGTCAACACCGAACCGCTGGCGGTTTTCACGGCGACCGGGGACTGGACTTTCCCTAACGCAGCAGAGACAACCGCAGCGGCAATAGAGCCTGTGCCACAGGCGAGGGTTTCATCTTCGACGCCGCGTTCATAGGTGCGGATGTCAATCGCTTGGGAATCTTTGACCCGAAGGAAATTGGCGTTTGTCCCCGCAGGTTTGAAGTCGTCGTGGTAGCGGGTCTGCCTGCCGAGATCGAACACATCAGTTCCCTCCAAATCTTCAGCAAAGAAGAGGACATGGGGAACCCCACTGTTGGCGAAAGAGATATTATGGACACCATCTTTCAATTGAAGCGGGAAGTTCAATCGCAGGTCCGTCGGATCACTCATCCGGACCTTGACATCGGTGCCGACAATTTCGGATTCGTAGATCCCTGCTTGCGTCTCAAAGGACATCCGTTCCGAAACGATGCCGTTAATATAGGCAAATCTTGAAATACAACGTGCGCCGTTTCCGCAGGTCTCCGCCTCGCCGCCGTCCGCATTAAAGTAACGCATCCGGAAATCGGCTTTCTCCGTATTTTCGACGAGCAGCACGCCGTCTGCGCCGGCAGACATTCGGCGTTGGCACACCTTTTCGACAAAATCGGTATTTTCGTATTGGACAACGCCTTCGCGGTTATCGATGATAACGAAGTCGTTGCCTGCACCACTCAGTTTCATGAAGGGTATTTTTTGGGGCATATCTGCTCTCCTTTTTCTTAATATGGATTTATTGTATCATATTTGCTATCTGTTCACCACACAATGGTTCTATTTATTTGTTAAAACTTTTTTCTCTGACATCCCCCTGACAAATTACAACCACAAATTCGATCCTAAAAGTAAGGCGTGTTCCTTGCTCAATGCGCGTCATCACTGGATTTAGGCGTGGCACATTCGCGCTACAATACCGAGGATGGTGAATGTCACGTCTTGGTACTACCTGCCACATCGAAAGCGACTTACGAGCACCCCTCAAGATCAACAAAGCCCTTGACGAAAGATAGCGAAATTGATAAAATAATGTTACTCCCCTCTTGCGAAAGGAAGGTAATGATGGCAAACGTATCAAATAGAGGTTACAAAAAGTCTTTTACGGCTTACATTGGACAGGAGGATGGCTGGTGGGTTGGTTGGGTCCAGGGTGTCCGCGGTGTTAATTGTCAAGAAAGGACAAGGGAAGAACTGCTCGACTCGATAAGGGAGGTGCTCCCTATAATGTTGGAGTTAAATAAGGCTCCGCGCTATCGTGATGTTCGTCCCGGATTTGAACCGGTCCCAGTCACTATTGATTTATATGAATCTACGGAAACTCAAGAAGCATTTACGTGAGAATGATTGCGTTCTGTATAGGGAAGGGGGCAATCATTCTATTTGGAGGCATTTAGAATCTGGTCAATCTACTGCTATACCGAGGCATAAAGAGATAGGTAAAGGTCTAGTTGTAGATATATGTAATGACTTGGGTATTCCAAGTCCTTTTGGCAAGAAGAAATAGGCGGTTCAGGTTGCCTAACCTGCGCCCACAAGATTTTACAGGGGATTCAGTCAACTGTTACGAAAAGGTTTATAGCACGACTGCGACCGCTTCCCGCCGTGGATGCTTGACTCCACACACAATCGCTCACGGAGACGATGCAAACCCGCATGAACATCCGGATGCGTTGCTTCAGATATTCCAAGCACTTCCGATAAGAGCCGCCGATCCAACTCCTGACGTACCCCATCCTCAAACATCTGATTGAACGGAAGCATCCGCTTACGCTTCATTTCTTCAAAGATGCGCTCGGCGTTTTGCAACGCGGCCTGATCCAGTTGACGCACATCCAACGTCGGCATCGAACGTAAAAGTGTCAAGCGAATTGGGCCTCGACCCTCTTGTACTCTATTACAGCACATCCAGTAGCACAATAACCCCAGTGTTGAGTTGCCCCACAAGGCAAATGCATAGTCGTACGATGGTTTCTCAAACATGACATTGGGCAGTGAACGAACACCGATAGCAGGCTTCTCTGTGAAGAGCACCGATAATGAACTTGCGTTAAACTGTAATCCTATATTTTGGTGGATGCGGCTATTCCTACCTAATATCCGTTGAGCTTTCTCCCAAGAATTGGGGCGAATGATGCCGTGGGAATCCGGTTCAACCACCATGGCGCGTTGATTATCTGAATTGACATGCCATAGCGCCGGACACAAATCTGTATCAGAGCACCCCACTTCTATATCAAACGCTCCTTTTGCTCCTTTAATCATTGTTTCATCAAAGCTGGTCATCGCTATATCACCAACAGAGCAGATCGGAATTTCGAGAGGGTCACGCAGGCCCGGTAACCAGACGCACCCATTTGCTAAATGGTATGCGGATTGAATCAACGTAAAATCTCTAATACGTGAGGTGCTCCATATTTCTTCTAATGCACAATTTAAGGCATACCCCACTATCTCATCTCCCACCTTGATAGGATTCCCACCGATGGGTGGGTCTTCAAGCTTTCTAACCTCTCCGAGACGCTGAATCCGCTTGGCTATTTCAACCGCCTCTAAATGGCTATTTGGTCTGTGGTGCAGACAGACAAAGGTGCCGCGACCTGTGTTTTCTGTCCTCCCTTTGAGGGCAATAACGAGACATTCCGGCATTTTTGTGTCCGCTGAGAAAGCACAATCTTCCCTTTTGGCTTTGGCAATAGTGACAACAGCTACGTTGTGATACGTGGTAGCCCATAGGTTTCGCACTCTCTGCCAGTCCGGAGAAGTCAGTACAGTCAGGGGAAGCACGAATCCCATCGTAGGTGGATATAGGTTCCGATTTATCGGAATGCTCGGAACGGCAGAGGTATCTCTACTATTGTTTTTTAGCATTCGATCTGCAAGGTCAACGAAGTAGGAGCCGAGGCCAGCTTTACCATTTGCGATAGACGTTTCTATGTTTCGGAGTGATGCTTTCATCGCCTCGCGAACATCTTCAGCCCTATCTCCAAACACAGTTTTTGGCACATCAGGATTATTAGAACTACTGTCTGCTCCCACCCGTGTAAAGGGTGGATTGTCAACGATGATATCAAATTCGCCATGCCGAAATTCCGATTCCTGGGTGTCATCGGGATTCAAAGCAACTTGGTGGTCATCACCTTGAACCCTCTCGGTGTTTATCAACCCCAATGGCAACGTTGCCTCCGGATTCTCCAGTAAATCCAAAGCCCCTATTGCGTATTTGCCATCCTGCCGTTGTGTGCCGTATGCCATCGTGTGAATACGGGTTTTTCCAATTTTGACATCGGGATAGGTACTCGCAATAATTGAAGCGGTGAGGTGGCTGGCATTGGGCATAATGTCAGCCCCAACGAGGTTATTTTCTACCATTTGCCGGTGAATGTTTTTCCCACTCCCACCCGCTTGTTCATGCAGTGCCACTATCTGCTGGTAAAGTCCGTTTAACAATGCGCCGGTGCCACAGGCAAAATCGGCAACCTTTGGAAAGGTAGATAGTCCCTCCCCCAAGGCAGGCTGCCTGTCGGGTAAAACAAGGGCAGAGAGTAGCGCAACGGATTCGGGGCGTGTATAATTTGCCTTGATGAGCCTCCGGTCAACAATCAACCGTTGGAAGACGATGCCCGCTAACTCGTGGACCTGTGCGAGTCCTTGTACAATCAGTCTCTGGGCGGTGTTACGCAGGGTCCACAATACTTGCCCGACCAACCTATCATCTGTCGCCAGTACCTCTTTCGTCAGGCGATAAGCAACATCAAAAATCGGGCGATAGTTGACCTGTCGAATGACATCCCACGCGTTCAAAACTTCATTGATGTTAAGCTGTTCGCCCACCGTTTGAAGTTGACCGAGGGATGGCACTGTGTCCATTTCCGGGGTTCCAGCAAGGGCACTTTGAAAAACAAAGGCGTTTGTGATAATCAACATCGCCATCCGATAGGTCTGGTCACCCGCTTCCTGATAGAGGATTTTCTCAATAGTTTCTTTGATGTGGGGGCGTGTTTCTATAGCAGCAGCGAGGCGGGTTGCAGCTTCATTCACACCGTGCTCTAAATCTTCGGCGGCTCGGGCAACCTTAGAAATGGGGATGGCACCGATTCGGAGGGCAGTGGCAACATCGCTAATATTGCCAACAATCCAACCGCTATTGGGAAAACGATGGGGCTCGTCAATAGAGTGGAGATCATCAATACTGAATAGGGCGTAATGGAGGTCATCGGCACGTCGGAGTGCGTCAGTGATTTCAGCACTACTGAATTGTCGGAACCGATAGGGCACCCGTAACGCCATAGCGGTTTTAACCGTCTCAAACGATGCCAAGCATTTTCCGAGCCTCTGTTTCGCTTGTTCTTCACCATCCAAGTTTGGTGAATTACGATGGTCTACCTTTACTTCTATGACCACCGGCTCTTTGCCGGTTTCTGTTACAGTCATATCGGGTTGACCTTCACGTAGCAGTGTTTCTTGAGGTTCGATGTTCCAAGCGTTTCCACGCTCTCGTAATATATCCGCTATATAGACCGTGATTGTGTCCTCATTCCGCATTTGTATCTCTGTCTTTCTTCCCAGACGGCACAAATGTACAAACTATGGTGATTGCGCTTCTGGTTGCTTGACTGCCGGAGTCTTACTTGAACTTCAGTGGTTTATGTCAGCCGTGGGTAGGACTTACGCAGTTGAACGTTCAACGTCTTGTAGTTCGGCGATTTATCCTCAATAGACGTGGGAGGGGCATCCCTGCCCCGATACACTCCATTCATTGTGCCACTACAATAAGGCCTTAGGTTTGTAGTAGGTAGCTTTGAATCCCGATCCTATCGGGGGTGATTTATCGCCCGTCTGGACGCGCAATGAATTGCGCTACTACAAGCCGAAGTGCGTAACTCCTATCTGATAATGATTTGCCATTAATTTAGCAGCAAATTGGATACAGGCATACATGTCCTCTCTCTTGAGAGTGGGATACGCTTCAAGGACCTCGTCTATGGAATCGCCTGCACCCAATAACTCCATGATGGTTTGAACGGGAATGCGAGTTCCAGCAATCACGGGTCGTCCATTACAAATGTCAGGATGAACATCTATTCGGTCTGCCACAATAATTCTCCTTGATAAGTTGCGTTGACAACCCTCATTTCACCCCAGAGGGCTGGATGAATTTTTGGCATTCTGAACCAGTGAGTTTCGATGGGTTCATTATATCAGACAGTAGGGAGAAAATGCATGAGATTGTTCGTGAAGGTGAAATTTAAAAGGTAGGGACGGTATACTTACTGGCTAAACTGCTGGGTGATGAACACCAAATCCAAGATGTTGACAACACCATCGCCATTGGGATCTGGGGTGGATTTACCGAGACCGTTGGTAACTTGAATTAAATCCAAGACATCTACTCTTCCATCGTCGTTGACATCGGCAAAGCTTCGGGTCGTGAGATAGATTTCACCGTCGAGGTCGGGAAGAATGTGGGTTTGGGACGCGGCGTTGTTTCCCCTATCCGAAACGGGGGTAGCAGATGCAGGCAGCGTGATTGTTTGGGGTGCCCCACTCCGGTTATAGACCGCCCAACCGTTGGTGAATTCACGGATAAATAAGCCTTCGATGTTCTGATACTGTCGGGCTTTGGGACCGATAGGTTTTCCCAAATTGGCGTCCCAGAAATCATACCAGTAGTGGTCATGATGATGGTTATGCACTCTGCCCCGGTTATGGATCTCTTGATGTGTCGGTTCAAACATGCTCCAGTCGTGCTGATGATCTGGCGATCGGATACCTGTTATGTAAAGCACATAGCCATCGGAATGCGTGAGTCCCATCGTGGTGAATACACGCATCCAGCGGAGGTTCGTTGGACTATCGGGGGCTTCGCTTTCAACTCCCCAGCCTTCCAAATCGTTTATCCGCGGTTCCCTTAGATTTTCTTCTGCCCAGAGCAGGGTGCTTTCAATCTCAATAAGACCGCTGTGTGTGTAACCCCTATCATGATCCCGAAGCGTCTCCATAAAGAGACCGTTAATGTAGGAGCCAGCACGGAGAGGTTTGCTACGGTTCGGATTTACTATTATCAAGAAATCTTCGCCCGCCTCTGCACGGATGCGCTGTATAATATTATCTCTTGCCCTTTGCTCCATTTCAAAACCTCGGTATCCCTCAGACCAACCGACGTTGCTATCTGCTAGTACGGCGTGGTTTTCTTTCCACCAATCCAAAAAAATACCATCATATAGCCCACATTTTGCCACAGCGATAGCTTGCTGGACAATTATATTTTGCATGTCCGGATGTGTAAAATCCACAAGGAACGCAGAATAATCACTTGCTGCCGAAACTCGATTGCCACCCGCGTCTCTTACCCAATAAGGCCAATCCTCATGATATAAAGCAGTAACAAAGGCATCCCTCATACGAATTTCAAAAAGAAAAAGCATATTAGAATTTCGGTCAAGTAATATGTCACGTTCCTGAAGTGCGCTATTAACGTTACCTACCAATTGAATTCCTTGGTCTGTCTCTTGCCAATGTAATCCAAATGAAGGGCTCCAAAATAAATCATGATGTGCAACTCGATCTTCGGGCGATAACGTGGGACGGTTTAAGATGCTATGCCACGCTTTGAAGACAGAAGGAAAGCTTCGATTTTGAATCCGTTCCCGAATTGGGAGTCGTGGTAATTCACAAATTTCGTCGTATGTAAAATGAGTTAATGACAAACCATCAAGCAAGCCAAGATTCTTAACAAAGTTACCCTCAATATGTAGTTCTTGCAACATGGTTAACGCTGTAAGCGGACTGACATCGACAATCCGATTCGCATTCAACCTCAAGTGTCTCAGCGCCTTAAGATTGGCAAGCGGACTGACATCGACAATCTCATTCCAGCCGACATTTAACCGTGTCAGCACCGTCAAACCCGCAAGCGGTACAATATCTGAAACCTGATTGGCAGCCAGATCTAGATAACGCAGCTTCACCAGCTCCCTCAGTGGCGTCAAATCCGAGATACGGTTCCCCCAAACAGACAGATGCACCAGATTGACTGCATACTCCAATCCATCGAGCCGTTCAATCCTGCGGCGGCTGGCGGAGAGCCCCGTAAGCCGTGACATATCCTGCCGGGTGACGGGGTCGTTCTTGGGTAGTTGGAGTTCCTCCCCGATGGCTTCCCTCAGGTTCGGATCGGAGATTTCCACCTCTACAGACATAAGCTCCTGTGACATGTGAAGATCGATATCTATGTTCTCAATGTTGGACTCAAGGAGTGGACTAAAGTCTCTGATTGGATTGCCAACAAGTTTCAAATCCATCAGATTTTCTAAGTTTGCTAGCGGACTCACATTTACAATGCGGTTGTGAGATAACGCCAATTCCGTCAACTGCGTTAATCTTGCCAGCGGTGTAATGTCTGAAATCTGATTGCTTTGCAACCACAAATCAGTAAGTTGTGTGAGTTTTATCAGTGAAGCGATATCCACAATCTGATTATAATGAAGGCGTAGCGACTCCAACTGCGTCAAGTTAGCAAGTGGAGTAATGTCCGAAATCTGACATCCCCCCAAGTCAAGATTTCTTAATTGGATAAGGTTTGCTGTCGGCAAGAGATCGGAGATTGGATTACTCCAAAGATATAGCGTTTCTAAATTGAGGAGTTCAGCAAGGGGGCTAAGGTCTTGAATTTCATTCCCATGGAGCGCTAGCCATGTCAAATTGGTAGCATGTTCCAATCCAGCTAAGTCTTTTATTTGGTTCTCACCAGCCCCCAACCTTGTTAATCGCAGCATCTCCTGTTGGGTGAGGGAGATTTCATCAGGAAGATTGAGTTCTTCTCGGATGGCACTCTCAAGATTTGAGTCGGGGATGTCTATCACTTGGGCAGAAACAGTGCTGCACCAATAAGCAAATATAATAAAACCGCACACACAGCAACGCACTAAGGTCATCATTTATTCTCCAATTTAGCGATAAATCCCCGCCGCCATATATCCAACCACCTGATCCCGCGCCCCGATGGGGACATCGCCAGAGTTCGCCGCTTTCAGGGTCTCAATCCGGTTCCCGCCCAACGCTTTTGCTACTCGCATCGTGGTATAGATCGCGCCGGTGCTGCACATCATGCAGTGAAAATTGTGGGTAGGGTGGCGCTGCATGTATTCGTCCATCTGCTCGCGCAGGTAATCGGGATCAAAGTGGTTTATGGCTTCAATGACGACTCGGTCGGATCTTCGCGCTGCTTCGTAGGTGGGATAGTGGCAGAGATCGGTGCTCCCGATCAGCAGGCAGGATCGGTCAGCCATCACTTCTGCAATCGCTTGACTTAAGGAAATGACATTTTCTGGGGAGTCATCCTGCAACAAGATGGGAACGATCCGGAAATCGGAGAGGAGGTGCTGTAGAAAGGGGAGCTGCACTTCGAGGCTATGTTCGTCTGCATGAGCGGGTGGCAAGTCAAGGATGTCGCTGTTCAGGCGCATCATCTCAGCTGCGAGGTCTTCATCAATTGGGATATCGCCAAGCGGTGTGCGGAACACGCCACGCGCATAAATCGCTGCGGTGCCGATTGGGTAGCGATGGCTCAACCCGAGAAGTACTACCGTATCGAAGGAGTGCCCCACCAACTGTTTGTAGGCGTATCCCGCGACATGACCAGAGTAGACGTAGCCGGCATGTGGCGCGATGAGGCCAACGAGTTCGCCATCGGTTTCTGTCAACTCCGCATCATCGATGAATTTCCCCACCTGTGCGGATAGGATTTGCGGCGAATCTGGGTAGAAAGTACCAGCGACAGCAGGGGAGCGAACGGTATCAGTTTGCGTAGTCTTCCTTTTCCAACTGATACCCATCCGTTTTCTCCTGCTATTCAGTTTCTGGCTCTGTTTCTTCTGATGACCCTTCGGTTGAAGATTCGGAGGTTTCCGGTTGCGAAGGAGGTGGAGGATTATTCGCTAACCGTATATAGGTCATCCGGAGGTTATGGAGGGTATTATCCAGCAGATTGCTTTCGGGTGCTGTTAAGTTGCCCCTTGTTTTCTCTTTGAGGAGCTCGATTGTGTCGATTGTCCGCTTCGCCATTTCGAGATCTACCAGGACCTCTTTTGTCTCCGGATTTTGATACCCGCCGAGGTAAGTAACCGCGGTCATCCCAAGCTCTGCAACAAAGGCGGAAAAATCAATAGGCGGCAGTTTAGGTCGGTCCTGTCCGGTGGATTGGGAGGTATCTGAAGTTGATTCGCTTGAGGTCTCTGCCATCTGTGCACCTCTTCATCACTACCCTATTACGATTCAAGTCGCTACTGACGGGAAACATTGCAAACCGGGAGTACAGGGACTAAATTGAGTTAATTTCGCTCGCAGTGGATTGACAAATCCACTGCATATCTGCGAGTATGGCTTGGATATGTCTATCCAAGTCTCGGACTCTCGGAACGGAGCCGAGCAGGTTTGATAATAGCAGGTTGGATTAGTGATAGTAAATATTGCTTATTCGTCGAAGATAATGATTTGTGCGGGCAATGATCCAGCTTGATTGTTGTGCTCTGGATTCTCGTTCATCGCGAGAAAAATTACGCCTTCAGCCGGTGCGGCATTGTCGTATCGCGAACCGACAGCGAACATCATGTCGCCGATCTTTGCGATGAGCGCGCCGACGTTAGCGCCGGGCATCAGGAATCCTTCTTCAGCGGGTAGATTGGGGATGCCGTCAGCACCACACCAGCAGATGCGATTCTGCGTGTCTGGAGACCATGCACCCTGTGCATCAATGACCAGGCGCTGTCCTTTTTTAACGCTAACATATGTCTCTTGCCAGACCGGGCTCGGTCGGGCAGTATGGATAAGGGTTAATGCCATAAAAAATCCTTTCTTTCAATTGATTCAGCTTCAGGAAGAATAGGACTTACGCAGTTGAACGTTCAAAACCTTGTAGTTCGGCGATTTATCGCCGCTAGACACCCTTTTCAACCGTGGTCTCGGAACGGACGCCCGATGAATCGGGCAACTACAATAGACACACCATCAAAAAGTTCGCAGGGAACAATGATCGTTGTTCCCTACTGAAGTGCGTAAGTCCTACAGAAAATATAAATGAGCGAGAAAGCCAGCCGATGTCCTGACTTCATCGCTCATGTGCGCTCTCGGTTACTATTAACCTTTTTCACGAATCTTGACCGTCATGATCTGGTCGCCTACTGCAATGCTGTCGATCACATCCAGCCCTTTCGTAACCTGCCCAAATAGGGTATAGTCACTGTCTAATACAACCGTGTCGAGACAGATGAAGAATTGGGTGGCATCCGCTACAGTTGCTCCCTCTGCTTTTGCCATAGCGAGGATTCCCCTCACCGGTTCGTGATCACTTGTCTCAATCGCTATCGTATCTTCAGTCGGGAAGCGCGACCCGGCTTGAATCAGTTGTCCGGCTACAACGCGATGGAATGTCGCATGATTATAATATTCCAATCGCGCATTCTTTAGAAAGTTCTCCACAGTATTAGGCGCATCGTCCGCAAAAAACTCGACCTCAATTGCCCCTTTATCTGTCTCAATGACAGCCATAGCGTTGTGGATGTCAATTTTCTTTTTGGCTGTTTGCGTCGTGTCAGCCGATACCGTCGGACGTGCTTTCGGCTTCGGTGGACCCTTCTGTTCCTGCGAACAGCTTACAAGGTATACGGTAAACAATGCTGCGAGCAGCATCACAGTAAAACGTTCAATGTAGCTTCGTCGGTTATTATTCTGAAGTAACATATTTTGACTTCGCCTCCAATCGAACTTTTTTCATTACGTCGTCGACCCTTAACAGGTCTACGACCTCCATACCCTGAATAACTTGACCAAACGTTGTGTACCGGCCGTCTAAATGCGGTTGCGCTATTAGACAGATATAAAACTGACTTCCCGCCGAATTGGGGTTGCCTGTATTTGCCATGGCAATCGTCCCCCGTTGATGAGGAACTTGGTTCGGGTTGGTATGTTCATCAATGATAGTATAGCCGGGACCACCCGTCCCATCCCCATTCGGGTCGCCTCCCTGAATAATATTCAGGCCCGGCTTATCCACTCTACGATGAAATGTTAGCCAGTCGTAGAATTTTTTATTAATCAACTTTCTAAAGTTATCAACAGTGGCAGGTGCTGAGTCCGAATACAATTCAATTACAATTTTTCCTTTATCCGTTGTTATCACAGCGACCTGCTCCTCTTCCGCCATCATTTCACCACCTCCACTTGAAGCAGCACAGCCGATCCAAGCGGATAGTAGGACTAATGTAGCAAATATGGAAGTGGTAATCAGAATACGTTTTCGCATCACTACCCCTTTCCTCATTGTTAAGGACACGGATTCTACCTCATCGTTCGCCAAAGCAAATCCTGATTACGTATTATTATGAGTAAGGCAGACGTTGATCTGCACGATCTGAGAAGGAACTTCATGCGAATTAAGCCACATTAGATATTAGCATAGCAAAGATTAACAGAAAAGTCAACACTTTCGTAGGGTAGGGGTATTTAGTTTTCCTGTAGGAGGGATCTCCGAATCCCGACACGCCGCTCAAGCTCGCTTGACAAAATTGGCATATGGTGATAGGATTCGAAAAATCCCGTTTTTAGGCACAGCACGGAATCTGGGATATATACCATAATTCGAGGAGGTTTATAACTGAATGGATTTCTTTCAACTGACTGAAGCACAACGCCGGGACATTGATGCAGACGGTTTTCTTATCATTCCGGAAGCGATTGACCCCGAAACCGTTGCCCGCGTGACTGAAGCGGGAGACCGATTGATGGAACCGTTCATGGCGGATCCAGAAAGCGTCTATCTACAGCGGCGTGACGGTATCGTGCAGGAGGAAGCCTTCGACTCGCTTGTCTCCAACTCAAGCACCGTTTCGCGGATCGTTCAGTTGCTCAGTCCCAACATCCATCTCCACACCGCTTCGCTCATCTACAAAAAGCCCCAGTCTCCCGACACAACGCCTCCTGACCGCGGTTGGCACCGCGACATCGGCATTGCAGAGGACCTCGGACATAAAGACTTGCCGCGAGTCGGCATAAAGGTGTGCTACTGCCTGACAGATTTTCTGGAGCCGAATTCCGGCATGACGTTGATGGCACGCGGGAGCCATCAGAGTCCCGAGCCGTTGGCTATTCGCAAGGGAGAACCGGATCCGCCGACCGTGGTCGATCCGTGCTTACGCGCCGGTGATGCTATCTTCTTTGAGAATCGGATCTACCATACTGCGGCACCCAATCTGAGCCACTCCGTCTCAAAGGTAATAATCTACGGCTATTCCTATCGATGGATGAAGGTGGATATCAATCTCGATCCGCCGGATGAACAGGTAATCGCACGAGCGGATAACGAGATCGATAAACAGCTTTTAGGTGCGTACAAGAACGTCGACACACCACCGCAAGGCTTGAGAGATTGGGCAACGCGCTACGGAATCAATCCAGAACCCACACGCTGGGTTGTTGAGGTATAGAGAGTTCATGCTGGCATCTATGGTACATTTTAGAATTATTTAGACACTCCAAATGCACAGCCAATCCCCTAAATCCCGCCCCCGATTCCATCGGACTGTACCACTTGTCAGGGGGAGTTTGGAAACTTCGGGAGTGCCAAAGTTATGGATACGTCTACTTATTTCTCTAATTCCACCATATCTTAGGGGCGGCTTTTGGCAATATACGCTTTCAGATGTGCTAAAGCGCGTCCACTATCAATCGCTTCCTTTGTCCTCTCAATAGCTTCATGCGGATCCGAGCAGATGCCCAACAGATAGTCGGTCATCGCCGTATTCAGCACCAACCGGTCATATATCTGCCCCTTCTGACCGGATAGCGCCTCCATTCCTGCTGATGCGAACGTTTCAGGGCTTACCGTTTCTACGCGCGGGTTTTTCTCGTAATCGAACCCGAACTCCGACGGGTCGATGTCCAACGAAAAGTCCTCACGCCGTTCCCCGACACGGCGGAACCCTTGGGAATAATTTATCGCTTGTCGCTCTTCCGTTGAAGGATTCCCCAGCCGTAAGGCGTAGTGGCTCGTCCCCTCTTCACCTTTGACCACAAGCCCCGCCCGAAAACCACGCTCCCATATCAACTGCAGCAACGGCGTTTCATAGCCAACGTGATAGTACCCAATCACCATATAGTTTTCACCGGCAGCGGTGAACAGCTGCTGCGCTTTCTCCGTCGCTGCCCATGGTGGGCGTTTTTTGATATGCACCCGTAACTCTCGGACACCGTAGGCACCGGGGGCATATTCTCGTTGACTCACGTAAGCAAACCCAACCTCAGGATCTTCGATCAAACCCGCTGCTTCGTCAAGAAAGAGATCTGTGCGGGCACCGAGTGCCTGTAGAATCTTCTCTTCCGTGATTCCGCTTTTCGGTGGCATTTCATCCACGCCGTGCAGCACGGTTGGCTCACCCAACGCAGCACGTACAACCGCGACAAAGAGTGTTGGTCTAAAGTATCGGGTCGCACCATCGAAAGGTTGACCAAAATGCGTCAGCGACTCGACGGAAACATTGCGAACCTGATTCGGACCGAAAGTTGCATCAAGATAGCCGCGCACCTCATCGTAGCTTTCGAGGTTCATACGCTGACCGATAAGCGCTGCCCCCTTCAGTGCTCCCTTCACATCCCCATTCAGGATAGCTTTCCCCATTTGGCGCGTTTCGTCGTAGTTCAGGTGACCACCCCTCAAGATTTTTTCGAGGGCTTTTACGACGACGGTTTCATCAGGATTTGTATCGGTATGCCCCAACTCCGGTTGCATGATGAACCTAATCTCTGGCGGCATCAATCGTTCCAGGTCCGGGCGATATTTGTCGAAAGCTGCGATCTCGGCTTCACTCCACTGCGTCTTTTTCGGGAACCCCTTCCGAATCGTCATCGCGGCGAAAAATGCCCCCATCTGCGCATCTGAAACCGCTTGATCTTCGGGCAATTCTCCTTTGATCGATCGCAGAATGATCTCAAGAATCGCTGACGGTTTGATTGGATCGTCCGGCTTCGCGCCCAACGGTCGAGTCTGGTGGGGTCCGGTGCAAACTCTTGCCAAGGCTTCCTCGACATCCGTATTGGGTCCGGGATACTGTTTTGTGTACATTCTGATTTGACCTCCTTCTGTCGCGCCGGTAAAGGGTACAAGGTATTATACTGAACATCAATAACCGTGTCAAATATGGTTGTGACTGACATCAACTACGCTGGTCTTTTGCTGGTGCACCCACTCTAATCTCCGTTGGCTTTTGAGTTGACTGAAACCGGACTTACTTCTACAATGTAAGGTGCTGGGATTTGTGTTCACTTATGTAACTAGCTGGTACCGTCATGAAAGGTAAGGTGGATTTAGCAATGATTTCACAACGTATCACCGAAATCAGCGTCACCCCGATTCCCGCCCGTTACCCCCATGAAATTGCTAGAAACGCCTACAACTGGGGTCACGGATCAATAGGAATTGAGTGGCTTGTCCGTGCTTGCACGGAGGACGGAGTTGAGGGTATAGCAATCAACAAGGGGCACCTCGGAGCAATCGGCAGAGACGGTTCGGTGACAGATGCTATGAATCTGCTCAACGAGGTCTTTCTCGGCAAACGGTTGGACGAACTCCTGCACGTATCCGATGGCCGTGTCACCGGCCCGACAAAGGAGGCGAAACGAGCATTCCGGGGACAGGGATGGATGAGCATCCTCGCCTACGACTTAGTTGGCAGAGCATTAGGAGTCTCTTGCGTAGACCTGCTTGGCGGCAAGAAGCGGGACCGCGTAGATGCCTATGACACGACCCTTTACTTCAGCGACCTAAACTTTCCCGAAAAAGGCGCAGCGATGGTCGCCGAGCAAGCCAGAGAGGGGTTTGACGCCGGGTGGAGGCAGTTCAAGATCAAGACAGGACGGTGCGGTCGCTGGATGAATCCAGAGGCAGGAGCTCGGCGCGATATTGAGGTTATCCATGCCGTGCGGGAGGCCATTGGACCGGACGCGAAGATATTGACGGACGGCAACTTCGGGTACAGGGACCGCTTGGATCTACTGGAGACGTTTATCCAAGAGACGCAGCCTGCCGACGTGTTCTGGCTTGAGGAGATGGTCCCTCCGAGCGTCGAAGACTATCGAGCAATCAGGAACATCCAAGAGAAGGTTGGTTCGGAGGCACTGTTGGTGTGTGGCGAAGTAGACCCCGATCCAATCAGCGATGTGTACGTGGATATGATGGAAGACGGCTTGATGGATGGCTACCAGCCAGACATCGTCAGACACGGCTTCTCCCGTTGGAACGAGATTGAGGAACAGTTAGATCGGTATGGTGTCAGGTCACAGCCCCACTGCTTCCATAATGGTGTATTCGGCACCCGCGCGTCCCTGATCTGGGGAGCGGCTTCCGATTCGTTCATCACCATCGAGGATGAGCGCTGTGCACCGAGCGTCTACAAGCCCGATGACTTCACCCTTGAGAACGGTTCGTACGCTGTTGCCGACGCACCGGGACTGGGATTAGAGGTCGATGAAGACATATTCCAAAGGGTGTACGCAGTGAATGAGACGAAGATAGGCGCGTAGCTGATGCCACCTAACGAAACCAAACAGGAGACAATTAAATGAAAATCACAGATATAAAATTATCCGACCCCGTGTACACCAACGTCAAGCAGAGTACCGACGCTACGGTGGTGAACCCCGCGACTCGTGCGAGCTCGCTCGTGGAAATATCCACTGACGAAGGCGTGACAGGATTCGCCTCGCTTGGCGAACCGCAAATCGGACCTGAAGGTGTGTCATTGAACAAGCTGCTCATTGAACACATGTTCAAACCGTTAGTCGTCGGTGAGGATCCGCTCGATACCGAGCGGATCTGGGACAAGCTGTACTGGGGCAGCGTACGGTGGGGCAGAAGGGGTGTCACTCTATCGGTAATTGGTGGGATAGACATCGCCCTGTGGGACCTAAAAGGCAAGATTCTCAATCAACCTGTCCACAAACTGCTTGGTGCCCACAGGGACACGGTGGCGGCGTACGGAAGCAGCGTCAGCCTCCTCGCCAGCGAGGAGGAACTCGTTGAGATCTATTCCGGGTTCGTCGAGGTAGGGTTCAAGATGGTGAAGATGAAGGTCGGAAGGAGAAATTCAAACGAAGATGTGGAGCGGGTCAAGTTGGTGAGGGAGACCATTGGTCCCAATGTAGATCTTGCGCTGGACGTCAACTCTGGCTGGAGCCTCAATGCGGCGATACGAATGGCGGGGAAGCTGGAAAAGTACAACATTTACTGGCTTGAGGAACCGCTGCCTCCCGATGAATTAGACAATCACGTTAAGCTGGCGGCAGAGATCAGCATCCCGATAGCCCTGGGCGAAACGCACGCAACGAAGTGGGAGTTCAGAGAACTGATGGAACGAGGGGCGGTGCAGTTTGTCCAAGCGGACATCGTCCGGACCGGCGGCGTTACCGAGTGGGTGAAGATAGCCGCCATCGCCGATTCATACGGTCTGCCGATGTGCCCCCATGCGACCACGGAGATCGCAGCATCGCTGGTAGCAGCAGTGCCAAACGGGCTGTTCGTTGAATGCTTCAGGTTCGCACCACCTCCCAAGGGTTCGTCGGCTGTCATGGACCCGATTCTTCCGAAAAACGGTGAGATCTCGCCTCCGAAGCAACCCGGCTTCGGGATCGAATACGACGAAGATGTTCTCAGAAACCTACGGGCAAGACCGAAACCGGACCCGGAAGAACTCTGGTTCGCCACAAAAAGGGGTTGGCAGTGGCCGCCCTATCTGTAGACAGTACCATTGGACATGTATAGGAGACAGATATGAACGTCATTTGCATTGTCAACGATTCGTTACGCGCAGATCACTGCGGTTGCTACGATGACGTGGGCGGTATCAATGCTATTCAATATGATACAGCTGAGGGGATAAAGAAGACAGCCACCCCTAATCTTGACAGACTTGCGGCGGAAGGCGTACTCTTTTCGCACTGCTATACCGAGAGCTTGCCCACAATACCGACCCGCACCACGTGGTGGACGGGACGTGTTGGTTTCCCGTTCCGTCCGTGGCAGCCTTTTCAGGAATCGGATTATCTGCTCGCTGAAGTCCTTTGGAGTCACGGATACACAAGTGCCTTAGTTACCGACGTGTACCATGGGCACAAACCGGTCTACAACATTGGGCGCGGTTTCGATACAACCGTCTTTGTGCGTGGACAGGAATATGATCCGTGGATTATCGACGACCAGACTGTTGACACGGATATTTGGCATCGTCTACGGGGAGATGATACCGATGCACTCTGGGCACCCCGATTCGAGCAGTACATGAAGAACCGTTCCACATTCCAGACCGAGGAGGATTTTTTCGCCCCGCGTGTGACCCATGAGGCAATCCGTTGGCTCGACGGTATGGTGAACCAACAAGGCAAAAAAGATAAGCTCTTCCTTTGGGTGGATTACTTCGACCCACACGAACCGTGGGATCCGCCCGAACCGTTCTGGTCTATGTACAAAGCCGCTGACTACTCCGGACAAGACATCATCGATCCGGTAGCTGGTCCCTGTACGAAGATTGGCAGCCCCTTGACCGAGGAACTGACAGCCAAGAGTGAACACGATTATCTCACGCCTGATGAAATCGTCCGCGTCCGATCGCTCTACGCGGGGGAGGTCACGTTCACCGACAAGTGGGCAGGGATACTGGTCGATTATGTGAGAAATCTGGGATTGCTCGAAAATACACTAATCGTCTGGCTCAGTGACCACGGCGAACCGTTCGGGGAGCATGGCATTATCCGTAAGGCACGACCGTGGAACTACGAAGAATTGGTGAGGATTCCGATGGTGTTTCGTCCCCCGGACTCCATAGGCTCACCCAATAGCGGTGTGATTGACGTGCTTGTTCAGCCGACCGATCTATTTCCCACTATCTTAGACATGCTTGGTGTCGGCACAAACCTGACCTTGTCTCGCACAGGTCCACGCCCAACCGAGCAACTCTTCCCACAAGACATGCAACTTGGGACAGAGACGGTTACACTGCACGGTCACAGTCTCGCGCCGTTGATTCGCGGTGAGACAGACCGCGTTCGCGACTATGCCTATACAGGTCACCACGGTCGATCATGGTCGATTCAGAATACGGCATGGCGGTTGCACGTCCCGCTGGAGGGAGATGCCCCCATCGAACTGTACGATCGAACGTCAGATCCGTATGATCAGCATGACGTAGCATCAGATCACCGGGAGATCGCGGACGATTTGGAGTTGCAATTACGCCGCTGGATAGCACGCCTATGATCTAACGACCCACGATTCAGATAGGAGCATACATTGAAAGTTATAGATCTAAAAACAATGGTTGTTGAGAACAAACCACCTTATAGCGGTGGTAGATACCTGCTGTTTCTGGAACTCATAACGGACGAGGGTATATCCGGACTGGGCGAACGCATCACCGGAAATACCTACTCGCGCAACCTGGTGGATCTTAAGTCGCAGATCCATCTTATAGAGGAGATGGGGCGGGAATTCATCATCGGGGAGGACCCGTTCAACATTGAGAGGCTTTGGGATCGAATGTACGCCTCCCGTCACGACTTCCGACACCCAAGCCTGCACGCGACCCCAGTGATAAGTGCGATTGAGATGGCGTTATGGGACATCGTTGGTAAAGCAACGAGCCAGCCGATCTACAATCTTCTGGGCGGCAAGTACCACGATAAGCTTCGGGCTTACGCATACATGCCCGGCGGCGGGTTTCGAGATAATCCCGAACAGGCGGGCGAAGTCGCAGCACAACTGCTCGAAGCGGGCAACACAGCGTGCAAACTCGATCCATTCATGCCGGAGTATCCCATACCGCGGGATATTCCGCTGTGGGAGATCGAACACGCAGCGAAGATCTTTGAAAGCATCCGGAACACCGTCGGCAATAAGATAGAGGTCGGGATCGGAACCCACGGGCAGCTGACAACCTATAGCGCGCTCCGCGTCGCCGATTATCTTGAACCGTACCGTCCCTTCTGGTTCGAGGAACCTGTCCCGCCTGAAAACATCGACGAGATGGCAAGGGTGGCTGCTCACACCAGCATCCCAATAGCAACGGGGGAACGGTTGGTTACCAAGTATGAGTTCTCGCAGCTGCTTGAAAAGCGAGCCGCGCAGATTATTCAGTTAGATGTCGGTCAGTGTGGTGGGATATTGGAAGCGAAGAAGATTGCGATCATCGCTGAGGCGCACTATGCAGTCATCGCGCCCCACATGGCTTGTGGTCCCATAGCGGCTGCCTCCGCGATTCAGATCGACACCTGTTCCCCGAACTTCCTCATCCAAGAAGCGAACCAAGGACCGTTTCACAAGAAAATTTTCAAAGAACCGATTGTGTTCGAGAGTGGATACATTATCCCGCCAACCGGACCGGGGTTAGGTGTCGAATTGGATGAAGACGTGCTGAAGGGGCATTTAGTCGAATCGCTTTGAAAACGCTTGGAGCCGGAGTGAGCGGGGTAGGTTAGTTCGTCTGATTGTCCGTTCTGCGAGTGCAGTAGGGAGAGCGAATCCCGACTTTGCGAATTGACTTTCCTATAGCGGTATGATAGCATATCTCCCTAATCTGACCGATTATCATACTACGCAGAAGGTGACGAAAAAAAATCCAAAATAGAAGGAGTTATTGTTAATGCTTGTTGACATTCACACGAATCTGGGTTGGTATCCCGATCACTATTCCGACGAATTTGTCGAATTCGCGCTTGCCGCCAAGAAGGCGAAGATGCGGATTACGCCGGACGTCTATTTCGCCGGTGAGGAGGAAGAGGAGAAGAACGCCTTCGATTCCACGCCTGAAACCTTACTCGAAGCAACCAAGGATTGCGATAAGGTTGTTGTGTTCGGGTTGAAAGCACCCTTCTGCGGCATCGATATACCGCAGGAAATGGTCGCAGATTTTGTTAACCGGCATTCAGATCGCTTTATCGGTTGGTGTTCGGTCGATCCAAACGATGAGGATTGTGTGGACCAACTTGTCTACAACGTCGAGACACTTGGGCTTCGCGGACTGAAGGTCGCACCTATCTACCAGAACTTTGACCCACAGGATCCGAAACATCTATCGCTTTTCAAAAAAGCCGAAGCGTTGGACATCCCGACGATTTGGCATCAAGGCACCTCGTTTGTTCGCCCCGGACCGCTGAAATACTCCAACCCAATCTTTCTGGAAGATATCGCAGTCGCCTGCCCGGATCTTCGCATGATTATCGCGCACATGGGGCATCCGTGGGAGACCGATTGCGTGGTACTGATCCGCAAACACCCCAACCTGTACGCAGACATCTCCGCACTCCACTACCGTCCGTTACGGCACTATCAAGCGTTCATGGCAGCGCTTGAGTACGGTGTAGAGCATAAACTGATTTTCGGTTCCGATTTCCCCTCCGCTACGCCAGAGCAGGTAATCGCTGGACAGCATAAGGTGAACGATATCGTCGAAGGAAGTAACTTCCCACGGTTTCCAGAGGAGGCAATCCACGGCATTATCTACGAGAATTGGAAACAGTTCATTCAGATCGACTAATGTCGGACGGAAGATAATCTGGCTGTGGGCTTCGTATTAGCCTATCCACTGTACGCCACCTATTCAATACAGTTACGCCCTACACAAACAGAGGCTCCCCATGAGAATTACACAGATTGAACCGATCCCCGTCCGAGTTCCCCTGAAGGCGGGATTGACAACAAAGACCGCTCACGGCGAACATATCGACTCGCCTTACGTCATCGTTCGCATTCACACCGATACGGACTTAGTCGGTCTGGGCGAAGCAACGGTCGCCCCTCGTTGGAGCGGTGAAACCAGTCGCGGCTGTGTCGCGGCCATCGAGGAACTGATTGCCCCTGCGCTGGTCGGTGCTGACCCTACCCAGATTAATTCACTGCGGGCTATTATGGACAAAGAGATCAAGCTCAACCCGTTCACAAAGGCAGCGATTGAGATGGGGTTGTGGGATTTGGCGGGAAAAGCAGCGGGGGTTCCTGTTTATCAGCTGCTTGGCGGACGAGTCCGTGACGAAATCCCGATCAAGATGGTGGTCGGTGCGTTCGAGGTCCCCCAAGCGGTCAGTCTGGCGGAACGCTTCCTCGATTGGGGGGTACGTTGTCTGAAGGTCAAGGTAGGACTCGATCCAGAAACGGATCTGCAGCGCGTCAAAGCGGTGCGAGAGGTCGCCGGTCCAACGATCCCGATCGGTATTGACGTCAATTGCGGCTGGAGCTTGGACACCGCGCGTCGTATGCTCCCCAAACTTGAACCCTACGATATGCTCTTCGCGGAGCAGCCCATCTCTCCCGATGATCCGATATCGCTCGCGCAACTCAGGGAAGCGACACAGATTCCAATCATGGCAGATGAGAGCGTCTTCACACTTGCGGATGCGTGGCTGTTAGCCAATGCACGCGCCGCTGATATCTTCAGCGTGTATCCGGGTAAGCACGGTGGACTGAGCGCTACCCTTGAAATCATGCATGTCGCAAAAGCTGCTGGCGCAGTTGGAAGTATCGGCAGCAACCTGGAGTTGGGGGTTGGGAGTGCTGCAATGGCGCACGTCGCAGCCGCTATGCCCACCATCGACAGCGAAACCTATCCCGCAGACCTGATTGGACCACTTTATCATGAGGCAGATCTGCTGCAAACCTCACTTACCCTTGGACCCGAAGTTGCTCGCGTCCCCGACGGTCCTGGGCTGGGGGTGGAGTTGGATGAAGACCAGTTAGCGCACTGGCGAGATAAAAACGCATAACATAACAGCCACAACGGTTTATAAAAACGAAAAGAGTGAAAGGAAAGACTGTGAAAATTACCCAAATTGAGCAGATCCCTGTGGAAATTCCCTATATGGAGCGTGTCCGAGATCACCTTCAGAAAGGTTGGAACTTTGGGAACCGCGCCACAGATGATGAGTTGAACGCAAACAGAAGTGAGCATGAAAGACTGTGGCGCGAATCGTCGCCGCCTACCGTGGAAACATCGATCTATCGTGTGCATACGAACGAGGGGCTCGTGGGAATCGGCGAAGGTGCGGGTATCGCCGAGGAGAAGATCCAGACGTATTTGGGTAAAAGTCCTTTTGAATTTATCATGGACGATAGCGCGGGACCTCTTCAGATCGCTTTTTACGACCTGATGGGGCAGACGGTCGGTCTTCCGATGGCACGGATGTTTGGTCCTTCTCAGCCAACTGCGCCGATCGCATATTGGTCGCAATGTTTCCCACCGGAGGTATTACAGGAGGAGGTAAAAATCGCTTTAGAAGGCGGTTTCTGTGTGCATAAGTTCAAACGCCGCGCCCATACGGACGTAGTGGAACAGGTCCAAGCCATCGCGGAGGTCGCGCCAGAGAATTATGAACTCACAATTGACGCTAACACCACCTTTGGAACGGTGGAACGCACCATCGACTTCGGTCGGCGGTTGAAAGCGTATCCCCACGTCAAATGCTTGGAATCGCCCATCGTTCAGGACGATGTTGAGGGGTATCTGCGGATCAAGAAAGAACTCGATCTCCCGTTGGCAATCCACTTCGGCTCGCCGGACCCAACGATTTCACTCCCTTCGCCTGCCTACGACTATTACGTGGTGGGTGGCTGGCGCGCTGGCATTCTACGATGTGCCAACATCGCCTCCGCTGCGAACATGCCGTTCTGGCTCCAGATGGGATTTACAGGTGTCTCCGCGATCTTTATGGTACATCTGGCTGCCGCACTGCCGAATGCGTCGTTGAGTCATGTTTCGCTTTATATACTGCTGGAGCACTCGCTTCTCGCTGAACCGCTGGATATTCGGGAGGGACAGGCGAAGGTTCCGGAGAGACCGGGGTTGGGCATAGGCCTCGATATGGACGCGGTTGAACGGTATCGGGTCGGTTAGGGCATATTAACATTTGGCAGCACGTAGGTTGGGTTGAACAGGATACTGTGAAACCCAACAATATTCCGTAAAAAAACAAAAGCGGTCGCCATCCTGCTGAAGGACTGTCGCCAAGCAGTTGGGAAAGGACTCAACCGAGTTGGTCAAAGGTTGTGTTGGGTGAAGATAGAGGCATCGAGCTGTATCCATTTCTTGGATTACATTGACGGGAGGTCAAAAATGAAAGTTTTTGCAACACTCACGCTGCTGATTTTGTTCCTGTTCTCCCCCTGCACATCAGATGCACTTACCCTTGCAGCTCCACCATGGGACTACAATATAGCAAATCTGGTGAAGCACACCGATCTGGTTGTCCTCGGTAAAGTCACAGACATGAGGTTGATACCGCAAGAATACTCAACGTCCATCACCCTAAACGTGGAGTCTGTGATAAAAGGCGATTCAGCTGTCGGGGACCGCCTTCTGAGATTTACGGTTCGGGGGAACGCTGGCATAAAAAAACACAAAGGCAAGCGCATAAACTGGCACATACCGGGTCACCTCGAATTTAAACTAGGTGAGCGGCTCTTGCTCTTTATGGGGGAATCTCATGGCAGCTATCGCATCCTTCGACCTGGTGGTAAAATAATAGTAAGGGATAATAAGGTCTATATCCCCTACACATATAAAGCAAATCGTTATAGTGATTACCATAACGAAATGAGGGAGAGAAAAGTTAGGCGGTCTGTAGAACTCCCGATAGATTTAGTTGTTAAGGTTGCTAAGGCGTCTATCAAGGATTATGACGCGATAATGGAAATAGAGGCAGATGTGGCGACGGCGGTTTCCCTTACAGAGGAAGAGGCTCGCCCTAGCCTCTCTGTGGAACTGTTGAAACGACTTGAAGAAACAGCTAATCGGATACTTGAAAAAGGAGAGGCTGGCGATGAATTGTCTGGTACCCGGCAGCGCGAAACCATTGAGGGCAAAAGCTTAGAGTCCTCTATTACGATTGAATCCGACAACTCAATTGATATTCCCGATCCCAACCTCCGCACTGCGATTGAGAGGGAGCTGGGCAGAACTTCCATTGCTCCCATCACGGCAGCAGATATGGAGAGTTTGACCACGCTTGATGCCGATAGAGCTGACATCAGTGATTTGACAGGGCTTGAAGCGGCAATCAACCTGACAAGGTTGATACTTTCCCGCAACAACCTATCAGACCTATCAGCGTTGTCGGAGTTGACTAACCTGACAGAACTGAATCTTTCAGGTAACTCAGTATCAGATCTCTCAGCGCTGGCGGGGCTGACCAACCTAACACGGTTGACACTTTCCCGCAACAACCTATCAGACCTATCAGTGTTGCCGAAGTTGACCAATCTGACACGACTGTCACTTCGCGACACCGGCATCTCTGACATATCAGTGCTGTCGGGATTGACCAATCTGACACACCTGTGGCTTCACAACAACAGTATC
Source organism: Candidatus Poribacteria bacterium (assembly GCA_022822005.1). Lineage (GTDB taxonomy): Bacteria > Poribacteria > WGA-4E > WGA-4E > PCPOR2b > PCPOR2b. Next base: position 29,753 of record JAJECO010000078.1, read on the forward strand.
TCTGACATATCAGCGGTATCAGGATTGACCAACTTGACAAAACTGTGGGTTGGCGACAACAACTTATCGGATATTTCACCAGTGTTGGGATTGACGAACCTGACAGAACTGGTGCTTAGGAAGAACAGCATCTCGGATATTTCACCAGTGTTGGGATTGACGAACCTGACAGAACTAGAGCTTGGGAAGAATAACATATCTGACATATCAGCGTTGTCAGGGTTGACGAACCTGACACGGTTGACTCTTCACTACAACAGCCTATCGGATGTTTCAGCATTGTCTGGCTTGACCAACCTGAACCTGCTGGGGCTTTGGGACAACAACATATCGGATCTCTCACCGTTAGTTTCAAATGCAGGATTGGGACGTAGAGATACGGTTGATGTGGATGAAAACCCCCTGAGTGCCGAGTCCACTAACGCGCATATCCCCACCCTCTTGGGAAAGGGGGTTGATGTTCGGGTTGACAAACCGGTGGATATCTACGACCGCAACCTCCGCGCTAAAATTAAGACTACGCTCGGCACAGCGGCAGGAGAAACCGTCAAGCGAGCGGATATGGCGATGTTGACCACACTTCATGCCTCTTTCGCCAAGATAAGCACGCTAACAGGGCTTGAATATGCAACTAACCTGACACATCTGTATCTTGAGGACAACCGCATCTCGAACCTATCAGCATTGTCGGAATTGACCAACCTACTAGTCGTGCATCTTAACAATAATAACATCGAGGATATTTCACCTCTCGTCGCAAATATGGGATTAGGAAATGGAGATTCAGTTGATGTCCGGGGCAACCCCCTGAACGCCGAATCCATCAACACCCACATTCCCACCCTCCAGAACAGAGGGATTACGGTCCATTTTGAGTGAATATTTTAGATTTGATCGCGGTTGTTATTCAGATTGGTAACGATTCTGCTGTAAAATGATAGTAGAAGCACTAGTGCTTTTATTACGCAAGTGAGGTGTTCTAACCTCGCCTGTTCATGTTGTATCGTTAATTATAAAATCCACTATGAAACGGAGAAACAAATTATGAGTGTGATCCCAACTGTCGCATTCCAAATTCTCGGTCCAAACGAGGAGGCAGCGGAGGGTTCGGCCCACGGTTTGTGGTTTAAGGTCAAATCGGATCCCCTACCAACAGACGACCTTGTCGTGGGTTTGAAAGTCCGCTCGTCTAACGGAGCAGTTAAACAATTCGGTGCAATCATGATCCTGAAACATGAAAGCCACTCCGCAGATTTCATCTACAAAACAGTGGAAGGTGAGCGTGATGTGTGGCTGGAAATCGAACCTTTTGAGGCGCTCACCAAATTAGAATTGCCTATTTTAACAAACGAAGGGTATGTTATAGAGGCAGGGCGTGACTTTCCGGAGTACAGCGTAGGCAGCTTATCAAAAATGGTGCCTTACCAGTGCAACGGCCCTGATCGATGCTTGTGGACAGATGAGAACCGCTGAAACAGGGTTCAAGTGCATCAGAATTGACTTATAGTAGATTTTAGAATTACTGATACACTTTCAATGCACAACCAACCCCCTAAATCCCCACCCCCCTAGCCCCCCTTGTCAGGGGGACTTCGGAAACTTCGAGCGGGTCGGAGTTATTGGTAAATGTCTCCTTATTTCCCGTGTTTATTATAATTACCTAAGTCGCTAGTTATAAGAAAACGGTTCAAACCGGGCGAATAAACGCTAAAGTCATCCCATCACCGCTCGCAGTGGATTGACAAACCCACTGCATATTTACAAAGATGGCTTGGATATGCCTATCCAAGCCGAGCAGACTGGACAACTAGCAACCTGCGTTATAATTTGTCAAATGTCAACAGAGTCTATCAACATGAGTGAACTTATTCTCACCAAAGGAACAAACAAATGGATTTAACAAAAAAAAGGAAACGAATCAACTGGAATTGCCTTGTGATTATCGGGCTTATCGTCTCACTAAGTTTTGCCATACCCAACGCCAACGCACAAAAACGCAAATTTCTCAGTGTGGGCACAGCACCGCCGGGTGGAGCGTTTTTCGTTGTCGGTGGTGCAATCGCGCAGGTCGTCAGCAACCATACAAAAGACATGAAGTGGGAGGTGTCCGCGGAAGCGACCAAAGGCACACAGGAAAATATCCGGCGTCTCGCTAAGAGTGAATTAGAATTTGCGCTCGCCAACGCCGCCATCTCCTATTTCGCAGTACGCGGGGAAGGTGCGTGGAAAGGGGAGCAACCCATCCGGACGGTGATGACCCTTGCTCCCAATGTCGCCCTTTTTATTACCCCACAATCCTCCGGTGTAAAGAACCTGTCGGATCTAAAGGGAAAACGCGCGGTAGTGGGTCCAGCAGGTGCGGGATTTGAGTATTTTCTGCAGCCGATTCTGGGGGCACACGGTGTGAGCTACGAAGATTTTACGCCACTCCACAACACCCAAGCGGGTGCTGTTGATATGCTCGCAGACGGTTCCGCTGCCGCTGCGTTCTTGGGTGGGGCAGTCCCGACCGCATCGATTACACGAGCCAGTGCGTCTCAGAACATCTTTTTTATTCCGTTTGATGACACGGCGAAACAGGAGTTGTTTGAAAATTATCCGTTTTTTAACGCGGTTGTTATCCCGTCGGGGACATATCGGGGACAAGATGAACCGTTCCACGGCATGAATGTCGGTGCCATGCACTTGATAACCGCTGCTAACTTGGATGCAGACACAGTCTACCAGTTCACCAAAATCCTTTACGAGCAGCGCGCCGAAGTTGTGAAGATACACCCTGCAGGTAAGGCGATTAACCCGAAAAATGTTGTGAAGGATACCGGGACGCCGTTCCACCCCGGTGCAATCCGTTACTACAAAGAGGTTGGGATCTGGCACGACGAAGGCTCAGCACCCACCGAATCTTCAGAAAATTAGTTCCTACTGACATTTGACAAATTATGGCAGATTTTAGATCTACTTAGACACTCCCAATGCACAGCCAACCCCCTAAATCCCCCTTATCAGGGGGACTTGGGAAACTGCGCGAATGTCTACTTATTTTTCTAATTCACCGTAAATTGCTACAGTGGAGGTTGTGGTCTGTGCAATTCGGTATATTCTACGAACATCAGATTCCGCGCCCATGGAACGATGGCGATGAATTGAAGCTGTTTCAAGACGCCCTCGATCAGGTCGAACTCGCAGATCGGCTCGGTTACGATTATGTGTGGGAGGTTGAACACCATTTCCTTGAGGAATACTCCCACTCCTCTGCACCCGAAGTGTTCCTCGCCGCGTGCAGTCAGCGGACCAAGCAGATTCGGCTCGGTCACGGCATTGTGCTGATGCCGCCCGCATACAACCATCCCGCCCGGGTCGCCGAACGGATTGCGACGCTCGATCTCGTCTCAAATGGACGTGTGGAGTGGGGTACAGGCGAATCCGCCTCGCATATAGAGCTCGGCGGTTTCAGGGTTGAGCCTGAACAGAAACGTGAGATGTGGGAGGAGTGCACCCGCGAAGCCGCTAAGATGATGGTGCAAACACCTTACGCCGGTTTTGAGGGCAAGTATTTTTCGATGCCGTCCCGCAATGTTTTGCCAAAGCCGGTGCAGAAGCCGCACCCACCTATCTGGGTTGCCTGCCCCAGTCGGGATACCATGCGATACGCAGCGCGGAACGGCATGGGCGCTTTAACGTTCGCGTTCGTCCATCCAGATGATGCTAAGTTTTGGGTCGAGGAATATTACGAAATCGCCGAGAAGGAGTGCCAGCCGATCGGTCAAGCGGTGAATCTGAGTGTCGCAATGGTGAGTGGTTTTTCGTGCCATGAGGATGAAGAGACCGCCATCGAGCGAGGGCTTGATGGGCTACGGTTTTTCACGCACGGGCTTTCACACTATTATGTCGGCGGGTCCCATGTCCCCGGTCATACGGACGTTTGGAAATCGTTTAGGGAAACTCCAGAGCCACCCCGTGAGGCGAGAGGCGGAATCGGTACGCCGGACCAACTCCGCGAACATCTGCTAAAATACGAGGCGATGGGGGTCGATCAGGTAGTCTTCATTCAGCAGGCAGGTCGGAACCGTCACGAACATATCTGCGAAGCCCTTGAACTGCTCGCATCGCGTGTCATGCCCGAATTCAAAGAGCGTGACGAGTTACACAGGAAGCAAAAACTTGAGAGAATCGCTCCTATCATTGAGGCCGCCGAGTCGCGTATCCCACCGCTCACAGAGCTCGACGAGATCCCCACCGTCACCGCTTATCCCGCACTAAAGAAACAACTCGAAGGTGAGCCGCCTGAAGAGGCGGAGATGTCGGAAGATGGAAAGGCGTTTCTTCTCGCTATTGAGGGTGGGCAGCGCACGAAAAAGTAGGGGGAAGCATTTGCATCAGATTCATCCACCTTTGAGGGTGATGATACGAAGCGAACGGTTTCGCATCAGCGACACACAACTGCACTCCTACCCTCGTTCATCTAAGGAACTAATGACCTCCGACAGATGCGCAACCAGACGCGAAATACCTGTCTCTCCCCTCTCTTCAGAGGCTGTCCGCGCCTCCTCACCCATCTGCCCAAATGACGGATCATTTGGGTCAAAGCAGACGCCGGGATGGCGATTTTCGACCGGAGGAACTTCGCCCTTGGGCCAAACTGATGCATCCCGACCCGAATGCAGAGCGCTCATATCGATGAACTCCGGGAACAAACAGAGCCCGTAAGAGGTCTCCTCCCGCGCTGCGTGATCGCCGTGGAGTTTCACCGCTTCTCCGCAGATTGACATTTCCGTGCCCCAGAAAATAGAGGTGTTGGGATGTGCCTGTTGGATCGGTGGGATATGTTTGTCCAGTATCCCCTGCCAAGGGTAGTGTCCTGCGAGCAGAACGATAATCCGAAACCCGAATTTGATCAATTGTTTGGTGGTGTTGACCAGAATCGAAGCGGTCGCTTCCTCCGGCTGATAGTGCGTCCAGAGGAAATCCCCGTGACCGCCATTTGCACCCCACCACATCGTCGGTAGGATGACTCCGCCCGTGTTTTCAGCAATCCGAATGCAGATGCGTTCCGCTTTAAGGCCATCATATCCGACAGGCAGATGCCATCCGTGATGCTCGATAAGACCCAGGGGCCAGAAAGCGATTGGGGTTGCTTCAATACAGTCCGCCAGTTCGTCGGGACGAAGTTCTTGATAGCGTCTCCATTTTGGCTGCACCGTTAATCCTCCTATCCTCGCTCGCGTCATGAGAATGTGGCGGTTTTACAAGTTCGTGTCGAGAAATCGCTGTAACGCCGCTTTCGCCTGATGCCTGATTGGAGTACCGTGTGCAAAACAGATAGCGTCGAAGGGATATGCCGTCAGCCCCATCAACGAATTTCGCGCTTTTTCACGATCCGAAATCGCTTCAAGTTGATTGGTAAAGATACCGATTTCGCCCTCAGGGACACCAATATCTGCCCGTCCGCCACACACCGCATCTCCCACGATGAGAAGTCCCTTCTCTTGCTCCACCAAAAATGCGGTCTCCTCTGTCCAACCAACGTGGGGAATATGAATCACTTGGATAGCAGCCCACAACCGATCTCCACCCTCAAAAGTGCCGTCTATCGTCGTTTCCGCTTCCGACAATCCAAGCGCATTGAGATAAATTTCACAGCCCCATCGCTCTCGGAAAGTCTCCCCTGCCCTGAGATGCCAACTGCAAGTTAGGAGGATATGGGTTGGCGTACCAATCTCCTCAATCTGTCGGATCTCCGTATCGGTCAAAGGAAGTGGATCCACCAACGCCAAAACGTCTGCCCGATCTATACGAATCGCATAGCTGTTCCAATCGTAGGTTGCTTCAGATTTACCGTGGCGTTCAATCCAGTAATAGACATCACCATACAGATGTCGGAGCATCTTTTATACTATTCTATGAATTGATCTGGAGATTTAATACGATAGCGTCGAATTTGTGGTGAGGCGTTCTAAAGCTTTCAAGTGACGTTGTGGGAGCTTCGCTTTGACCCGAATTGACTCACCCTGATAGTCCGTATCGAATACTTCACCGTGCTTATACAGATAATCCAACGCCTTCCCGTCTTGATAGGAGAGCGCAAGCGACATGTCCATATCGTGAGTTGAGAAGCGTTCAGCGAGCAGGTCTTTTAGGGCTTCCAATCCCGCCCCGTTCTGCGCCGATATTGCGAGGCTATCGGGATATTTGCTCCGGAATAGTTGGGCATGCCCTTCCTCCTCCAGCAGATCTGTTTTGTTGAACAGCATAAGCGTTGGTCTTTCAAAGGCGCCCAACTCTTTAAGCACCTCATCGACAGCATCGATCTGGCTCTCCGCTTCCGGATGGGACACATCGACAACATGGAGCAGCAGGTCAGCCTCCGCAACCTCCTCCAACGTCGCCTTGAATGCAGCCACCAAGTGGTGCGGTAGCTTTTTGAGAAAACCGACCGTATCGCTCAATAGAACGTGTTTGTTATCCGGCAAATCGAGTAAGCGGGTGGTTGGATCTAACGTCGCAAACAGTTTATCTTCAGCCAGCCGATCTTCACTCGTCAAAGCGTTAAAAAGTGTTGATTTCCCTGCGTTGGTGTAGCCGACGAGTGAGACATTAATCATCTCCTGTCGCTGCTTGCGCTGCACACGCCGATGTTTCTCAACCTTTTGGAGCGCTTTTTTGACACGCGAGATTTGTGTGCGGACCAACCGTCGGTCAATCTGAAGTTGGGTCTCACCGGGTCCACGTACCGCGCCACCCGCCCGTCCGGCGGCCACCCCTGCTGTGCCGCCCGCGCCCGTACCGAGTCGAGAAAGGTGCGTCCACATTCGTGTCAAACGCGGCAACGCATATTGTAGCTGGGCGAGGTCAACCTGTAATTTGGCGGCGTTGGTCTGTGCACGTTGTGCGAAGATCTGTAGAATCAAGCTTGTCCGATCGACAACGACGCTATCAAGAACCTTTTCTAAGTTACGAGTTTGTGCCGGTGTGAGGTCGTTATCAAAAATTACTGCCTCCACCCTGAGTTCACTGACCAGCGCCTCCAACTCTTCCAGCTTTCCACGCCCGATGAAATAGGCGGGATCGGGCGTTTCTTTCGGCTGTATGATCTCGGCAAGCACCTCCATTCCCGCCGTCTCTGCAAGTCGTCTCAGTTCTTCCAGCGAGCTTTCCGCATCACTCTGCAATTCATCCTTCAACTTAACCTCAACCAAGAACGCTCGCGTTGGGGAAGTTGTCATGGTATCGTGTGTTTCGTGCATATCGTTTCCTTTCCGCAATCAAATGTAATGCGTTAAATCCAGATGCCCGGTGTTTCTTCGAAATTCTTCTCATCAATTTATCGGGCCCGTGGAGAGGAAGTGCATCGTAAAATTAGCAGAGGCGTAGCGTCAAAAAGGAGCACTGGGTAAAAGTTGGCTTGCCGCGGTTTCATCCTGCAAATTGAGCGGATTGGCTGAGAAAAGTCTGAAGCAGCGCCTCCGGTGTCAGATCAGAGGTGTCAATCTGGATCTTGTTCGGAATCAGAGACGCATCGAACTCCTGTTGGAAACGGTCCAGAAGTGTCGGAATATCCTCTTTCTTGATGAGGGAATACTCGTGAGGATCCGTCTCCATCCGCTTTTGAATCACTTGGGGACTGGCTGTCAAATGCACCAAGATTGCGTTTTGCGGCATCTCTTCCTCGTACTCGCGTATCTCACTCGCTACACCACCGGGATAGTAGTAGAGGGGACCATAAATCGCTTCCTCAATATGGAAACCACCCAACAAGATATGGTCAAGACGGTGCAACAAGCGGATATGATAGACGAGTTGCATCCGTTGGAATCGCTCTTTGAGCGCGGGAGAGAGATGTACCATTGTCTCTCTATCTTCAGGGGCGAGATGTTGCCGGTCTGGGATGGTAAAGTGATCATCAAGGTGATGGTTGATATCTCGCTCATGTCCCCAGTCCATAATGCCCTCAATTAACGTCGTAACGCCGCTGTACTCACAGCCAACTACAATAACACGCATACTTTCCTCCGATACCCCAAAGGGCTGATTCATTCACAAAGAAGTCGCTATAGACCCTTTTTGCATCCCCCACGTTTCCAAAAGAGCAATCCACGTAAAGCTTATTTAGGACGGGTCAACCTGTTTTTTCCACGCTTTACGTATTACGCATTACTTTTTAGAACCGATCCGAGAACGCAGAGAAGTTAGTAGCAACTTATTGCCTATTCATTCCAGTTCTCTCATACGGTCTTCTATCTCAGGTATAAGTTCCTGCAGGTCAGGGTTGGTACGAGCGAGATGGAGCGCCCGCCTGTACTGAGTTATAGCATCCCCATCATCCCCTCGTTCGGCGTAGATGATTCCCAAATTGTAGTATGCTTTTGCATCGCCCGGATTGACGTTTGCTGCCCTCTCGAACGCATCAACTGCTTCATCAAATCTGCCTTGCGCTTTGTAGGCATTTCCCAGATTGTTGTGCAGATTCGCTAAACTCGGGCTAATGCGGGTCGCTGCTTCAAAGTGGGTTATGGCTTCGTCGAATCGGTTCAGATTATAAAGAGAGATCCCCATATTATGATGCGATAGAGCGTCGTGAGGACTTATCGCGACAGCTTTTTTGTACGCATCCACCGCTTGGTCGAACTTGCGCTGTCCTTTGTAGCAGTTTCCGAGATAGTAGTAAGCGTATGCATTATCCGGATTGAGATGAATCGCCTCCTCAAAGGCGACAATAGCGTCCTCAAATTTCCCCTGTTCCATGTAGGAGCGTCCCAGATTGTGATGTGCTTGTACATTATCCGGAGAAATGCTGATCACCTCTTTAAGTTCTTCTATCGCAGCCGCATTGTTGTCCTTGATACGATAAACGAGTCCTAAACTGTTACGTGCCTCCACAAAATCGGGTTGGATACCGATTGCGTTCTTGTACGCCATTTCCGCTTCATCAATCTGTCCCTGGCGATAATAGGCGTTTCCCAAGTTATAATGTGCTTCTGCAAAGTCGGAATCAATCTCAATCGCTTTTTTGTATGCTAATATCGCTTCATTAAATTTACCTTCTTCTTGATATGCATTTCCCCGATTATAATGCGCTGCCACTTCTTCATCATGACAGGAAATGAGAAAAACAGTTGCCCCAATCAGGCAAATTGCAAGGATGTATTTCATTCTCAATTCTCCTCATATCCCAAAGTTTTGAACGGGTTGGCACCCGTCAACAAATCGTAAAACTAACTCCGTGATGCCCTAACTGAAACTTCCCCCCGGTCAATCCGATTTTCGTCTTGATTTTTCTCCGGTTTTGCGGTAAAGTGTAGCATCGTTAGTGTGCCATGTCAATAGAGAAAGACTCCCGGTTTCTGTTGGATTGCTGATCCCAACGGAGTCGGTAACCCGCACGAAGTTTCAGGCTTATCCTTGACTCACAATCGAAAGAACAGATGATGAACAGCACAACGAACTCGCTTGATCCCATTACATCAGAACTGATTAAAAATGCGCTTGACGCGTTGGTAGATGAGATGGCACTGACGTTGGTACGCACGGCATATTCATCCAATCTGAAGAACGCGATGGATCTGTCTGCAGCGGTGTGTGATGCAGAGGGACAACTGATCGCACAAGGCTTGACATTGCCGCTGCATCTCGGCTCTGTGCCTGAATTTATGCGGGCGGTCATTGCTAAGTTTGGGGGGCAGATGCGTGACGGCGACATATACATCACCAACGACCCTTACGAGGGCGGCTCACATCTGCCTGATATGTATCTGTGCAAACCCATCTTTCTCGACGATCCGTCTCCTATCGCTTTCGTTGTTTGCATCGCGCATCACACCGACATCGGGGGCAAAACGCCGGGCGGAAACGGCTGTGATGCAACAGAACTTTACCAGGAAGGCTTGTGTATCCCACTGCTTAAGCTTTACAACGAGGGCGAGGCGAATCAAACAGTCTTTGACTTCATCGCCCGCAATGTACGCATTCCACGTCAGGTTCTTGGCGATTTACGGGCGGAATTGGCGTGTCTGCATGTCGGTCAAGAGGGTGTGCGGGGGCTATTTGAGAAATATGGCGCTGCGCAACTCTCAGCCTATTTCGCAGAGTTGCTCAGCTATGCAGAGCGAACCGCAAAAGCAGAGATTGCTGCGCTACCTGATGGCACTTATTCGTTTACGGACTACTTGGACGACGACGGTATTGATCCTGACCCAATTCCGATTGCGGTTACCATTACCATTAACGGAGACCACATGACCGTTGACTTCACAGGCTCATCGCCACAGGTCAGAGGTGGTATCAACTGTCCGCTCTCATTTACGCAATCGACCGCCTATGCCTGTGTGCGCTGCTTGATGGGAGCAGATGTTCCGAACAATGCCGGTTACTTCCGCCCAATTATAGTCATAGCACCAGAGGGCACGATCGTTAATCCGTTAGCACCGGGTCCCGTCGCTGCACGCGGTTTGACCGGTTTTCGCATCGCCAATGTTGTCTTCGGCGCACTCGCCCAAGCAGCACCCGACCGAGTACCAGCCTGTGAGATCGGAGGCGATACCGGTGTCAGCATCGGCGGCTACGAACGCGTCGTGCAGGATGGAAAAACGGAACTGCACGGGTTTGTGTTTCTTGAGTTTCTCTACGGCTCATGGGGAGGACGTTTCAATCAAGATGGGATTGACGGTGTGGCGAGCAGCGTGGTCAACTTTTCCAACAATCCTGCCGAAGTGTTGGAAGCCGAGCTGCCACTTCGGATTGAGAGCTACAGCTATCTTCCCGATACAGGCGGCGCGGGGATTTACCGAGGGGGGCTAAGTCTGGTCAGAGACTTTTGTCTACTGGCTGAAGAAGCGACGCTACAGATTCGCGCGGACCGCACAAAATATCAACCCTACGGTCTGCAAGGAGGAGGCGCAGGTGCTCCGTCACAAAATATCTTGAATCCTGAAGGCGAGGCTTCCGAACTGCCTCCCAAACCTACGTTGACTATCCAGCGCGGTGATGTTTTCCGTCACATCGCGGCAGGGGCAGGCGGATGGGGCAACCCTTTAGAGCGCGATTCGCAAGCGGTGCTGACAGATGTTCTCGAAGAAAAAGTTACGCTCGCACATGCACGTGATACCTACGGCGTGGTCATCAACCCGCAGACGTGGGAGGTAGATGAAGCTGCTACACAGCAATTGCGAGCAGCGGAGTAATTTTACAACCATAAGATTGTTCTATGAAAGGAGTCCGTAATGGCAAAGCAATATCGTGCCTGTTTAGTTGGATGCGGTCGAATGGGTGCCACAATTGACGATGAAATGGAAGGACGCCCGGAACGTTTTCTCTGGATCCCCTACTCCCACGCAGCTGCAGCTGTGGCGTGTGATCGCACGGATCTGGTGGCGGTATCAGACGTAATCGCCGAGAAGGGGGAAGCCGCTCGCCAACGCTATGGAGCGCAACACGCGTACACCGACTACCGCGAAATGATTGAAAAGGAACAACCGGACATCGTTTGTGTTGCTACCCGCCCGCCGCAACGTGCCGAGGTTGCAATCTTTGCCGCTGAAAATGGTGTGAAAGGTATCTACGCCGAAAAGCCGCTCTGCTGCTCGATGGAGGAAGCCGACGCGATGGTAGATGCCGTTGAAAGGAATGGCACCAAATTCAACTATGGGACGCAACGGCGCTTCATGCCGTTTTATCGTAAGATGCGTGAACTGATCGACGCAGGCGAAATCGGTGATGTCCAGTGCGTTATCGCCCAATATGGCGCCACCTCTGCGTTGTGGGGGCTGACCCACGCCGCCGATATGCTGCTATATCTCGCAGGCGATGTGGAGATTGATTTCGTCCAAGGTTCGATTATTTGCGATCCGGAAGATTGGGACGGAAATCGTCTCAATACCGATCCCGCCATCGCAGGCGGCTATGTCCGTTTCTCCAACGGGGTCCACGGTTACAATACAGCGGGCACCGGTCCTGAGTTTGAGGTGTGCGGCACAAAGGGCAAAATGCGCACCATTAATAACGGCATGGTCTGTCAATTTCGTAAAGCATCGGATACCTCTCGCCTCTTAGAGGAGATGCCCTTTCCGGAAGTCCCCCGCGAAAGCGGCACCGAGATGGGCATTAAGAACCTCGCAGAAGCGTTAGATACTGGAGAGGAGACACAGGGACCGATTCAACTCGCACGTCGTAGCCAAGAGATGCTGATGGGGATGATCGAGTCTGACCGTCTCGGCGGGATGCGTGTGCCGTTACCGATGACCAACCGTGGACTCTATGTGGGTCGCCCGGACTGGTAGGAGGCAACTGCCATGAGCTTGGATCAAGCGTTGCAACATCTGAAGATGGATGGATGGTGTGTCATGGAGGGCATCATCCCAGAAAATGAGGTTGATGCTGTGCGCGAGAGCGTTGAGCGAACAACCGGCGTGCATGGCAATCCCGATGCCCCTGACGCTATTGGTCATGTGCCGGGGTTCATCCGCTACGATCAATCGATTGCTCCGTACTTGGCTGACCGGCGTATGCTTGCTCTGGTCGAAGCGCTGTTAGGACCCCATGTGCGGGTATCCTTTACGACCGGCACGATCAACTATCCGGGAAATGCGCGCGGCGGATGGCACGGAGATTGGCCCTTTAATCAGAACAACGCGGGACACATCCCTGCCCCCTATCCCGACGCGACGATGCACATCACGACGCTGTGGATGCTATCACCGTTCACCCGTGAAAACGGGGGCACTCTTATCGTTCCCGGCAGCCACCGGTCAAACAACAACCCGACCGGAAACAACGGCGTTGACCCGAACGTTCCCTATCCGACCGAAATGCAGGCAACAGGACCAGCAGGCAGTGTGCTTGTGATGGATAGCCGCATGTGGCATGCCACCGCCCCCAATCATACGGATAAACCGCGGACCTCGGTGGTGGTGCGCTACGCGCCGTGGTGGCTCAACTTGGATGTGCTGATGGACGGTTCCGATGAGCGCACCCGGATTGTAGACGAGACCGGTGGAAAGGAGAACAACGTGCCACCCATCCCGCCGGAGGTTTACAACGCTTTCCCCAGCAACGTAAAACCGCTGTTCCGGCATTGGGTGCGAGAGGATACGCTGTAAACCTACTCTGTAGGCGATTTTCGGAAATAGACTGATTCTTGACCTAAACTGTAAGATAACGCAAGTTGCTAGTCGTCCAACCCGCTCGGCTTGGATAGACATATCCAAGCCATCTTTGCGCGTATGCAGTGGATTTGTCAATCCACTGCGAGCGGTCATTGATTCAATTTGGCTTTCACTCGCTCGGTTTTCAACGTTTTCTATAACTAGCAACTTAGGTTAAGATAACAACTCTATTGATAAAGTGAGATCACCGAGGAGGTAGTAAACTATGGAACCTAAAAAACTAAAAACGATAGCGGTGGACAGTATTATCACATCCGATGATGAAATTCTTTCTGGCACACCTGTGTTTAAAAGCACTCGCGTTCCCATCAAAAACCTGATTGACTATTTGGAAGCTGGCAATAGCCTTGACGAGTTCCTAGATGATTTTCCTTCTGTAAGTCGTGACCAAGCTACCCAAACGTTGGAATTAGCAAAAGAGATGCTGCTAACGCAAGCATATGCGAATTCTCATTGACGATCGAAAAATAGCCTAACTACCGGAGGAAAAGCGATGAAAGCTGCAGTTCTATATGGACTGAACCAACAGGTTGTCGTCGAAGATATTGAGATGGAAGGTCCCAAAGCGGGAGAAATTGTCGTCAAGATTGCAGCGACTGGGGTTTGTCATAGCTGCTATCACGCGGTCACCGGCATGTTGAGCATCCCGTTCCCCGCGGTGTTGGGAGATGAAGGTGCCGGTGTTGTTGAGGAGGTCGGTCCCGGCGTTACGTTAGTGAAACCGGGTGATCATGTGATTCTCTCATGGGTGCCATCGTGCGGTCACTGTAGCTACTGTGCACAAGGGTACGGCAACCTCTGCATGACAGCGAGACGCGGGGGGCGTGGAAACCTTCTTGACGGCACGACGCGTTACAAAAAGAACGGGGTGTCGATCCACCATTTCGGGATGGTCGCTTCCTTTGCCGAATACAGCGTAATCCCACAAGAGTGTGCTATCCCCATTGACAAAGACATCCCGCTGGATACGGCTGCCCTCATCGGCTGTAGCGTCACAACGGGGGTTTGTGCAGCGACTAATACCGCGCAAGTCCGTCCGGGTAGCAGCGTTGTGCTTTTTGGTGCGGGCGGCATCGGCTTAAACGTCGTTCAAGGGGCATCCATCGCGGGTGCTGAGAAAATTATCGTGGTTGATCTGGTGGATGCAAAGTTGGAAATGGCGCGTCAGTTCGGTGCCACGCACACAATCAACGCCAGTGATATTGATCCCATTCCAGAGATCCAAGCCTTAACGGATGGCTTAGGCGCGGATTATGCCTTTGAGGCGATCGGCACACGCACCACCTATGAGCAAACGGTGCAGGCAATACGAAATAGAGGAAAGGCTATTTGGGTGGGTGCTCCACCGCTCGAACCGCTCTCGCTTGATGCAGGGATTGTGTTCTGGGGAGAAAAAACGATCATGGGCAGCAACTACGGTTCGGCACGTCCCCGCTACGACATGCCGCGTCTCCTCGCACTTTATCGTGCCGGTCTGCTAAAGTTGGACGAACTGATTACCCGAATCTATCAATTAGAAGAGGTGAATAAGGCGTTTAGCGATATGCTCAATGGGGAGGTCGCGCGCGGACTCATCCGCTTCTGATCCGGTGTATAATAGAACGAGTATGTGTAGGAAATGTGGTTCTCACCACAGACCATGCGATGCAAATGTTAGCGAACTGAAAGGAAACACGCTGTATGAACAACGATGCAGATCAACGAAAGATTAATTGGTATAGACCGCAGATTGACCGTGAAGTGTTTAGGTCCCTGAACCAACGCAGCGACTGGAAAGGCATGCTTCAAACCCTCGGTCACCTTGGGTTGCTTGCGCTGACAGGAACCGGTGCCTTTTACGCCGCAGCGAACCTACCCCTACCGGTACTGCTGGTGATTCTATTTCTCCATGGAACTATGTGGGCATTCCTCCTGAATGGATTCCATGAACTGGTTCACAACTCGGTTTTTAAGACGAGATTCTTGAATGTTTTCTTCCTACGAATCTTCAGCTTTCTTGGCGCGTATAACCACGTTCGGTTTTGGGCGAGCCACTCCGAACATCACAAATATACCCTGCACCCTCCGGACGATTATGAGGTCGTGTTCCCAGTAAAGTTGACATTTACCAACTTCCTCAAAAGTGCGGTCATAAACCCATGGGGGTTCTACGCCCGGTGGAAGTCGATTATTCGGCTCAGTCTTGGTAAGCTGGATGATCATGAAAAAACAGTCATGTTCCCTGAGTCGGATATGGAGAAACGACGGGAGTTATTCAACTGGGCTCGCACCCAACTTGTGGGTCACACTCTGATTGTTGGTGTCTCACTCTACTTCGGTCTCTGGTTGGTGCCGATCCTTATCACGTTGGCTCCCGCATACGGTGGCTGGCTCCTTTTCCTCTGTAACACCACTCAGCATGTGGGACTTACAGATAATGTGCCGGATTTCCGTCTCTGCTGCCGGACTATTACCCTGAATCCGTTGGTTCAGTTTCTGTACTGGCACATGAATTTTCACATAGAACACCACATGTATGCCGCAGTCCCGTGCTACAACCTCGGTAAACTGCATAGGCTAATCAGGCATGAACTCCCGCATTGTCCGGTCGGTCTCTATCAAACATGGAAAGAGATTATTACAATCCTGAAGATACAGGAGACGGATCCGGAATATCAGTACACGCCTGAATTGCCGTTACCATCAGACGCTTGACCTTAACTTGTGAGAGGACCTAATGGACGACATCCTTAAAGAATGCTATAAATACTATGTAGATCTCCGCGAGGAGATGGATCGGTGGCTGAAGCAGAGTATGACACTTGACCCACCCGGACCAAACGGCGGCGGTGAAGATGAAGCCAATTACGCCCTGGCGTGGTTTCCTCATTATCTTGTGACCGGCGACAAGACGGTTTTGAAACATTTCCACGACCTGAAATCCGCATTGGCGGGTTGGATTGAACGCGAGTGTCTGCACGGCTACGAACCAGAGGCAGAGGCGCATCACGGCACGGAGCCGTTTCTGTTATTCCTGCCGCGATACATAGATCTTGTGCCGGACGATCAGGAAGCGCGTTCGATGTTGACCGATGCCGCCGAGCATATCGGGAATTGGGTGGCGGAGATCCCCCCGTGGTACGATTATCACCGTGATAACTTTTTCGGCTACTACATTGGAAGTCGAACAGTCCATAACGACGCGGATGCGGCGTATGAGTTAGCCGAGCACTTCCGATTCATCCATATCGCCATCGCAGCATATCGAATCACAGGAGAGGAACGTTACCTCGATTGGTCGCTGCGATACGGCAGGAAGCGGGCAGAGCGGCTCATCGCTGCTGAATCCCCAATGCCGTTGCTCTGGGATTTGGATGGAAATGGCGTGGGCGAAGCGGAAGTTGAAGAGAAAAAGCTGCACAAAATAGCCGCCCACAGCACCCACCATCTCTCAAGCGATCCGTTGGCGGGAATCGAAAATCTGCTCGCCTCTGGAGCGATCTATGCGTTGGGAGATCTCTACCATCTGTCAGAGGACACGATTTTCAGAGATGCTGCAAAGCGAATTGTCGAGCCACTCGTTGAGTCTGTACTTGACCCGTACCACGACCCCGCTGCCGCTGCAATCAGTTACTATCGCAGGACATTTGAGGATACTACTTTTGATCAGCCTCTTCGCGCTCAGCTAGCTGCTGGGATGCCTCCTTCACCGGAACACCTTGCGCTCATCTTTCCGCAGGAGGTCCGGCGACGGGAGCATGGGGTAGGTCGTCGAGCAGATATGGCGTATTGGGGGGAATGGTCCGACGACGGTTCGGTGCAGCCGATTCAGGAGCCATCGACAGCAGCGATGACCCTTGCTTACCAACTCAGCGGTAACCCGGAGTTTGCAATGCGGGCATTCCGAAGCGCATCAAGGCGTCTGAAGATCGCACGAAGAGTGCTTCGCGGCGGCAGGGAACACGCGGATATGGGCGGTGCTGTCTGCTCAGTCGCAGCGGGACACGGCCGGAATTGGGGACACGGAGCTGTCACCTCGTGCTACGGTACGTTGTTGCTCGGTACGCGTGAAGTCCAGAGCGCGGTTGTACCGATGTTGGAAGTACAGACGGACGCCGGTGAGCGGTGCCTACCTCACAATCTCCTGTCACTGACACGACCGCCTATGGAGGGCTACGGCGATGTGGTATTTTATAATGGGGGCGATTCAACGTTATCTTTTTCTTGGCGCGCGACAGTGCAACCGGATTCAGATTCCGATTGGCATGACTTACAGATTGAATCAGGAAAGCTCGAGCGGGTGAGTTTGAGTGGAACATAGTTTGCTCTTTCCAATCTACCTTTTGTAAGGTAGCAAGCACTAAGGAGATACAGGATCGGAACGGCAAAATATCAGCGCTGTTATCGCTTAGGAGGAACCGATTTCTGCCTTCCATTCCACGCACGTCCCATTTCTCTCTTGTTATTCACCCTAACTTCTGGTAAGATGGTAGCAACATTTCATAGATATGGAGGACTGAACATGGCATTACCAAATATGGTGCGTATAAAACAACATTTCGATGCCCCTGTCGTCGCAGATCTACCCGCAGCAGTTAAAGAAGAATTGGATCAGATCGGCACAGCGTCAATTGTCGGCAAAGGGGATAGTGTCGCTATCGGCGGCGGCAGCCGCGGGGTTGCAAACATTGCCGTCGTCATTAAAGCAACAGCGGATTACCTCAAGGACATCGGTGCAAAACCGTTTGTTGTGCCAGCGATGGGAAGCCACGGCGGTGCAACTGCAGAAGGACAACGAGCGGTATTAGAGCATTACGGCGTGACCGAAGAGACAGTCGGGGTACCGATCAAGGCAACGATGGAGGTTGTTGAAATCGGTCAAACCGCTGATGAGTTGCCGGTATTCCTTGATACCCACGCCGCTAACGCGGATCACATTGTCCCAATCAATCGGATCAAAGCACACACCGATTTCAGAGGCACGGTTGAGAGCGGCACCCTGAAGATGTTGACGATCGGGTTCGGCAAGCAGCACGGTGCGAATATGTACCACCGCGCCTTCTTCCACTACGGATTTGAGCATATTATCCGGACGGTTACCGGCTTGCTTATAGATGCCGGAAGGGTTGGTTTTGGCGTTGGACTGGTCGAAAACGCACACGAACAGACAGCGAAAGTTGCCGCGATGCGCGCCGATGAGATCATGCGCCGCGAACGCGAACTCCTCGTCGAGTCCAAGTCGTTGATGGGACGCCTGCCGTTTGATGCTTTCGATCTCTTAATTGTGGATTGGATGGGCAAGAACATCAGCGGAACCGGCATGGATACGAACATCATCGGTCGCATGATGCAGATCCTTGAGCCAGAACCAGAAAAGCCCGCGATTGTGCGAATCTTTGTCCGAGATCTGACCGACGATAGCGACGGCAACGCAACAGGCGTTGGGTTGGCAGATTTCACCACGACACGCCTTGTGGAAAAGATGGATCGGCACGCGACGTACATGAACGGCATCACCGGGATGGGACCGCAGAAGTCGAAAACGCCCTTCTACTATGATACAGACAGAGAGGCTATTGAGATCGCGCTGAACACAGTAGGATTGACGCCACCTGAAGAATCAAAAGTAGTGCGAATTGAAAGCACCCTCGGTCTGGGGGAAGTGGATATCTCCGAAGCGCTGCTCGAAGATGCAAAACTCCGCACCGATCTGGAGGTTACCGGCGAACTGGAGCCACTCGCGTTTAACGCCGACGGCAATCTTCCGGCTTTTCATGAAGAATAATACGTCCTCTATCAGGAAGCTATTATGACCACCGCTGAGAGGATTCACGAACAAATTCAGAAGTTACCTGAACCGTTGCAAGTAGAAGCACTGGATTTTATTGAATTTCTAATGCAGCGTCAAAGTATGCGAAAAGAGGATTTGGATTGGTCTCATCTTTCATTAGCCACCGCGATGCGTGATATTGAAGACGATGAGGACCCAGTCTATAATGAATCGGATCTGAAGGAGAGGTGGGTGTGAAAAGGGCGGGACAGATTGTCCCCTTTAATTTTTCACAGACTCATTAAGGGGCACATCGGCTTTTCACATATTACACCTTACGAAGTCGGGAGGATTGGTTGAAACGTATAATTGTCGGGATAACGGGGGCAAGTGCCGTCATCTACGGTGTGCGCCTGCTCGACCTCCTCACCCAATTCGACGAGTATGAAATCCACTTGACGATTTCCGATTCAGGGGTAAGGGCGTTGTGGGAAGAACTACAGATCCGCGTGAATCTGGACGACTTCCATCTTGAATCCCTAATCGGACATTCGTCAGATCGGGTGATTTATCACCATCAGTCCGACATCGGCGCGTCAATTGCCAGCGGATCTTTTCGCACTGTGGGTATGGTCGTTGCGCCGTGCAGCATGGGAACAATCGGCGCAATAGCGGCGGGCATTTCCCGAAACCTCATTCAGCGTGCCGCCGACGTCTGTATCAAGGAGCATCGCAAACTGGTCCTTGTGCCTCGTGAGACACCGCTCAGTCCTATCCATCTCGAAAATATGCTCAAACTCTCCCGACTTGGTGTGGTGGTACTGCCTGCAATGCCCGGTTTTTACCACTTCCCCAAGACGGTTGATGATATGATAAATTTTGTCATCACGAAGACCCTTGATCAGTTTGACATTGATACAAATCTCATCCAACGGTGGAAGGAAAACCCTTAATTATGGTAAATCAGAGAAATAAGTAGACATTTACCAACAAATCCGACCTTCGCAAAGTTTCCAAAGTCCCCCTGACAAGGGGGATTTAGGGGGTTGGATGTGCATTGGGAGTGTCTAAGTGATTCCAAAATCCACCATAGGTGGAATCAGGAGTAGACCATGAAACTGGCCATCTGTAACGAAATGTTTGAGGATTGGGGGATTGAAGATGTTTTTCTGTGTGCTGCCGAACTCGGCTACGATGCGGTGGAGCTTGCACCTTTCACGCTTGCGGAATCGGTGGTGGACATCAGTCAAACCGAAAGAGATCGCATCCGAAAAGCGGCGGAGACCGCGAAAGTCGAAATCGCTGGGCTTCACTGGCTACTGGTCTCACCAAAGGGATTGCACGTCAACCACCCCGATGCAGAGATCCGCGAGAAAACACGGGACTATTTTCTCGCCCTGATCGCGTGTTGTGCGGATCTGGATGGGAAGATCATGGTCATCGGTTCGCCCAATGAACGTAACATACTCGATCCACTGACACCAGAGCAGGCGTGGAGCTATGCACAGGAAACCTTCACCGCGTGCGCCGAGTTTGCCCAAGAACGGGATGTCATCTTGTGCATGGAACCGTTGACAAGTGAAGCGACAAATTTTATCAATACACCGACGGCGGCGGTAGAAATGGTCAGAGCGGTCGATAATCCGAATTTCCAGATCATCCTTGATGTAACAAGTACAGCCGCTGAAAATCTGGACATGCCCACACAGATCCGGGAATACGCCGAACATGTAGCACATTTCCACACCAATGATGATAATGGATACCTACCCGGTTCCGGCAATGTGGATTATCCACCGATCATTGAGGCGTTGAAAGAGATTAATTACACCGGTTATCTTTCGACTGAGGTCTTCAACTTTGAGCCAGATCCAGAGACAATTGCGCGCCAAAGTATTGAATTCTTGCAGCCGCTGGTGAGGTGACAACATCACATCGGAATTTTCTTGACACCGAAACTGGGCGTATGATATGCTTTAAGTATCCTAATAATTAGGAAGTTGAAAGGTACTATGCAAACCCTTAACCGACAACCACAGTTTCAAATTGCATCTCATCATTGGCATTGGTGGCATTGTGTTGAGGGGAGCAGTGTGCCTTTGCTGAGATAAACGTTTGGACTCATATCTAGCAACCGAGAGCCGTAGGCATACGAACCCCGTTGTCTACGGCTTTTTTTATGCCTATTTTCTTAGGACCACACAGCCAACCGTAGGCGGGGCATCTTGCCCCGCACCAACCGTGCTGAAATGCGTAAGTCCTATTTTCTGTGAAGCAAGGAGAAAAATGGAAATCCTAAATCAACTCAAAACCGATCAGACCGGTCTCATTCCTGCCATTATACAGGACGACGAAAACAAAGAGATTCTCATGGTTGGCTACATGAACCACGAGGCAGTGCGGAAGACATTAGAGTCAGGACGTGTCTGCTTCTGGAGCCGCTCCCGCCAAGAATACTGGATCAAGGGGGAGACTTCAGGGCACACCCAAACCGTGCGATCGGTTGCTCTTGATTGCGATGGTGATGCGCTGCTGATAAAAGTCGAACAGAAAGGCGGAGCGTGCCATGTCGGCTACCGTTCCTGCTTCTTTCGGGAAGTCTCCCCCGACGGCAACTCTACAAGTATTGTTGGCAAAAAGGTTTTTGATCCAGATGCAGTATATTGACAGATGTTAAGGAGACTCCCATGTATTACCCAAGCTTAGAAGATTTTCGAGAAAAAGCGCAACACGGAAACTTGATTCCCGTCTATAAAACGATGCTGGCGGATATGGAAACGCCTGTATCCGCGTTTTACAAAATTGGAGAGAGTGACTACGCGTTTCTGTTGGAGAGCGTTGAAGGTGGTGAACATGTCGCTCGGTATTCGTTTCTCGGCAGCGATCCATCGATCCTACTTAGGGGCAAAGGCAATACAGTCCGGATTGATGACCTCCGCACCGGAGAAACAGTTGAACAGGAAACCGAAGACCCGTTGAGGGCGCTTGAAGCGTTGATGACTCGCTACCAGCCCGTTGAGGTGGAGGGATTGCCGCAGTTTCACGGTGGGGCGGTCGGTTACCTAAACTACGATATGGTGCGTTTCGTTGAGGATCTCCCCGACACCACCGAAGACGATCGGGAGCTACCCGATTGCTATTTCATGGTGACCGACACGCTCTTGGTGTTTGACCATGTGAACCATCAGATCAAGGTGGTCGCCAATGCCCACATCAACGGCGATGTCGACCAAGCCTACGAAGGTGCACTTGATCGGATCGACGAACTAATCGCTCAACTCAAGCAGCCGTTGTTGATGAATTATACCAATAAGCCGGTTGCAAATCCCAGCGATGTGCCTGTTACTTCAAACTTTACGAAGGAAGATTACCAAGAGGTTGTTCTTCGTGCGAAGGAGTATATCGCGGCAGGAGATATCATTCAGGTTGTGCCATCGCAGCGCTTTAGCGTGCCGATATCGGTCGATACATTCGATGCCTATCGTGCTTTACGCACCGTGAATCCATCGCCTTATATGTTCTACCTCAAATTAGGTGAACTCCAGATTGCTGGTGCCTCACCTGAGATGATGGTGCGCGTTGAAGACGGTATTGCGGAGATGCGTCCAATCGCAGGGACCCGTCCACGCGGAGCAACCCCAACCGAAGATGAAGCGTTGGGGATGGAACTCCTCGCAGATCCGAAGGAACGGGCGGAGCACGTCATGCTGGTTGACCTTGGACGCAACGATTTGGGACGTGTCTGCGAATACCACACTGTGCGGGTGAGTGAGATGATGGAGGTTGAACGCTACTCACACGTAATGCACATCGTCTCGCATGTTATCGGAGAATTGCGGGAGGGGCAGACCCCCTACGATGTGATTCGTGCCTGCTTGCCCGCTGGGACGCTATCCGGCGCCCCCAAGATCCGGGCGATGGAGATTATTGATGAACTTGAGCCGACACGGCGAGGTCCTTATGGCGGCGCTGTCGGTTACTTCAGTTTCTCCGGTAGCGCGGATACAGCGATCACGATTCGGACGCTCGTTGTCAAAGATGGTATCGCCTACGTCCAAGCGGGTGGCGGTGTTGTCGCAGACTCTATACCGGAAACAGAATACGAGGAAACAGTCAATAAGGCACGAGCGGTGCTGAGAGCCATTGAAATCGCTGAGGCGGGATTGGAGTAGATTAGAGATCTACAGAAACGGTTAGGAGAAGAACCGATGATACTCATGATTGACAACTACGATTCATTCACCTATAACCTTGTACAATATCTCGGCGAGTTGGGGGCAGATCTGGTCGTGCATCGCAACGACAAGATTACGCTTGACGAGATCGAAGCGCTTGCGCCTGAGAAGATTGTCATATCGCCGGGCCCCTGCACACCACGGGAGGCGGGTATTTCCTGTGATCTGATCCGTCACTATGCGGGGCGTGTGCCCCTGCTTGGCGTCTGTTTGGGGCATCAGTGTATCGGCGATGTTTTTGGCGGCGACGTCGTCCGCGCTGGTCGCCTGATGCACGGTAAAACATCGCTGATTCACCATAACGGCGAGCAGATTTTCGACGACCTCGACAACCCGTTTGAAGCGACGCGCTACCATTCCCTTATTGTGAAAAAGGAGACGCTCCCGGACTGCCTTGAACTCACCGCGTGGACAGCCCAAGACGAAATTATGGGATTTCGGCACAAGGACTATCCGATCTGGGGGGTGCAGTTCCACCCGGAATCAATCTTGACCAGCGAAGGGAAAAAACTGTTGGGGAATTTTTTGCAGGGGTGAACGTGATGGGGGGTAAGGATTATTTTGATCAGGTTGCGGATCAGTGGGAAAACCTCCAAGCGAGTTTCTATTCGGAGAAAGTCAGAGACCGGGCGCTTGCTACCGCTGCCGTGAAATCGGGTGCTACCGCTGCTGATATTGGCTGCGGTAGCGGTTTCATCACTGAAGGGTTAATTCGTGCTGGGTTGCATGTGATCGCCATCGATCAGTCCGAACCGATGCTTGCAGCAATGAAAAGGAAGTTCGCTGCCATCGCCGAGGTTGACTACCGTTGTGGGGAGGCGGAGCAGTTACCGATTACCGACGACGCTGTGGATTACGCTTTCGCCAATATGTATCTCCATCACCTCGAAAGGCCGCCGGTAGCAGTCAAGGAGATGACGCGGATTCTGAAGCCGGGCGGGACACTAGTGATTACCGATCTAGATAGCCATACCTCTGAATTTCTGAGAGATGAACATCACGATCGGTGGCTGGGTTTCGACAGAGGGGATATTCGACAATGGTTTACGGAAGCAGGACTTGGGCGTGTGGTTGTGGACTGTGTGAGGGAAGAGTGCTGCGCTCAATCCGACAGTGGGAGCCAGTCTGTTAGCGTCAGCATATTCGTGGCGTCGGGTGAGAAATAAATACCAAGCAAAGCCCTAAAATCCGGTGTATCGCTCGTCATCAAATGACGCTTTGAACCGAGCACGTAAAGTAGGAGGCACATTGCTTTGAATCCCGCCTGTCCCGATGTATCGGGGATTCATCGGGGCGCCGTGTGCCGTAACTCCGTGAAGTTCCAAAGTCCCCCTGATAAGTGGTACATCCCGCCTGTCCCGATTCATCGAGGATAAAATCGGGGGCGGGGTTTAGGGGGTTGTACATTGGAAGTATCTAAGTAATTTGAGGGGTGTGCATCATTATTGTCTGAATCAGGATTTTAAGGATTTAAGGATTTTCAGGTTTCTTAATCCCGATTTATCGGGGATAGAAACCGGAACGTGAAACGGAACTATTTTAAGACGGGACAGGGTGCA
>JAJECO010000094.1 GCA_022822005.1 Candidatus Poribacteria bacterium
CGCAATGAATTGCGCTACTACAAACTGAACGGCGTAACTCCTAAATACTCAGAAAAGGAAATAGAAATGGCATACTACGTTTATATTCCGATTTCAGGTGAGAACAAGATTTCGACCTTCACTTTGAATCCAGAAACAGGACAACTTACGTTTCAGCGTGATGTAGTGCTTGACGATGGTCCTGGTCCACTGGCTGTTGACCCTGAAAGCAAATTTCTTTACGCGGGTCTCCGCTCTATACAGGAAATCGCAAGTTTCAGCATCAACCCAAGCACAGGCGATTTGTCGCCTATAGGGTCGGTGTCACTTGAATCGGATCCTTGCTATATCGCTGCAGATGGAAACGGCAACTTCTTACTCTCGGCTTATTACGGCGCAGGAGCGACGTCGGTGCATCCCATCAACGCGGATGGAGTGGTAGCGGGTCCCGCAATCGAATGGATCACAACAGCGAACAAAGCACATTGCATCATGACCGATGCGTCCAATAGGTTCGCCTTTCTCCCTCACGTTGGCGAATCCAATGCTATTTTTCAATTCCAGTTTGACGAAAACACCGGTGCGCTGACCCCCAATACCTCTGTTCCTGTGCTTGATGCTGGGGAAGGGGAAGGACCCCGCCATTTCGTTTTTCATCCGAACCAAGATGTACTCTATACTTCAAACGAGCAGGGGAGTAGCATAACCGCCTACAATTTTGACGCGTCAGCGGGCACGTTGTCTGCTTTCCAGACACTCTCGACGCTGCCCGACGGTTTTGATGAGGAGAATTCTTGTGCACAGATCCATATTACGCCGAATGGGAAGTTTGTATACGTTTCAAACCGGGGACACGATAGTATCGCTGGGTTCGCAACCGATGATGCGACAGGCGCACTGACCGCGATCGGACAGCAGCCAACAGAGCCAACGCCGAGAGCGTTCAACGTTGATTTGACAGGCAACTTTCTGTTTGCTGGTGGTCAAGGGTCGGGGAGACTTGCTACCTACCGGATTGATCAGCAGAGCGGTGAGCTCCAGCCTTTGGAAACGTATACGGTTGGGAATAGCCCGATGTGGGTACTTTTTGTGCAGCTATAAGGCGGTCAACAAAGACTGAGATTCTCGGTCTTCAGTTTCATGAAGAACCCGTCTAACCTGTTTGTGTTGGGTTTTGGATTTCGGGGTTATCAAACAGATCAGCAACCTGAGCGATTTTCTCAGGGTTCCCGAGTAGATAAACTTCGTCATCGAACTCGATCCGCAGCTCACCGTGTGGATTTGCTGAAATCTGTTCGTTCCGTCGGACTGCCAAGACCGTCACCTCGTACCGCCCTCGTAGAGCAAGTTCCGCCAACGATTTTCCGACAAAAGGGGATTTCTGATCAACGTGTAGGACCGAAATCTCAAGGTCAGGGAAATGTACCTTCAGATTGGGAACGGACGGGGTGTCCTTGGGCAGCGCACGGAACATTTTATAACCGTCGGCACGCACCTCAGCGATGAACCGTTCAATCTGATCGTGTGGGATAAGGTATTCCATCAACACCCGCGTGAAAATTTCGACCGATGTCTCGAATTCTTCTGGAATCACTTCGTTTGCACCGACACGATACAGCGGTTCTACCTCAGCAAGATGGCGTGTTCTGGCAATAATATGCGCCGTTGGATTCAAGGCGTGGGCGGCTGCCACAATTCGACGCGAGGCAGCGTCGTCGGAAATCACTACTACAACAACTCGCGCCGCTTTGATGTTCGCATGGTGAAGCACGGCATCGTAAACAGCATCACCATAGAAAATCGGTTCACCATTTGCTCGTTCCGTTCGGACGGTTTCAGGATTCATTTCGACAATGACATACGGGATGTCAGCCGCCCGCGCCGCTTTTGCGACGTTTCGACCGTTGATTCCGAAGCCAATAACGATCACATGGTTCGTCTGCTCGACATCTTGCGTGGAAGCGATGGGTCTCAATCCCGATACGAGGCGTCTTGGCAGCGGCAATCGTAATAGCCCATTAGCGGCCTGAGGTGCTGCCGAGATGATAAACGGCGTTGCTGCCATCGTTACAACCGAAACAGCAAGGAATAGTTTGTAATTTGCATCACTGAGCAAGCCGTGCTCAACACCCGCTTTCGCCAGAATAAATGCAAATTCTCCTACCTGACTGAGTGTGAGTCCCGTCAGAATCGCCGTGCGTAGTGGATATCCGAGCATTGAGGTTACTCCACCTGCAATGACGCTCTTTGCAATGAGCACACCGATTGTCAGCCCCGCAATCAACAACGGCTTTTGAAATAGCACGTGAAAGTCGAGTAGCATACCAACGGACACAAAGAAGAAACTGGTGAACACATCCCGAAATGGTGAGATGTGGCCGAGTGCATCGTGGCTCGACTCCGATTCGGAGACGATTAGCCCCGCAAGGAAGGCCCCAAGCGCCAAGGACACGCCGAAACGCGACGTCAACCAGACGACAGCAAGGCAGATAGCGAGAACGCTCAACAGGAAAACCTCTCGACTGCGGGTTTGAAGTGCTTGTGATAGCACCAGCGGGACGATGTATTTTGCACCAACAAACACTACAGCAATCATCACTGCACCCTTTGCCAACAGTAAAATGAGTGCGCTGCTCATATCACTTGCCTCTCCAGCAAGGATTGGCGTAATAAGCATCATCGGGACAATGGCAATATCCTGAAAAATCAGGATCGCCAATGCTGTGCCTCCATGTGGCGTTCGTGTTTCGTCGCGCTCTTGTAGCGATTTCATCACAATCGCCGTGCTGCTGACGGCGGCGAGGCAACCGATAAAAAGCGATTCGTTGGTCGCCTGACCAAAGTACCGCGCCAATGCAAACGCCGCTAGAAGTGTCAATCCGACTTGTAACGACCCACCTATCAATACCGATTGCTTAATCCGAAGTAGATTCTTTAGTGAAAACTCGATGCCGATGGCAAACAGCAGCAAGATAACACCGATTTCCGCTAGAATTTCGACTTCACGGTCCACCTGAATCAGACCCAATCCGTGGGGACCTGCAATCAGTCCTGTCAAGAGAAAGCCAACAATCGACGGCACACTCAGCTTATGACAGATTAGTAGAACGGCAATCGATAAGCCGAATATGATGCAGATGTCATAAAGCAAAGGAATTTCCATAATTCAGCCAAACAGCGATGTCCAGAGTAAACCTGTTCACCAAGCCCATCTCCGTGAGCGGTGATTGATTGGATTTCGTGCCCACCTTCCCAATCAACAATACCTGTTACAAGCGCACTTTAAGTAGGATGCCTAGCGGTGTGAGGTTCAAACTCGCCAATTTAGGCGGCGGTCAGTTCATCCGCTATATCCTCAGCCGGGTAACTGAGTGCCTCTCCAAGGGTTGGATGCGGATACGGGATATTTAACACATCGAAAACTGTGTCGTTATGATAGAGGTGTGGGAGCGCAATCTGCATAATATCGGTCGCATGGGGTCCGAGAATATGCAGACCGACGATACGCCCTGAAGGTCGCTCGGCAATCATCTTTACAAAGCCATCTATTTCGCCGATTGCTACGGCTTTTCCGATATCCTCCATCGGCGTTTTGACGGTTATCACGTCTAACCCTTGCGCGTTTGCTTCTTCTTCGGTAAGCCCCACTGTGCCAATCTCCGGGTGAGAGAAAATGATGTTGGAAACCAAGTCGTAATTCATTTTGGTTTCCCGTTTCCCTATCGCATGTAAGCCGGCAACCTTTCCTTCCATCGTAGCGGCATAGACCAAGCCTGCTTTGCCGGTGACATCCCCAACTGCATAGATGTGTGGAACATTGGTCTGCATGTAATCATTGACCTCAATCTCACCCTTCTCACCGAGAAGCAAGCCAGTTTTTTCTAAACCTAAACCGTCTATGGCGGGGCGGCGTCCTGTATTTACCATAATCTCCTCCGCCCTGATTACCTTCTCCTCATCCTCGTGCACAAAGCGTACTTCTTTGCCTTTCTCTGTGCGCGTGAACGATTTCAACTGGGTTTCGGTCAGGATATTCATCCCATCATGCCGAAGCAGGTCCTGTAATTCAAAGCCGATATCCGGGTCAAGCCGTCTTAGAACCCGCGGGCTGCGGACTAACATGGTCACGGCAACACCTACCTTGTGGAAAAGATAGCCTAACTCCAAAGCGATATACCCACTTCCAATAACAATTAGAGAACTGGGGAGATTTTCCAGATAGAGCGCTTCATCACTGGTGATGTGTCCCGTCTCTTTTAATCCAGGCAGGGGTGGTACATCCACTACAGATCCGGTCGCGATAACGATTTTTTCACCGGTATAGCGGTTATCTCCAACCTGAATGGTATGCGGATCGGTGAAACTTGCGGTGCCTTCTACGATATCAACAGATGCGTTGAGGATTGCGTCTCTGCGCGCAGCAAAGAAATCATCCTCCACTAAGGTTCGCACGCGTTTCTGAACGGTTGACCAGTTGACCTGTAGCTCGCTGGCTGTGATACCGAAATTGGGGCTCTCTTCAAAGATACGTTTCACACTCGCGGAGGCGAGCAGCGTTTTCGAGGGCATGCAGCCCTCGTTCGTGCACAAACTGTATCCGACGCGACGTTTTTCTACCAAGAGAATCTTCTTCATCCCCTCCGCTTTGGCGGCCATCGCTGCTGAAAACCCGCCGCTGCCGCTGCCAATACAGATGAGTTCGTAATTATGTATGTTGGTATCGCTCATATCAATATTCTCTCCCATAGCGCTGGTGTATTCGTATTCACGCAAAAAAATAGACCCCGATCTACGACCGAGGTCTAAGAGTCTACTCACTATCTTCTGATGTATTAATTCGCCGGTAGAGGGTTGAGGCTTTGCCCCTTGGAACGTTGCCCGGAGGGACTTCCAACACCTCATACAGGATGGGTTCTTCCTCACCAAAGTCAATCGATAATATATCGCCCGCAGATAGTTCTTTGCCAGCCTTCGCGGGGTGTCCATTGATCAGCACCCGTCCACGGCTACAAATCGAGTTGGCAACGGTGCGGCGTTTAATGAGGCGGCTCACCTGTAGGAATTTGTCGAGGCGCATCGGGGGTCCCCAGAGGTAGATCCAATACTTCAGCCATATCATCACCCTCTTGAGTGGTATCATCAGACGAATCAGATTTCTTCAGAGCGAGCGTTAGCACTTCACTCATATCAGAAACTTTGTGAAATTGCAGCGCGTCTCGAATCTCTTCAGGAATATCGGGGATATCCTTATCGTTCTCTTCGGGGATAATAACGTTCTTGATGCTATTGCGGTGTGCGGCAAGCACTTTCTCCTTCAATCCGCCGATCGGAAGGACATGCCCACGTAGGGTGATCTCACCGGTCATTGCGATATCCTTACGGACACGCTGCCCCGTCATAGCAGAAATCATTGCGGTAGCAAGTGTAATGCCCGCCGAGGGACCTTCAACCGGGATGGCGCCTTCAGGCACATGGATGTGGATGTCCTGCTTATTAAACTCAAAACCGGACGGCACCTCAAGAGATTCCGCTTGAGAGCGGATGTAGCCGAGTGCTGTTTGGACAGATTCACGCATAATCTCTTGCAGTCTGCCTGTCATGCTTAACTTGCCCTCGCCAATCATTGTGGCAACTTCAATTGGCACAACATCTCCACCAGCCTGTGACACAACCAAGCCTGTTGCAACACCGACCTCATCCTCTTTTTCTGCTTTTCCCTGTGCAAATTTCGGAGGACCGAGGTACTCTGTCAAATCGTCGACACTGACATCAATTTTGACATTCGTTTTTCCACTCTTCACGACCTCTCTGGCAACTTTACGACAGATACTCGTAATTTCGCGCTCGAGGTTTCGGACGCCTGCTTCGCGGGTGTACCTGTGAATGATGTCAAAAACTGTATCGTCCGAGAATTTGAGGTTATCTTCCTTGAGTCCGTGAGCCTCAATTTGTTTGGGTATCAAGAATAGATTAGCAATTTTGTGCTTTTCGTATTCTGTATAGCCGGGGAGTTCGATAATCTCCATGCGATCTTCGAGAGCAGGCGGGATTGGTTCCCGTGTATTTGCAGTAGTTATGAACATAATATCCGAGAGATCAAACGCTACATCCAAGTAGTGGTCGCGAAAAGTCCCATTCTGCTCAGGGTCAAGTACTTCAAGCAGTGCCGACGCCGGATCGCCCCGGAAGTCCATACTCATCTTATCGATTTCGTCGAGGAGGAAAAGCGGATTCTTCGATTTTGCGTCCCGAAGCCCTTGAACAATGCGCCCCGGCAAAGATCCGATGTAAGTCCGGCGATGCCCACGAATTTCGGCTTCGTCTCGAACACCACCCAAGGACATACGGACGAAGTTTCGTCCCGTTGCTCTGGCAATCGACTGACCTAAAGAGGTCTTTCCGACGCCAGGTGGTCCAACGAAACAGAGAATGGGACCTTTGAGTTTTTTGACCAATTGGAGCACAGCCAGATATTCAAGGATTCGTTCTTTGGGTTTTTCGAGGCCGTAGTGGTCATCGTCCAATATCTTCTCCGCTCCCTCTAAGTCGATTTCGCTCTCCGTCTGTTGATTCCAAGGTAGCGCAAGGAGCCAGTCGATATAGGTGCGAATGACACCTGATTCCGCGGACATCGGCGGCATCTGTTGCAGCCGGTCGAGTTCTTTTAAGGCTTTTTCTTCCGCTTCCTCGGTCATGCCAGCTGTTTCAATCTGTTCCCGCAGCTCGTCAATGTCGCCCTGCTCATCGCCTCGACCGAGTTCCTTCTGAATGGCTTTCATCTTTTCTTGAAGGTAGAACTCCCGATGTGTCCGCTCAACGGACTTACGCACCTGTGTATTGATTTTATCGTCTAATTTGAAAAGTTCCAAATCTTCCTGAAGCAGTTCAACGACAATCTGAAGGCGCTTAATTGGGTTAATCTCGTCCAATACCCCTTGTAACCTCTCGGCTTCCATACTGGTGAAGCTGGCAATTGAATCCGCAAGATGCCCCGGTTCATCCTCTTTTTGGACAACCATCATAGCTTCTTCAGGCGTCTGACGATTTCCTTTGACATACTCTTCAAAAGCTGAAATCGCTGTTTCCATCAAGGATTTTGCCTGTTTTGATTGACCCAGTTCCTCGTGCACAATCTTTACTTCTGCTTTCAGAAAACCGTCCGTTTCAAAGCAGCGCAGCACGATAGCGCGGCTATATCCTTCAATCGCGATCCGGATGCTTCCATCGCGTGGATCATAAGAATCTGCGATGCTTGTAGCTGTACCCACCCGATAAAAGCCATCGGGCCCCGGATTTTCTTCGTCTTTGTCCTTTTGATTGAGCAACAGTACATCCTGATCTGCTTGTACGGCGTATTTTGTTGCCCGGACTCCCATCTTGCGAATAACATTTAAAGGGGTGCTTATACGGGGAAAGAAAACTTTTCCGGGGGTAGGAATAACAGGAAGTATAAGAACTTCATCAACTTGACCATCTTTTTCATCATCTTGATGGTCTTTGGTCGAATCTTGGTTCATAATGAACTCCTTGAACGTATACGTGATACGTAATTCGCCCATTTATTAATTTGCTAGGCAGTTAAAGCTTCTTGTTCGTCCTCATAAACGAGTACCGGCGGTTTATTTTCTAAAATAGATTCCGCCGTGATAACACATTCTTTGACCAGTTTAGGAGAAGATGGTATTTCATACATGATATCTAGCATCAAGTTTTCCAAGATTGCCCTTAACCCTCTCGCACCTGTTTCACGCCTTATAGCTTCTTGGGCGATAGCCCTGATTGCATCGTCCGCAACCTGCAGAGACACTTTATCATAATGAAGCAGTTGGGTATACTGTTTTATTAGGGCGTTTTGAGGCTCGGTCAAGATCTGGGTTAAAGCCGATTCGTCAAGATCGTGCAGCACCGCAGCGACAGGCAGGCGTCCGACAAACTCTGGGATGAAACCGTACTGAATCATATCTTTCGGGGCAACCTGTGAAAGGATTTCGTGAATCTTCCTTTCGCTCTTCGCTTGAACCGAGGATCCAAATCCTAATCCTTGGTGTCCAGTACGCTGTTCGATAATTTTGTCAAGCCCCACAAAGGTCCCACCGCATATAAACAGAACTTTAGAAGTATCTACTTCAATCAATTCTTGATGCGGGTGTTTGCGCCCTCCCTGCGGGGGAACATTCGCTGTTTTTCCTTCAAGGATTTTTAATAGGGCTTGCTGAACACCTTCTCCCGAAACATCTCTCGTAATCGAGGGGTTTTCGGATTTGCGGCTAATCTTGTCGATCTCGTCAATATAAATAATTCCTTGCTCTGCACGTGTGATATCACCTTCTGCGGCTTGGACCAGCTTCAGGATAATATTTTCAACATCTTCGCCCACATATCCAGCTTCCGTCAGGGTCGTTGCGTCGGTGATAGCAAAAGGCACGTTTAGAATGCGTGCTAAAGTTTGTGCCAGAAGGGTTTTACCTGTGCCTGTGGGACCGATCAATAGGATATTACTTTTTTCTAATTCGACATCTGAATCCGTATGAAATTGTAATTTCTTGTAGTGATTGTAGACGGCGACGGACAGAATTTTCTTTGCTTCATCCTGACCAATCACATATTTATCAAGCTGCGCTTTAATTTCAGAAGGATGGGGAAGAGATAAGGAATCTGAAGTTTCAATGTATTCTTCTTCCTCCACTTCATACAGATCAGCTAAAATATCGTTGCATAATTCAACACACTCATCACAAACATACACACCGGCCCCGATAGGGCTTGCAATAAGCTTGCGTACCTCCTCCTGGTTCTTATCGCAAAAGGAGCATCGCTGTTGATCAATAATATCCTGCATGAAAATCTCCAAAGTTGTCCAATGATGACTACAATATCAATTTATGTATTTATGACCCGTTTGAGGAATGCACACTACGTGTCATCCTCAACTTCCTCGGCGGATCGGCGGGAAGCGATTGAATCAATAAGACCGTATTCGACCGCCTCTTGGGCTGTCATATAAAAATCGCGGTCTGCATCCGTCTGAATTTTATCCGGCGATTGTCCCGTGTGCTCTGCCAAGATCGCGTATAATTCTTCGCGGGTCCGAAGGATCTCTTTCGCATGAATATCAATATCAGATGCCTGACCGCTGATACCCGTAGTCATAGGTTGATGAATCAGGGTAGTCGCGTGTGGCAGGGCATACCGTTTTCCACTTGTGCCACCGGCAAGCAGGACCGCCCCCATGCTGTAGGCTTGCCCAACACACCACGTTTGCACATCG
Source organism: Candidatus Poribacteria bacterium (assembly GCA_022822005.1). Classification (GTDB taxonomy): domain Bacteria; phylum Poribacteria; class WGA-4E; order WGA-4E; family PCPOR2b; genus PCPOR2b. The sequence continues at coordinate 9,248 of JAJECO010000094.1, forward strand.
GGTCTAATATACTGCATCGTGTCATAGATTGCTAAACCAGCCGGCACAGATCCGCCTAACGTATTTAGGTAAAGTATAATATCCGTATCGGGATTATCGCTCTCTAAAAAGAGCATCTGAGCCATGACACTATTCGCAACACTATCATCAATTACCGAACCAACCATAATGATTCGATCTCGAAGCAGTCGCGAGTAAATATCGTAAGAGCGCTCGCCGCGACTTGTTTGTTCCACAACAATCGGAACAAGATTCATGCTAATAGTTCTCCTCAAACCCTGACGGGATTCCTTTTTTACCATCAAACAATCAGAGACTGCTTGGCGGAAGCACGCTGAATCAGAAGGCGGTAGACCTTGTCATTCCGTAGTGTGTCGCGAAACTCCTCCAAACGATTGCTCTCGCGCAACAAACTCGTATATTTTTGAGGATCTCGATTTTGCTGTTCAGCCATGCGTCGAATCTCTATATCCAACTCATCGTCTGTGACCCTAATATTCTCGCGTTCAGCAATGACATCAAACATCCACGCTTGCTTTGTTTGCTTGATTGCATCTTCGCGCAACTCCGTGGGCAGTTTTTCCATATCTATTCCCGCTTGTTCAGGAGTTTGACCTTCTTGCCTGAGTCGTTGGAGAATGTTTTGAACCGTCTGCTGCACATGTTGGTCAACAATAGATTCAGGAATGTCAATTGCTGTTTTTTCAATTAGCTGTTCAAGGATATCTTCCCGCTGACGATGATTGTGGATTGCCTTCTGCTCTTCAACAAGATTATTCCAGATAGCGCCCCTGAGTTGTTCATAGTTTTCGTATTCCAAATCTTTTGCAAATTCGTCATCAAGGGACGGGAGCTGTTTCTCTGTAATTGCGCGGAGTGCGACATTAAAAACGGCATGTTTGCCAGCAAGTTCGGGATTTTCATGATCAGCATCGAAATCCATTTCAATTTGCCGGCTCTCATCCACAGACATACCGATTACCTCAGCCTCAACCGCTGGTAGCAGCATTCCCTTGCCAATGTCGATATCCGCATCCTGTTTGCTTCCATCGGTGATCGGCGTACCATCGACAAGGCATTCCCAGTCAATCCGCACGGAGTCGCTCTCCTCGACCGAACGGTCCACTTCAAGCGGAACGTAGGTTGCGAACTGTTCCTGCAACCGCTCAATATACTCATCCACTTCTTCACGCGGAACATTGGGAGGCGATTTATCAATGGTTAAATCTTCATATTCAGGGAGGACAAAATCAGGCTTGACATCCAGGGTTGCTTCAAAGACAAGTGGCTGACCTTCCTTCAGTTCCATCTGATGCATGGGCGGCGAGAGTTCAAGGTTGCCCAGGGGAATCAGCCGTTCAGAGATCAGAGCCTGTTCATAGGCGGGTGGGACGAGATTTTGGATGGCTTCGGCTTTGAGGTGCTCTGCAAATCGTGATTTAAGAATACTAAGGGGAACTTTTCCTTTGCGAAAGCCGGGAACTGAAACTTTGCTTCGCAAAGCGTGGCAGTTACGCTCCAGTTCTTGGGTGACTTCTTCAGCGGCAATTTCAACGCGCATATGTACCTGACTGTTTCCCAGCTTTTCAACTTCGACCTTCAAGTAGACCTCCAAATTATATCAGAAAAGGCGTTTGATGGGCGAGGAGGGACTTGAACCCTCACGGGGAAAACCCCAATAGATCCTAAATCTATCTTGTCTACCGATTCCAACACCCGCCCACGTCAAAATGGTGCGCCGTGAAGGAATCGAACCTTCAACCGCCTGATTAAGAGTCAGATGCTCTGCCTGGTTGAGCTAACGGCGCAGAAGAAAAGCGCGCCCGGAGGGACTCGAACCCCCAACTTATAGATCCGAAGTCTATTGCTCTATCCAATTGAACTACGGACGCATTTTGCCAACTTGACTGCAGCAAGATTAAAATGTCAAAAAAACTGTAACCCTTATCTAGTAGGGTTACCGAGCTACGAGTTGAATCAAGAGGGTTTGAATCTTTGGTCTCCCCGATTTCCTCGTCAAAGTGTTATACGGGGTACACCCTCTATATCACAGAAGCTGCTCTGTTTTTGCAGCGAATCGGGGCGAGAGGATTCGAACCTCCGACCTTCTGCTCCCAAAGCAGACGCGCTAACCGGGCTGCGCTACGCCCCGACAAAAGGGGTGGATGATGGGATTTGAACCCACGACCACTTGATCCACAGTCAAGCGCTCTACCGACTGAGCTACATCCACCATAAAGGGTTTGGCACGCCCGGCAGGGTTCGAACCTGCGACCACCTGATTAGAAGTCAGGTGCTCTATCCAGCTGAGCTACGGGCGCATACAGAAGGCGAAAAAATAAGGTGGAAACGATTTAACCTCCCACCTTTCCGGATATTTTGATCGGAATACATTAACCGGGCCATGCTACGCCCGTCTTTTTTCGGACTTGCTGCAAAAAGGTTCGGAAAATATACCACATTTTATGGGCAGTTGCAAGTCAAAATTAAGGTTGATAGAGAGCGAAAATCTATTATCGGAGCACCCCTCAGGTGACTTTGTTGTGAGAGAAAGTATGATAGCATAAGGGAAATCTTTTCTGCTCGGACATTTGTCTGGCAGTTTAAGTAAGCGTCTGGTAAAATAGTATGTTGTTGCCTTTAGTGGCAATCTCAGTTGTTCTTAATCTGTTCATATAGGGAAAACCAATGCCCCTCTTAGACACCAATTTTCTCAAACAGATTAGCCGCTTCCAAATTCGTTCCGAAAATGTATTTCGCGGGAAGTTCAAAGGCGAACGACGCAGCCTCAACCGGGGCGCGAGTGTTGAATTTGCGGATTACCGCACCTATGAGCTTGGTGATGACCTACGCCATATCGACTGGAACGTCTATGCCCGATTGGACCGCCTCTTTCTTAAATTGTTCAATGCGGAAGAGGACCTTCCAATCTTTATCCTGATCGATAATAGCACCTCAATGGATTTCGGGCAGCCCACGAAATTAGAGTGTGCCAAGCGGGTTGCAGCGGCACTGAGCTATATCGGTTTAATCAGCTTTGATCGCGTCTCTGTTTATGCGTTCTCAGATCAATTGACCCCGATCATTCCCGCTATGTACGGAAAGGCGCAGTTTCCAAAGGTGTCACAAGCGATAGAGGGGATTGCGGTGGGCGCAGAAACGCATCTGACGGCGTGTCTACAGCGCTTTCTCACCGAAACAAAGGGACATGGTGTTGCCATTATCATCTCCGATTTTTGGGACATAGATGGTTATGAAACAAGCATTAAGCGGCTTCTCTCGCGAAGTTTCGACTTAACGCTCTTCCATCTCCTCAGCGATGAAGAGATGCACCCACGACTTTCGGGTGAGTTAGAGTTAAGGGATGCGGAAACAGGACAGTCTAAAGAAATCACCGTTAATGAACAGGCACTCACGGGTTACACCAAGCGGTTGAACAGGTTTTGTGAAAACTTGAGACGTTATTGCCTGAATCGTGGCGTGACTTATATCCGTATGAATCAGCAGACACCCATTGGGCAGTTAATTCTGCGAGATCTGCGACGGAGTGGCTTTATTCACTAAGGAAAGGGGGAATAACTCATGGCACAACCAGTTGTAGCAATCGTTGGAAGACCCAACGTCGGAAAATCTTCCCTCTTCAATCTGATTGCGAAAGAACGGATTGCTGTCGTCCACGATCAGCCGGGTGTGACACGGGACCGGATTTACGCCGATGTCGAGTGGGATGATGGTCACTTTACTATCGTGGATACCGGCGGATTAGACCTCGATCCGGAAGATCACCTTATCGACAATGTGCAGTGGCAGGTCGAAGTCGCCTTGAACGAGGCAACGGTTATCCTGTTTGTCGTTGACGCACAAACGGGAATCATGCCGCATGATTTGCTTATCGCAGACATGTTGCGAAAAACAGACAAAGAGATTTTTGTTGTTGTCAATAAAGCGGATAACGCCCGGTTGGAAACCGAAGGGACGGAGTTCTACCAACTTGCGCTTGGCGAACCTTTTTTCACCTCATGTGCACAGAACATGGGGATTAATGTCCTCCTTGACGAGGTTGTGTTTGCCATGCCGGAGGCAGAGACTGAAAATCCCGACGCTGTTACTGAACCGATCAAAATCGCTATTGTGGGTCGCCCAAATGCAGGCAAATCATCTCTGATCAACGCAATTCTCGGCGAGGATCGGATGATTGTTGATGATCGTCCCGGCACAACGCGTGATGCTGTAAATATCGGCTTTACCCATGACACCGTGCCGTTTGAGTTAATTGACACGGCCGGGATGCGTAGGCGAACCGCCATTAATAGCGAACTTGAACAATCGACCGTACAACGCGCCATCCGTAGTATTCGCAAGAGCGATATCTCATGGCTCGTTGTCGACGCCACCCGTGAGATTGCGCATCAAGATAAAACTATCGGCAGCTACATTGCCAGACAGGGTAAGCCATGCATTTTAGCGGTCAACAAATGGGATCTGATTGCAAAAGATAATTCTACCTTCAATCAGTTTGTCGAATCAATTCGCCGTCAGATGCCGCAGTTATTCTATGTTCCGATGCTATTTGTTTCAGCGCTCACGGATCTGCGTGTGATGAAGCTGCTCGACCTGACACTTACCATCCATCGCGAATATTCAACCAGTGTGTCCACACACGAGTTAAACAACCTGCTTGCACACCTTAAAAACGCTCACCCACCGCCACGTTCCGGAGGTGTGCGCCCGTCCCTGAAATATATGACACAGATTAAGACCCAACCGCCGACGTTTTTACTTTTTGCGCGTCATGCAGATAAGATTCAGCCTCACTATGAAGCCTATTTGATGAACGGTATCCGTGAGGCATTCGGATTTAGTGGAACACCATTACGGATTTACTATCGGTCTGCTAATGCCAAGTTAGCGGCAAATTCCCACAACAAACGGAAAGAAGGAGACCGAAGATCTGCCGCTGCGAGAAAACGTAGGACGTAACACAGGAGGATAGTATGTCATCAGAGCAAGATCTTGGATTTTTCGCAACAGACGTTTCGCTGGAGGACAAAAGCGCAATTGTTACCGGGTCAAGCCGAGGGATTGGGAGGGCGATTGCCATTGAACTCGCACGGCAGGGAACGGACGTCCTTGTTAATTATAACCGTAACCGCGAAGCGGCGGAGGAAGTGAAAGCTGAAATTGAAAAACTTGGTCGAAAGGCGGTTATCCTGCAAGCGGATGTCAGCGATCTTGCACAGCATCAGAAATTGGTTGATACGGCGGTGGACGCCTTCGGCGGGGTCGATATTCTGGTCAACAATGCGGGCATTACGCGTATCGCCGATATCCTCGAAGAATCCGAAGAAGATTTCGATATCCTCATTCAGACCAATCTCAAGGCACCGCACTTTTTGACGCAACGGGTTGCAAACTATATGATCGCTGAGGGAATCCGTGGATGTATTGTTTATACCCTATCCATTTCAGACTCGCTTGCGTCCGACAACCGCGCCGCCTACTGTATCTCCAAAGCGGGCTTGGAGATGGGTATGAAGGTTTATGCGGGCCGGTTGGCAGAGGAAGGGATCAAAGTCAACGGCATTGAGGCGGGGGTTATCGACACAGATTTATCGCGGATCCGCATCCCAGATTATGAGGAGGCATCGAGAAAGGGATATGTCTTTATGGTTAGACCGGGCAAGCCGGAAGACATCGCGTATGCCGCCATCGCCGCAATGAAGATATACGACACGGGAAGATTGATTCCAGCCGCAGGAGGAACTATGACCCATCTGTTGAATCTGCGGATGATGACAGAGTTAGAGACCAACCGATCGCAAGGATAACGCACCTTCTTCGGCGGAAAAATCAAAATTAGGTTGAGTAGTAGAGGTTGGGGTCCCCAACCCCATTGGGCGAGGTGACCTCGCCCCTACGATTACGAACACTTTCACATAAATGCCAACAGAACCCAGTTATTTTACGGATTAACATAGGTTTCATTCAGATATCGGGCGATGATCTTGATATCTTCTTCTTCGAGGAAAAGTCCGTTATCGATCATCCGGACGATAAGCTCTGTGGTCTCCTCTTCCGATGTTGGTGGGACATTATCAACATCTGATAGGTCGTGGCAGAGGGAACAGGTAATTTCAAACAACTCCCTCGCGGCTTCTGGGTCATAAGCCTCTTCAACCGGTGTTTCACCCGCCTCTTCAACCTCGTCCGGATTCACAATCACTTCATCTGGATTTACAATGACTTCATCCGGATTTACAATCGCCTCATCTGCCACTTCATCCGGATTTGTCAAAACGGCTAAAGCGTTTTGTGCTTGGCTGACCTGCATTCGCTGTCTCCGCTGCTCTTTCGCTGATACTTGCAGTTCGGGCGTGATGGCGATGAGATATGCGGATACCGTCCACTGATCTTCTTGGGTAATTGGTTCCCCTATTATCGGTTTGATTGCCATCCGATCCACCGTGCGCACCCAATCCGGCGGCGTGCGTGGACGTATTAGGATGGTTCGCAAATCGTGGCACTGAACGCATTTCTTCAGTAGAACGTCCTGTCCTTCACGCAGTTTCCGCCTTGTAGCCAATCTATCGAGCGGTGCATCGGGCGGTAATCCCGCCATTTGCAGTCGGGTATGCGTTCGTTCGATGCTGGCATCACTGAAGACATTGCTGCTGACCTGCCGGACACTTTCTCGCAATGTGAAGGGTACGGAGAGACCAATTAGCAGATAGGTGCATATCAAGAGGACTGTCCCGATATATGGCATTGCCTCCTCAAAATGTCGGAAGAAGCGAAGGATCGAAATTTTGACCAACAGTAAAACGCCGATTGTGATACCGAGCATGAGGTGGGCAACGGTACGGGGTGGGAGTTCAACCTGATAGTTCCACAACCGGGGCACCATGTGCCACATCATGAAGACGTAGAGGATTAGATATGCATATCCGATAGCGCGATGGACGAACATCAGCGACTTCGGTGCCTCACTGGTCCGGGTTTCATGGTCGAAGGGATAGCCCCACAGTTTATACATCAAAAATACGGATGCATTGCCCAAACCAAGAAAGACAAGACCGAGTATTGTACTGGTTGCAATAGACATCGTATCTTTTCCTCCTACAGATCAGATCCCTGAAAGTTTCAACCAAAAATTAGATTAGAACCAGAAATGCGACATCAAGATGAGTTGATCTATCCCTTCAAGCTGGCGGTTGGACTGTGTTGCGTCCCGGTCATCGTTTGCAATGTTCAGCCAGTAGAATAGCTCAAGGGAACCGTTTTGCATAAAGATATATTGTGCAGCGAGCGTCACACGCTGGCTTCCATCCCCTTTGATCGTACGATCCGGATCAAACAGCCCGTAGCGTCCGGAGAGCATCAGTTCCGGCATCACACGATACTTCGCACCAAGATAGTAACCTTTGGAGGTAATGTCATCATCGCTAGCTCCGACGCTCTCATCATCGCCGAAACTGCTTCCGAAATTGAACTCGCCTTCGAGCGTGAGATTCTTGAGGGCAGCAGTCAAAAACGCGCCGGCCGTCATTTCACGATCTGACTGCCTCCCGCTATCAAGAAGAAATGATACACCGCCCCGCACGGGTCCAAGCGTACTGCCAGCGGTTGCGGCCCACCCTTTATCCTGATTCGGATCTACAGTCTGTCCTGCATTCCGTCCCCCGTTAAACACGGCGGCATTGTAGAATAATTTGCCGTAAGCACCTCCAACCCCCACACCGACATCCCGTTTATGCGATCCGAGGTTATACCCTTGTCGCACAAGGATGTTGTGGTCTCTCTGTTTAAGGCCAAACGGGATTTGGAATTGTCCCACCTTGACGTAGAGATGTTTAGGTATGGCGTCAACCGTTGCAAACATGTTGAGGGGTGTGCCCATGTTGTTGGATAGAGTCAAACTGAGCTTGTCCGAAGCCTGTGCGTTGAGGGTCAATTCACCCTGCATTAAAAGGAAGCTGTCAACGGAAGAATGGCAGGAGTTACAGGAGGCTATTGCACGTTCTTCGACATCGACATGGACAGTCTTGATATAAGCCGTACGAATGTTGACCGCTGTTGTGAGTCTCTGGCGGACCTCTTCTGCCTCCTTCATAATTGCTTCAGGATCGAAATCTTCGGGAAACTCAAAGTAGTTGTCCTCATAGACCTGTCCGACTGCGTTGCGCGGTCCTCCGCCCTCTGGATCGAGATGGCAGAAGATACATTCTTTGTCCTCCATCGCTGCAAATTCGGGGCGTGCCACGCTATTAGACACGAAAGAAACAGCTAAAAATCCGCTGAGTAGAAAGACCAAAAATCGAAACCGAAACCTGTACACCAATTGAGAACCTCCTTAACATGACAAAAGTGCAAAAATAGAGATGCCGGCTTGCCCGCCGCTCCTTATTCGAGCGGTACGAACACAAAGTCTGTGGCAGCAACTCTTGAATGACAGCCCGTGCAGACTCCTCCTTCAAAAGCCAAGCGGAAGTCTGCGTCCGGAGCGCTTCGTAGAAATTCCTCAAATCTCCAATCGCCGGCGTCGGGATTGCTTCCTGCCTCCTTCCACATCACTGCGATTAGTCCAATAAAGTCTTTACCCGGACGGGTTGCTTCCTTCACCACAATCGTGCCATCCGGATAAGGGAACTGCTGCTCACCGTTCGGGGCAATCGCCTCACGTGTTTGGTTGACATAGACATTTTTCGTTCCCCGATGTGGGTCACCGCCCGCCACTGGAGGAATTGGCTCAGCGTTCAGCTTAAGCCACCCCTCATATCCCGCAATATCGGCAGGGAGACCCGGGAGGGCGGCTGGTGGTTCTGGTTGTGGCATCTGTTCTGCTGGAGGTGGCTCAGGTATTTGTTCCTCCGGCTGCGGCTGCTGTGGGGCAGGTGGTTCAACTGTTACGATTTCCCCCTCATCCCCACAAGAAACGAAAATCGCACAGACGATAGTAACAAGACTCAAAATCAAGGGGCTTAGATATCTTTGGATTATTTTCTTTTTCATTGTTCGTATCCAGTCAGTCGTTAAACGGAATTACCTGTAAATTTAGTCACCGGGGGAACCTCAGAATTCGACCGGTTCAAAAATAACTTGGTCGCCAAGCTGAATCCGTACAGGAACTAAATATTCACTCATCGCTCCGGTATCAACGTGCACACCCAGTCCCGGTTTACCTGTTAACGCCACTTTCCCATCAGATCCAACTTTCAGTCGTTCAACTGTCAGTCGCAGAGAGAGGTCCGAGCCCTCAGCAGGATATTCTAACAGGTTGAACGATTCGTTGCTTGCAAACACGTGCAGCGAGGCAGCAAGACTCAGATGGCTTTTGAAGGTATGATTTACATACTGAACCCCATGCCCCTCGGCAAGCTGTCGGACACGGAACGCTTCCGTAATTCCGCCGATCCGTCCGACATCAATTTGCACGAACTGAATTCCGCCGTGTAGGATAAGGTCCTCCGCCATGCGATACGTCCCAGATCCTTCGCCGGCGGCAATTGGCACCGGCGGATTTCGCTTCGATAGTCCCATGTATGCCTCAATCGCGTCGGGAGCGAGCGGCTCTTCCAACCATGTGGGTGAAAATTGAGCGAACTGTTTCGCACGGGCATAAGCTGTTCCGTAGTCGTCGCCCCAGACGACGCCGGCGTCAATCATGATCTGGGCATCTTCCCCCATCCCTTCGCGTGCTGCACGCACAAGTGCGACGTCGTTCTCTTCACCGAATTTTCCCATCGGTCCCCAGCCGAACTTTGCAGCACGATAGCCCTGCGCACACAACCGCGTTGCGATCTGATAGGTTTCTTCGGGGGTGTCGCCAAATAGGACGGAGGCATACGGTAACTTAGAATGACTTTCGCTCTGAGGCTCAAGCAGACGGTAGATCGGTTCTCCTAACTTCTGCCCGACGATGTCCCATAGGGCGATATCTGCGCCGCTATAGGCGTGGTGGATCTGCTGAATATCAAGTCCGTTACGCAATACTTTTTGATGCAGCCGGACCACATCGTTGGGGCTGTCCAGCGTTTCTCCAACTAAAGATTCGCGGATGTTGATAATGTTCCCGTGCGACATTGGGCAGCAATACGCGGAAAGCGATACAAGCGGCGAGGCATCGCACTCGCCCCACCCGGTTATCCCTTCGTCCGTCTGGACACGCACAAGAAGTGTGTCCTGTGTGCCGTCTGCTGCGTCGGTAATCTGAGGCATTTTGAGGTAGAAGGGATCGACAGCGATAATTGTCATAACTCAAAACCTTTGCACGTCACATGAGATTTGGTCATGATACATGAGCGGCGGGTTAAAGTCAAGGGATTTCCACCACTGCGAGCAAGGACAATAATGGGTGGGACTTCGCTATTTATAGATACTATTCGTAATTCGATTTGAATTCCTTTTGTCAGGTGTGATAACATAATTCGTTGGTTACAATTTTACTGACAACATGTGTATCTAACCTTATCAACCGATGCACATGATACGGAAATTCAGACTGGAAACATTATCAGTTTCCGAGAACATTCACAATTTGAAAGGCGATGATTAATGACAGACCACCTGCCCCGATAAATCGGGATGCAAACCCCTACGATTTCGCTTCATATTTTGCACTTTCTTTTTACATGAGCCTTCTAATTTTTAAGTTATCACAGAAAAGGAAAAATATCTAAATGAAATCTGTTTTGATGGTTACATTATTGTTAGTTGCTACTGTCTTAACCATATCGGCATGGGGTGCCGATTTCACGTTTACCGCTATTCCGGATCAGGATACAACTCGACTGGAAGAACGTTTCGGTAAGATAGCTGATTATCTTTCGGAGGAATTGGGCATCACGGTGAAGTACATCCCTGTGAAGTCCTACAGTGCATCAGTTCAGGCGTTTAAGAATAACGAAGTTCAGTTGGCTTGGTTTGGTGGGTTGTCGGGCGTACAAGCTCGAATCGCAGTTCCAAACTCAGTTGCTATTGCGCAGGGCGTAGAGGATCCGGACTTCATCAGCTATTTTATCGCCAATACGAGTACCGGACTGGCGTTCTCTGAAAAATTTCCCAAGGATATTGCTGACAAGACATTCACTTTCGGTTCTAAGGGATCAACTTCAGGACGCCTTATGCCGGAATTTTTCATCCGAGAGGCATTTGAGGGGAAGGCACCCCGTGAGGTCTTCAAGCGTGTGGGCTTCAGCGGCGATCACTCCAAAACCCTCGCGCTGGTTCAAGCGGGCAGCTATGAGGTGGGGGCAATGAACTTTAAGGTTTGGCTAAAAGAGGTCGAGGCTGGCAAGGTCGATCCAACAAAGGTGCAGGTCATCTGGCGCACTCCCGGCTACCCAGACTACAACTGGACAATCCGCGGCAGTGTGGAAGAAACCTATGGCGAAGGATTCATCAAGAAGGTTCAGGGTGCCCTTCTCAACATCACGGATCCGGCGATACTTAACGCTTTTCCGAGGGCGAAGTTCATCGCTGCGGATAACTCTATGTACCAATCTATCCTTGACACGGCTATTGAGGTTGGGATTATAAGGAATTGACGGATTTTCCAAGTGTAAGATAAACACTGAAAACTCTCTGGTGGGAGGCACTCGTTGCCTCCCCTGCGAGTAAACCGCCCCGCGATGTCAGTGTCAATTTTGATCGGCGCGTCATCCAAGTTTGTTTTTGTGAGACAGAACTCCGTATAATTAAGAGTTACGTAGAAAGGATTGGCACCCTGAACCATGGCTAGGGATGATTATCTGTTTTCCAAATATGATTGGTTTTCTTTCCAAGATTCTCAGCTTAAAAAGTTAGAGGATGAGATCGCCGGTTGGGATGGAAATCGGTTACTTAACACATCAGTGGAGGACCTTTGCAAGTATTTTGTCGAAAAACACCGAATTAATATTCCGGTTCTCAATATGGATGAAATTACCGTAGACTACCATGAAGCACAAGTCGATGTTAGCAGAGACCCATATCGCATCATTATCGATCGAAGCCAACCGGTTTATGTCTCCGGCACCGAAATCGAAATCACTGTGCCATTCACAGGTGATTTCGACGGATTCATGTTTCGACTACCAGCTTATGAGCTCAATCCGCTTCCACCACGCGGCACTGTCAGAGATGGTATTCTTACTTTCTCAGTTAAAGGCACGAATCTCAAAGATGATGAGGTGCGCAAGGAAATTAATTCGACATTAGAACGTATCAATAATTACTTAACCACCCTTCGTGGGAAGGTAAACATGCTGCACAACGAACTTGACTCAACCGCACGCCAATGTATTAAGCGGTGTCGGGAGAAACTCCTAGCGGATCAGAATCTCGTTGCTTCTCTTGGTTTCAAACTCAAACAGCGCACCGATTCACCAAAGACATATACGGCACCTGAAGTGCGTAGGAAAATTATACTGACACCACCACAGGCAAGTTCAATGCCGTACAAACCGGAACCAGCTCTTGATGAAGCGGAGTACGAACACATACTTGAGGTTATTGAAAACATGGCTCAAGTAATGGAGCGCAGTCCTTCGGCTTTCTCAGAAATGGCTGAAGAATCTTTGCGATCACATTTTCTAGTCCAACTAAATGGCCATTACGAAGGCCAGGCCACGGGCGAAACATTCAATTACGAGGGAAAAACAGACATTCTGATTCGGTCTGAAGGAAAAAATATCTTCATTGCTGAATGTAAGTATTGGGCTGGCCCCCAAAAATTGACCGATGCGATCGATCAGCTTTTGGGTTATAGTTCTTAGCGCGATACCAAAGTAGCCATGATTGTTTTTAATCGAAATAAGGGATTTACTAGGGTCTTGGAAGCTATCAAATCAACAACAAAAGCCCATCCGAACTTCAAACGTGAGTTGGGCGATCGATCGGAGACATCTTTCGGTTTTATCTTTTCGCACCGTGACGATACGAACCGGGAGCTGACGCTTACTATAATCGCATTTGACATCCCGCAATAAACCACTAAGATAAAAATAACTTTGGCAAATTCAAGAAAATCGCCTGTGTAAAATGGGGAACACTCATAGCAAATTCAAGGAGGTTGCCAAAACCATGATTGATTTTTCCCTTAGTTCGATACCGAGGACCGCTGGTATATATGCAATGTATGATCGAAGCGGAGGTGTAGCATACGTAGGTCTTAGTGCGAATCTACGAGGTCGAATCGAACAACACATAATGCGCCGTGATAGCAGCGTTGCTACGGGAGTTTCCGCTACCGTGCTAAACCCTGATAAGGTCAAGCGCATATGTTGGTGGCTTAACTCAAGATTCTCGGATAAAGCTTATTTAGAGGCTGCGGAAGTTGTAGCTTTCAAGGTACTGGATCCATCACTTCGTAGCCGTGGAAAGGTTACCAATCGTACTCAACCTTTCCTTGAAGATCAAGCCTTCTGCGACGAGATGGAGTGTTTGTTTCGTGATGAACCGTCGGGGGTTTTCCACCCCAAGACACTTGATAACTTGGTAGATTTGGTGTTGGAACTTTATGATCGTGTGTCTGAACTGGAGAAACAACGAAAAACTTAACTTATCACTGCTATGAAGAAAGAGCAGATTGTTTCGCGCAACCGAAAAGTGATGAGGTGTTAGAAAATTGCTGGCAGGAGACGCTTGCCGCCTCCCCTATGAATACTACCCTACGATGTTGATGCCAATGTCGATTGGCACGTGATTTAACCATATCACTTTACAAAATTCCGTATAAAACCTCTAATAGTGTGATGCGGAAAAATTCCTTATGATCAAGAGCTCGTCACTCACATCAGGAGGTATAAAATGAGCACTATACATAAGTACGAATTTGGAATGGCTGATCTGTCTGCAACTATGAGCAGACGTTTTAATACTGCGGTGGATATCACCTCCCTTTTCCTTAATAATAAAATCTCTCCACATGAAGTAGAGCTAGAGGCAATCTCCGAACTAAAGGGCATGTTTAACCGATCTCTACGGAAAGATCAATGGAACTGGTTTACCGTATATGATAGACTCGGATACCCGCCCAAAAATGAGATCAAGTACATTGTTTCTCAGTTAGATCGACTCCGAAAGAGTCTAAAGGAATGTGATTTTGAACGGGCACTTTCAATACGCAGCAATCTAGCTGACAGTACTTTTCCTAATTACCTAAGCCAATGGAAGAATTATACGCAAGCATCAGATACGCGGGACAAAGGTGGGTGGTTGTACATTCTATCAAGAAAAGATGAACCTGGTATTCTAAAAATAGGGATGACTACCCGCTCCGTGCCGGAAAGGGTCAAAGAGATAAACTCGGCAACGGGTGTATTGAGACCATATTCTGCAAGACAAGTTTACAAGGTAGAGAACGCTAAAGAAGTTGAACAACTTGTTTTCAAGCTACTCGCTAGTTACCGAATACGAGAGGATCGAGAGTTTTTCCAAATTCCATTTGGGCAAGCCGTCAAAATGATTGAAGAAGAAATTTTTGCTCTTCTCACTCGAAAACAAGGTGAAGTGAAGTGGTTTAACGAAAGCAAGGGTTACGGCTTCATAACATGCAAAGAACACGAACATCAAAATATCTTTGTGCATAAATCTCAAATTCTGGATGGAGAAATTAGTTCGCTACAACGAGGTCAAAAAGTAAAATTTGACATTGCCCATACAAAGAAAGGCGTATCTGCCATTAAGGTTGTTCTTGCCAAAGAGTGAACAATAACTAACAGGCTATCTCAGTTAAAAACAAAGAACTGAAATTTTTGAAAATCTGTCGGTAAACATCGAATTCGGATAGTTGTATGTTTTTCAACAAACTCCCCATCGCAACCGAAATGTAACGTTGGGTAGGATTTCAGAAAGAAACTTATGTGTTATGAAATATATGAAAGACAGCGATGTCATTGATGAGTTTGTAGCGCATCTAAGGAAGAATGGTCATCCAAATCTCAAAGTCGATCAACGTCTGGATAACAAGAATCGGACTTCTACCGATATAGATGCAATTGCCGGTCCCTTTGCGATTGAGCACACAAGTATTGACACACTCCCAAATCAACGCTTCAATAATAATCGATTCATGCAAGTCATTGATGGTCTGGAGCAGGAACTTCCCAACCAGCTTTCGTTTAGCTTGCAAATCACGTTTGAGTATGACGCTGTTACCACACAACAAAACTGGAAGGCAATTCGTCAAGCACTCAAAAGTTGGATTATCAAAGATGCACCATGCTTAGCAGAAGGACAACATGTTATTGGCAGCATTCCCGGCATTCCCTTTGAACTTCATGTGAACAAAGAAATCAGTTCTCCTCCAAGCGTTCGTTTCGGTCGTTTTGCACCCAGTGATAACACTCTTGCTGGCCGCATTAAGACGCAGTGCGATAGAAAGGCGAAGAAACTAGCAAAATATCAGGGAACTGAAAAGACAACGATACTTCTCATTGAGAGCTATGATATTGCTCTTATGCACCCAAGTATAATGCTGAAGGGGATACATGGGGCCTATCCGAATGGACTTCCTCCCGGAGTTGATAAGATCTGGTACGCTGATACCTCCATTCCGGATTATATTAGATTCACGGATTTCACCTCTGATCTGTAGACATCTTCCAGCATCTAATGATGATAGAAATTAAGGAACACCTATATCAAATTCAAGGAGATTTCACAATGAAGAAAGAACAGATTGTTTCGCGCAACCCAAAGGTAATGAATGGTGCCTTAGTTTTCGCCGGCACCCGTGTTCCGGTTGAGATTCTGATTCAACATCTAACGGCAGGCGATTCGCTCAATGAGTTCCTTGATGATTTTCCAACAGTATCTCGTGAGCAAGCAGTCGCGTACCTGAAGATGGCACTGGAGGCAGTTGATGCGCGTGCTGCTTGATGAGAATCTGCCCCACAAACTGAGGCAACTCTTTGGGGACAACATTGAAGTCGTCACAGTTGGCTATCGGGGCTGGAGGGGTAAGGAGAATGGGGAACTGTTGAGAATTGCAGCGACTGAATTTGATGCGCTCATTACAATGGATAGCGGCATTCCTAATCAGCAAAATTTAGACGAAATTAATATGGGGATTATATTGCTGGAAGCTGAGAGTAACCGTTTTGAAGAACTTGCACCGCTGGTTGCTCAAGTTAATGTGGTGTTGAAAACGCTCAAGAATGGGCAAGTGGTGCGTGTAAAGTCCTAATTCTTCACATCACATAATCAAGGGTTATATAAATGAAAGTTGACGAGCAGATGGCGCTCATTGCAAACCTTGCGATAATCTGGCACTTATGCTAACATTTCAAGGAACCGAGCATTCATTTAACCACAAAGGAGTAAAGATGGAAAACTTTAGTATCTTGAAAAGATACCCTTTCTGGCTGTTAGGACTACTCTTACTCTGTAGTTGCGACGTCGTTCAGGAACTCCTCCAACCACCGAGCGAAATGGAGACTGCGCCGATCCGTGTAACCATGATATATCCCGACGATTGCATTGGGGATTCGGGGTATTGCGACACACTCCACTTTGGTGTCAAACGCGCTGAAGCAGAACTGGCGATCCACCTCAACGAGGTTATCGGACAGCGGAGCGACCCGATATTGATAGAAATGGTGTTCAGAGAGGCAGCTCAAAACTCCGATCTGATTATAACCGCAGGTGTCCAAATGGGAGTGCCACTGTCGCGCGTAGCCCCTGACTTCCCCGATGTCAAATTTGCAATTGTTGATGTCGCGCTTGACCTTCCCAATGTCGCGAGTCTTAACTATAAGGCAAACGAAGGCTCATTTCTGGTCGGGGCGATTGCTGGGTTAAAATCGGAGAGCGGTAAGGTTGGCTATATCGCCGGGGTGGACCTGCCCTTATTACGAGAATTTGAAGCCGGTTACGTCGCTGGGGTTCACGCTGTCAATCCCGATGCGGTTGTCTCCATAGAACATATCAGCTTGGATACAAGCGGTTTCAACCAGCCGGACAAGGCGAAAGAGATCGCGTTAGCCCAATATGGGAGCGGCGTTGATGTCATTTATACCGCTGCGGGTGGATCCGGTATTGGTGTACTCCAAGCGGCACAAGAGCAGGATAAATATGTCATTTGGGTTGATTCTAACGGCAATCACCTCGCACCGGGGACAGTCCTGACAAGCATGGTCAAACAGATTGAGAGCTCTGTCTATGGAATCATCAGCGAAACCATCAACGGCACTTTTATGGGCGGTATCCGATACCAAGGACTCACAGATGGCGGCGTCGATTACGCGCTTGATGAACACAACCGATCTGAGCTTTCGGACGAAATTATAGCAACCGTTGAATCATTAAAAGCGAAAATCATAGCTGGCGAAATTATTGTTCCAAATGAGGTCTCGCTTCCTCGCTAACATTACATTTTAGGACTTAGGTATCGGGGCAGGGATGCCCCTCTCACAGTCAACTGCGCAAGTCCCACATTTATCAACAGGGGGCGGAAGTCCTCGTATTTGATGAGGATTAGTTCTTCAACTTTCATTTTAATTCATAGAATATGAAGTCATCTCCTAACACCGAGCTGTTTAATTTGGCTGCAGAGAATGTAGCCTACGAAAACAACGTTGTTCTAAAGAATATCACCCTCCAAATTAACAGAGGCGAAAAGGTCGCACTGGTCGGTCCGAGTGGAGCCGGCAAAACGACCTTGCTGCGTAGACTCTACAACAGTGTTGCGGACCAGTCCGCATACGTGGATCAACACTACGCGCTAGTACATCAGCTCTCTGCATTCCATAATATCTATACTGGACGGCTCGATCAGTATTCCACGTTTCACAACCTCTTGAACCTACTTAAGCCGCAGAAGAAGGAGCTGCAGGAAATCACCCCCATCCTGGGTGAACTGGGAATGGAAGAGAAGATTTTTGAAAAGGTTGGGGCGATGTCTGGTGGGCAGCAGCAGCGGGTCGCTGTTGCGCGCGCGATTTACCGTGGAGAGGATATCCTATTGGCGGACGAACCGATATCCTCAGTGGATCCCCTTCAAGCGGATACGGTGATGGATATCATAATTCAGAATACGGAAACCGTTGTGGTATCACTACACGCGGTGGAATTTGCGCTAAAGTTCGCGCAGCGGATCGTGGGATTGAGTGATGGAGAGATTGAATTTGATTTGCCAACCAAGAAAGTGACGCAAACGATGCTTACGGAACTGTATCGGAACGGGAAACCGGCTTGAATGCGGCATCTGTCAAGGGTTAGACGATCACTATGTTAAAAACCAGTCTGTTCTTCGTTGCGATTGCCCTGACAGCCCTCCTGTTAGCCGACCTCGAAATCTCCACACTACACCCTTGGACAGAACTGAGCCGAATGGCTTGGGGAGCAATTACCCCGGATGTCCCCTCGCTTTGGAATTTGAAACTTGCGCTGCTTAACACGGTAGTCTTTGCCTTTTGCGGCATCTTTCTCGGTGTCGTGCTCGGTATTGGGTTGGCGTTCGTTTTCCGTTTCACCCCCGTCAGGCTGTTTTGTGCTTTTATCCGCGCCATTCATGAGATTTTTTGGGCTTTCATCTTCCTCCCCATTGTTGGACTCAACCCGACCTGTGGCGTACTCGCGATTGCAATCCCCTACGCCGGCATCTTTGCGAAGGTGTACGCAGAGATTATCCAAGAATCGGATCGGCGTCCACTGGAGGGCGTCCCCAAAGGGGCTGGGGGATTGAGTCGCTTTGTCTACGGTATTCTTCCCGTCATCTATGCCGACACCAAGCACTATACCAGTTACCGTTTCGAGTGCGCCCTACGTTCCAGTGCTATTCTCGGATTTATTGGATTGCCGACGCTCGGATTCCACCTTGAGACCGCATTTCGTGAAGGCATATACTCGGAGGCGTGGGCACTGCTTTATGCCTTCTATATCCTGATTGCCTCGCTCAAGTACTGGCTCAAGCCACGCCTTGTTTCACTCTATGTTGTGGCATCGTTTGTATTGCTGTCGAGGACGATCACAGTGTCTTGGGAAAATATTGTCCGCTTTTTCACCTACGATCTTCTCCCTTGGCCCATGCGCCGGGAAGGCGTTCTTGATGGCACACATGAGATCTCGTTTGCATGGGAACCGATTGCGCGTTGGGCAAGCGAGATTTTTGCTCAAGAAGGATGGGAGGGAATATGGAACACAGTGGTGTTGACACAGATTGTGTTGGTGGGGACAGGTATATTTGCGCTGCTAAGTTTCCCATTCGCGTGCCGACATTTCTCAGGCAAGATCGCCAATCGGGTTTCGCACTATGTCCTGATTGTTGTCCGCACCACGCCGGAGTATATCCTCGCATATATCCTTGTGCAGCTCTGGGGACCATCTATGCTCCCGGCGGTTTGGGCGATTCTCCTGCATAACGGAGCGATCCTTGGCTTTCTGATCAGCAACAACGCTGATTTGGTGCAACTGCGGACAGACGCGCCTCGTAGACGGATAGATCGGTACTTGTTTGAGATCTTGCCCCGCGTATACGGACAGTTTCTCGCGTTCCTGTTTTATCGCTGGGAGGTGATGATGCGAGAGTCGGCAATCCTCGGCCTCCTCGGTATCTACACGCTGGGGTTCTACATCGACAGCGCAATTTCCGATGACCAGATCGATAAGGCGATCTTGCTGATTCTTATCACAGTGCTGCTTAATATGGGCATTGATACCGTATCACAGTTTGTACGACGTCGCCTCAAGATCTCTACAAAATTAGTGACCTCTTTATGACCAGATAGTGTTCGTTTGCAACCGTTGATATCCTCTCTGGTCAAAGAACGAGAGTGAAACGTGAAGCGTGAAACGTAATTAGTTCATTGGTCCATTAGTTCATTGATACAGTCAGGCTAGAACAACCGCTACGAAAAGTAAAGTGCAAAACGCAGGTTTCTGTTGTACAATTTCTTAACATAAGCCATGACGATGGGTATTTTCAGAGAACCGAGTCCCTCACGACGAGACGAAAGGAGAACGGATGGACAATCAAAAAAATCTGCTCAATGACGAAGAGATGCGTCGTTTCATCATTGATGGCTATATCAAGATACAGACCGACTTCTCCCACGATTTCCACCAAACGATTTTCCAGCAGGTTGAAGATATGTTCGGGAATCAGGGGAATCTGGGGAACAATCTGTTGCCCCTTATCCCTGAGATTCAGCAGATCTTTTCGCACCCGGCGGTTCACGGTGCTTTGATCAGCACGCTTGGCGAGAATTATGTCATGCACTCACACCGTTATTGCCACTTCAATTCGCCGGGGAGTGCCGGACAGAATTTTCACAAAGACTCCTACGAAGGAGATGAGCAGATACGGCGTCACCGGTGTCGCTGGATGATGGGGTTTTATTATCCCCAAGATACCACCGAAGATATGGGACCGACAGCGGTGCTTCCCGGAACACAATATTACGAGACACACGAAAGCGCACATTCCCAGCCGGAATTGGCTCTCTGTGGGGAAGCCGGCACGGTGACACTGGTGCACTACGACCTCTGGCACAGGGCAATGCCGAACCAAAGCAACAGAAAGCGGCACATGCTGAAGTTCCTTTTCACACGGGTTGATGAGCCGAAGGCACCCTCTTGGGACAGTCTAGACTCGACGTGGCAACCGCCCAATGGCGGAGCATCTTTGGAAGGACATGATGTTATGTGGCAAAGCCTTTGGAATTGGTTTTATGGGAAACAGAACGGCATCACAGAGAATACAGAAACGGCAGAAAATGAGCTTCCCACGCTGATTAAGGCTTTAGGGGACAAGGATGAGGCAGTTCGTCTTAATGCAGCGTATGAACTGGGAACCGTGGGGGAGGCGGCGGTGCCGGCGTTGATTGAGATATGGCGGGAGGCATCGCGTTCTGGGGTAGAGACGGAGAGTTTTCAACACGCGACCTATGCGTTAAGCGCAATTGGGGCACCGGCAGTACCGGCGTTGATAGATGCGCTACAGGCTGGAAATGAATCAATTCGTGCAAGTGCGGCTTATGCCCTCGGCGATATTGGTCCTTCCGCCCAAAAAGCAGTCCCTTTGCTTACTCAGGCAGTGGAAGATGCATCGGCGTGGGTTCGTCGTCACGCGACCGAGGCATTGGGGATCATCGGTCAACCCGCTCAGAGCACGGTCCCTGCGTTAATTGGGATGCTACACGATGAGCATTATTGGATCCGTGATAACGCGGCGCGGGCGTTGGCTCGGCTCGGTTGCGCTGCGGAAGATGCGATACCTACGTTGACGGATACACTAAACGATGAGAACCGGTATGTGCGTTTCCATGCGATGGTTGCATTGAAACAGATTGGCACACCTGAAGCGACAGATGTCTTGTTTGACCATCTATTGACCTCTCGGTGGTGTCCGCTGACAACGTCACATAGCGCGTTTTAGTTTGATCTGTATCAACACCCAACCATGAGAAACAATCCGCACGCTGACCCCGATCCTTTTTGGGTATTTGAACACACGGCATGGGAGCGGAGTGCGCGACCATATCACAATTTTTGGACGCGCCTCACCAGTCAGGCGATTGATCCCCTTTTATCCGGTGTTCTGGGAAGCAATACAACGCGCATTCTTGATATCGCGACCGGCGCGGGCAACGTAGCACAGACGGCAGTACGGAAAGGTATGCGGGTTGTTGGTGTTGATTTCTCAACGGCGATGCTCGCTCAAGGTCGGAAACGGTATCGAGATGTTGACTTCTGTGAAGGGGATGCAGAGGCGTTGCCCTTCGCCGATAACAGCTTTGATGCGGTTGTCATCAACTTCGGATTACTGCACTTCGGCCGTCCCGAGCAAGCTTTGGGAGAAGCGTATCGTGTCCTCCACCCGGGTGGACGGATTGGCTTTACCGTCTGGGCAACCCCCGAAACTGCTATCGGGTTTCAAATCATGCTTCAGGCGATTGAGGCTCACGGTGATCCCAACGTTCCACTGCCTGAAGGTCCGCCCTTCTTTCGTTTTAGTAATCCCGCCGAAAGCAAACGAACTCTACGGGAGATCGGCTTTACTAACCCCGTGATTACGAAGGTTCAGCAGACATGGCGACTGTCTTCGGCTGACGACCTCTTTGTCGCGTTCTACGAGGGGACAGCACGTACCGGCGGGCTGCTCCGCGCTCAATCTAGGGAGGCATTGGATAGCATTCGTGCATCGGTTATAGAGGCAGCATCCGCGTATGAAAAGGATGGAGTTGTGGAGATCCCGATGCCCGCTATACTTACTTCAGCGCAAAAGCCGTGGTGCTGAAGACGTCAATCGAGCATTAACACACTACGCGCCACTTCTCCTCTCGCTAACGCCTCAAACGCCTCGTTGACTCCTTCCAGCGGATACGTTCGTGTCACCAACTCATCCAGATTTAACTTCCCCGCTTTGCACAAGCGGATCAGGCGTGGAAAGTCCACATGGGGACGCGCGGAACCGTAGTAGGAACCGATAACGGTTTTCTCGTGCATCAACATCCGGGCGTCCAACGCCACAGGTGTGCCTTCGGGCGCATGACCGACGAAAACGGTAATGCCGCGCCTGCGGGTGCATTGGATAGCTTGGAGGAATGGCTCGCCTGTGACACCGATCGCTTCAAAGGCATAGTGGACACCGGGACCACCGCTGAGTTCCTGAATGCGAGCGACGGCATCCTCCTTAGAGGCGTTGACCGTATCGGTCGCACCGAACCGCTTTGCCATCTCCAGCTTGTTGTCTCGGACATCTACGGCGATGATCGGCTCGGCGCCTGCCATCGCTGCACCCTGAATACAATTGAGACCCACGCCACCACAGCCGAAGACTGCCACTGAACTTCCCTGCTGCACTTGAGCGGTATTGATGGCTGCACCTACCCCCGTCATGACGCCACATCCAATCAGTGCTGCCTGCGCGAAAGGCATATCTTTGTCTATCGAGACAACTGCATCTTGGGGCACCAGCGCGTGCGTACCAAATGTACCCAGACCCGCCATTTTCTCCATTGTTTTCTGTTCGCCGGGGAATCGAGGGAGTGTGGAAGTATCTGGCGGGAGTTCACACAGCGTGGGAAACCCTTTCTGACACATTTCGCAATAGCCACAACTCCGTTTCCACGAGAGGATAACGTGGTCGCCTTCGCGAACTCCACTGACCTGACTTCCTACCTCTTCGACAATACCCGCTCCTTCGTGCCCGAGAATGCTCGGTATCGGGATGTGGGGCCAATCGCCCTTGACGACGTGCCAATCGGAATGACACACGCCGCTGGCTACGATTCGCACCCGCACCTGATTGGGTCCTGTATCCGGCAGATCAAATTCTTCGATTTTCAGTGGTGTATTGATTTCATATAGCACGGCAGCTTTCATGAAATTTACCCTCCTTCGGGTTGCGTCCGGGACAGAGCATTATCATTAAAGTCTTGAAGTTTGAATTTAATATTATGACGAAACCGAAATAGGGTCAAGAGTTTTCGTCTGAGCGATGTATTGGGATTCGGAGATCCCTCCTACAGAAGAACTAACCCCCCTATGAAGGCACCTTTTTTCGTTGCGGAATTGGCAGAACTTTGCTATGATACGGGGCGGTGTAGAAACCCAGCCTTGCGGCGACCTGAAACCTGCGCAAGTACGTCCCATATCCTTTGATTCCTTCCGCAAAGGAGGGTACTCACTTGAATCAAACACCGATTCAAAACGGAACGCCGTTCAGCGAAGAACGAACTGCCGAAATCATCCACGAGTTTAAGCGAGATGGGTTTGTGTTGATCTCGGACGTATTCGAAAAGGATGAAACGGAAGTGCTTCGTGAGAAGACCAACGCACTTTTCGACGACCCTAAAACTGTTGAGAACGGTTATCTTCGCGAGAATCATTTCATTGTCTGGCAGCCCAATGAATTGGAACGGACCTTTTGTGACCTGCTGGTGCGTGAGCCAATTTTCAGTCTAATGGAGGCAATTTTTGGCAAGGGTTTTCAGCACTGCGGCAACCAAGTGCTGCGCAATGACCATGCCCACGCTATCGACCACTGGCACGTAGATGATTCTCTATTCTACCCGCTGCCTGATGACGTTCCGCGTCATGACCCGCGTATCAATATGCCGATTATGTGGTTGACGGTACAGATTGCGTTGAGCGATATCGACTCGATTGAATGCGGTCCCTCGCAATACGTTCCCGGCAGTCACTATTCCGGCAGAAATCCACCCAAAACAGACACGCCAACATTTGAAGGGCATGGACCCGTTTCGGTGCTGTGCAAAGCGGGTGATATCTATCTGCACAATCCTCAATGTTGGCATCGCGGGACACCCAACCGGTCGGGACGTTATCGCTATCTACTCCAACAGCAGTACGGTCCAACATGGGCATTTCTGCGTTATAACGCCTATATCCAGCACAGAATACCTGACCATCTCTTTGAAGGTGCAGATCGACGCCTGCTTGAATTGCACGATGATCTACACTCCCGTTCCGAGGCACGATATACAGGGACTGTACGGAAATAATCAATAGTGCTGGATTGCAACTGTTGATACGCTCTTCAATTAAAGACTGAGAGTGAAACGTAAGAACTATACGAACGTCCGTGCATTGTATTACAGACCGCCCAGAAAGATGCCCCTCGGTCACCACTATAGGGAAAGCACACTTTGGATATAGGATTAGAGGAAGGGTAGGAGGACAATCCCTTGAATTCGACACCGATCAACGAAGGAGAGCCTTTCAGCGAAGAACAGACCACTGAAATCATCCGTGACTTCAGGCAGAACGGATTTACATTGATTCCGGGGGTACTTGAACCCCACGAAGTAAAGGCACTGCGTGAGAAGACGGACGCGCTGTTTGTCAATCCGGAGGTCATAAGCGGTCGCTACGTTCAGAGGAATTTTATCCTCAGACACACCAACGAACTGGATCGCATCTTCTGCGATCTGCTGATACGCGAACCGATTTACAGTTTGATGGAGGCGATTTTTGGCAAAGGCTTTCAGCAGTGTGGCATGAATGTTGTGCGAACTGACAATACCAATGCGATAGACCAATGGCACGTAGATGATGCCCTATTCTTCCCGCTGCCTGACGACGTTCCCCGTCACGACCCGCGCATCGAGCTACCGGTGCAGTGGCTCACTGTGCAGGTGCCGCTGACGGATATCGATTCGATTGAACATGGTCCGACACAATACGTTCCGGTCAGTCACTATTCGGGTAGAAACCCACCGAAAACAGAGAGGCCGACATTTGAAGGTCGAGGTCCCGTTTCCATCCTTTGTAAGGCGGGTGACATCTATCTGCACGATCCACAATGTTGGCACCGAGGGACACCCAACCGGTCGGATCAAGTGCGCTATCTACTCCAACAGCAATACGCTCGGAGATGGCCCTTTCCGCGTTACAACGCCTACGTCAACTACAAGATGCCAGAACACATCATTGAAGGTGCGAGTGACCGTCTGCTTCAGGTGCTCGGCGACTACCGATTCCATCCCGAAGAACGTTATCAGTAACAATGGGCAGATAGACATTTAGATTTGAAAGGAGATCGATATGCAAAAAGCGTCCACCGTCTCCCCACGGAGTCGATTTGAACAGGTTGAAACACCACCACTGAACAGTAAAAAACCGAGCGCAGATCAACTTGCCCAATGGGAAGCACAGTTGATTGACATCGGATATATCATTATCCCCGACGCTTTACCAGTAGCAGCGGTTGAGCATTTCCGTGAACGGATCGCAGGATTTGAACCGTCCGTCGGCTATGGGTCAAACTCGCTGGTACGTCTGTTTGAGAAGGGGATGGATTTTGTCGATCTGCTGCTGAATGAACCTATCTACACCCTGATGGAACGCATCTTTGGTGAGCGGATGCACATCATTGGGTTACAGGGACATCGGATGTTCACAGGGAATGAGGTATCGCGATTCCACTCTGACGAAATTTACTTGCAGCGCCCAGAAGATGTCAGTGACGATGTGGAATATCCCCCTATAATCAATACAATCAACTGCCACTATTATGTTGTGGATGTCCCGATGGAATTGGGACCCACAGAGGTAGTCCCCGGCAGCCACCGCGCTTGTCGGCAGCCGACACCCGACGACGGCGATCCGCCGCGCTGGCGTGGTCAAGGACCGGTATCGCTTACCTGCAACGCCGGGGATTGTATCATGTATAGCAACCAGATGTGGCATCGAGGCGCACCGAACCAGACAGACCGAACACGGCTGTCGATTGTTCCGAGTTATGCCCGGCGATT
The DNA here is from genome assembly GCA_022822005.1 of Candidatus Poribacteria bacterium. Lineage (GTDB taxonomy): Bacteria > Poribacteria > WGA-4E > WGA-4E > PCPOR2b > PCPOR2b. The sequence continues at coordinate 35,446 of JAJECO010000094.1, forward strand.
TGTCGCGCAGCGGTTTTGGCCCTTCCTCAATTATAGCCTATCCCGCGATATTCTTGACCAATGCAACCCTCGCCAGCGGGAATTACTCGGCGAACACCCGCGTGGGGCGTATGGATAGTAGAAGTTACAATCGTTTGAAGGAGTGAACACACAGTGACCAACGAAATTGAAAAGACCGAACAACTCATCGAAGGCGCACAGAAACTGAGAGAGAAGTTTCAGAGAGATCCCCACCGACCGGCGTATCATTTCACGCCCCCGTGGGCTTGGATGAACGACATCAATGGTCCTCTATTCTGGAACGGTAGATACCACATCTTCTACCAGCACAACCCTGACGGCGCATATTGGAAATGGATTCAGTGGGGGCACGCATCGAGTCCAGACCTTGTGCATTGGACACACCATCCGATCGCATTGACACCGACGTTGGGCGGTCCTGACCGGGACGGCTGCTTCAGCGGCGGCGCGGTGATCAACAATGGTGTACCCACGCTAATTTATCACGGTGTCCCTGAAGGGACATGTATCGCTACGAGCGAAGATCCGGACTTAATCCAATGGACCAAGCACCCTGCGAATCCCGTTATACCGGTTCCGAAACCGGAGGATCCAGATTATGGAAAATACCGGGTCTATGATCCGTGCGCTTGGAAGCATGGGGATTTTTGGTATGCGCTATGCGGCAGTCGTGATCCAGCGGGAGGCGACACCGCCTATCTATTCAGGTCGCCCGATATGGTTCAGTGGGAGTATTTGCACCCATTCTACAAATCGAATCGGCGTTGGACGGAGGCGGATGAGGATTGTGCTGTCCCGAACTTCTTCCCGATCGGGGATAAGCACATGTTGCTGTTTTGCAGTCACCTACAAGGAACCCAATACTATATCGGACGATATGAGGATGACCGGCTTTACCCAGAACAGTACGCTCGCATGAGTTGGCCCGGCGGGCATCTCGGAGGCGGGATTACTGTGTCGGATGGGAATGGGCGTCGTATTTTCTTTGACTGGATTCGCGAGGCAAGAACACAAGAAGCCGAGCGTGCCTCCGGTTGGTCAGGCGTGATGACCGTGCCACGGATCTTGTCGTTAGGTGAAGATAACAATTTGACCATTGAGCCTGCCCCCGAATTAGAGGTGCTGCGGCAGAATCATCGTCATCATGATAACATCCATCTGACCGCCGATTCAGAAATGGTACTTGACGATGTACAAGGGGACTGTCTGGAATTGGCCGTGGAGTTTGGTGCAGCGGTTGAAGGTGAGTTTGGCGTGAAGGTGCGTTGTTCGCCGGACGGGGAAGAGCAGACTGGCATTGTGTACAATCCGAGCGCAAAAACATTGAGCGTAGCTATTAGCAAATCCAGCCTTGACGAAAGCATAAGATATATCTTCTATCGCAATGAAAGCGCGACGAAGCGGGTGCCTGAAGACAAGCGAGTGGTGGCCGCCCAAGAAGCGCCGTTTGAACTGCTCCCCGGAGAATCACTCAAGTTGCGTATATTTATAGACCGTTCAGTCTTAGAAGTTTTCGCCAATGGACGTCAGTGCGTGACACAGCGGATCTATCCGACCCGAAGCGACAGTCTCGGTGTGACGCTATTCAGCCGCGGTACGAGTGTAGATATGAAGTCTCTTGATGCTTGGGATATGGCACCGGCAGCTGAATAACATAACAATCAGGCTCATACAAAGAGAGCGTGCAAAATACTAAGCGCGTGAAATGTGATGCGTGAAACGTGAAAACCATTTGTTTATTGGTGCACGATTCCTTAACATAAGCGAACAATCCCACCTCCGTGAGGTGGGATGAGGAGAAGAAAGAAATATGGAAAAACGAACGCTTGGGCGCACAGGACTTGAGGTCAGCGTGCTGGGGATGGGAGGGCTATATGTTTCCAGAGCAGGTGACCTTGGACGTGATGAGGGGTGCCGTGCTGCCCGTCGCGCGCTCGAACTTGGCGTAAATTATGTGGATACAGCGCCCAGCTACCGTGATAGCGAAGAGGTTTTGGGCATCGCGCTCGAAGGTGTAAAGCAGCCGTACTTTCTCGCCACGAAAATCGGTGGGCGGCCACAACCGTTTAACCCACAAGATAAAGATCTCTTGCGGCGGTCGGTCGATGAGAGTCTTCGGTTGCTCAAACGGGATTATATCGACGTCCTGTTGGTGCATGAGCCTGACCGCCCCGGTCAGTACGATTGGTGGACAGACTACGACAATTTCCACGGGCCTGTCTGTGATCTGTTGGAGGAACTAAAAGCGGAGAAAATAATTAAATTTACCGGACTCGGCGGCACCACCGCTTATCAGCTTCCGCCTATTATGGCAACGGGCAGCTACGATGTCGTTTTGACAGCGTTTAACTACAGCCTACTTTGGCGAGAAGCGGCCATCGCTATCTTCCCTGAAGCCAAACGACAGAATATGGGGGTTGTTATCGGTTCACCGCTTCAACAGGGTGCCCTATCACAGCGTTATCCCGAAATAGAAACGGGGGCAAGGTGGTTGAGCCCGCCACGACAGAAACAGTATCAGCGACTTTACGGGTTTCTGGATGAAATTGAGATGTCGCTGCCGGCGGCTGCGCTCCGCATGATGGTAGCGACCCCTGAAATCTCCACAGTCTTGATGGGGGCGCGGTCGGTGGAGGAGGTTGAACAGAACGTGCGGTCAGTGGAGGCGGGACCGCTGCCGTCGGATATCCTTGCCGAACTTCAAGATATTGCGGACATGGTGCCATTCAGACCCAATGAAGAACCCTTTGGTCTACCATTTGGACGGCCATACAAGGGGCCGGGTCCCGGTAATAGGTAGAATAGAGAGAGGGGAAATCGATGAAAGTGACTGACATCAAGGTGCACCTCGTGCGCTCAAACCGCAACACTGTGATCCCCTCACCGTGGATCTTTGTGCAGGTATTCACCGATGAGGGGGTGGTAGGGTTAGGGGACGCAACGAATTGGCCTGGTGGAACGATCATAAAGCACTCAATTGAGGAGTTGAGCCGGTTCGTTATTGGAGAGAATCCGTTTAACATCGAATATATATATCATCAACTATATCAAGCCTTGCAACAGATTGGGCAAACAGGCGCGGTGATCGCGGCAATTAGCGGCATTGAGATTGCGCTATGGGACATCGTGGGGCAGGCAGTGGATCAGCCAATCTACAACCTACTGGGCGGATCGTGTCGGGATACGGTGCGTTTTTATAGCCACGCGGGTGAGCCGGAGGAGTGTGCTCGTTTGGCAGAGAAAGGGTGCACCGCAATCAAGGCATACTTCCCCGGTGGCACACCTCGACCGGGTGAACGGATCAACATCCCTTGCTCCATCACTCTGAACGAGGAACGGATCGCGTTAGCACACATGCAGCGGTGTCGGGAGGCTGTGGGAGACGAGGTAGATATTGCGACTGATGTGGGGGCGCGATATACCACGAGTGCAGCGATTCGGTTGGGAAACAGGTTGGAGGAGATTGGTCTGTTATTCTACGAGGAGCCGGTGGGACCAGAGAACATTGATGCGCTCGCAAAGGTGACCGCAGCCGTAAACACACCTGTCTGCGTGGGAGAGCGACGTTACACACGCTTTGGGTTTCGTGACCTAATTGCTGCGCAGGCGGTGGACATGATTATGCCCGATGTGGTGCGGGCGGGAGGCATCGCAGAAACGAAAAAGATTGCTGCCATGGCGGAGAGTTACTATATGCAGGTTTCGCCGCACAATCCTAACAGCGCTATCTCGACGCTTGCCAGTGTTCACCTGATGGCGAATATCCCCAATGCGCTCGTCTTGGAATATGTCGATGATGAGCAGGATGCGGAGTGGCGCAATGATCTGTTGACGGATCCGCCAGAGGTGGAAGATGGTTATCTACGGCTTCCAACGAAACCGGGGCTGGGATCCCAGCTTGTGATGAAGGAGGTAGAAAAATACCGGTTCGAGGGGTAGTTGCATATAACCGACGCTCATGTTAAGAATTAGTGCAACAACAACCGAGTTTTCGTAGGGGTTTTACTGCGGGCGGGGCAACCCCGCCCCTACGATTTCACTTCATATTTTGCACTTTCTTTTTACATGAGCCATAACCGATTTTTGAGAGTTTATGTTATAGATAGGAAAAAGATAAGATGAAACGAGTGGAATCCTCGCCTGATGATTACATTGCGAGCCAACCACCAGATATTCGTGCGGTTTTAGAGGAACTTCACGCGCTGATTAGTGCAGCGTTACCGGATCGGGACTGCTGTATGTGGGAAGGCGTTTTTTGGGGTGGTAGCGAACAGCAGATTATCGGCTACGGCAACTATTCTTACCAGCGTTCCGATAAAACGCAGGTCGAATGGTTCATCGTTGGGCTGACCCGCCAGAAAAATTACTTCAGCGTGTATGTCAATGCGGTCGAAGATAGACAATATTTGGCTGAACTCTACGGACCTCGACTCGGCAAAGTCAAGACTGGAAAGAGTAGTATTAGCTTTCGCAACCGGGCGGATGTTGATCTGGAGGTGTTACGCGAGATGATCGAACACGCAGACAGAATAGCAACAACTGAAACCTGAACAAAAAAATGCCAGACCGTGAGGGAGGCGGTCTGGCACTATTGACGTTCAGGAAGAAAACGTCAGTTGTCGTCTACTTCAAAGATATTGAGAGCAAGACGAAGAAAACGTGAGCAATTACTAAATTGCTCATCAACAGGTTATAGTATACCCTATTCAGTAACGAAAGTCAATTATATCTTTAACAAGTGTGAAACAAATATGGGACGATGGAGATTTGCGTTTCTATGCGCCATCCGTAATCCTCTCCGTGATAGCACCGCTCTCCTTATCTCTGATGATCTGTTTCAGGCGACCGTCGGGCATCCGTTCTTCCTTAACCAGCGTATACCCCCCGTCAACTTCAACCGCCGAGACACCAATCTTCTCCACCTCAGTTGCGCCACGCCAATCTTCCAACTCCACCGGTTCCCACTGTTTCGATCTGGCTGACTTATAACAGGCATCAATGATGGCGTTGACGACGTACCCATCATAAAAGGTTTCCATCGGTTCCGTGCCGTTATCCAAAGCGTCGAGTATTTCAACGAACATATCACGGTATCCGAGCTCCCCGACCTCATCACCCACAGGGAAAAGCCAGCCTGTATCGGTTTCGGCTTTTTCAGCGACGTAGCCACCCTGTCCGCCCGATGTGAACATCTCCATACCTGTCCGCAACCAATGATTGAGCCAGATGGTGCCTTCTGTGCCGGAGACCTCATCGCGTATGTCCATGCCGCCACGAAATGCCCAGCCCACCTCAAACTGCCCCATCGCGCCGTTTTCAAATTTGATCAGGGCGATCCCGTGATCTTCCGCTTCAACGGGATGGACGAGGGTATCCGCCCAACACATGACCTCAACGGGTCTAATATCTTTGCCGATAAAGTTACGGATAATTTCGATACAGTGGCAACCCATGTCAACGATAGCGCCGCCGCCTGCCTGTTCAATATCCCAGAACCAGTCGCTGTGAGGTCCGGGATGCGTTTCACGGGACCGAACCCACAACACTTGGCCAATCGCGCCGTTTTTGACAGATTCAAGCGATTTGAGCGTTTTCGGTGGGTAGACCAGATCCTCAAGATAGCCGTGAAAGACACCCGCCTTTTCAACTGTATCAAGCATCCTTTTGGCTTCGGCTGCGTTACGTCCCAACGGTTTCGTGCACAGGATCGCTTTGCCTGCTTCGGCAGCCATCGCGACGGCTTCTTCATGCAGGTCGTTAGGCAGACCGATAACAACCACGTCGGTTTCCGGATCGTTAATCGCCTCAGCGAGGTTGGTTGTAGATTTAGGGATATTCCACTCGGCTGCAAAATCTTTCGCCCGCTCTTCGGTGCGTGAGTACACCACCTGAACGCGGTCCCGGCTCCGTTGCCCGTGGAGCGTCATTGTATAGAACATGCCGATGAGTCCTGTCCCTAACATTGTAATCTTATGTGTTTTGTCCATTGTTCTCCTCTTTTCTGTGCGTTGGGTGTTATCGTGTGGGTTTGACATTTCAGCAGAACTTGTGAAGGAAATCTTATCAGATTTTTCGTCTTGGGTCAATAGGAGTGTTCCAAGCGAGCGGGAGTATACCAACAAGTCATAGGATCATTTAGTTTTTCCTTGTCTGAGTAGGAAGTCGGGATAATGAATAGTACAAGCCTTGATATAGGGGCATCTATGGTGGATTTTAGCGCACCTAGACACCCCAAATACACAGACAACCCCCTAAATCCCGCCCCCGATAAATCCCCGATGAATCGGGACAGGCGGGATGTACCACTTGTCAGGGGAACTTGATACATAACCCGGTTATCAGTATTCTCCCCGCCTACGATGTAAACGGCGATCTGCTGACTAAGTACCAAAATCGGTCAAAAAGCGGAGAACTAAACATAGGGCTATTCAGTTTTCGGCTTTTTTTACCATTTTGTTTGAAAAGGTGCGACCGGGAGAGCACGCCTACAGTGAGATGTCGGGATTCGGAGATCCCTCCTACAGTAAAACTAAATGACCCTAACTATGGTGGACCTTAGAATTAATGAGACACTCTAAACCGAACCGCATTGCTCCCAGACCCGGTAGGTGCGGTTTCTAACCGCACCGGATAGGCGCAGTTGGAAACAGAGCCTACCATACACGAGGGGCGAAAGTGTCTACTTATTTATCTAATTCACCATAAATAGCCCTCGTCTTGATAGAAATCAGGTGATATGTTAGACTAAATTAAAGGTACGATTGACAAGCAAAACCACGCTGTTTTAGGCGATATGTAGGGTATGTAGACTGACAATGAAAAGACAAAACATTTCAACGGGAACAAAATGGGAATCTATTGTAGGCTATTCGCGGGCTGTCCGGATTGGGCAATACATCCACGTTTCGGGGACGACAGCAACGGATAAAAACGGCGAAATCGTCGGTGCGGGAGATGCCTATAGACAGACAGTGCAAACTCTAACCAACATAGAGACTGCGCTCAGATCGGCGGGCGCTGGTCTGAAGGATGTGGTGCGCACACGCATTTACGTGACGGATATCAACGATTGGGAGAAGGTTGGAGTGGCACACGGTGAGTTCTTTGGTGAAATTCGTCCCGCTACCAGTTTGGTCGAAGTCAGTCGCTTGGTTGAACCGGAGATGTTGGTCGAAATCGAAGCGGATGCGATCGTTGCGGAATAGGTATCACAGGAATTGTAGGAGATAGCAAGTTATGCGTATCCATTTATGTCCCTGGGTGCCTTGCGTTTTACGTGCTACGCTCCAAGTCCTGCTATCCTTTGGCGCAATCGGATACATTCCAGCATCTGCATCGTCGGAGATGGCCCTGATACCTGCGGGATCGTTTCAGATGGGAAGCGATAAGGGCAGACCCAATGAAACACCCGTGCATCAGGTCTCATTGGACGCTTTCTACATCGACAAGTATGAAATAACCAACGCTGACTATCGAGAATTCGTCTTGGCAAATCCCAGATGGCGCAAGCCCGCCGTCAAGGTAAGGGACTATCTCAGTCATTGGACTGGAAATGAATTTCCCGTTGGCATGGATCGGTATCCCGTGACGTATGTTACCCATGAAGCAGCGCAAGCGTATTGCGAATGGCGCGGGAAACGTCTGCCGACGGAAGCGGAATGGGAGAAAGCGGCGCGGGGCGGACAGTTGGGGCAGCTTTATCCGTGGGGAAATCAGGTTGATCCAGACGCAGCGAACTACGATTCGAGGGATGTGCGTAGGGGTGGGCTGAAAAATATGCAACGGTACTTGAAGCCTGTCGATCATTTTCCCCCGAATGACTACACCCTCTACAACATGGGCGGCAACGTAGCGGAATGGTGTGCAGATAACTATCTGCCGCGTTATCGCAGAAATGACGTGAATCAACGAACACTTCCCCCAAAGGGACCGTTTGTTGTTCGTGGCGGAAGCTGGTTTGATTCAGTATTCGATCTGCGCTGCGCTGCGCGCGTTCACGCCCTATCAGGCGCATATTACCATATTGGGTTTCGATGCGCCAAATCCAAGAATTAACGGGGATTGTCGTTGCACCGTGATTACGGCATACGGCGTATGCCTACTACTCTCCCTTTTCGTTTGCGCTCAACCGCCCTATGTGCTAAAATGCACAAAGCATCAATTCCCAGTCTCCTAACCTGTACTTATAATTTATAGAGAGGAGTATCAGTTAATGGAATACAGTGTTCTGGGTAATTCTGGCGTCGAGGTTTCACGACTTTGTCTTGGCGCAATGATGTTTGGCAGCCCAACGGATGAGAGTGACTCAATCAAGATTATCGAACGTGCATTTGAGGCTGGCATCAATTTTATCGATACAGCGAATGTCTACAATGCAGGCGAATCGGAGCGAATTGTTGGAAAAGCGGTGAAAGCCTTTCGCGATGATGTGCTTATCGCAACGAAGGTGAGCGGAGCGATGGGGGAAGGGCTTAATCGATCCGGCACGAGTCGTCACCATATCATGATGGCGGTGGAGGACAGCCTCAGACGGCTTGATACAGATCGCATTGATCTATATTATCTTCATCGCTGGAACGCGCTCACACCCATTGAAGAGTCGCTTCGTGCATTGGATGATTGCGTCAGGCAGGGTAAAGTTCGTTATATCGCTGGCTCTAATTTCGATGCTTGGCGTCTCTGTGAAGCGTGGTGGAAGAGTGATCGGATGAATTTGGAAAAATTTGTCTGTCTGCAACCGCTTTACAACATCGTCAATCGGGACGTTGAGGTTGAATTGTTGCCGTTTTGCAAAGCTTATAACGTGGGTGTTGTGTCCTACAGTCCGCTGGCACGCGGCGTGTTAACGGGAAAATATCTTCCGGGCCAACCGCCTCCGCCCGACTCGCGAGCGGCGCGTAAAGACCGTCGGATTCTACAGACCGAATTACGCGAAGAAAGCTACGAAGTCGCACAAAAGCTTCAGCCGCTGGCCGAGGCACACGGTAAAACGCTGGCACAATTCGCTCTGGCTTGGACGCTCGCCAATCCGACCATCACTTCCGTAATTATCGGTCCTAAAAGCATAGAGCAACTCGAAGATAACCTCGGCTGTCTGAACTGCGCCATCAGCCCGGAGGATGAAGCGGCAGTAGATCAGCTCGTACCACCCGGCGAACATACCGGGAAAGGTTATAACGATCCGATGTATCCTGTATTAGGACGCTTTAACCAGTAGCACACTTGTCCCAGGCGTAAGATATTTGTGGACTACTTAAAAGGCGTGCCCGATTGCATAGGTGAAAACCGGTATGAGTGATGGTTTTTCGGGTCCATCCAACGGGTACGCCAAATCGGCACGGTAGACTCGAGATCCGCTCAGTTTGGGGAGCCCCAATCGCAATCCGAATCCTACACTCCGCCTTGGGATTCCTATATCGGAGGTATCCCCCGTCCAGATGTAGCCGACATCAGCAAAAATTGCTGACCCAACCACAACCAGCGGGTGTTCCCAGAAAATTGATCGGCTCTCGACGCTGAGGCGAATCCTTTTGGTGCCACTGAATTGTCGGGGGTCATATCCGCGCAGCCCACTGTTTCCACCGAGCAGCACCTGTTGTTCTCCCTCAAGACCAAACTGCATCTCCGCAGAAATGCGTGCGGCAAGGGTTTGACGCAGAAAGAGATTCTTGCGTATTGCTCTGATGCTCGCCTGAAACACCGAATCCTCCTCTTCATGCGCGATAAAACGGGTTGTAACCCCGGCGCGACCGTTGAGAAATAGTAGATCTTGATGTGCTTGGGAAGCGTTGAGAAACAGACTCAGCCTTGTTTCATTGCGATCTGCGCCGTAAAATGGGGAAGCGCGACCGATTGACGCGCCGTACCCATATCCAACGCCGATATCTTCAACACGACCCATTTTATCGAGAAAGCGTGTGCGGATAAAGTTGACTTTTCTGTGACCGAGTGACACCCCGATCATCTTTGTGTCTCTGTCCTGAAAGTTAACGACGGCAGATGGCAACCTCTCAATCTCATCGAAATGAGCGCGCTCAGAAACCATCCAGAACGCAAGCTGTGTTTGTCGACGACGGTCACCAAAGGAACGGATGATTTGCCCGGACTCCGCTTGTTTGCTTCGGGTGAAGACGGCTGTTTTCACGCCCTGCTCGTACCAGCGAACCTCATCCACAGATTCAGAGGCTGTGAATTCCGCGCTCCATCGGGTCTGAAGTGAATATAAGGGGCGTTTTAGGCTTGCGTCCCATGAGACGCCCTCCCGCTTTTGGGTATACACACCATCGAATTCCCAATGTGAATCAAATAGGCGAAACACTCTGTAAATACCACTGATAAGGTGTCGCGGATCTTCTCCCTCTTCACGGATCTGTTGGTAACGGAGGCGGCCGCTGTCCCCCGACCCAAACACATTCGAATCGGACAGCGCAACTAAAAAACCGGTTTTATCTTTACTGAAGGCAGGAACATCTAAGGCAGGGAAAAAAGTCCATAGGTCTGTGACTTCGACCTCTATTAAGATAAGATTGGTCTCTGGGTCCCGTGTTGCGAGAATTTCCGCACTTCCCAAATACGGCTTTCGGCGTAGGATACGTTCACTTTCCAACTCATCATCCTGCACGTAAACATCGCCACGTTTGAAAAGCAGCTCTTTCCTGATTACGTCAGTCTTGGTGCGACCGTTTCCCTTTATGATAATTCGCCCAATCCTTCCCTCGTCAATATAGATTCTGAGATACACGCCATCAGAAAATTTTAGGACTACGAGCTGCTCTGGATCAACGCGAGCGAATTGATATCCGTGTTCTTGGTAGTGTTCAGCAATTCGCTCGAAGTCCTGTTGAAGAAGCTCTGGATCATAATCACCACCGGTTTGCGACTGCATCAAGCCGAGGATTTCCTCACTGGAGAACGCTTCATTTTCGGTCACAATAATATTGCGAATTTGAACCGAATTGGCGGGTAGCGTCTGAGGGAGAAAAATTAAAAGGATAAGGATGAAAGGGCAAAGACATTTCATTGGTAGATTGGGAGAGATTATTCATATCCGATTCCGTTTCGCCCCAGATAGACCGGGACTGAGAAGCGTTCCAATGCCTACGGAATCGAGAATTCTCAATTAGTTGGGACTTGGAACAGAATCATCAGCAATTGCACTTTCTCGATTGGATAGAATCCCTTCAACTAACATTAAGATAAGGGCAATGAGCAATAACTCACTCCAGATTTCCACTCCAACCCGATAGGTGTTGAGGGTTTGCTCTAAAGCCTCTGACTCTGAAATAACCTCTGTCTGCGCCCCAATTCGCTCCGCAGCCTCCTGAATGGGGATAGGTTGTAGTTTCGATTCCGTTGCATCAACATTCACTGCGAAAAAGTCTTTCAAGAGTGTATCTCTACCCTGTCCCTCAACTTGATAGATGCCGGGAGCATCTGTCCCATTAAACGTGAGCGAACCCTCCTCGATAAGTGAACGCGTCTCTGACGACTGGGTTGTATCCCCCAAGCGTGTTATCTGCGTAGTTGTTGCTCCGCTCCAACGGTAGTTTGCCGTGTAAGGCTCACCCACAATCAGATTTCTGCGATGTGAAGATTGAACCGCTTTTGTGTAGAGCACAACTTGCTGCAACAAAGGGAGGAAGTTCTGATTGACCAACAGGCTCGATGCATCCAACTGAGCGGCAGACACATTAAAGAGCACCGCTAGCCCTCGGTTAATAGGGCGTTTGATAAGAAATGGTGTGCCATCGCTCAATTGTGCAACAACCTCCGCATCTCCAGCGGGCTTCAACTCCAAACCACGATAAAATTGTGGAGCATATTGTCCCCCAAAATCTTCTCCTTTAAAAACTTCAAAAATCGGAGAATCTGCCTTATAATTTGATAGGGTTGCTGGCGGCTTCCATATTATCGGTTGCTCTACACCTGCGGGCAACCAATCGGCAAACGCGTTATAATTAGCAGTATCAACGCCATCCCCGACAAAGTAGATGACGCTTTTGCCTGCCCGCATGAACGCTTGTAGTTGCTGTTGAGCACGGGCAGAGAATGCTGGCACATCCGCTAAAATCAGGATGTCATATTCTGTTAGCGTTAGGTCTTCAAGTGCCTCAAGGGAAGCGGTTGCAGGTAGAAAAGAAGAACCGGTGTTCGGTTGCCCTTGCGCTGTTGGATTTAATGCGAGCGCCAAGTACATCGTTTGATCACCGACACAAAGCACACGAATTTGGCCATAAGCATCAAGGACGAAGTAACGACGATCGTCGATGGGCAGCCGATCCGCAGTCAATTCCAGATAGCCGGTGTGTGTGCCAGGCGATTCAAACTGGTGGGTAAAAGTCAATGCCACCGACTCACCCGCTCCCGCTTGAGGGTTGATAGACCGCCGTTTCTGCTCGTCAATAAACAGCGTCAGTATCGTATCAGCCATGGCCGCGTCGGAATGATTTCCGATTGTTATCCCCAATTCAATGGGCAACCCCAACCCAATTAGTTGGTTAGAGGCTCGAACTTCTTCAATGCTTATATTATCGGTGACTTCATCATCAAGAGGGAGCAGAAAAATCCTGGCACCCGATCGGTTAGGCGCACGATTCCAGCGGGCCCAACCGTTACGATTAAAATCAGAGATCAGGTAAATCTCCTTGTTTGGATCATTGGACGCTTCAAGGATGTCGTGCGCCATTTCGAGGCTTGGTGGGACCAGCGTTGCGCGGTAGGAGATTTGGGAACGACGAATCGCCTCCCTCACTTGATTTAGATCCTTCGTCAATTTGAGGAAGAGCGGGTCGGGGATATCAGACATTAAAATCACGGAGGCACTGTCGCCGCGTTGAAGGGATTGCGCAATCTCAAGTGCCATCCCTTTTGCGATTTCAAATCTATCTCCTCGAATTCCCTGATACCCCATACTGTAGGAATTATCAAGAATAATGACAACGCTGGTTTTTGTTCTTCCCCCAGCGAAGGCGAACCGGTTTTTAAGCAACGGGCGTGCAAGTGCGAGGGCGATGAGTACAATGATTAGCACCCGCAAAAGTAAGATTAGCAGATGTTTCAGTTGGATGCGTCGAACATTTTGTCGATGGGCGGCCAAAAGAAACATCAGGCTGCTAAAATCCACCGTCTTCGCCTGATGCCGTCTCCAGAGGTGGATGATTAGCGGCACAGCGGCCGCAAGTATACCCAACAGAAAAATCGGATTAAGAAATCCCAATAGCTTTCACGCCTTATTTGATTAAAAAGATTCGGCGGGCATTAGTCGCGAATGTAACGGATCGCAACGATTTAATACCCTTTCCGCTTATCTATGACGCTCAACAGGGGTTTGTCCGCTAAAAGCCTTTCGAGATTGTCACAGAACAGTCCAACCGTCCGGTCAAGCCGAATCGGGGAGCCACCTGCTGCGTGCGGTGTAATGATAACCCGAGGCATATCCCAAAGTGGGCTATCGAGCGGTAGAGGTTCCTCTGGTGTCACATCGAGTCCTGCTCCGCCTATCTGTCCTTCATTCAAGGCGCGGAGGAGACTTGGGCCATCAACGATCTTACCACGTGTCACATTAATGAGTAGCGCGTGCGGTTTCATCCGCTGAAATGCTTCATCGTTAAACATCCCGTGTGTTTCTGGCGTCAAAGGGGCGCAGATGGACACAACATCCGATTCCTCAAGGAGGTCATAGAACCGGTCCATTTTCCAAACTTCGTGAACATACGGCGGTGGATCTACGTCTTCTGGATCGACCGCAATGACGCGCATCTCAAAACCTTGTGCACGTTTGGCGACATCAATCCCTGTGCCGCCGAGTCCGATGATGCCGAGCGTACATCCTTCAAGTTCCCACGTTTCTCCACGAATGGACATCCGATTCTCCCAAGTCCGTTCGCGGACAGCACGACCGATGCCTCTGAGCAATCCGAGGATTAACGCCCATGTCTGATCCGCGAGATGCGGACCTACAAATCCTTTTGCACTTGTCAGGATAACGTCGCTTTCAACAAACTCAGGAAAAAGCACACCGTCAACGCCTGCACCGAGTACTTGTACCCATTTGAGTTGTTGAGCGTTTTCAAAGAGAGCGCGATTAACACCCCCAAGGATTACATCAGTGTCTACAATCTCTTCAAGCTGCGACTCATTATTCTGGGGTTGAACAATCTGAATATCGTCGGACACCAGTTGAATGCGTTGCACATGTTCCGGCGTAACTTCTGTATTAACCATGACTTTCATCTGCCAATCTCCTCGTGGTTTTGGAATCGGTCTTACAGATCCCGGGCGGTTTGCAGTCTAAAATTTCACATTAGCAATATCGAAAGGAGAAACAATCGTGGAGTGTTCCCGGTTGAATCTATTAGTTACTGTAATCAGTTGTCTAGCCGTGTTAGTATTTCCTATCTTCGTCACAGGGTGTGGTGAGGGCGATGGAGACGATAGCGCCGGGGGCGATATTGTCGCACCCGATCCGGAGCCTGCCTCAGAGCCGACATCGCAACTGGAGCCACAGCCTGAACCTGAGCAACCACCTCCGGCAGAACAAGAACAGCCAGCACAACAGCAGCCAGAGCGGCCTCAACCTGAACCACCGGTTCAACCTCAACCTGAGCCTGAGGTACAACCACAGCCACAACCAGAGCCGCCACCTCTACCAGATCCGGAACCAGCAGTCACATTTCAGGAAGATATTTCACCTATCCTTCAGGCGAGATGCGCTTTCGCAGGATGCCATGCTGACCCCAATCCAGCACGAGGGCTCAATTTGGGGACATACGCAGGCTTTGAGAAAGGTAGTGCCGGTGGTCCTGTGTTTAACCCTGGGGATAGTAAAGGGAGCAAGGTTATCCAACGGATTGATGGCGGTGGTATGCCGCCGGGTGCCCCGTTGGCTGACGACCAAATTCAACTCTTCAAAGATTGGATTGATGCGGGCGCGAAAGATAACTAAAAGAGGTCAACACGCATCCACTTTAGGTCGGGGGATCAATCTCCCGACCTTTTTCATATCGTAGCCGATTTTCCGCTTTGAGTCAACGGGATAATCACGCCCATCCTCTCTCTTAAAGCCGCCTCACCAGCGTCTCCCCAATTGTCGCGGGGCTTTCAGCGACAGCAATACCGGCTGCTTCTAACGCTTCAATCTTTTCCGCCGCAGTTCCGTGTCCACCGGAGATGATCGCTCCGGCATGTCCCATCCGCTTGCCCGGCGGCGCTGTTTGTCCAGCGATAAAGCTGACAACAGGTTTGGTCATGTTTTCCTTTACAAATTGGGCGGCTGTTTCCTCCGCAGTCCCACCGATTTCACCGATCATGAGCACCGCCTCTGTATCCGCATCCGCTTCGAACAGCGCTAACACATCAACGAAATTTGTACCGATGACCGGATCACCGCCGATGCCGACGCAAGTGGATTGTCCCATCCCAAGCTTGGTCACCTGGTCCACGGCTTCATAGGTTAGCGTCCCGCTGCGGGAAACAATGCCGATTTTGCCGGGTCGATGAATGTAACCGGGCATAATCCCTATCTTACACTCGCCCGGCGTGATGACACCGGGACAATTCGGACCAACCAGCCGTGTGGGTTTGTCCTCCAAATATCGTTTGGCTTTTACCATGTCAAGGGCGGGGATGCCCTCCGTAATACAGATAACCAGTCGAATGCCTGCATCGGCGGCTTCCATAATGGAATCTGCGGCATTAAACCGCGCAGGCACAAAAATGACGGACACATCCGCCCCCGTCTGCGTAACGGCTTGCGAAACGGTGTCGTAGACGGGGATACCATCAACATCGGAACCGCCCCTGCCGGGGGTAACACCTGCTACAATTTTTGTACCGTACTCCACACACTGCTGGGTATGGAATCGTCCCGATCGACCGGTAATTCCTTGAACAACAACCCTTGTATCTTGATTTACGAGAATACTCATTCTGATTCCTTTTAAAATAGTGTAAGCTGCTTCTTCGTTTCAATCTGCTTTTTGGGGAGGGAAATTTGTCCTGCTGCTGCTTGATGTGCGTATCTCGTGGTTTCGGGCAGCCTGTACCGTTGACAACAGGTGAGCGTCAACCGAATTGCTGAATCCAGAGAAATCCGATGCCCGATCGAGATATAAACGACACTGACATTAGACCGTGTACGAACCGCCGCGCCGATAATTTCGTCCTTGTCGTACAAATATTCAACCGAGCCTGCTTCGTCTTTGGGTTGTTTGTGTTTGCCCCATAGACGCGACTTCGCACAACCAACTGTCGGTTTGTCCAGGATTAATCCCAGATGCGATGCGATTCCAAAGCGCCGTGGATGCGCGATTCCTTGTCCATCAGCAATGATGAGATCCGGTTCGGTATTAAGTTGAGTAAAAGCTTTAAGCAGGGGAGGTGTTTCGCGGAAAGACAGTAGACCGGGTATATAAGGAAAGGAGACAGGACTTTCAACGAGGACCCCGTCGATTGGTTGTAGGTCTGGAAAACTCAGTACAGCAACTGACGCACGAGCGATATCTTGTTTAAACCCAAGATCGACTCCGGCGACTGTTTTGATGTCGTCAAATCGATCTTGGGATATCACCTGATTACGTAGTTCATTTTGGATCTGGCGTGCTTCGGCGGGAGTTATATCCCACGGATGGAGGTGCTGATAATTCATGGCTGAACCACCGGCTTATGGATAGCTTTTCTTATGCGTATCAACGAGGCTGGGGCAACTCTGCAAAGGTTGGAGCCACCAACTCAGCGCTGGCAAAAGAGTAAAAACAGATAGCAAATTCCGACTCGTCGAGGCCCCTCGTCGTTGCGAGAATTGAAGCGCTCCCGCAACGTGGGGAACTGCGTAATATGCTACCCAAAGGGGGTTCAGGTGTCAAGTTTTTTCTCAAATCCATCGCTTAACATGCGCCGCTTAGAGATTAACTGAATACCAGCAAAAACTGTCGAAAGAAGTAGGTATCCACCCGCGATTCCCATGAGGGCGCAACCTGCTCCTAAAATGATTCCAATACCATCAAACATGATTTATATCTCCAATATCGAATTGAGATCGTAGTTATCAATTTATCATCTGGAAACAAAACCTTCATCGACATCATATTACGAAGAAATTCAATTTGAGTTTCGATCTTAATCGGTGATTGCTGCGTATACACCAATTTTACCGTTGCGGACGTACTGAGGATTCTGCTATGCTGTATTCATGGTAGATTTTAGAATTGCTTAGACACTCCCAATGCATGGCTACCCCCCTAAATCCCCCTTGTCAGGGGGACTTTGGACACTTCGCCAAGGTCCGAGTTATTAGTAAATGTCTCCGATTTCTCTGATTCACCATAGTTATGTATTAAGCCCCGCGGAAAGAGGACTTTTATGAACCAGAGACCCAACATTATCTTTATCATGCCTGACCAACTGCGCGCTGATTTCCTCAGTTGCTACGGTGCAGATTTTATTGACACCCCTCACATTGATGCACTGGGAGCGCAAGGGATTCGGTACAGCCGAGCTTATTCGGAGCAGCCTGTCTGTGTACCGGCACGCGTCTCGCTCATGACGGGCATGAACGGTCTGAAGACCGGCGTGCTTGACAATGGTCAGTTCCTACGCCCTGATTATCGTGCATGTGGATTGGCGACGTGGCCCGAATTGCTCAACGCACACGATTACTACACCACCGCCGTCGGCAAGATGCACTTTTATCCCTGGGAAAAGCGTCTGGGTTTCCAGCACCGAATCATTGCTGAAGATAAACTTTGGGGCTATATCCAAGACGACTATGACCACTTTCTCAAAGCGCACGGTTATACTAAGACAGCTTTCTACGACGATCCTGACTACCATAAAAACTTCGGTGCCCTAATCAGTCCCATTCCCTGGGAATACTCGGTTGACCACTTTGTTGGAGCGGAAGCGGCGGGGTGGATTGAGGCATATAACGGCGACCAACCCTTCGTCATGATGGTCGGCTTCCCGGGACCGCATAACCCCTACGATCCTGCGCCAGAATACGCAACCTTTCGACCTGAAGATATGCCCGAACCGCTCCCCGCCGTTTCCGAAGATACAGCGGTTATGCGCCCAAGGCGACCTTCCCGTTCAGAATCATCTCGGAAATCATGGCACGCTATTCAGAACGAAAGCAGTCCAACGCATGAGCATTACATGCTGCAGCGCGCCTACTACGCAGGACTGGTTAAACAGATCGACCACGAAGTTGGCTGTATCGTCGAGACATTGAACCGGAAAGGTCTCCGCGACGACACCGTGATCATCTTCGGCTCCGACCATGGAGACTACTTAGGTGACCATGGACTTAGCGGCAAAGCCTCCTATTACGAAGCTGCCTGCCATGTCCCGCTGTTGGTCAGCCATCCGGACTTTCAAGAAGCTCACGTTTGTGAAGATCTTGTCACGCTCACCGATGTCACTGCCACCATGCTGAATATAGCAGGGTGCAAGATTCCTGCCTATATGGACGCTGCCCCGCTGCCCGGACTAGGAATCGCGCACGAAGCCAGAAGGGACGCTATTATCGGGATGTTGCACAACGGCTGGATGTGGTTCGATGGCACATGGAAACTGTGTAAATACGCTCAAGGGGTGCACCTGTTTAACCTCACAGACGATCCGCATGAGCAGCACAACCTTGCGTATGATCCTCAAGCCGCTGATGTGTTCCACCGCATGGACGCCGAACTGACAGCAGAAATAATGCGCTTGACAGATGAGGCATTCTTCCCACAACGTGCGTATACCTATAGTTATTCAAGTAGCCCAGAATTTGGTCGCGTCGGCTGGGAGAGAACATACCCCATGCCTTGGCAACAGATCTATCCTGAAACAGATGGTTGATTATTGGTCGAGGAAAGACGGGAGGAAACTGCGCGTGCCCAGTACAATCGGTATTGATACCGGCGGCACTTTTACGGATTTAGTTGGCATTTCGGCGGAGGGTGCTGTGCGAATTGCCAAGCATCCTTCCACACCTGAAGCACCTATGCGTGCGTTTCTTGGTGTGCTGGAGAAATCAGAAATACCGCTTGAAGCTATCGAACGCATTGTGCACGGCACGACAGTTGCCACCAATGCTATTCTTCAGCGGACTGGCGCAAATGTGGTGTTTGTTACCACCGCTGGATTCGAGGATGTCCCGTTCATCCAACGCATCAACCGAAAGAAGGAATACGACCTGCATTGGCTCAAGCCGGAGCCGTTAGTGAAGCGACGCAACTGCCTCGGCGTGACAGAGCGAATAAACGCCCAAGGAGAGGTTGTCGTCCCTCTGACCGCCGATACTCTTGCAGCTCTGAAGATCGATATTGAGGCGCGGCTGCAGAATCAAGAGGTTGAGGCTATTGCTCTCTGTCTGCTCTTTTCGTATATCAATCCCGCCCACGAACTGGAGGTAGGCAGATTTCTGGAGGACGCTTTCCCGGATATCCCCGTCTCCCTATCACATCGGGTCGCCCCAATCTGGCGGGAGTATGAGCGGTCGAGCACTCTCTTGGCTGATGCCTTTGTCAAGCCACTGATCCAAAGTTACTGCGACAATATTGGGAGCGCTCTGGAAGCCAATGGGGTTAGGGGACCTTGTTCATTTCTCAAATCCGATGGCGGCACCACACTTCTGACCAATGCCCCTGAGCGCCCTGTCGATATCCTACTATCGGGCTTGGCTGGCGGCATTGTTGGGGGAAAATACTTCGCGGAAGCGGCGGGATTTCAAAACGCAATCACGCTCGATATGGGTGGCACCAGCTGCGATGTCGGTTTGGTGCTCGATGGGGAACAACAGTTCACCACCACTTTCGAGATCGAGTGGGGACTTCCCGTTGCGATTCCTATCATTGAGGTCCGCACATTAGGAGCGGGCGGTGGTTCTATCGCTTGGATTGATAAAGGGGGTATGCTGAACGTTGGACCGGAGAGTGCCGGGGCGGTGCCGGGACCGGCTTGCTATGGGACAGGTGGGACGCACGCCACAGTGACCGACGCAAACTTGGTTCTGGGACGCCTAAATCCCAATTTCTTCCTCGGTGGGGAGTTACCGCTCTATCCCACGTTGGCTAAAGAAGCGGTTGAAAAACTGGCGCATCGTATGGGCGTCTCTATCGAGGAGGCAGCCACAGCTATCATTGAAATCGCGGATGAAAACATGACCAACGCCATCCGCCTACTGACCATCGAACGGGGGATTGATCCCCGCGACTTCGCGCTCGTAGCGTTTGGTGGTGCGGGTCCGCTTCACGCCGTCGCGATCGCCAAAAAGTTAGGGATCCAAACCGTTGTCGTGCCGCCCCATCCGGGACTTTGTTCCGCCTTTGGCGCTTCCATCTCCGAACTTCGGGTCGAAAAAGTTCACACATTTGCTGCGCGAGATCCGGATGTCACTGATAGCGACATCCAAGCGCGATTTGCGCCGATGCGGCAAGAGGCGAGAGAAGAACTTGAGCGGGAGGGAGTGCGAGGGGAACCGCGAGAAACACTGTTTATCAGCATGCGGTATTACCAGCAGAACTACGAACAGGATATCGAGTATCGTTCTGAGGAGGGGTTACGGGGTGCGATCGGTCGTTTTCACCAACGACATCACCAGTTTTACGGGTATCACTTCGAGGATGAGACAATCGAACTGGTGCACCTGAAGATCTCTATTTCTGAAGCCACACACCGTCCGAAGATTAACTTGGGCGCAGCCCCTGGGGGTATCCAGCAAAGCGCACCACGTCTTGTTTACGAATCCGCGACCCACACTGTGCAGATGCCCGTTTATCGACGGGAAGGGCTGTCGGTAGGCTCACGGTTTTCGGGACCGGCGATTATCGAAGAAATTGATTCGACAACATTCATACCGTCCGGCACAGAACTACATTTTGACGAAAGTTACAATCTTATCCTGACTTTGAGTGAGGAGAGGTAATCGACAGGTTTTTCGCTAAAATAAAAAAAGCACCGGCAAAATTTCTGTCGGCGCTTTTTTCGATGCGTGGTTATTCAGTTGACTTCATTCCGCCATCAGATTTCTGATGACATAATCCAGAATCCCACCGTGTTGGTAGTACTCCACCTCAATAGAGGCATCGATCCGGATTAGCAATTCGGTTGAACGCGTCGTACCCGATTCGTCAGTCCATTCCATCGTAGCGGTTTGTCCCGGTTGCAGATTGTCCGCAAAGCCGGTGATGCTGATGACCTCGCTCCCCGTCAAGCCGAGCGACGCTGCACTCTCGCCCTCCTTGAATTGCAAAGGCAAAATGCCCATACCGATCAGGTTGCTGCGATGGATGCGTTCGTAGCTTTCGGAGACAACGGCTTTGACCCCCAATAGCTTAGGTCCCTTCGCTGCCCAATCTCTCGAACTGCCGGAGCCGTATTCCTTGCCGGTGAAAACGATGAGCGGTGTGTTTTGCTGAACGTAGTGTTGACCTGCCTCATACATCGTTGTCTGCTCCCCGGAAGGATATGTGACGGTATAGCCACCTTCGACATCGGGCAGCATGGCGTTTTTGATCCGATTGTTAGCAAACGTTCCGCGACTCATTATCCGGTCGTTGCCGCGCCTTGCACCGTAGGTGTTGAAGTCTCTCCTCTCAACACCGTGTTCGATTAGGTACTTTCCGGCTGGGCTGTCCGCACCGATCGCGCCAGCGGGGGAGATGTGATCAGTTGTGACGGAATCTCCCAGAATAGCGAGAACCCTTGCGTCTCGAATATCCGTAATTGAATCAGGCTCTAACCTGAACTCTTCAAAGAAGGGTGGTTTCTGGATATAGGTACTTTCCTCGCTCCAGTGATAGAGTTCGCCTGTGGGGATATCCAGTTCATCCCACTCCGGGGCTTGATTGGCAATTTCAGCATACAGGCGTTTGAACGTGTTGGCGTCCAACGATTGAGCGATGAGATCGGTGATCTCGCTCCGTGTGGGCCACACATCTTTTAAGTAGACAGGTTCATTCCCGTCGTTATAGCCTAACGGTTCACTTGTTAGATCAACATCGATCCGTCCAGCAAGCGCGTAGGCGACGACGAGCGGTGGGGACATCAGGAAACTGGCTTTGACATCGCGGTGCACGCGCGCCTCAAAATTTCGGTTACCGCTTAGGACGCTGACGGCGACGAGGTTTCCTTCCTCAATCGCACTTTGGATATCTTCATCAAGGGGACCACTATTTCCGATGCAGGTCGTACAACCGTATCCAACCACGTTAAAGCCTAACTTTTCCAGATAGGGCAATAGCCCTGTTCCTTGCAAGTACTCCGTGACAACGCGGGATCCGGGGGCTAAACTGGTCTTGACGGAATCGGGTACGCGAATGCCGCCTTCGACCGCTTTCTTGGCAACCAATCCGGCAGCGATCATCACCGACGGATTGCTGGTATTGGTGCAGCTGGTGATGGCAGCGATTGCGACATCGCCGTGTGTAATGGTGCCTGCGGCTTCTGCTTGCCCACGATGTCCTTCAAGTTCCGTCTGAGAAAGTCCATATCCACCCTCCGCAAGGGGTGTCGTCAACAGGCGTGGGAACGTCTCCTTGACTTTTGAAAGTTCAATCCGATCTTGCGGTCGTTTCGGACCCGCAATGCTCGGTTCAATCGCATCAAGGTCAATCATCAACACTTCAGAATATTCCACCTCACCCGCTTTTGGGATGCCGTACATATTCTGGTTCTTTAGGTACGTCGTAACCAGCTCCAGATCCGCTTCATCGCGACCCGTTGCCCGAAGATAGTTTACCGATTCTTCGTCTGAAGGGAAGAAACCGACCGTCGCACCGTATTCGGGACACATGTTGGAAATAGTCGCCCGATCTGGTGTTGAAAGTGCTTCGACCCCTTCGCCAAAGAACTCCACAAATTTACCGACGACGTTTGTCTCCCGCAATCGCTGCACAACCGTTAGGACGAGATCGGTCGCTGTCACGCCCTCTTTGAGCGTCCCTTTCATGTGAACTCCCAACACCTCTGGTGTCAGGATATAAACCGGCTGACCGAGCATGGCAGCTTCCGCTTCGATACCGCCAACACCCCAGCCGACAATTCCGAGACCGTTGATCATGGTGGTATGGGAATCGGTCCCGACCAATGTATCGGGATAAGCGATTGTCTCGCCGTTAGCAGCATCGGGAACAACCAATTTGGCAAGATACTCCAGATTCACCTGATGGACAATACCGATGGAGGGCGGGATCACCCGAAACTTATCAAAAGCCTGCTGTCCCCATTTCAGGAATTCGTATCGCTCTTTATTCCGTTCAAATTCCCTCTGGGTGTTAATCTGTAGCGCATTCGCTGTCCCGTAGGCATCCACCTGAACGGAGTGATCGATGACCAGATCGACCGGGACAAGCGGCTCAATAATCTGCGGATCTCCGCCGAGTTCCTCCACCGCTGAACGCATTGCTGCCAAGTCGACGAGGAGGGGAACACCTGTGAAATCTTGGGCGAGAACACGGGCAGGCTTAAACGGGATTTCAACGGATTTAGGCTGTTTCGGATCCCAGTTTGCAAGGTCTACGATATCCTGCTCTGTAATCTGTTGATTATCGTAGTTTCTCAGTAGCGATTCCAACAGAATGCGGATACTGACAGGTAAGTTGGAAACTTTTCCGATATCCTGTGCTTCCAGAGCGGGGAGTGAGTAGTAATGGATACGCTGTCCATCAGATTCAAAGTTTTGTAATGTGTTAAAGAGATTATGCATCGGTGCGTGAAACGTAAAACGTAAAACGTAAAAAAGTAAATTCTTAATTACGCATTACGCATTACGTTTTATTTTTCCTTTCTTATCGGCTCCTCACCTGAACCCGAGCGACCTGACCTTCGGGGAGATACTTTTTCAAAGCGGCATGTATCTCAACATCATGGAGCCTTCTTGGTGTGATCAGCACACATTTATTACCAGATCCGGTTACCCATTCCTTCTCAAACTCTGGATAAGTAAGGGTGCGCCCACGCCTAGATTCTGATCCTTTTCTCCGTGCGCCGAGTGGGTTTCCGATCTGAATTTTCTGGTCGGCATCATCATATTTCATAACCGCCAGTAGATGTGCCTTACCAGTGCGCTTCGATAAGATAATAGGAGTCCAGCCTGTTGCCACAAACGCTTTCAACACTCCCAAATTACAGTTGGATACAACGCTGAGGTTTTGAACCTTCCCTCTTGTCGTCGCATAGAGATCTTCAAGCCGTCTGACATCATGATCCATTCTGAAGAATGTCGTCAGGATCGGTTTCTTAGTAACATCAATCGCAGCAGAAGCAGGTAATGCCCCGGTTCGAATTCTCGCCGGCGTCGAAGTTGAGGCTGGTTGTGAACGGTTTGCACTTGGAATCGGCGGCAGTTTTCCGGTTTGAGGCGGTGGTCCGCAACTCACTAAGAGTATAGATAAAGCTAAGATAGACGCGGTGTGGAAGAGATGGGGGCGCATGATTTTCTCCTTGATACCCTTTCGGGGATTAAAATCTGATACAGTTTGAACAGATGACTTTTCTCACACGATAGTCAGGTTATCTTGGTATCTCAAAGGGTTAGGCAAAGTTTGATGCCGATTATTGCCGTGTGAAATTCACTTGGCGCATTAGAAGTTATGCAATTTAGATACCACAGTTAGCTCGTACCCTGCGAACGCGTACTGTGCAAACAATCAGGTTTTATGGAATCCCCTTCCTCAAGCCAATTTTAGGGCTATTTTTGACATAAGCCGTAGTTTCAAAGAGACTATCAGTTCATAAAGCAACTGTCGAAGCTGTGTCACACCCTTGTAGCAAAACTGCTACATCCGTGAACGCCATGATACACCGCCTTATGATGGTGGAAACTCCTTGCGGGTTATGCCGGAACCGGGCGGTGGGTGAATTACTGCAAGATAGATACCGATCGCTCCTAGTGTAGCACAGCAGAGGGGTCCTGTCAAGGAAAGAAAGTGGTCTCCTATCGCCCTAAAAATGCAATGAAATTAATATTGATCTCGGTCACCATTTCTGCTACACTTTCAAATCGGCAATTAGTTTTATCAGCTAATAGAAAGCGGATATATGGAATCAAACAGAATGCAAAAAATCAACGAAGATGAAATGGTCGTGCTTGCCCAGCAATGTTTATCCGAGCTTGGTATTGGGGAAGCATCAATTTATCCTCATAGGAAGATTGTGCGGATACAGCTGGCAGAAGCCGACTTCGATAGAGCTATTCAGATACGTGAAACAATTGTAGAGCGGATGAAAGCAATCGGGTACCGATTTGTCGCCTTAGATTTTGACGAAAAATCGGATTAGATTTTCTATTGGGTAGCTGGTAAACGGCATAATCCTCTCAAAACCTGATACATACGAAAAAAACCTCATACCCAACAATGAAGGAAAACAGAGCATGAGCAATACACAATCGGATTCAAATTTGTTTCAGTCACTCAAGTGGCGCTGTATCGGTCCCCCAAGGGGAGGGCGTGTAGTTGCTGTGGCGGGACATCCGACAGAACTGGCGGTGTTCTACTTTGGCGCATGTGCCGGCGGTGTCTGGAAAACTGACGATGCCGGAACGTACTGGGAAAATGTTTCGGACGGATTTTTCAATAGCGCCGCTGTAGGAGCAATCGCAGTAGCAGATGCCGATCCAAACGTTATCTACGCCGGCACAGGTGAAACTACTATCCGCCTCGATGTCTCCTACGGTGATGGGGTGTACAAGTCCACCGATGGCGGTAAAACTTGGGAAAATGTCGGGTTGAAGGAAACCCGTCATATCGGCAAGATTCGCATTCATCCGCAGAACCCCGATCTGGTCTATGTGGCAGCCCTCGGTCACGCCTTTGGACCGAACGAAGAACGTGGTGTCTTTCGCTCTAAAGATGGTGGAGCAACTTGGGAAAATATCCTGTTTCGGAGTGAAAAAGCGGGCGCAGTTGATCTGGCGATGGATCCGAATAATCCCCGTATTCTGTACGCGACGATATGGGAGACCTATCGCAATTTCTGGGAATTGTCGAGCGGCGGACCCGACAGCAGCTTTTACAAATCAACCGACGGCGGCAATAGTTGGGAGGAGATTACGAATAAACCGGGCCTCCCCAAGGGCCTCATCGGCAAAATCGGCGTCGCGGCTTCCCCCGCCCAATCTGATAGAGTCTGGGCAATAGTCGAGGCGGAAAAGGGGGGGGTATACCGTTCAGACGATGGCGGTGAAACGTGGGAACTTTTGACAGCCAACCGCGACCTGTGGCATCGCCCCTTTTATTACTGCCACATCTTCGCTGACCCGCAAGACCCCGACACCGTATATGTCTTGAACCTCAAGATGTGGAAATCAACCGATGGGGGACGTACCTTCACGGAGATTACAACGCCGCACGGGGACAATCACGACCTGTGGATCGATCCGCGCAATCCTCAGCGTATGATCGAAGGCAATGATGGCGGTGCATGCGTCTCGTTCAACGGAGGCGAGAGCTGGACGACCATCTACAACCAACTCACTTCACAGTTCTATCGCATCGACACCGATAACCGATTCCCCTACCGCGTCTATGCCACACAACAGGATAATTCCAGTATCTGTGCACCAAGTGCGAGTGAATACGGCGGTATCCACTGGGTTGATTGTTATCCAGTTGGTACCGGCGAGAGCGGTGACATCGTGGTTCATCCCGACAATCCCGACATCGCCTATATCGGTGCGGTAGGTAGTTCACCGGGTGGGAGTGGGGTCCTCCAGCGTTATGACCATAGCACCCGCCAAATCCGCTTGGTCAACGTTTGGCCCGAAGAGTATGTTGGCTTGGGACCGAAAGATCTGAAGTATCGTTTCTCTTGGACAGCTCCCATCGCGTTCTCGCCCCACAATCCGGATGTTCTTTATACAGCGGGCAATATAATCTTCCGCTCGACGGACGAAGGGAGCAGTTGGGAACCGATTAGTCCGGACCTGACCCGTAACGATGTAACTAAACTTGGACCGTCAGGGGGACCCATCACAAAAGATGCCAGCGGTGCGGAGCATTACGCAACAGTGTACGCCTTTGTTGAATCTCCGCACGAGTCCGGCGTTTTCTGGGCAGGCAGCGATGACGGCTTAATCCATATCTCCAAGGATGGTGGACAGCGTTGGGAGAATATCACTCCACCGGACTTGCTTGAATGGTCATTGATTAGCAACATCGAAGCCTCGCCACACGATCCGGCGACAGCGTATGTAGCCGTTACCCGATACAAGTTAGATGACTATCAACCCTATCTATACAAGACGGCTGACTACGGAGAGACGTGGCACATAATTAGTGGGAGTTTTCCCGACGGTGAGATTACCCGTGTGATTCGAGAAGACCCGGTTCGGTCAGGTCTCCTTTATGTTGGCACGGAAACAGGAGTCTATGTCTCGTTGGACGATGGTAAGAATTGGCACCGCTTGCAGAACAATCTTCCGGTTGTCCCTGTCTACGACCTTAAGATCAAGGACGGGGATCTGGTTGCCGGCACACACGGCAGGTCTTTTTGGATTTTGGACGACGTGACACCGCTACGTCAACTGACAGCGGAAACGGCAGAAGCATCTTCTCACCTATTTGAGCCTCGCTCCACCTATCGTCGCTGGCTACAGTGGGGCGCGGGTATGTTCCGTAGCGAGACAGGGAAGAACTACCTGATGGGGTTGGGTGCCGCGGCAACCTTCTACGTGGAGAAGTCGCCTGAAGGGGAACGTACGCGCAGATTCCTTGATTCCGGAGAAGGACCGCCGCAGGGTGTGATTGTCTACTACCTCTTGGGAGATACACCCACCGATCCCGTTGAGCTCACATTCCTCGATACTAATGGGGCAAAAATCAAAACCTTCACAACTAAACCCGAAGACACCGATGATGCTGAAGAGGATGAAGCAAGTTCAGACGACGAGGCAGATCGTTACATTCCGGCAGAACCAGGGCTGAATCGTTTTGTGTGGGATATGTGCTATCCGGACTCGGAAGCGGTGACGGAACCGCGGATCGACAAGCAGGATGAGTCACAGGACAAACCGAAGAATGGACCGCTCGCCTCACCGGGAACCTATCAGGTCCAACTCAAGGTCGGCGAACAGACGCAGATGCAGACCTTCGAGATCTGCAAAGATCCGCGGGTAACTGCCAGCCAAGCGGATTTCGACGCCCAGTTTGAGTTGTGGAGCCAAGTCCGTGATAAGCTTTCAGAAGCACATGACGCGATCAATCGCCTTCGCCGAATACAGCGACAGGCGAATGAGTGGAAAAAACGCGCAGATGCAAGGGAGAACGCTAACACCGGAGCGATCTGCGAAGCTGCTGAAGCGTTACAAGAAAAGTTGAAGGCTATCGAAGAGGCATTGATACAGACAGGAGCGGATACCATTGGCGATCGACTTCGTCTGCCCACCAAGTTAATTGGTAAACTCGCTGGGGTGATTAGTGTTGTGTCAGTAGCTGACTTCGCTCCGCCGAAACAGGCGTATGAACTCTTTGAAGACCTGTCAAACCAGATTGATGTCCAACTGGATCAACTCAAGTCGGTGATTGAGGAAGATGTCGCTGCGTTTAACACCCTCATCAGCGAAGCCAGTGTGCCGGCGGTTGTGACTTAAGAAATAGATTGGCACGGTCAATGTATCGGTTCGTTAGTTCATTGACCGTGCGCTCTGCTACACACATATTGCTCCTCCCCGATAAGATCCCCGATAAATCGGGACAGGCGGGATTCAAAGCAACTGGAGCGACGGGTTGAACACATCAACTTTAACAACCACCCGATAGGTTTTCAATGGCTCCCAATTTGGGTTATTATTAATCTCTAAGGAGCGAAAAATGTCTGTTATTCAACCGACCCATCCGGGCGAAATCCTGAGAGAAGAATTTCTAAAACCGATGGGGATTACTCCCTACCGGTTAGCAAAGGATATTGGCGTTCCGGTGAATCGGATTACATCAATTATCAAAGAGCAGAGGCGTATCTCGGCAGAGACAGCATTACTACTTTCGCGCTATTTTGGGGTTTCTGATTCTCTGTGGTCCAATCTACAAGCGCATTATAATCTTGAGTGTGCGAAGGATAACTTAGAGGAAAAGCTCAAAACCATTCCAACCTGCCAACAGTCGCATTCTGTCGCTCGTCTGACTGATTAAATTGCATATTTTTTCTCTCTGTTGACGCGCTAACTTAAATCCTACACCTCTATCTGAATATAGTAATGAAGCGATCCCTTAATTTTATCGGCATTACGGGCGCGGATTTCATCGTGCGTTCAGCCTATCAGATGGGAAAGACGCCGCTGCTGCCGATTTTCGCAATGGCACTGGGGGCGACTGATGCATTTCTTGGGTTTATCGTCGCTGTTTCCACCCTGACTGGTATGGTTCTCAAACCGCCGATTGGGATGCTTTCTGACCGCTGGGGACGACGTTGGTGGCTGATTGCTGGCACCGTTTTTTTCGCCGGTATGCCCTTTCTGTATCGCTTTGTCCACACTCCGGCAGAACTATTTGGCATACGCATAATCCACGGTTTAGCCACAGCTATCTACGGTCCCGTGACCCTCGCCTTTGTAGCAGAAGGCGTTAAAGACCGGCTGGCGGAGAAATTGGGTTGGTTTGGCATGGCTCGGAGTGCTGGTTATATTGTCGGACCTGCGGTTGCGGGCTGGCTATTGGCGGTGGGAGTGAAACCTGTCACTGTTTTTACTATCATCGGACTATTCAGTTGCCTCGCTTTTGTCCCGATTTTACTACTCTCAGAACCTGCACCAGGTATCAAAGCCACCGCCCTTCCTATTTGTCAACAGATTGTTCACGCCTTAAAATCCGGCGCACATACGCCATCTGTCTGGCTATCAGGTGGATTAGAAGCAACTGTGTTCATCGCTCTCTACGCGCTCAAAGCGTTCCTGCCCGGCTATGCCCTTTCTATGGGGATCAGCGTCGCTCTGGTAGGGGTTTTCTTCTCAGTACAAGAGGGGGTGCACATGGTGTTAAAGCCCGTTGGGGGCAGAATTGGTGATCGCTTGGGTTATTTTGGGGCGATATGTTTGGGCATGGCTCTCATGGGCATCGCGCTTCCCTTGATTCCATTGGCACATGGTGTTTTAGGCTTAATGACACTGGCAGTGCTGATTGGTGCTGCACAAGCACTCGTCTTTCCATCTACGGTTGCCCTCGTATCCACACAAATTAGCACATTACATATCGGCGCGGGGATGGGTCTCATTGGCACCCTCAAAAACGCTGGCAAGGTAGCGGGTCCTATCTTGGGTGGATTCCTAATTCGGTGGCTCGATTTCTCACCGATGTTTTGGTCAATGGGATTGCTGTTACTTATCGGCGCAGGTATAGTGGGGTGCTGGGGACAACGCAGACACACGCAGATACATTCACCACACGCTTGATGCAACCTATTAGATACCTATGACATTCGTACCAGCTTTGATACAAT
Source organism: Candidatus Poribacteria bacterium (assembly GCA_022822005.1). Lineage (GTDB taxonomy): Bacteria > Poribacteria > WGA-4E > WGA-4E > PCPOR2b > PCPOR2b. The sequence continues at coordinate 65,881 of JAJECO010000094.1, forward strand.
GGATTCACGTCGGATCGGTTGTGCTGCTGATTGGTGGTTTTTTCTTCCTCCGCGTCATTCTGCTGCCTTCCGCCAAAGTGCTTCCCGAAAACCAACGCCTCAAACTTGTGGAAGCAGCATTCCGCCGATTTAGGGTCGTTATCTGGAGCGCGCTGCTAACAATTCTGTTTTCAGGCGTTTACAATTTTATTGCCTTCTTGAGGTCAACGGGTTCCCTGTCCCAAGATGCCCCCAAAGAACCTGTTGAGAATCTTTCTATATATATCATTGTATTGGGGGTTAAGCTCTTTATCGTCTTTATCATATTTACCTTCGGTGTGTTGCTAACGTTCCCCTACCCTGTTTTCACACCGATTCAGAGACGCCCCGCCCCGTGGCTGAACTTAACACTTATTTTGGGGTTAATTGTGGTTTTTTTATCCGCATTCTTGCGGCGGTTATAGCTTGACTCCATAACACGTCCCATGAGACATTGCTTTTGATTCCTGCTGCAACCCCTCGGTCAACTTCAGAAATCGCGTCCTTTCAAAACAGACAGTTTCTCTTGTCAATCTGTGTGCCTACTTGAGGATTACTAGCCGCCGTACCGCAGTATAATCCCCTGCTCGGAGTTGGTAGAAATAGATTCCACTGGAGATCAATTCCCCATCATCGTTTCGTCCATCCCAATACGCCGCGGTTTCTTTTGTCAGATACGACCCCGCAGATCGTGCACCCAATTCAATCCGGCGAATGTGATGCCCTTGAACGTCATAGATGTCGATGCCCACATCCACACTCTCCACAAGCTGATAGGGAATCCATGTTTCAGGGTTGAACGGATTGGGAAAATTTTGAAGCAGTGCAGTCCGCTTAACCTCCCCCAACATGGTGAGTGCTAACTCATCGGTAGGATCGACAGACGCCGGTATGTTGAAACTTCCGATATCCTTGCTTAAGGGTATGTTGAGGTTTTCGGCATCTTCAGTATCAAAGAGATACACGGAACCTCCATCTATGCGTTTTAGGACATCGTCCCACGGTGCACCGATAGCAGCATAGTTGAAATCTCGCCCGAATTCTCCATCAAGGGAAACGGCGTAGCCCATGGATTCACCACCCTCTTTACCCAGTCCCCTCTCAGGTATGATAGTTGCCTGTAATTCCCAATCGGGACCGACCTTCAAAAAGGCATAAACGGCACCGGAATCTTTCCCTCGGTCCGTATCGGTCGTCGGCGCACCAACGAGGGCACGGTTAACATCTATTGCAACTGTCCACCCGAAGCTGGCACCTTCCTGGACCTCATCCGCAGTCAACTTTGCCTCTCGTGTGTAGGTGCCCTCGACTTCGCTAAAGATATACGCTGAACCGGAAAGGCGCCTCCCGGAATTAGTGTCCCTATTTGCTCCAATGATAATGCGATTTTGGCTGATATCAACAGAGACACCGAGACTATCACCGCCATCCCCGTCATGAGGCATTAACTTTGCTATCTGTCCCCAGACATTCCCCTTACGCTTGAAGACATAAGCGGTGCCGGAGAGCCTTTTGGGTGCAGCGGCAAGTGGCGCGCCGACAACAATCGTGTTTTCACTAATCGCGCAATCCCAGCCAAACCGGTTTTTTACTCCTGCATCATCCGCTTGGAGTTTGGCTTGCTGTTTCCATTCGTTTCCTTCCAGCACGTATACATAAACGGTGCCTTTCTCCTGATTATGAAAAGGTGCTCCGGCGATGAAGGTGTTTCCACTGATGTCAACAGAAAATCCGAACCGGTCAAGGTTTTGGATATCATCGGGTTTGAGGGCTTTCATCAGGGCAAAGTCTCCCGCGCCGCCACGTCGGTAGATATAAACCTTGCCTGGTCCATTGTGCCAAAGTCCACGTTCAGCGATGAGTTCATTCCCACCCTGTTCGTAGGCACCAACCATAGCAAGATTTCCATCAAGGGCAACAGCGTGACCAAAGTAATCTATCTGATCTGGATGGGGCGACGGAAAGTGATTCAAGACCTCCCACTCTTCTCTTTTCCGTTCCATAATATAGACGCCGTTCTTGTTATCGGCATTCCATGTATACCCAGCGATAAGAGTTGTTCCACTGATATCAACGGAATGTCCCCAATGGCTGCCCTCATCGGCATCGGCGGGCGAAGGAATAACCTCCCCTTTAACATCGTCAGCATCACTCAACGCAATCTGTCCAATTAAAAACGCAAAACAGGTAAAAAGAATTTGTAGGCCTTTCACAGGGAACACTCCTTTCAATCTTATTCGTTAAGCGATGATGTGTTGCCAAGTTATGCGTGAGGATTTCGTTTGAGGTTTTGACGAAGGGGTTGTGCCTTGCGGCGAAAGTTGGTCACCGGTTATTACCTGTCCGCTGATTGACGATTGACGGTTGGAGGTATCCGTTAGTTGTGATTGAGGTATACTCACAGTATGAACGGTTTGCGTCCGATTAAAGGAGATTCCGGGCAGGAGGGCGTTCAGACCAAGCAATATAGGAAGCGTTACTAGTACCGTCAACCAAAGGGCGTGGCAGATCGCATGGGCGCGCCGCAGCCTATATACAAGCAGCCAGACAATTCCCACGATCAATCCCCACTGCCATGAGGTGTTCAGCAGAAAAATTAGCTTATCCATCCCCGTTCTCCTCCCGATAGGTGACAATTGATTCGCGTAGGCGTTCCAACTCTTCCGGCGATATTTCTCGGGTCTCCAGAAGTGTGTTGACAAGCCGCTCCACCGAGCCATCAAAAAGACGCTCAAGGAGATCGCCGAGCATCGACTGTGAAACTTCGTTTTCTTGGATCAGTGGACGATAGACATATGTACGCCCATCTACGTCGTGGGTCAGAAACCCTTTTTTCTCAAGGTGGCTCAGAGTTGTTGCAACGCTGGTGTAAGCCAGCGATTGCTTGAGGGCATCGCGCACATCGTTGACAGTCGCGTTACCGAGTTGCCAGACGACTTTCATCACCTCAAGCTCTAAACGGTGCAGTTTTTGTGATTGCATTTAATTTCTCCGATATACTAAAGCTTTAATACTAACATATTAGTATTATAAATATAGCAGATGATGGGTGTCAAGAAAAAAACAGATATCACGATTGATTTTCGATCAAAGGTATGCTATAGTCATAGAATCTATTTGGAATAAAATGAGGTGTTTATGGACAATCAAGGGGCTTCTATACAACATCCCAATTTACTGTATATCCACTCCGATCAGCACAATCCCGCTGTGACCGGTTGTTACGGCGATCCGTTGGTGCAGACACCGCATCTGGATGGGTTAGCAGCGCAGGGGGTTGTATTTGACCATGTCTACTGTCCCTCTCCGATTTGTGTCCCTTCGCGGATGTCCATGTTGAACGGACGCTACCCTTACGAAAACGAGGTCTGGACGAATAACCATATCCTTGACTCGGGGAGTCCAACCTTTGCACATGCAATGGGTGCGGCTGGCTACCGTCCGGTTCTGATTGGTCGGATGCATTCGCTGGGACCGGATCAGCTACACGGGTACGCTGAACGGTTGGTCGGAGACCACGGTCCCAACCATCTCGGTGGAAAGGGAGTCGATCATGGATCGCTCACAGGCACGGCGGGTCCTGCGCGTGTTAGCCTCGAAAAGTCAGGTCCTGGTCAGAGCGCGTATCAAGTTCACGACGAAGATGTGACCGTTGCAACAGTGGATTATTTGAACCGCCTCGGTGTCCGAAAACGGGCCGGCGTATTGGACGAACCGTTCAGTATTTCTGTCGGGTTCATGCTACCTCATCAACCTTTCGTTGCAAGGCGGGAGGATTATGATCTCTACGAAGGCACAATGACGATGCCGAAACACCCTGAACCATTCTCCGATGAATTGCACCCTTATTTCCGATGGTGGCGAGAGCAGTGCGGTATCGTTGAGGTATCCGACGCGGAGATTCTCAGGGCGCGGATAGCGTACTGGGCGTTGGTCACGCGGATGGACATGATGATTGGCGAGATTTTGACTGCGCTCGAAGAAAATGGTCTGGCGGAGAACACAGTTATCCTCTATATGTCAGATCACGGTGAACAGGTGGGAGAGCATGGACTGTGGTGGAAGCAGACCTTCTACGAGGATTCGGTGCGAGTTCCTACGATCCTTTCGTGGCCCGGCGTACTGGCTGAAGGTAAGAGATGTGATCGGGTGGTTAGCTCGTTAGACCTGAATGCGACGATGTTGGACGCCCTCGGCGCGCCCGCTTTGCCAAATTCTCGCGGCAGAAGTGTACTTCCACTTTTGCAGGAGGAAAGAACGGAATGGGAGGACATCGCTTTTTCCGAATATTGTACCGATGAAGGATGTTATCACCGGATGATTCGGAGCGGTGATTGGAAACTGAACTACTACCATGGACAGCCGTCGCAACTTTTCAACTTGAAGGAAGATCCTGCGGAATTTCATGACCGGGCGGGAGATGCAACGTGCCGAGAGATTTTGGAAACATTGACACAGCAGGTGATGGACGGTTGGGATGCGGAGGATATTGCCGCGAAAATGGAAACAAAACGAGCGGGGGCGAAGATTTTAGCGGGTTGGGGACGCCAAACGCAACCTGCAGATCAATACCGATGGAATTTGCTGCCGGAGATGGATTATTTAGATTGATACAAGCCCACGATTAGTCGACTAAGAACACGTTAATTTTTCAAACAAACGTGTTATAATAACCTAAGTTGCTAGTTGTCAGACTTGCTCGGCTTGGATAGGCATATCCAAGCCCTCCTTATACGTATGCAGTGGATTTGTCAATCCACTGCGAGCGGTGATGGTCTCTATTCAGTGTCCATTCTTCCGTTCCAAGACATTTTTCATAAATAGCAACTTGCGTTATA
>JAJECO010000016.1 GCA_022822005.1 Candidatus Poribacteria bacterium
ACGTGACGAACATGAAACGTGATGTCCCGATAAATCCCCGATGAATCGGGACAGGCGGGCTGCAAGCACCTACAGAAAAACTAAATGCCCCTAACGTGGGCTAAAAGATACCCAATTCGTCCTTGGCCTCTTCGGTCATCATCTCTGGTGTCCAACGCGGCGTCCAAACGACATTGACGTTTACCTCTTCAACGCCCTCAAGCTGTTGGGTGACATGCTGCGTGCCGTTGACAAGCTGTCCGCCCGCAGGACAACCGGGACTGGTCAGGGTCATTGTGATATTTACGGTTTCGTCTTCGATATCAACACCGTAAATCAGTCCCATATCCACGATGTTAATACCAACTTCTGGATCTATAATTTCTTTGACTGCCTCAAATACGGTATCTTCTGTTACCATGGGTGGCCTCCATCAATAATCCGCGCGGACGAGAATCTCATCGCCCTCAACTTTAACTTCGTAACACTCAACCGGCTCGGTTGCCGGCATACAGAGCACTGCACCGGTACAGACGTTAAAGCGTGCGCCGTGTCGTGGGCATTCGATTTCCTCACCATCGAGTTCGCCTTCAGCGAGGGGACCTCCATCGTGGGTGCAGACATCTTCGATAGCGAAAAACTCGCCGTTCACGTTAAATAGTGCAACGGGTATGTCGTCCACTTCAACCAGTTTTTTTCCTCCCGGCGGTAGCTCACTGACTTTTGCGACCTCAAAAAAATCGCTCATTCGGTCTCCTCGTCTTCTTCCCCGGGCCAACATTTGAGGCCATAAGCTCCTGCCTTTAGCACTTTCAGCGCTAAAAGTCCACACTTGAGACGGACGGGACCTAAGGGGATACCGAGCATATCCAACATGTCATCTTTGTTTAACTGCTTGACCTCATCCAGATGTTTGCCTTTAACCTCTTCCGTCAACATTGAAGCGGCTGCTAGGCTGATAGTACAACCGTGACCGCAGAACCGCAGTTTGGTTATAATACCGTCCTCAACCTGGAGATCCATCCGAATCTGATCGCCGCACAGGGGATTGTCTTCCTCATAGGAGATGTCAGGGTCCTCAAGGGTCCCGTAATTACTTGGGTTTTCGTAATGATCGAGAATGTCTTCTTCGTAAATATTCATCTTCGTCTCCGCGTCAGCATACGCTGGGCTTTCAGCAATCCGTCATGCAGGGTATCGATTTCCTCAAGTTTGTTGTAAAGGTAGAAACTTGCGCGGACTGTGGCGATAACTCCATATTTCTGCATGAGCGGTTGTGCACAATGGTGTCCGGCACGGACTGCAACGCCAACGGTATCTAAGACGCCTGCTAAATCGTGAGGGTGGATACCCTCTAAGTTAAATGTAATTGCCCCTGTTTTTTGCCGGGGCTTGGGGCCGTAAATCGTAATGTCCTCAATTTCGTTGAGTTTCTGGTGTGCATATTCGAGCAGTTCCTGTTCATGCACGAAGATCGCTTCCAAGCCAACTTTGTTGAGATAGTCTACAGCAGCTGCAAGTCCAATTGCTTCCGCAATGGCTGGCGTTCCTGCTTCAAATTTGGCTGGCACATCGGCATAGGTCGAACTTTCGCGCTGGACAGAGCGGATCATCGAGCCACCGCCCAAAAATGGTGGCATCTCCTCTAAGAGGTCTGACTTGCCGTACAGAATACCGATGCCGGTGGGACCGCACATTTTGTGTCCTGAAAAGGCGAGAAAGTCGCAATCTAGCCCCTGTACATCCACGTTGAAATGCGGCACACTCTGTGCGCCATCAATCAGCACTTTCGCGCCGACATCATGGGCAGCGGCTATAAGTTCCTGAACGGGATTGACAGTGCCGAGGACGTTGGAAACGTGTGTCATCGCAACTATCTTGGTGCGCTCTGTCAGCAATTCGTCCAAACCATCAAGCTGCAGCACCCCTTCGTCGGTGATTTCAATAAATCGTAGCTTCGCTCCGGTGCGTTGGGATAGCAACTGCCACGGCAGCAGGTTGCTGTGGTGTTCCATCACCGTGACAAGGATTTCATCGCCCTCTCGGAGATTGGCACTCCCCCAACTGTAGGCCACTAGGTTGATTGATTCGGTGGTGTTTCGTGTAAAGATAATCTGGCTTGGACGGCGGGCATTGATGAAGCGCCCGATCCGCTGGCGCGCCTCCTCATGCTTGGCGGTCGCTTCCTCAGAGATACGGTAGATGCCCCGATGTATATTTGAGTTGTAGGTCCGATAATACGCGTCCATCGCCTCAATCACGCAGTCTGGTGTTTGGGAGGTCGCAGCACTATCCAGATAGATCAAGGGTAGGTCGCTTTCCCCTTTTAGAATGGAAAAATCGTTTCGGATAGCTTCGCTATCAAGCGGATTGAGTGAATTATTCATAGGTTGGGCGTACATCAGGATTCCAATTCAAATCAGGATTTAAGGATTCAAGGATTAGTAAGATTATATCCTTGAATCCTGATGTTTGCTCATGTTAGGAAGTGTGCAACAGAAACCGAGTTTTTGTAGGGGTTGGGTTCCCAACCCGTGCTACGGGCGGGGGAACCCCGCCCCTACGGTTTCTCTTCGCGCTTTGCACCTTCTTTTGACATGAGCCCTACGTTTTACACATGGGTAACTTATCAGAATTTACGCAAATTTGGTACGCGGGGGTAGATTTTTGATGTTAACCCCCTACAATCCCCCAACCCCCTAAATCCCCCTTGTCAGGGGGACTTTGGAAAATCAGGGGGACTTATGAACGCGCTGCGTAAGTCCTGTTATTTTGAAAAGAGGTTGCTTGCCCAGTTACTCAATTTGCCGCCTGAGAATGAGACATCGACTGTCTCACCGTGATCTTCACATGCCGCGTCTGTCGGCACGCCAGCATCGGCGTCACTCTGTTGGACATAGCCTTTTGCGATAAGGTATGCTTCAACTTCGTCGCCACTGACATCGGCGATAATCTCGTCGTTGATTTCGATTGTCGGTTGAAGTGGTTGTCCACTCTTCTCGACCATCTCTTGATAGTTATCTGCGTTGTTAATAATGTCGCGATCGTCGTATTCCAATCCATACTTTTGGAAGATGGCGCGGACACCGTTGCTCCAACCGCAGACAGGTTTCATATAAGCGGTAATTTTCGGCTGACTCATTATTGGGTTCCTTTCAATTTTGAAATGTCTCCGACAGGTTCGGAGGGTTGGATATAGCGGACTAGATTTAGTCTATTCGCCGCTGTTAATGGTTACATCGTCAATTTGTGATCGATCGACTGCTGCAGCTGCGATCGAACCGATTCTAACGAAATCCGTTGCATCACCGGTTCAAAGAAGCCGTCAACAATTAACCGTTCCGCTGCGTCGTGGGACAATCCACGACTCATGAGGTAAAACACCTGATCTTTATCAATAGGACCTGCTGTGGCACCGTGCGTACAGCGAATGCCTTCACTGGCTAAGATTTCAAGTCCGGGCAGGGGGTCTGCGCGGGCATGGTCACTTAACATCAGGTTATCGTTTTTCTGATAGGCGTCGGTATGTTGACCGCCGGGGTGGACATGGATCATCCCCGCCCACACACTCCGCGAGCGATCCTTGAGGACTGTTCGATAGAGTAGGTCACTGGTGGTGTGGGGTGCTTTGTGGTCTTGATAGGTATGGATATCGAGATGCTGACGGGCGTGGGTAAAGGTCAATCCGAGCATCTCGACATGACTTCCTGACGCTTCAAGCACCGACTCTTGGTTGAGCTTGCTGACACGACTCCCTAATGCGCTCGACACCCAACGCAACTGTGCATCTCTCCCTATAATCGCGCGTTGTGTCGAGAAATTCCAGACCCGGAGGTTCCACCTTTGAACCCCGACATAGTTGACATGGGCGTTATCTGCGACGAGAATTTCGACAGCACCGCAGTGCAACCCGGGCGTATCTGTATCCCCCGAAAGGTGTTCCTCCAACACGGTGACTTGGCTACCTTCATCGGCAACAATCAGCGTGTGTGACAGGTCTGTATGTCCGGCTTCGGACAGTGCGACAAACACGCGCAACGGGACTTCAAGGACGACACCTTTGGGAACGTGCAGCAGATAACCGCCCTGCCAGAACGCGCCGTGGAGGGCGTCGAACTTATTCCAATCTACTGGGACGGCTTTGGTCATAAAGTGGGACTCGACCAGTTCGGGACGTTCCTTCAACGCGGTATTCATATCCGCGAAGTAGACGCCTTTGCGTTCAAGGTCTTCCCCCAGTGCGACATTGCGGACGATTCCGTCCTGTTGGACTATCTGTCCTGTATCTCCGTTTAGCGACGCCAATCGATCTTTCAGTGTATCGGATAGCGGCGCACTTTCAGCGGATTCGGAAGGCGAAAGCGCGACCGGATGATACCGATCCAGTTTGAAGGGACGTAGGTCTGTGCGACGCCAATAGTCTTGCACGTGCATATCCGTCGTCCGCTTCCACGTATCCTCATTGGGTGTCTTGGGGATTGGCAACCGGTCGTAAACATCGTAGGCTGCCAGCCGCCGCTCGCGCATCCAACGGGGTTCGTCTTGCGTTTTGGATATATGCTCTACAAATTCTCGTGAAAAATCCCCCGTTTGAACCTCGTAAGGGGGATTGGGGTTTAACTCTGAAGGCAATTCGTTCTCCATCTTTCTCTTGAACAATAAGGAAAATGTGTGTATCCAGCAAACGTTTTATTAAGGGCTAGGAGTCGCGCGCTACTACGCACCACCAAGATAAAAGGCGAATCAACAGAGCTATTTGTAGTTCGGCGATTCATCGCCGCAGAACACGACTTCCAACACCCGTTTCTTAATCCCGATTTATCGGGGATTCATCGGGCAACTACAGTAGGGTCTTAGGTTCATAGTCGGGCGATTTATCGAATATCCGTTGCGTCGCACGGTAGTGTTTGGTGAATTGAGCCAGATACTTTAGCGCGATGTCGTTGGTATCTGACGCGCAATGAATTGCGCTACTACAAACCGCACTGCGTAAATCCTATGCAGATTAGGAAACCTGCGTCCCAATTCGCTTGCCCTCAAATTGCTCGATAATTTCTTCTGGCAACGGATCATCAAAGTCATCAGGAACTCGAAATTCACCCGCACATAAGCCAAAAGGGCGAAGTTCCCGCGTATGATTTGTCTCAATCGGTTTGATTGCCGCTATAGGCTTGTCAACTTGTACAATAACAAGCGTTTCGCCGGCTTGAACGCGATGGAGATAGCCCAAGAAATCACGCTGAATTTCGTCAAGGGTGACTGTTGCCATGTCATTTCCTCGAAATTGAGTGAGCCCTCTAGTTGTTCCTCTCTATCCCACCGAACCTTCCATCTGGAGTTGGATCAGGCGGTTCATTTCGACTGCGTACTCCATTGGGAGTTCTTTTACGAGCGGTTCAATGAATCCGTTGACGATCATCGTCGAGGCTTCCTCTTCGGACAATCCACGGCTCATCAGATAGAAAAGTTGCTCCTCGCCGATCTTACTGACGCGCGCTTCGTGACCGACGTTCACATCGTCTGCGTCAATCTGGATAACCGGATAGGTATCGGACCGCGAGTCTTCGTCAAGGATTAGTGCATCACATTCGACGTTGGACTTGCACCCTTTCGCACCGTTGAGCACTTTGAGTTCGCCGCGGTAACTGGAACGTCCTCCGTCTTTGCTAATGGACTTGGAGGTGATGCGGGAACTGGTGTTCGGTGCACAGTGGATGACCTTACCGCCAGCGTCCTGATGCTGTCCCTTGGTGGCAAATGCGATTGAGAGGATCTCTCCGTGTGCGCCCGGTTCCATCATGTAGATGCTTGGGTACTTCATCGTAAGTTTTGAGCCGAGGTTACCGTCGATCCATTCCATGTGGGCATCTTCGTAAGCGGTCGCTCGCTTGGTTACGAGATTATATACGTTGTTCGCCCAGTTTTGGATGGTGGTGTAGCGCACCCGCGATCCCTTCTTGCAAATAATCTCAACGACAGCACTATGCAACGATTCACTGGAAAAGGTTGGTGCCGTGCAGCCTTCGACGTAATGGACTTCCGCGCCTTCGTCGGCAATAATCAGGGTCCGCTCAAACTGACCCATGTTTTCGCTGTTGATACGGAAATACGCCTGTAGCGGGTAGTCTACTTTTACGCCGGGCGGGACATAGATGAAAGAGCCACCCGACCAGACCGCTGAGTTGAGCGCGGCCAGTTTGTTATCCGCGGACGGAATCACCGTACCGAAATACTCTTTGACCAGATCCGGATATTCACGGATGGCTGTATCGGTATCGACGAAGATAACGCCAATCTTCTCCAACTCTTCTTCGATGTTATGGTAGACAACTTCCGAATCGTATTGGGCACCGACGCCGGCGAGGAATTTTCGTTCGGCTTCTGGGATACCGAGTCGATCAAAGGTTTTCTTGATGTCGTCGGGAACATCGTCCCAGCTGCGTTCGACCCGATCAGACGCTTTGACATAGTAGTAGATGTCGTCGTAGTCGAGTCCAGAGAGGTCACCGCCCCATTTCAGATCCGGCTTCTGTTTGAAGATTTCATAGGCTTTCAGCCGGTATTCACGCATCCAATCGGGTTCACCCTTGACATCACACATCTCGTTGATGACTTCGGTGTCCAAGCCCTTTCGCGATTTGAAAACAGGCTTAACATCATCGTGAAACCCGTATTTATATTCGTCGCTTACGCCAATGTCTACTGTCTCATTTGGCTTTTCTTGTTCTGCCATTTTCTGTATTTCCTTTCCGCTCTCAGTGCAACAGAAACCGAGTTTTCAAGAAAAACTCGGTTTCTCTTCGTGCTTTGTAGTTTTTTCTATGAGCCTTGTTGTTATGCTCTTAACGAAGGCAATGTATCTTCAACTTCAGTCTCAACAACGGTCTCCGTGAGACCGTGTGCCTCACGAATGGGGTCGTAGCCTTTCTCCTCCAGTAGTTCAGCAAGCTCCCATCCGCCAGATTCGACCACTCTTCCGTCAAGGAGAATGTGTATGAACTGTGGGCGGATGTAGTTGAGCAGGCGCGGGTAGTGGGTAATAATCAGCACACCGAGGTTCGGACCGATCAGTTGATTGACACTTTCGCCAACAATACGGACGGCGTCAATATCCAACCCCGAATCGGTTTCGTCGAGGATAGCGATCTTGGGTTCAAGCATCGCCAGTTGTAGGACTTCGGCTCGCTTCTTCTCGCCGCCGGAGAACCCATCGTTGAGGTAACGCCGTGCAAAAGACTCATCAACGCCAAGTTGTTTCATCTTTGCACGCAGCTCTCGGCGAAACTCGCGCATCGGGAGGAGTTCGGTTGCATCTGACCCGTTTGAATTTTCAGAACGCACGGCACTTACTGCCATACGGAGGAAGTTCGCCATGCTGACCCCGGGGATTGCGGTTGGGTATTGAAACGCAAGGAACAGTCCTAGTTTTGCACGCTCGTTCGGCTCGAGGTCAAGGATATCTACTCCGCCAATGGAGATTTCCCCAGAATCAATACTGTAGAACGGATTCCCCATTAGTGCATTGGCGAGGGTACTTTTGCCGGATCCATTCGGTCCCATAAGTGCGTGGATTTCACCCTGTTTGACACTCAGGTTTAATCCTTTGATGATGGGCTGTTCTTCCACGCTGACATGTAAATCTTTGATGACTAGTTCGGTACTCATTAATTCTTGTTCGACTCCTTCTGTATATTAACGCAGTTGCTAGATTCTGTTGATTGTTATCCACATTGCGCTCCTCTGGAGCGCGGATCTTAGAGGTTTCGGCATTCTATAGACATATCGCTCCTCTGGAGCGAGGGTTACCATATGCTGCCGTAATGGTCGGGTGTCGAGATGTAAATCTCGACCTACAGGATAATGTGATTAACCGCCGATCATGGACATATTTCGTTTTGGTTTGACAAAGTTGGCTGCGTTGATCTGATGACCCGGCTCTTTCTGCTTCACAGCTTCAATAATAAGATCCTCAATCGTTTGGTCAGGAGCACCTGCGCGTAACGGGCTCAGCAGATCGGTTTCTGTGATAGAGAACAGGCATGTCCGCAATTGACCGTCAGCGGTGAGGCGGATCCGATTGCATTTTTCGCAGAACGGTTCGGTTACTGACGAGATAAATCCAACGTCCCCTTTACCGTCAGTAAACCGATAAAGTTTCGCGGGATCATGTTTCGCATCGCCGTTCATGTTGACCGGATTCAGGGGATAGACCTCATCAATTCTGTTTATGATTTCCTTACCGGGAACGAACATATTCCGTCCCCAAATATCATCAGCATCCAAGGGCATGAATTCAATGAAACGGAGTTGGTAAGAGTTGTCACGGGCAAATTTTGCGAGGTCAACAATCTCATCGTCGGTAAAGCCCTTCATTGCCACGGCATTCACTTTGATTGGATCAAACCCACAGCGTTGCGCTTCTTCCAATCCCTCTAACACCTTTGAAAGCACCTTACGCCGCGTCATCTGCTCAAATTTCGCTTCATTTAACGTATCAAGGCTTACATTGATTCGACGAAGCCCTGCATCGTAAAGGTCTTTTGCCTGTTTGATTAAACCGATGCCGTTTGTGGTCAAGCTGATGTCTTTTAACCCTTTTATTTCTCCGAGCCGTTTGATCAGCTCTGGCACACCCCGGCGGACTAACGGCTCTCCCCCCGTAAGTCGAATCTTATTGATCCCCACATCGACGAAGATACGTGCGAGATGGACAATTTCGTCAAACGTCATGATTGCATCATCTTCCATGAACTGCATGTCTTCCGGCATACAGTAGATGCAGCGGAAGTTGCACTGATCTGTCACGGAGATGCGCAGGTTCGTATGTTCTCGATTGAAGGTATCAATGAGTCGTGTGTTCGTCATTTTGTGGGTGGGCACACAGGGTTATTAGTTGGGTTTAAAATCTTCATTCCGGGCGATAATAATAACACAAGCAACGCAGTTTTGCAAATGTTTTTATATGTTTTTTATGTAAAATACCGTAAAAAAGTTAAAAGGGCAAGTTTAGGAGTCGGTTATTTTATGAACACCTTCGTTCATTTATTGAACATTCGCATGGTCGATATCGCTGCGAAGCCGAATAGACACGGTATGGGAGATTGGCACGGTTCTTGTATATTGCCTTCTTGTATATGAGCTAGGCGTTTTGTTTACAAAACGTTCCGGGCTGATTGAGCCAAGGTTGTAGTGCAACATGCTGGGAGTTTTGTCGAGATATGAATCTCGACCTACAATTTACTAACCCCAACATCTTGGGGAGAGATAAAGACGATCAAGTAGAAATAGGAGGACATCGGATGCGACGCTACATAATACTCGTGGCTTGTTTTTGGCTTGCCACAGGTTCCCTTTGGGGCAAAATTGTCTTTCACTCCGATAGAGATGGAAATACCGAAATCTACACGATGAGCTCGGACGGGACTAACCAGAAACGGCTGACATTCAATGATGTAGGCGGAGCCCATCCTGCTTGGTCTCCCAACGGACGACAGATTGCGTTCCATAGCTATCATGACGAGACCGGTGGTATTTATGTGATGGACGTCGATGGTAATAATCAACGGCGACTGACACATTCGTTCTATGATCAGTCGCCCAGTTGGTCTCCTGACGGAAATCAGATTGCGTTTCAGAGGTATCGGGAGGACGATCAAAGCCATGTTTATAACATTTTCATGATGGAAGCCGATGGCAGCAATGTCAGGCAGGTGACAGACTTTTGGGGTGCTGGAAGACCGAAGTGGTCTCCCGATGGCGAATGGATACTCTTTAAGGGGTCAGAACTCCATCCCATTCGTCCTGATGGCACGGAGACGGGAGACGTTTTTGCCATTCGTCCCGATGGCACGGACCTGTGGCAGGTTACTGAAACGAAGCCGGACACATGGCGACTTTTGGGCGGATGGTCGCCCGATGGGAAACAGATTCTATATAAAGAAGTGGTAAATGATCCAGCAATTGCTCCCACCCCAGTCATTGCCACCCTACACCCGTCAAAACCGCAACGGGTTTTCAAGCGGGTGCCGGTTAAGATGCCACCGATGCGTTTTTATACGCCTTGCTTTTCTGCTGATGGCAAGTCTATCCTTTTTAGTGGTAAACGGGATGGTAGGCGGAATATTTACCGCTTCGGATTGGTCGATAAACAACTGATACAGTTGACTGACAGTCCGGGCGATGACGCTGCGCCGCAGGAATGGGATCCGCGTCTGCCTGTTTCGCCACGGGAACTGACCCTAACACGTTGGGGAGAAATTAAGGCAACTCAATAGAGGTGTTATGATGCGTATCACAATACTCGTGGCTTGCCTTTGGCTGGTCACAAGTCCCCTTTTTGGCAAAATTGTATTTCATTCCACGCGGGATGGGAACAACGAAATCTATAAGATGAAATCAGATGGCAGTAATCAGACGCGGCTGACATTCAATGAGGTCAGCGATGCCTATCCTGTTTGGTCTCCTGATGGACGACAGATTGCGTTCCAGAGCGATCGGGACGGCAATGATGAGATTTATGTGATGGACGCCGATGGCAATAATCAACGCAATCTGACCAATCATCCTGCGTCTGATTCCTTTGCTGACTGGTCGCCCGATGGCTCACGGATTATCTTTTACAGCGGGCGCGAGGTTGACGGGAGGATTCGTCCAAACAGGCTCTTCGTGATGGATAGCGATGGCACCGATGTGAAACCGCTTAAACAGGAGAGGGGTGCCCTTAGACCCAAGTGGTCGCCCGACGGGACAAAAATCGCTTTTGGCGGTATTTATATTGTCAACGCCGAGGGCAGAGCCGCGCGGCGGATGCCAAAACGCCCAAACGTGGATAAGGTGATGTGTCTCGAAGGGTGGTCGCCGGACGGGACGCAGATTCTGTATTCGGAAAGGGATCATGTGTCGGACAAGGACACGCTCGTTATCGCCACGCTACCGACTAATGGACTGACATCGGGTTACAAATGGAGGCGGGTGGCAGTGCCAAGTAAGCTAGAGATGGTTTATCATTCGGCTGCGTTTTCTGCTGATGGCAAGGCTATCCTCTTTGCTGGCAGGCAGGCTGGTGCCGATAACTGGAATATTTACCGGTTCCGACTGGTTGATAGGAAGTTGACACAGTTGACTGATAGCCCGGGCAATGATCTTGCCCCACAAGAATCGAATCCGCACCTATCGGTCTCGCCACAGGGACTGATCCCAAGGCATTGGGGAGAGATAAAGGTAACAAAGTAGGACAGCCGCTGAACGATCAAGACAAATAAACATGAAACGTGATAAACCAAGCCTCTCACGCATCACGTTTCGCACCTCATTCATAGAATCCTGACAAAATTGAGGTTAAAGCGTGTAACTCCTATCAGTATAGGACTTACGCAAATTGAACAGATGAAAGGTCGTTATTAGGTTGCATTTACCCCCCTAAATCCCCCTTGTCAGGGGGACTTTAAGAGGAAATGCGTAAGTCCTACAGTATTAAGTTTAACCTCCGATGTCCTTAATCATTTCAATGAGATCCGAATAAACGAGGTTGCCATCGTCATCTTTCATGCTGTACCATTCGGGCACGCGTCCTACCTCTCGGTATCCGATTTTCTGATACAGGCTGATGGCAGCCTCGTTCCGATGCCAGACATGCAGGTAGATTCGTCGCAAGCCGAATTTTCGGCCTTCCTCCTCCAACAGCAGCATCATTTCCTTTCCGAGCCCGCGTCTGCGACACCTACCGATAATTTTTATCCCCAGCGTTCCCATCCGATGTGCGGTGTCGAGCTGTAGGCTTCCTTCGCCAACGATCTCCCCATCTATTTCTATTAGAAGGTGGGAGCGTTTTCCGGTTTCCAGATCGACGAGGATCCCGCTTAATCTTTCGCAGCCTTTGGCGAAACTGGTCTCTGCGTGGTATGCCATGACCTTCTCTTGGTGTAGGATATTGCACATATCGACGTAGGCGGGAACATCACCCCATCGGGGGTAGCGGAAGACAACGGTTTCGCTGTTGTTTTGGATTGTTCTGATGATTTGGCCTTCTTTCATGGGGACGGCTCCGTCAGATTTTGGTCATACGAACGAAATGAAGCGTGAAGAAGATTAGGCGTTCTATTCGAGTTTAGGAAGCATATTAACTTGATGTAAGCCTATGGCAGGGCAACCACAAGGGTTGCCCCTACAATGTGTAGGTGGCGTTGGGATATTTGATTATCAAAAAAACAACCAAATCGATTAGGATGGCACAGTTGCACATGTCGCCCCGCTGGGGCTTGGGGGTTGGGACATACCGCGCCGCTATAAACATGCCGCCCCTCCGGGGCTAAAAACGCATTATTCCATTTCCTCGTGTTTTCGCGTCTCTTTAGTGTGGAGGGTAACCACAAGGGTTACTACAGGTCTGCCCTATGCCCGTTGTGTGTTGGAATGGGCGGAAACACCCACCGCGCAATCCAACTGAAGCGAGAAACGGTAGAAGATTACGGCATACGGAGTATGCCTACTACTATCCCACATCACCGAAGTTTTCGATGCTGGGAGGTAGGTTGCCGTCGGGCAGGTAGAATTCTTCTTTGATGTTCACAGGCACCGGCTGATGTGTCCGCATCGATTCAATCGCTTTTTCAAAGATGAGCGTCGGTATGCAGGCTTCCCACGCGTCCATCGGGCATGGACCGCCTTCAAGGCAGAGTTTGGCGAACATGCTCATCTCCTCGTCGAAGCCGTTATGGTATTCGTTATGCTCGATGCCGGGCTCGTCAGTTCCTTGGAATGTGAGGTTGCCAAATCGAACTGTTGCGGCACTTACGGATCCAGCCAAGACCTCGGCATAGTGTTTGGGGAGCGCGCCGCCGCTGCCGACCGTACTGAAGACGGAGGTCCCGATCCCGCCGTTGGCGAATCGGATGATGATTGTGCTGGTGTTTGTGGGTTGGCCGTCGTAACCCATGGCAAGAATTTCTACCGGTTGGGAACGCATAACGTGCCAGATCCAGTGGAGATTGTAGCCGGAGTTATCGAGGATACCGTCGCGGCCGTAGGGACCTTCGGGGTCGTTCGGTTTGTCGTAGGAGACGCGGCAGGTGAAGAGGGTGTAGTATGGCTGGGGGATAACTTCGCGCAGCCGTTTGGTTACTGGCGAATGTTTGAACCACCAACCGCTCATCAATTGTACGCCTGACTCATGGACAGCTTTCTGTACCTGTCGTGCTTCGTCGAGTGTCATCGCCAGCGGTTTCTCGGCAAAGATGTGTTTACCTGCTGCACAGGCTTTGATGGCGATGTCCGCATGGGTGTCGTGGGTTGAGCAGATGAGCAGGGCATCTATGTCGGGATCGGAAAGAATACGGTCGAGATCGGTTGTGTAGTAGTCCGCATTTCCTTCTTCAGCGCGTACCCGTGCCCCGACCCGTCGTCCGCTTCTGCTTACCCCTTCCTCAATAACATCCATCGTAGCAACGAGATGGATTTCCGGTGTTTTCAGGATGTTCGGTATATGGGCGCCGCTGATTCCACCGCAGCCGATAATTGCAACGTTCAGTTGTTTCGCCATGGTACACTCCTTATCCGCCCGCCTCCACCTGTTCGATCATTGGTCTGATCTTGGCAAAGTTGATCCGCATCGCGTCCGCGCCGGAACCGCTCGGTGGCTGAAAATGGGTGGCGACAGCGAAAACCGCATCGCAGCGGTGGTCACGTAGGTTTCGCAGCACGGTCGGGTAGTCAACATCGCCTTCACCGAGTGGGCAGTACTCGAAATTGAGTTTCAGTCCGTCAAGGACTTCCAGATCCTTTACGTGGAGCGAATGGAGGTAGGGACGCACGTTAATGAAGCCCGCGGTCGCTGAATCGGATTCACCGGCGGTATGGTTATCGGACGGGTGCCACATAATTTTGAGTCGGTTGGAGCCGACTCGTTCAATCAGTTCTCGGCAGTGGCCGGTAGTGTTGGTATAGTGCCAAGGGAGGTTACCGAGCACAACGTCAATATCGTGCTGTTCCGCCTGCGCTGCCACGAGTGAGAAGGCTTTGACCAACTTCTCCATGTCAACGTCGGCGATGACGCCGCCCCGCGTTAGCCAGCGCATGGGCCAGGTCGGTTTTTGGGCGGAGTATTCGCCGGGCCATGCGAAGGTATATGATAGCACTGAACCCACGCCGATCCGGTTGGCGATACCCATTGTCTGGATTAGGTGGTCAAAATCAGCCTGAAATTCTGGGTGGTCTTGCATTGTTTCCAGTTCCAGATCTTCAAGGTGCAGTTTGCTGAAGGAGCCCGCAGCACCGATCATAAATAGCTCGACCCCGCGCCGGGCTGCCTGTTCACCCATCTCATCGACAGCGGCATCGGTTATTTCACCATCAATTGCCCAATCGAGGAAGCCGAACCAGCCATACTTTGCGCCGAGTTCTTCGGCGAGGGCGAGCGCCTCGACGTAAGGCAAGCCTGTCATCTGAAGGTCCATTCCAACTTTGAAGCGATAGTCTGTCATCGGTTATTGTCTCCTGTAGAAACCGCCTGTTCATTGGTCCATTAGTTCATCAGTTCATTGGCATAGTTGAGTTTGAAAGGCCAGCTTGGGGGGTTCATAGAAAAGGGGAGTCAAAATGTGCTGACTGAAGACAGGATAACCGATTTTGGGTTATTGGGCAAGGGTTTTCGTTTGGATTGATAGGGTCATTTAATTCTCCCGTACTTCGATCTCCCGGTCAAGGCTACGGCGGGGCAAGATGCCCCGCCTACGGAGATGGGTGCAGGTTACGGCATACGGAGTATGCCTACTACTATACCGGGAAGAAGAAATCTTCTGCGGTTTTTCGGAGGATCTGGTCTTTATCTGCGTCGGAGAGGAAATTGAGTCTGTCCCGGATTAGGGCGATGCTGTCCTCATAGGTGTGGTCGGCGACTTGGAAGGGACAATCGCTCGCCCACATCAGTCGGTTAGCTCCAAACGCGTCATAGACGCGGCGAATGAGCGGTGCAAGGTCATCGTAGGGAGGCGCTTTTTCACCGAGCGCGTAGAATGCGGAAACCTTTACCATTACCTTTGGGTGCTTCGCCATGGCACAGAGTTGGTCGATATGTTCATCACACACGGGTTGGTCGGCACCGATCCGAGAGAGATGGTCTATGATGACGGGGGTTTCGGGGAATCGGTCACAGTGTCTACTAAGAGCGGGCAGGGCGTTTGGATTTATCAGTGGGCAGATGGCGAGGTTGTGTGCCGCGCCGGCGGCAAACATGCGTTCAAATCCGGGTCCATCTAACCAGTTTCCGATGGGGGCATCTTTCGGATAGATACGGAACCCACGGACCCCTTGATCGGCAAGCTGGAGCATCGTTTCGTCCGGTCTTTCTGCCTCCCAATCAACGATGGCGATGCCTGAAAAAACGCCCGGATACGCTTCCATTACATCGAGCATGTAGGTGTTATCGAATTGGTAGTAACTCATCTGGATCAGGACGATGCGATTAACGCCTGACGGTTCGGCGTGGGCAAGGAGTTCGTCGGGGTAGAAGGTTTTTGGGTTCATATCGCTCTCCTGATGCGGAGGGCTGAGCGGGTAGCGATCGAATTCGTTTGTCCAGACGTGCACGTGTGCGTCGATGTATGTCATATCTCTCTCCCTTCGTGGGAACGATAGAGTTTATTAGTTTATTGATATACACATTGCGCTCCTCTGGAGCGCGGGTATCAGCCCATCGTCTTCTATAGACATATCGCTCCTCTGGAGCGAAAGACTTGCTTGATGGGCGAGGAGCCTTCGCCCCTACGAGAAAATCGATAGCTATTCAATAGATAGTAAGTGGGGTTATAGGATGAAAGGATAACCGATTGGGCGGGTCTGGACAAGGGATTTCCGACATTGGTTCGCTAATTCATTGTTGTACACATAATGCATACAACATAACGGAAACGGAATCTAATCGGCGGATATTGATCTCAGATAATACTACACACATGTCGCCCCTCTGGGGCTTGAGGATTTGGACATACCGCCCGGCTATAAACATATCGCCCCTCTGGGGCTAAAGACGCGTTATTCCATTTTCAAGTTTTTCCGCGACTTTTTAGTGCGTATGAAGGGCAACCACAAGGGTTGCCCCTACAGGTTAGCGGTCATAATCCATTGGGTTAAGGGCGAGGGGACCTCGCCCCTACGAGAAAACCGATAGATATCCAATAGATAGTAAGTGGGGTTATAGGACGAAAGGATAACCGATATCGGGGTTGTGGACAAGAGATTCTCGATTCAGAATTTATAGGGTTCACGTACATATGGGTTTCCATATGGATAGATTTTGGACACAAAAAAGCCCGACGATTCAACGCCGGGCATAGAAGTGCAATACAAGCTCAAATCACGCTATAGAGTTTGTTGACAGCCAAGATCTTGCTTGCCTAGAAATACCTAACATTGGACAAAAGGCAGATGAAGGCATCCCCGATTTCATCATTATTTGAGAATATCAGTGACGAAGACAATTCTTATTTCGTTTTGATTGCCAACAGCATCCTGGACATCAATTTCAATGAAGTAAGTTGACTCAGGCAGGAGTTTTTGTCCTACACCCCAAATCAGCGTTGCTGTTTGTCCGGCTACAGTCGCAACCCAATTTAACGCAACACCAGAACCATCAAGTAACCGAATATTTCCTGTGACAGTTTCATCAAAATCATACCTGAAACCACCCGCATTTATCCGCAGGGAATCCACCTTAATCTCTCCATTTGCTACTGTACCACTGACAATATTCGGCGGTGTTCTGTCCGGCTCCCTCACCGAGTAAGGGCCAACTGCTTTAGAGCCGACAGAGCCGTCCTGGTTTGTCCACTCGATATTAAGGAATGCAGATCCTGCTATTAAAGTAGGAAACGCCCTCCAGCTTTGTCCAAATCCTGTTGCAGGGAATCTATTAACCGTTGCCGCAATAATGTTCTGATCAAAAGTCAGTACCAGTCGTGGATTTGGCAGAATTGTAGTACCGGGTGCCGGAGAAACTTGAACATCTGTTGCAGGAGGCGGTCCCACAGGTGGAGGAGGTGGCGCCACCTCTTCCCTGACAGGTGGAGGGGAAGGCACATCCGGCGGAGACGGATCAGTGGGTTGAGGAGTGGGTTGAGGAAGAGAAACAGGAGCAATACAGTCATCACATAAGATCTGTGAGGGATTGCCGACATCATACAGAGGAAAATCAAAATCCCTCGGTACATGATGCCCTCCGTATGTATCGGTAGGCAAACCTTTTCGAAGTTTTTCAACATCAACTACCAAACCCTCACCGACAATAGAAAGCATAGGTAAAGCAACAATTTCAATAGCACCACCGTATATGGTATTAGTGAAGGCCTCTGAAGTAGGCTTAAACTTAGGAATCAATACCCAAATGTCTACACTCTGGTTATTAGCACTTGGAATACTTATTTGAATTACCACGTCAGTAATAGGAGCAGGGTTTGCATCAAGTCGCCATGTAATTTTCTCTCCCCTTACCGTAGGACGCTCTTCTATCTTCTCACCTTCTATCTTTTTAATAGTGATAGTCGGAACGCGGTACTCTTCACTCGGATCAGTAGTGGGTCTAACATCATCATCGCCATCAAAAATATTCCCATCACAACCTAAGAAGCAGAGAGGAATCAAAAACCATAACAGTAACCGCATAACCACCTCAGATATTCATATCTTTTTATAAATTATCCTAAATCTGATACTATAGTGAATTATAGGAATAAGTGGACCTTTACCAATAGCTCCGATCTTCGAGAAGGTTCCAAAGTCCCCCTGACAAGGGGGATTTAGGGGGTTTGTTGTGCATCGAAGGTGTATAAGTAATTGTAGATTTCACCATAATATGTGTAAAAATTGGCATGGTGTGTAATCCAAGAAGTCGGCACCTCCAGCTCCTCAACTATTGAGTATTTATTTTATCAAGCTTCAGAAGGGATTACAACACAAATGAAGAAAAGCATCGTAGAATTTTTCTCGCAAGAAAGGTGCGCAAAGAGACTCAGATCTATACGTTCTGAATTTCCAGATCTTGATTTTTGCTTGACATTTTGCCTCCGATACCCTAATGTTAGATTTTGAGGAAAGCGTGGATCTGAGAGAAAGAATCGAGCGGTGATTCTGAAGAGGGGATTGGGGTGTGACGAGTATAAGTTCAGAGATTGTCATTTGCGGTGCGGGGATGGCTGGGATTGCGGCGGCGTATCACTTGGCGGTGCGGGGGGGGGTCAAGGGTATCGTTCTCGTCGATGAGAGGGAACCGCTGACGCTGACGAGCAACAAAGGGACGGAGGCGTATCGGAATTGGTGGCCCGGTCCCGGCAATACGATGGTGCGTTTCGTGAACCGTTCTATTGACTTATTAGAGGAGTTGGCGCGAGAGACGGATAACTGTTTCCAGATGAACCGCCGCGGTTATGTTTTCTTAACGGCGGACGAGCGTCAAATCCGCGTCATGAAAGAGAGTGCCGCGGAGACCTCTGCGCTCGGTGCGGGACCGATTCGGGAGCATCCGGGTTCCAGACCTTACACACCCTCACCCGCCGAAGGCTTTGAGGGCTTACCTACCGGGGTGGATCTGTTGCTATCTCCGGAGCTCGTCCGAGAACAATTTCCGTTTGTGGCGGAAGATGCGGTATCGGCGTTGCATGTCCGCCGGGCAGGTTGGTTAGACGCTCAAAGGTTAGGTAAATGGTTGTTGGCCGAGGCGCAACACGCCGGTGTTCGTCTCGTCCAAGATCGCGTAACTGATGTTACCCTTAGTGACAATCGGGTCGGACAGGTTCACCTTCGTTCCGGGGATTGTATCAACACCGATACCTTTGTCATCGCTGCGGGACCGTATCTCAAGGAGGTTGGCGCGATGTTGGGGGTGGACATCCCTGTTTTTAATGAGCTGCACGGCAAGATTGCCCTTCGCGATGAGTTGGGAGTTGTACCGACGGACACGCCGCTGCTATTTTGGAGCGATCCGATTCAGTTACCGTGGACTGATGTAGAGCGCGAAAAATTAGCGGCGGATGACGAGAGGCGCTGGCTGCTCGATGAATTCCCGGCTGGCGTTCATTTCCGATCACGCATGGACAGCGATACCCACCTGCTTCTCGCTATCTGGACGTATGATATTGAGCCTTGCCCGCCCGCTTGGCCCCCGACGTTCGATCCAGATTATCCAGAAATCCTGATACGCGGACTCGCTCGGATGATTCCCGGACTGTCGGCGTATTTTGGTCACGGGGATCGCGCGTACGCCGACGGTGGATATTACTGTAAGACGCGGGAGAATCGCCCGTTGATTGGTCCCTTGCCGGTCGAGGGTGCGTATGTGATCGGGGGACTTTCTGGTTACGGTATTATGACATCTCAGGCGGCGGGCGATTTATTGGCGGCTCATATTACGGGCGGTGAACTTCCCGAATACGCGCCGGCGTTCCTGCTTTCGCGTTATGAGAACCCGGTTTATCAAGCTCTGCTGGAGAACTGGGATGTGACATCGGGGCAACTATAATTGGTTCATTTGTTCATTCAGTTCATTAGTTCATTAATAAACGAATAAGCTCTTGAACTCAATATCCTCACCAACTCGCACCGCAGATTATAGAAGTGATTTTTCAAGGATATGAGCAGATTGGCTACGGAGCGAAGTGAAAAACTGGTCTATCAGGACTTACACAAATTTAGCACGCGGCGCGAGATTTTTTGATTTTTAACCCCCTAAATCCTACCCCCCCTAGCCCCTCCCCCGATTTTATCGGGATGTACCACTTGTCAGGGGGAAAGATGGATCGAGACTTATCAGGGGGAAAACCCTTGTCAGGAGGACTTATGAATCAACTGCGTAAGTCCTATCTATAATGAGGTTTCTATGGATTTCAGTGAGAAAGTTAAAGAGATTAACTCCTTATTGGAGCAGCACAACACATTCCGCGGAGATTGTCTGAATCTTATCGCGTCTGAGAATGTTCCGAGCCCGTTGGTGGAGGGGCTGCTTGTCGAAGATTTGGATCAGCGCTACGGGAACTACAGCGGTATTGACCTACAAGCACGGCTTTACCAAGGGAATCGGTTCATCGTTGAGATTGAGGAATTGGCACAGGAACTCGCGAAACAGCTTTTCGGCGCGGCGTATGTCGATCTTCGCCCACTCTCCGGCAACATTGCGGGCATCGCAACTACTTTTGCGTTGGGGAGTCCCGGCGATATCGCGTTGGAGGTTCATAACGGGCACCAGTACGCACTCAAGTTAGCGACCTCTCCGTTGAAGATCTCGCTCAAATCTATTGAGATTCCGTGGGATGGGGTTCGGTCTAACATCAATCTGGATCAGACGGTTGCGCTTATTCGGGAGCATCGTCCTAAACTGGTGACGATTGGGTCGGGGGTGTTTCTTTTTCCGCAGCCTGTCCGTGAACTGAAGGAGGCGATGAACCGATACGCTCCCGATTCTTACCTGATCTATGATGCGGCCCATGTGATGGGGCTTATCGCTGGCGGACGGTTTCAGTCACCGTTGGCGGAAGGCGCGGATGTGCTTATTTCCAGCACACATAAAACGCTCGCCGGACCGCAGGGTGGGATAGTCTTGACGAACGATAGATCGCTTGCGGAACGAATTGGTCCTGCGGTTGCGCCGCTGCTTGAGAGTAACCATCATTTGGGGCGCTTACCGGCGTTGGCGGGAACATTTCTGGAGTGGCTGGCTTGCGGTGGGGAACATGCAGACGCAATTATCAGTAACGCAAAGGCGTTGGGGCAGGCGTTGCACGAGCGAGGGATCCCCTTTGTTGGGGAGGAGCTTGGTTTCACGGAATCGCATACGTTGATACCGATTGTTGACCAATTTGGTGAGAGCAAAGCGATGGCAGATCAGCTTGAGGCGTGCAATATTATCGCCGGTGGGGCGAGTGTTCCGCCGGAGTTAGGGACGCACGGTTTGCGGATCGGGGTGCAAGAGGTGACCCGACGCGGTATGACAGGGACAGATGTGCCGGAGGTTGCGGATTGTATCGTCGATGCGTTGAAGGGGGATGATCTCGAATCGGTTAAGGGTCGGGCGGCTGCGTTGGCGGGCCGGTTTAATGGGATGCGGTTTACGTTGAAGGAAGTTTAATAGAGAAAGTTAACGGAGGATTTTTTTTATGGCTTCAACGGATAGCAAGGTTCGTATCGGGATTTATGGGTGCGGGTCTTGGGCGAACAGAACTCACATCCCGAACCTGCTGCAGCTCGATGGCGTCGAGATTGTCGCGGTCTGCGATAGCAACTTAGAATCGCTCAAATCGACGGCTGAGGCGTTCGATATTCCCAAAACCTACTCCGACGCACACGAGATGGTGGGGAACGAAAATATGGACGCGCTTTACTCCGTCGTCCCGGCTTATGCACGCACAGATGTCGAAGCGACCGCCGCCGCCAAAGGGATTCATATCTTCAGCGAGAAGCCGCAGGCGTTGACGATGGAGGTTGCACACAGAATTGATGCTGCGATCCGGGGGGCTGGCGTGATTAGTACTGTCTGTTTTCGGGAACGGTATCGCCCCATATTTCAGGAAGCGCGTAAACGGTTGGAAGGACAGAAAATTGTCCACGTCCGATTCCAAAGTGTCAGCGGACTCCCCGCCGCCCCATCTGGATCGCAGAAGGATTCTTGGTGGTCTGATATGGACAAATCGGGTGGTCAGGCGTTGGATTGGGGTGTCCACGCGACGGACTACTCCCGTTTCATGACAGGCTTGAACGTCGACCGAGCGCAAGCGTTCTACTGCCAGCGTCCCTCGTATCACAACCCGCTGACCTCCTCTTTCAACTATTGCTTTTCCAACGGAGCGACGATGACGTTGACCTTTGTCTCAGCGGCTCCCAGTTTTCGGGCAGAGCCGTGGTTCACCGTCTTCTACGAAGGCGGGCATCTGGCGGTGTATGGCTATAACTCCATCGAAGTCAACGGTGAAATGGTCTATCAAGCGGAAGAGTTTGATCCGTGGTTCGAGCAGGACAGAATTTTCGTTGAAGCGGTGCGAACCAGTGACGCCAGCCTCTTGTTGAACGACTATCACGATGGGCTTTTCTCTTTAGCCCTGGTGCTTGCAGGTTGGGAGTCCGCTCGTCGAAATGGGGAATGTATCTATGTTCCGGCGTTTATGGAGAAGAGGTAATACCAACTCTGATAAAGTGTAACGTATTGTTGAAACGTGAAGGTCATTGGTTCATTAGTACATCGGTTCATTAATGAACTATGGTAGATTTTAGAATTATGGTGAATTCTACAATTACTTATACACCTTCGATGTACAACTAACCCCCTAAATCCCCCTTGTCAGGGGGACTTCATGAGGCTTCGATAAGGGGCATTATTGGTGAACGTCTACATATTTATATTGTTCACTATAATTAGACACTGCCAATCGGCGCAGTTGGAAACAGCGCCTACCAAACGGGAGAATGGACGGCGCAGTTGGAAACAGCGCCTACCAAACATGGGGAGCGAAAGTGTTGCGCGATTTCTTAACACGAGCCAAAATCAGATCTAAGTGGGGGAGCCAAGTATGAGAAAACTGACAGATCATCTCTTTTTTGTTCAAGACACATGCAGCGTTTACGGGGTAACGGCAAACGGAAAAACCCTGCTGATAGACTGTGGAACATCTCCAGCGCGACTTGAGACAAACGGTGTTCGAGGGGTCGATCAGGTATTACTCACCCATTTTCATCGGGACACGTGCTCCGCTGCAGCTCACTGGAGAAGGGGGGGTGCACAGATTGTATTTCCGTTTGCGGAGAAGCGTTTTTTTGAGGAGACGGATCTTCTCAAGGCGTCCTATGATATCTACGACAACTACACCTCCTACTACCCCTGCTCTGGTCCTTTGGAAGATCTCGCGCCGGACCGATACGCTTACGACTACGAAAGTTTTTTATGGGAGGGGATTTCTTTCAATGTGATTCCGCTGCCGGGTCACACCTTCGGTTCGGTGGGCTACCTTTTCGAGTTAGATGGACAGCGGATACTTGCCTGCGGGGATCTGATGTCGGGTAGCGGGAAAATTCGGGACTATTACTGGAGCCAGTGGAACTATATGGACTTCCAGGGGCATATCAATCATTTGGAGAGCCTAAAGACCGCTGCGGGGCTCAACGTGGATCTCATTCTACCGGGACACGGCGAACCGTTTGAACCGACCGAGGAAGCGTTTTCCGATCTACAAGCAGCACTGGGGGAATTGTATAAACTGTTCCATGCGGAACCGTACGAACAGTATCGTCCTGAATTCCGTCAAATCACGCAGCACGTCTACGAGATCACGAACTCCAGTGCTAATACTTATATCATCCGGGACGACGATGGACACGCGCTTTTTATCGACTGTGGATACACATCGAACGCGGCGATCAGCGCGAATCCGCACCGTTATATCGACCATCTGTCGCCCTACCTCGAAAAGGAGTTAGGGATCCACACCGTCGAGTGGTTTCTGCCAACCCACTATCACGACGATCACCTCGCCGGCTACCCGATGTTGCAGGCACGTTACGGGACGCGGGTGGTGTCTTCTCCTGAACTGAAGGATCTTTTGGAGCATCCAGAAAATTATGATATGCCTTGCGCGGTGCCTCACGGAATGACGGTTGACCATGTTGTTGAACGGGGAGAGGCTTTCCGGTGGCGCGGGATTGACTTTTTCGTAGAACAGCATCCGGGTCAGACCTTATACCACCATCTTATCTGGTTCACGGTGGATGGGCAGAAATTCTTGTGCGTTGGGGATAATATCTCCGGGATGTCATTCCGGGAACAGCGGGATTTTATTCACTCATTCATCCCGAAGAACCGGACCCCGGTTTCGAGTTACCGGGACATGCCCCAGCAGATTCTCAATGCCGATCCAGATTATCTTTTTACCGGTCATGGTGGTTGTATCTCATTCGATCAGGGTAAAGCAGAACGGTGGGTTGGCTGGATGGATAGGTGGACGGATATCTTCACGCAGATCCTTGACCAACCGCACCCGAATATGGGGATGGATCCGCATTGGGTGGAATTTTATCCGTACAAGGTTCGGATCCAACCGGGTGCGACGGTGACGTTCACCGTTAATATCACCAATCATGAGCAGGAAGCGCGAGAATGTAATCTTCGTTTCCGCTCGGTGGACGGTGTGGAGTTCTCTCAGGACGCGATAGACCTCCAAGCACCGGGAGGGACGAATACTACCTGTGAGGTGGAGATCACCTTCCCGGAACAGTTCACCACCCACGCGCTTCCCATTCTGGCGGATGTCACATGGAATGGGAGTCATCTCGGTGAGATTGCCGAGGCTGTCGCTTACTGGTAAAATCGATTACGGTAGATTTTAGAATTGCTTGCACTCACCAAAGGTCTCCAAATGTATAGTCAACCCCCTAAATCCCCTAACCCCCTAAATCCCCCTTGTCAGGGGGACTTGGGAAACTCAGGGGGACTTGGGAAACTGCACGAAGGAACCGTATCATGACAGCCCCACACATTAATCCGGCGCAACACAAACAGCTATTCCTCGACGACCACGCGATTGAGCGCACCTCTAATGTGAACCGGACGCTGCATCAGCCAGATAAACATGGACCAATCTTGAAGGCTGATCGTTCTCGTGAGCAGGTGTATGTCCAGAGTGGAAACGCACCGCAGTGGAACTCTGAAAAAGGGATCTGGGAATGGTGGTACGATGCACACTACGCCATTCCACCCGGCGAGATAGCAGGCACGGAGAGTAGTCGTAAGCATTACGCAACATCAACGGATGGGGTTCACTGGGAAACGCCTTCACTGGGGCTTTATCAACGGCGGGGATCGAAAGACAACAACATCGCCTACGATTCTAAGTTAGAGTTTCTGACCCGTCGAGGCGTTTACAACCCACCGGAAATCACTGAGAAATACCTGTATCACGTGATTCGTGATGAACGCGATGATGATCCCCAACGTCGCTATAAGGGACTGTTCAGCGATACACGCAATATGGGACGATTGCCGGGCATTTCGCCGGACGGTTTCCGTTGGACCTTGCTCGATGTGCCTCCGATCCCCAGCGAAGACACCTCCAACTTTATCTATGACGAAATTAGTAATCAGTATGTCGCCACTGTGAAACAGCGCACGGTATGGGGCCGGTCGCTTTGGGTCTCAACGAGCGCCGACTTTGCGAACTGGACTGAACCGAAATTGGCGCTGCATACGGATGAAATTGATAGAGAAAATCGGAAGCGTCGGATTCGCGAGGTTGTGGAAAATCCCGTATATCTCACACCGCCGGTCCTGGAAGACGTCGATTATATCGCACAACTCTATATGATGCCGGTGATGCCTTATGAGGGGATGTATATCGGTTTCCCGTTACTGTTTAATCCCGCGGGCCCCGACCTACCACAAATGAACCACTGCGGTATCAATCAGGTGGAACTAGCGACCTCTCGTGATCTGTATAACTGGGAACGTGTGGCAGATAGGGAAGTGTTTATCGGGGTCGAGCCGTGGGATGGAGTGAATTACGGCACCACGCAGGTCGCTGTGTGCAGTCGTCCGATTGTGCACGACAACCGAGAGATACGGATTTACCACAACGCCCATCGCTTTCGTGGTCACCATAGCATCTACAGCGAAGAGTACGCTGAGTTCTTTAACGATGCGGGGGCGATCTATCTGGCGAAACTTCGACTCGATGGGTTCGTTTCTCTGGACGCCGAAACGGAGGGGACGGTTATTACAAAGCAGTTCACGCTAAACGGAGAGGCCCTGTATGTCAACGCAGATGCTTCCGGCGGTGAACTCCGCGCTGAAGTTATAGATGCGGAGACAATGCAACCGCTTCCGGGGTTATCCGAGGGAGAATGCGTTCCCCTTAACGGAGATCACTTGGGTGGAAAATTGATGTGGCAGGATTCGCCGCGTTTGGTCAGCGAAAAGGCGGTGCGTCTCCGCTTCATATTGCGGGGTGCGAAGCTGTATGCGTTCTGGCTGGAACAGGACGGCACGCGGGGGTAGATTTTTGATTTTTAACCCCCCAAATCCCCAATCCCTAACCCCCCTGACCCCCCCTGCGAAGGGGGGTCGGGGGAAACCTTTGTCAGGGGGACTTATGAACCAACTGCGTAAGTCCTAAAAAAATAAAGGTAGGCTCAATTTTCCGCGTTAGACCAATCTGAGAGAATAACGGCGGCGGCGTTATGTCCGGGTGCTCCGGTGACTTCGCCGCCGGGGTGTGTGCCTGCACCACAGAGGTAGAGATTGGTGATAGGCGTCCGGTAGTGCGCCCAACCGGAGAACGGACGTTGGGCGAGGAATTGGCTCGCAACGATATCGAGGTGGCGGATGTTTCCGTCGGTGAGGCCGACCCGCCGTTCCAGGTCAAGAGGTGTGAACAACGACCAGTCTATGATAACGTCGTGGATATTCGGCGCGTAGGTGGAGAGGGTATCAATTAGATCTTCACCGACCTCCTCCCGGCGCTCGTCCCACGTTCCCTCGCGCAGATGGACGGGGGCGTAGAGTACCCAGATAGACATGACATGGTGCCCCTCCGGTGCCATCGTTGGGTCGTGGACAGACGGGATTTGTACCTCCATCACAGGCGCCCTTGACGGTTCGCCACGTTTGGCATCTTCCCAGCTGCGCTCATAGTATTCGATGGACGGGCAGATCTTGATCTCTGACAGGTAGCGCGGATCGAAGTCGCCGTTGAAGTAGGCGGTGAAATCAGGAAGGTCATTGAGGGCGGCATGAAATTTCAGATAAGCGGCATTGGTTTTCAGCCGCGTCGTACTTTTCACAAAGTTAGGACTGAGATGTTCGTGTGGAACGAGTTTGAGGAAGGTGCGTTTGGGGTCGGCGTTGGAGACAACGATATGGCTGCGAATCTCCGTGCCGTCTTCAAGCACAACCCCACAAGCCCTCCCGCTCTCAATCATGATGTGGTCGATTGTCGCCCCGGTTTTCAGTGTGGCTCCGCGCTCCCGTGCGGACGCAGCCATCGCCTGTGTGATACCGCCCATCCCGCCCTTGACGATGCCGTTATTTTCGGGTTTGGTGAAGTTGCCGCATTTGATAAAGGTATAAGCCCACGCGCTCCCCGGTGCGCTGAGGTCGCCGGCGTCTTGGGCTTGGGCATATGCGCCCTGCATCGTCTCTGACTCAAAAAACTCGGTCAGTATGTCTTTAACGCTTACGGTGAGCAGCCGGTCAAGAAATACTTCATCATCGGTGCCGCGCACCCGTTCAGCGATTTCGCTGATCGTTGGCGGTGTCGTCAGGAAGTATGGGTAGATAATGCTTGCTGCGCGCTTCCAAAAGTCCAGCCATTTTGGAAAGTTTTCTGCATCGCGGCGTGAGAAGCGGGCGATCTCCTCTTGAGTGCGTTCCAGATCGTCCCAGACCAGTAGCCGTGAGCCGTCGGGATAGGGTTGGAAGCGTGAGGGATCGAGGTGATAGACTTCAAAGCCGTATTTACGCAGCTCCAGTTCTTCGATGACCTTGTTCTGTAGCAGGTGGCAGATGTAGGAACAGGCGGAAAAACGGTAGCCGGGGAACAGTTCTTCGGTCACACATGCCCCGCCGAAAAAATTGCGCCGCTCCAAGAGGAGGACATCTAACCCCGCCTCCGCTAGATAGCCAGCGGTAACTAAGCCGTTATGCCCGCCGCCGATAATTATGACATCGTGGTCTGGTGTCATCCATGCTCTCCTTCAAAAATTCATTAACAAGAGGTACGAATTTCTTGTCCCCGTCAGTGTGTAGGATTTTGTCCGCTCAAGACTTTCTCGACTAGTTCGGGGCTATGAGCGATAATTCGGAGCAATGCTTTAGCTGCTGGGTCTGGCTCAAGTCGGCCTGTCTCCCAATCCTGGAGCATCCTTAGCGAGAGTTGAAAGCGAAAGGCAAACTCTTTCCGAGTGAGGTTCATTCCCTCACGAATCGCCTTCGCATCGGGAACAGGCTTAAATTCTTCTAGCTCTTCTGGTGTTACAGGCTGCGCGTCTGGATCTGACAATGCCGCAGCGTGGATCTCCTCCTCCGTCATTGCGTCCACTTCTTCCCAGTCAGTTTTTCCCTTTGATGGATTATTTGGGTCAAGCATAACTCTCGTGATATTTTCTTCTCTCATGACGTTCTGCTCTCCTTGCTGAAATAATTCGTGCGTTTTCATCCCGATAGGTATAAGCAACGAATAGTAGCCTTCCTTCAACCATGCCAATTGTTTGAAAACGAATTTCGCCATAGTCTTGACGACTCTCAACTCGCTCAATACGATGAGGATCGAGGAATACGTTCTTGGCATCATTAAAGTCAATACCATGCTTCGCTATATTTGTTTGATTTTTGTGCTCATCCCACTCAAACAGCATAAGTTAATAAAGGATAGTTCATGATTCAAGGTGTGTCAGTATCGTAGGTTGGGTTGAACGGTTAAAACCGAAGCTCTATCAAGAACAGAACTTCCACTTTCAACAACAACGTTTTGTAGATAGCCAGAGTGAAACCCAACATCTCAATCTGACGCCGATCGAGCGTTGGGCAGGCACAAGACCTGCCCCTACAGTAGTCCACCCCTTCAGTCCAGACCCATTGTGATTTCAGCCCTCATTGCCTTTCTGATTTCAGCTGCCCCCACAATGTGGCACGGTTGTCTCGTGTATCAACAGAAAGTGACCGATCAGGAATCACCCAAGTCGGGCTAGAGTCTAACCCCGGATGATCTGTCACCCGTATCTCATTCTCCCCGTTGGCCTCCATGACGTAAATATTCCAGTTGGAATTTTGAATCGTGCCATCTCGAAGGGACATGAAAGCAATCCACCTTCCATCCGGGGACCATGCCGGCAATCGATCTGCCGACAGATGATGGGTCAGTCGAGCAACATTGGAACCATCGGCGTTCATCACGTAGATATCGTCTTCTATCCCGCGTCTGGGCTCTTGTGCGTCTCGATTGGGGTAGAACGCTATCTTTGTCCCGTCGGGAGACCAAGCTGGTCTCAGATCACCTATTACCCCTTCCTCTGGTCCGGTCAATCTGACCCGGTTTCTACCGTTGCGATCCATCACAAAGATTTCAACGTCTCTTTCAAACGCGATTTTATCGCCGCGGGGCGCCCAAGAGGGCAAACCACTAAAGATTCCCTGCGCCTCCTGCGTCAGATTCTGCAACTGATCTCCATCGGCGGTCATGCGACACACATCCTCACGTTCCACATCCGGTTGAGAACAGCTTACGGCTAGCCACTTGCCGTCAGGAGCCCAGGACGGCCTGTGAAAATTCATCTGCCACGCCACCCATTGGGCGGTAATATTCTTCTGCTGACCAGTACGAAGATCTTTGACAAAAATGTGGCTGCGCCCATTGGCATCATACTGAGCCAAGGCAACCGATTTGCCATCGGGAGACCACGCCATGCCGGAAAAACCTTCAGGGTTTTCAAGCCAAAGGCGTTCGTCCGTACCATCGGCGTTAATCAGATAAATGGCTGTGTACAGTCCCGGTTCATCAGGGTTGTTACGATTCGATAAGAATGCGATAGTTCCTTTCGGATTGGCGTATGCCGGTGGAAAGCCAAATGGAATCCACACGCACATCAAAAGAGGCAACAACAGAACCCTAAGGCCAAAATTGAGTCTCATTTGGCCCCTCCACCTCTCTTTGAATCATTTTGGCAGAAATTGAGCCACAATAGTATAACACAACGGTGTGGGCCATATTGGAACGTCATTTTCACCAACCACCGGGAGGCTTGACGTTCTCTGCACCCAACGCTTGCCGAGCAAGGATCTAGCAGCAATCTTAGTAGATTAACTCTATTGCTGTGCATACACATTGCGCTCCGCTGGAGCGCAGGCATTGATCTTATCGCTGTTCTATAGACATATCGCTCCGCTGGAGCGAAGATTTCTGTCGGATCATCGGGCCTTTTGTGTATTCGGTTTGCTAA
This sequence comes from Candidatus Poribacteria bacterium, assembly GCA_022822005.1. Classification (GTDB taxonomy): domain Bacteria; phylum Poribacteria; class WGA-4E; order WGA-4E; family PCPOR2b; genus PCPOR2b. Next base: position 29,932 of record JAJECO010000016.1, read on the forward strand.
AGGAACGTGAGGCAGGTAGCCGTTTTGTTTGCTTATTGATGTTTTCTGCGTAATCAGCGGGCTCCGTAAATCGTCACGTGGGTTGTGTTAGGTGTTGGGTTTCGCTGTATTTATCTACGAAAAAGACGTTATTGAAATGCCCCGTTCTATTGTGGTTGAAATAGCTTCGGTTTTATCCGTTCAACCCAACCTACGTGCCTGCTACCTCCACTTCAAGCCTCCCCACGTTGTGAACTGTTTATCAAGTGGTGTCACCGCTTGAGGGGGACTTTTCCAAATCCAATATGGACTCCAACCTTTATCGTCTTGTAGCGTCTTTTTGACCTTTCCATCCAGACTGGCAAGATAAATCCTCGGTATAATGCCTGCCTCATTGAATGCAAAAACAAGATGAGTCCCGTCCGGTGACCAAGTGGGTGGGCAGGCAAGTTGACCAAATTCAAAGAACTGCCAAACCGTTCGGTGAACTCTAACAACGTTTCTGCCTTTAGGCGTAAATGGCACAATCTTTATTTTATTTTCTCTCCAATCATAGAAAGCGACCTGTTCTCCATCAGGTGACCAACGCGGGAAAGTGTGTGCGCCTTCAGTCAGTTTGCGGACCCGGATAAGTTGAAAATCAGGGGTGATTTCGCCCACATGGAGGTTCCCGTCAACGTTAAAAACGAGATGCTTGCCATCCGGTGACCAGTCCGGCTCCCAACCTTTTAAATCGTCCAGATCAAAAACAGCCCCTGTCTGCACATCAAGAATTCGATACGGTGTATCATCTCGATGCCCAGCACCATCGAAAATAAGATAACGGCTATCCGGCGACCAAGTCATGGAGGTGGCACCAACTTCTATCGGCAGTTTTTGCAATCGATTGTCAATCAGATGTAATAGATGAAGCACTGCCCCTTCGTTATCCTGTATAGCAATTAGCTTTCCATCAGGAGACCAGGTTGGGTAGACATCACTAATCCGCGTTCGTCTCAACAGTTCAACATTGCGTCCGTCGGGGTCCATCAGATAGATGTCCATCCAGCCAAATTCTCGGCTATTCACTCCAGCACTCGCTACGAAACCGATTTTGCCCTCCAAATCGGCGGAAGCCGATAGCGTCGGTGCCGCCAAAAAGAGCAAAGTAGAGACAGAAAAAAAGAGAGTGCGCCATTGGGTATACATCTCATAAACCCTTCGAGCCAAATAGATGGCACCTTGTGTGTGGAGTTACGGCACACGGCGCCCCGATAGATCCCCGATAAATCGGGACAGGCGGGCTTCAAAACAATGTGCCTACTACTATTAAGGAGGATGCACATAATGTGCCAAGCTTGATAAAGGTTGGATTTGGCGTCAGTCAGCGCATTTCTCACCATTTATGGCGAGATGGGTTCCTCTATATCGTTCATTTTTTGGACACTTCCGTTCATAAAGTCGATAATTTCCGTTCCTTTCGGGGCAAACTCTGTTTTTCCGCTTCAAACTTCAATACGCTTTGTCACCGAATGCGTCGGACCACCCCATCGTAGGAATAGCAACCGTCCATTGCCCCGCGGGACCACCGGCGACGATGCTAATAACATTTTCAGGAGGCCGCTGTGTCTGTTCGTGAATATACGCCTGTATGTCGCTCTTGCTAAAAACATCACCGGCGATTGTCTTCATGTGCTCATCAGATAAAATTGACAAGCATTGATAGTTGAAGCAAAATCACACCAAGCACCAAAAAGTAGATAGGTTAGGACTTACGCGGTTGAACGATGAGATGTTGTAATTCAAAGGTTCATCCACCAATGCGGGGCAAGATGCCCCGCCTACGATGGGGGTGGAGTCTAAACATATCCTTTGACGCGCAATGAATTGCGCTACTACAAACTAAAGTGCGTACTTCGATTAACATTTGGGTGTCGAGATGTTAATCTCGATCTACAGGATGCTGAATAGGCGGCTAGATTAGTGGGTGCGTCGGGCTAGGAAGTAATCTGCATTCGCGCCGAGTTTCTGTAGCAGCGGCGTTGTTATCTCATCCAGTTTTGCGATAGTCTCAGAGGATAGGGAGAGCGATGCGACGTGTAGATTCTGTTCAAGTTCCGATAGATTGCGGGTGCCGACCAACTCACAGGTGATGCCGGGCTTGGCAATGGTCCAAGCGATTGCGAGTCGACTCATGGGAACCCCCTCTGCCTCGGCAACTTTTCTGATGCCTTCGACAGCAGCGAACATCTCCTCCTCTGCCCCTTCTTCACCGTGACCTGCTTTTTCCCGATCTCCGCGAAACTGCCGGAACCGTGCATGGACAGGTGGAAGTTCCTCGGCGGTTTTATACATACCGGTCAGGAGCCCTTGCAGCAGCGGCATGTACCCCAGAATCCCCACCCCGTGTTGCTGGCACAGCGGTAGAATCTCCAACTCAATCGCCCGTGATAAGAGATTGTAGCAGAGCTGGTTCACATCAATTTGAACGCCGGTGGCAAGGGCTTCGGACAGTTGTTCTACGCCGAAGTTGCTGACGCCAATTGAACGGATCTTGCCCTCCTCCTTCAACGCGTTCAGGGTTGTAAACGCATCCTCAACGGAGTGTTCTGTGATGGGCCAATGAACGATATAGATATCGATATAATCCGTTTGCAATCGGCGGAGGCTGGCATCGCAATGCTCGCGCAGCACTGTGGGTTCGGTATTGTTTGGACTGATCTTGGTGGCAATTATTGCTTCACTTCGCCGCCCTTTTAATGCCCTACCTACCGCCTCCTCGCTCCGTCCCTCGTTGTATCCCTCGGCAGTGTCAAAGAAGTTGATGCCGTTGTCGAGTGCGGCGTGTGCGACTGCATCCACATCCTCTTGTGCTTGGGGTCCCCAGTAATCTCCGCCGCCGTAAGACCAGCCACCGATCCCCATCACGGAGATTTCGATACCGGATTTGCCGACTATTCGCTTTTCCATTTGTCGTTTCCTTTTTTAGATGACATTCTATACACATGTCGCCCCGCTGGGGCTTTGACTGTTTGGGGTGTTGCGTGTGCTATAAACATGCCGCCCCGCTGGGGCTAATAAAGTAGGAGTTACGCACTTCAGTTCTAAGAGCAGATAGGAACGCAGATTTCGCTGATTGTCGCTGATAAAAAGAGAAAAATAAGGATAGAAATCTGTGTGCAACTACCCTTATCAGATCCATTTGAATCTAGGGCTTACGCACAATCAGCACGCGGCGCGAGATTTTTTGATTTTTAACCCCCTAAATCCCCCTTGTCAGGGGGACTTATGAACCAACTGCGTAAGTCCTATAAAGTATAATACGTAATCCGTGATGCGTAAGAAGATATGGAACGTAGATCTGCGTTCCCTACGAAGAGTCGGGCAAGGTTACGGCACACGGAGTGTGCCTACTACCATTGATCCAAGCCGAGCAATTTTCGACCCAGTGGAGATAGTTCTGCTGTCTGACCTGTTTCATGCTCCTTCTCGTTTCGGAGCTTCCATGTCGTTATGCCGGTGACCTCTATGACCAAGCCTGCCAAGCGGTCGTGCCACGCTTTAACGCGATGGTTTCGTGCCTCCTCGTCATATCCCTGCGATGGGAACATGGTGATATATTGCACCACTCGTGGGTCTGTCGCTGTGTTGGCGCTGCTTCCGTGGGGCAGGGCGCTGTGCCAGATAATGAGATCGCCTGCTGACCCGGGAACCGGTTGCGCGCCAAGGCTTTCCAGATCTTGCTCGCGTGGATTCGCATCCGGGGGCAGGTCTTTCAACCACTCTTCAAGCTGATGATGGAACCCCGGAACACAGGTGAACGCGCCCTGATCCGCTGCGGTGTCCGTTAGGTATAACACACCCTGAACCCAGAATTCAATCGGCGGTTCCAGTTGGGTATCCCAGTGGAGTTTGCCGGGATGTTTCCAGTCCGGCAGCTCTGGCGGGTTCATGCTGGCACGATCGATGCTGACCCACAGTTTCTCGGTTTCCCAGATCTCCGCAAACGCTTGATGGACACGAGGATATTGCCGGTTATCCCAGAGTGCCTGATGCTGATACATCTCGGTCATGATGGTGGTACGAGACGGGTCGGGATACCAACTCTTTGGATTGTCGGACTGCATCTCCAAGAAATCCCAAACAGCCCGCTCGGCAGCTTTGAGGTTCTCTGGTGGAACGGCGTTGTGAACGACCACGTAACCGTTTTCTTCCCAGAACTTTTGATCTTCTGCTGTCAAAACAGGCATTTTTTTATCCTCCTTGGCTCCGTACTCGGTGCTATACACATTGCGCTCCTCTGGAGCGCAGGACGTATCGCCCTTCTATAGATATATCGCTCCTCTGGAGCGAAAACCCCCTCTCGTTTCCCCGCCTTCTCGTTTTCTCCCCCAGTGTCCTTGCACCTTTGCGCCTTTGCGTTAAATTGTCTTTTCATTCGTGTAGATTCGCGGATGGCTTATTAATGAACTCCTGGATTACGGCATACGGAGTATGCCTACTACTATTGAGGATGTGAATCTCGACCTACATGAACTCATGGTAGATTTCAGAATTGCTTAAACAACCCCAATGCACAGCCAACCCCCTAAATCCCCCAACCCCCCTAGCCCCCCTTGTCAGGGGGGGGAAAGATGGATCGGGACTTATCAGGGGGAAACCCTTGTCAGGGGGACTTTGGACGAATCACCCTTCTATAGACATATCGCTCCATTTGCCCCTATTTTACAATGACGAGGCGCCGCATTTGATGGTAAGAGGGTGTTGTCAGTTCGTAAAAATAGATGCCACTGGCAACCTGTTCCCCCAAGGCATTACGCCCGTCCCAATACGCAGCACGTCCCCGACTATGATAGAAGCCTGCCGACTGATAACCGAGCGGAAGGGCGCGAATCAGCTTGCCCGTTGTATCATAAATGGATAATGAGACAAGACTATCTTCCGAAAGTTGATATGGAATCCACGTTTCCGGGTTGAATGGATTGGGGAAGTTCTGCAATAACTGGGTCATCTTCGGTTGACCGATACTATCAAGCCTGATAGACAGAGCCGCGTTTGCAAGGTCCTCAGGGGTAACTATAGCAGTGAAGGCGTCTGATTCAACGTTTTCACCCGGACCGGTAACTCGTACTTCAATTACATCTCCAGCTTGGACAACACTCCGTCGTGCTAGGTCGGCGGTCGCAGCGGCGAAGTAATTATCACGCACCTGGGCTTCCATGACGGTGTTGGTCCGAAGGTTTCGGACTGTGACCAGATAATCGTTGAACTGCTGGCTACCTTCTAGATGCCCACTAACAACGAATGCCCATGTCTGATAGGGTGTTGTGGCAAGGGGTGCTGCGGGGACTTGCATCTGATTTGTCCACGCCGTCCCTGTGAAGACAATGTCGCGTGCCTTTGGTAGATTGACGATGTACCCTTTTCCCCCTTCGATGGAAAATCCATCGTCCGGTGCATCTGGGGTCCACCCGACGAATTGGTGGTTTACGACATCAAGTGTAATGACTGTGGTCGCGCCTGTCTTTACTGCAAGCGAGCGTGCTGTCATGTGGACAGTCGGTTTCAGAGGCACAGACAGCATGTTCAGACCTTCAGAGAGGTGCATAGAGAAAATATTGCCGAAACCTTCTCCGGTTGGTCTACCGAGGAAACCGTGTCTACGTCCATCTGCTAAGTCATAATACCCGACAATACTTCCATCCTGATTAACATTTCGGACGACAGTGATAACACTACCTGGGATCCGTACTTCATAGAGGGTGCCATCTGGCATGAGGATATAGGACCGCAGAATATCGTTTGCAGCTTTGGCTCTAAAACCGACAGCCCCAAAATCGGTGATAGTGTTTACAAATAGGAATTGAAGATTCGGCATTTCTGGGAGGTCTATAGTGGTGAAATTGCCATCGGGGTCCCGCATGAACCCATGAAACATTCCATCGGCATCAATGTAGCTGCCGACGACGGCCCCTGCGGCATTGACAAAGTCTCCATAAGTGTTGACTGCACCAGGGAATGTAATTATCAGCTCCCCTGAGAAAGCGTGGGTGCTTCCTGCTTCATCGACGATGTTACCGCTCAGAGCCCCCGTTTCATCACTAATACCGTAGATGTGGGTTTCGGCTGCGCCGGGAAAATCGTATTGTCGCAGTTCGCCACCTTCTAAGATAACGCCGTGGTAGACTCCATCTATATCTTTGTAGTGTCCGGCTGCTTTTCCGGTGTTGTCGAGTGCATAGAAAAAGGTATTGACGGAACCCGGAAAGTCGTACGTTGTAAAAATGCCGTCTATCAATGTGAAGCCGATGGTTTTCTCGCCATCAGGACTCCGCGTGTTCCCTGCGTAATCCCCGAAATCGTTACTTGCAGCCACTTCCAAAAAATCGACCCCAGGGACCTCGATCGTCTCAAAGATATAATCTGCAATCGGTATTTCGGCATCAATTTGGGCAACGGCATATCCTATGAAACAGATAATTAGACATATAAACAAGGGAAATTTCGTTTTTGTAGAGTAATTCATAGCTATCCTTAGTTGATGTAAAAAGGTTGATGTAAAAAGAAAGAGCATCGGTTGATCTTCGTGCTTTCTATTTTAAAATCAGCATCTTCCGCGTTGCTGAAAACTTAGGGGTATGCAAACTGTAGAAGTAAACTCCAGAGGCAACCTGCTCACCCAAGTTATTGCGTCCATCCCAGTACGCCGCCGTAGAGCGCGTCATATAGAACCCCTGTCCCTTGAAACCGAGATCCAATGTCCGCACCAGATCGCCAGACGTGTCGTAAATCTGGAGGGTCACATCTGCCGATGTTTCAAGCTGGTATGGAATCCATGTTTCAGGGTTGAACGGATTGGGGAAGTTTTGTAACAACTGCGTCAACTTCGGTTGACCGATACTATCAAGCCTGATAGACAGAACCGCGTTCGCTAGGTCCTCAGGGGTTACTATAGAGGTAAAGGTGTCTGATTCCACATTTCCCCCCGGACTGATCACTCGGATTTCAATCACGTCTCCCGCTTGGACAACGCTCCGGCGTGTCAGGTCGGCGGTTGCAGCCGCAAAGTAATCGCCTTGCACCGAGGTAGTTATCACGCTGTTTGTTCTCGTGTTACGGACGATTACTTGGTAGTCGTCAAACACTGATTTACCTTCCAAATGTCCACTTACAACGAACGCCCACGCTTCTTGAATCGGTTCCACGGAGACGGAAGGTGCTGCCGCAGCGTCTTCCGTCTGGTTTGTCCACCGCGATCCGACGTAGGCAAATTGACGAGTTTCTGGGACATTGACGATATAGCCTTTCCCACCTTCAATCGGAAAACCGTCGTCCGGTGCGCTTGGCGTCCACCCGACGAATTGCTGCTTTGCTGTATCCAGGGTGATGACGGTTGTAGCACCTGTCAGCCCCGCAAGTGACTTGGCGGTCATCGGTTTTGGCGGTGCCAACGGGACAGAAATCATGTTCAAACCTTTAGCGAGCGTGACGTTGAAGACGTTGCCCAAATAATCGCTCACTGCCTTAGGGCCGAGTCTGGCAATAAACCCGTGTCTGCGCCCATCCGCTGAGTCATAGTGTCCGACGACGGAACCGTCCTGATTAATATTCCAGCCTTCTGTGCTAACGCTGCCCGGAAAGTGCAATTCCTGTAGGTTGAGGGGGCTGCCGACATAGGTGCGTGGGACATCGCCCGCTGCTTTGGCTCGCCCAACAACAGCCCTCGCATTGTTGAGACCGTGCAGAAAAAAGTAGTCGAGATGTGTTCGTTTGGAAGGTCAATAGATAGAAATCTACCGAAAGAACTACGCATGTATGCATGATATACACCTTCAGCATCCACGTAGCTGCCCACGATATGGCCTGTCCAGCTCACAAAATCGGCGTATGTTGCCAATGCCCCGGGACGCTCGACTATTGTGTCCCCTGAGAACCCACGGCGAACACCAGAGGCATCTATATAATTGCCCGTCAGTGCCCCCGTCGCATCGCTAAGACCGTATATCTCCGTTTGGACGGCGCCCGGAAAATCGTATTGCCGCATTTCGCCATTCTCTAAGATAACACCGTGGTAAAGACCACCGCTATCTTGGTAGTGACCCGCAGCTGTTCCATCATTGCCGAGTGCATAGAAATAGGTGCCCTGTGAGTCAGGGAAATCATAGGTCGTAAAAACGCCGTCAATAAGTGTAAAGCCGACATCTTTTTCACTATCAGCACGCCGCATATTGCCGGCGTAATCCTCAAAGTCGCTGCTGGCAGTTACCGCTAAAAAATCTACACCCGGAACATCAATACTCTCAAAAGTATAGTTGAGTTCAGGAGGCACAACACCGGGTCGTGATTGTGGAGTACCCTCTTTCGGTTTAGCGATAAACCCGTGTCTACGTCCATCCGCAGCGTCATAGTGTCCGACGATAGAGTTGTCCTGATTAACATTCCAGCCTTCCGTGCTGACGCTGCCCGGAACCTTCAATTCTTGTAAGCCTACGGGGTTGCCGGCATAGGTGCGCGGGACATCGTCCACCGCTTTGGCTCGACCAACGGCAATCAGGGCGTTGTTGATACCGTGCAGAAAAAAGTATTCGAGATTTGATGCTACTGGCAGATCCAGCGTTGCAAAACTACCCCCAGGACCACGCAGGTACGCATGATATGTGCCTTCAGCACCTACGTAGCTGCCCACGATATTGTCTAGCCCGCTCACAAAATCGGCATAAGTTTCCGTTGCCCCGGGATACTCAATTATTTGATCTCCTGAGAATCCACGGCGAACGCCGGAAGCATCGATAAAATTACCCGTCAGTGCGCCCGTCGAATCGCTATACCCGTATATCTCCGTTTGGACGGCGCCCGGAAAATCGTATTGTCGCATTTCGCCGTTCTCCAAGATAACGCCATGATACAGACCGTCGCTATCTTGGTAGTGACCGGCAGCTAGCCCATTATTACCAAGCGCATAGAAATGCGTTTTCTGCGAGCCGGGGAAATCATAGGTCGTAAAAACGCCATCAATAAGTGTAAAGCCGACTTCCTTTTCACCGTCAGCACCCCGCGTGTAGCCGGCGTAATCCTCAAAGTCGCTACTCGCAGCCAACGCTAAAAAATCTACACCCGGAACATCAATCGTTTCAAAGGTATAGTTGGCAGATATGCCAACGGGTTGTCCATCAACCTGTGCATCAGCGTCTCCTAGGAGAAAGGAATTGAGGCATACAAACAACGTAAAGGTGTAAAACAAAAAACTGGGCTTAATCTGGATTTGCATAGAGAAAATCTCCGTTAAGGTTTTTTGTACTAAAGTTTGTACAATTGAAGCGAAACGGGTCACGCCCCGGAGGGTACGTCCCCGCCCGTATATTTTGCATAACGTAGGAGGGACTTCCAATTCCCGACTATTGGACCGGTTTCTAACGTTTGGTTTATCGACTAACAACTTGGGTAAGTAAAGATGATTGTTGGGCTTATTGCGATGGCCTCCAGTTTTTGATGTGTTTTTGCCAAACGCGGTCTACCTCGCCTCGGATGGCTTGCACATCCTTCCATCGGTCTGGAAATACGGATAGCGTATAGCCCATCGCGCCTTGTTCGGGACATACGAACATCTCTCGCCCCGGCGTCGCGGCTTGTAGCCAGACTTCGATGAGCCGATCAGCGAACTCAAGCCAATCCTGGAACTCCGGTGTGAATTCGCCGTCGTGACCGAGCGCGGGGATCTGGCAGTGGTGGCCGTTGAATGGGCGGAAATGGAACTGCTGGGCGAGTTGGATAAGATCGACCCGTTCCGCCAATCGATCCCAGTAGGGTGGCGAGAGGTGTTTGATAATAGCGGGGTGTGAGAAATCCCACGTCATCTTTAGGGGACGCCCCTCTGCCTTCTCAAAGCCCTCTGCGAGCGCGTAAGCCTTCTCCGGCGTCTCGGTGCAGGTGTCGCGGTGAACCTCAATGGCGACATCCATCTCCAGTCTGCCTGCGGTCTCCATGACTTGGCGTGCCCGTGTTATCGCTTCGGCTGTCGGGGTATCGTGATCGAGCATCTGCACGTTGACACAGACTGCACCTGCTTCTTTAATCGCCTGCAGCTTCGGTTCAACCTCTTCTGCATCGCCAATATCTACGGTTGCTGCGAACAACAATCCGTGTCGTTGGACATGCTCGGCGGTGACGACCGGCACTCGACCGAGAAAACCGTCGAACCCAGCATTTTTTATCTCTACTAACTTCTGATCGATAGACCATTCTCCGTCCGCATCGCCATAGTCTGTTAGAGTCCAGAGCGTTGCCATGTGTCGGATCTGCGGTGGGTTGATTGTGTTTGGCATGTTATTTATTGATACCTCCTGCGTCCTATATTAACAGTTCTACGAAACGGTAGAATTGGTAACAGGTGTTCAGATCCAGCCCCCTTCGTTGGATCGCAATTCACAAGGGATTTTTCGATTGAATTGTAAGTCTCGAAAGGATATACTAAAGCAAATTTTCTGTCAAGGGATAAAGTATTCTGTCTAGGATCATTTAATTCTTCGGGCGGGGCAAGTCGCTTTGGATCCCGATTTATCGGGGATGCCCCTTCTACGATGTAGGAGGGCAATCAAAGTCGGTCAAAAAACGGAAAACTATGGTAGATTTTAGAATTAATTAGACACTGCCAATCGGCGAGGTTAGGACTTTGTGCGCGGAGTTACGGCACACTCTGTGTGCCTACTACTTTTTAGGTGATGCGGAGAGGGAGGAGTTACGCAATGCTCACACAAGAACAGATCAACCACTTTCAAACGTTCGGATTTCTGATTTTTCGGCAGCTGTTCAGTCAGGACGAACTGAAGACCATCCATACGGAGTTTGAAGCAGCGATGGCAGAGGCGTTTCGGGATGACCCATTCGATGGTACACGCCGACATTGGCTGATAACGATGGGATCCGATACACCTTTCCTTGCGTCATTACTGGAAGATCCACGATTCTGCGATACGGCGGAACAGCTTTACGGGGAGGACGTCTTCGGTATTGCCTCCGACATCAACCGTTACGTCGGGGATACGCGATGGCATCCCGATACAGGAAGCCTCCATCAGTACGGCGTCAAGTTCGCATATTATCTGCAACCGGTGGCTGCGGAAAGCGGTGCGTTGCGATTGATACCGGGATCGCACGAGTCGTCCTTCCACGGGGAATTACGGCAAAAGATGGACGAATTAGAACTCGACATCCCCGATGTGCCCGCGTATGTCTTTGAATCGGAGCCGGGGGATGTGGTGGCTTTCGATGTGCGATGTTGGCATGCGAGCTGGGGCGGTGCGGTGGATCGGCGGATGTGCGTCTTGGTGTACTACAACAACCCAAAGACACCAGAGGAAGCAGAAGCCACGAAGAAACAGATCATCGGCAATGGGGTTGACTACGGACCGTGGGTTACCAATGCCGAGGGGAATTCCAAGCGTCAACGGTGGATAAATCAAATGCGAGCGTTGGCGCCCGATGCGCTTTGATGACAGTTGAGTTATAGGTTCTGTTGAGATTTGAGGGGAGTGTAGGTTGGGTTGAAATCCAACTACGGTAGATTTGCGGCTGCGCAGAAACTACCCAACACACAGCAAACCCCCTAAATCCCGCCCCCGATAAACCGGGATGTACCCCTTGTCAGGGGGACTTGATACGCAACGCCCAATTAAAGGTAACCCCCTAAATCCCCATTGTCAGGGGGACTTTGGCAGCTTCGCACATTCCGCAAGCCAATGCCGATACGTCGGAACGCTACTTATGCCAGATTACCTGATGATTACAGCGTTTGCCAATTAGCAACATCAAGAGGTCAACACGCCCTAGCCCATAGGTCATGTTTCCATTCTGGGTAGATTGTTTAGAAATAGCCGACTTGATGACACACATGTCGCCCCGCTGGGGCTAGGAAAACTTGAAAATTTCCGGATTATAGAGATTGGCTTTGATAAAATCGGGATTCGCAGCCACTGGAACAAAGGGGTGGACAAGCGGCTTCCGTAAGGAACGCAGATCTCCGTTCCCTACCAAATAGCCCTTCGAAGGATAGATGGGTTTAAGGCAGGCATGGCAGTTGAAATTTAGATATTCTTAGGAGTTACGCAGTTCAGTTTGTAGTAGCGCAATAAATTGCGCTACTACAAACCTAAGACCTTACTGTAGTTGACCGATTCATCGGGCGTTGGAAATGGCGTGCTGCGGTGATGAATCGCCGAACTACAAAGCTTTGAGTGTTCAAGTGCGTAAGTCCTATATTCTATTAATCGTGGTATAATCTGTCACAAAAAGAGGAGATGGATAGATGCACGCAATTTGTATTCATGAACACGGCGGGCCGGAGGCGCTCCGTTACGAAGAGGTTGCAAGGAGTGAGCCCGGTGCGGGAGAAGCGCGGGTACGCATCGAAGCAGCAGGATTAAACTATATCGATATTTATCACAGGACAGGACTCTATCCGAGTACTGAAATGCCCTTCACGCCGGGGATGGAAGGTGCCGGGGTGGTCGAAGCAATCGGTCCCGACGTCACGGAAGTGAATGTGGGGGATCGTGTCGGTTATGCAATGCACCAAGGTTCCTATACCGAAGAAGCAATTGTGCCATCGGGAGTGCTGGTTCCTCTACCTGATTCTATTGATACACAGTCGGCAGCGGCAGCGATGCTGCAAGGAATGACAGCACATTACCTGACCCGTAGCACCTATCCGCTCAGTACGAGTGATATCGCATTGGTTCATGCGGCCGCGGGTGGGGTCGGGCTGTTGCTTATTCAGATGGCGAAGATGCTGGGAGCACGTGTATTGGGCACAGTCTCCACGCCGGAGAAAGCGGAACTTGCTAAGGGTGCTGGCGCAGACGAGGTCATCCTCTATACGGAGACGGATTTTGAAGCAGAGGTTAAACGTTTGACCGATGGCGGTGGGGTTGATGTGGTCTACGATTCGGTCGCCAAAACCACCTTTGACAAGAGCCTTAACTGTCTACGTCCTCGCGGTTATTTGGTGCTATTTGGGCAGTCGAGTGGGCCTGTTCCGCCGTTCGATTTGAGCCGTCTGTCGCGTGGTTCGATGTTCATCACACGACCGGGGTTGGGGCATTATGCTGCGGATCGGGAAGAGCTGATGGGGCGTGCGGGTGATCTTTTTGAATGGATTGGTTCTGGTGCGTTGAAGTTGCGTATTGATCGGACGTTTCCGCTCCAAGATGCCGCCGATGCGCACCGTGCGCTGGAGGGCAGACAGACAACAGGGAAAGTCCTGTTGGTTCCTTAGGATTGACTCTGATGCCGTTGTTGCCCCCTGTCGGCCGCTGGGGTTGTGTTGGTTCATTAGTTCATTGGTTCATTGAATCGATTACGAACACGCCTCCTATAAACGTCAGTACGCTCTAGCAACCTGAGCAATCTCAATTATTTACACTGTTCGTACAAGTCTACATACCAACTGAATTTTAAAAGATAGGAGTTCTGATATGGCAGCCGATACATTAAGCTCACTTGAGGGTTTGCAAGACGGGACGCTGTCCCCACACCGCATCGCAAAATTGCGCAACGATTTTGATGGCAACTCGGTCTATCGGATGGCGCAGAATGCTGTCTGCAAGATTGCTATCGATGAGGTCGCTCTCAACCGTCAGGTAGTCACCAATAGTGACTTTACGTTCAGTCATGTTTTAGATGACTGGAGCGTTACGAATCAGAAGAGTAGTGGTAGATGTTGGATGTTTGCTGGGCTGAATCTGTTCCGCGTCGGCGCGATGAAGAAGATGAATCTGAAAGAGTTTGAGTTCAGCCAGAACTATACGTTTTTCTGGGATAAGCTTGAACGCTCCAACTATTTCCTGCAACGGATGATTGAGATGGTAGATCGTCCTGTGGATGATCGGTGTGTGGCATGGCTACTTGACAGCCCTTTGGAGGATGGCGGACAGTGGAATATGTTCGTCAATCTGATTAAGAAACATGGGCTTGTGCCCCAAGCGTTTATGCCTGAGACGGAGAGCTCCTCAAGTTCAAATCGGATGAATCGAATTCTGCTGAACAAGTTACGGGAGGGCGCGAAGACGCTTCGTGATATGGCATCAAAAGATGCGAGTTTTGATGAGCTGTTAGATACCAAGGATGAGATTATCACGGTCATCCACCGCATCTTGTCCATCCATCTCGGCACACCGCCGACCGATTTCGATTGGCAGTGGAACGATGCGGACAAGAAGTTCCACCGTGATGGTGAGATGACACCACAACAGTTCGCGGAAAAATATATTACTGTTCCGATTGATGATTACGTCTGTCTCGTCCACGATCCGCGTCCAACAAGTCCTATCGGTAAAACCTTCACAGTTGAGTGCCTCGGCAATGTTGAGGGTGGCGCGATTGTCAAATACCTGAATATCGATATTGACCTCATGAAGCAGATAGCGATGAAGACGATTATGGATGGCGAACCGGTCTGGATGGGGTGCGATGTTGGGAAGATGATGCAAACCGATCTGGGTCTCTGGGACGCGAAGCTGTATGACTATGAAGGTATCTATGATACACCATTCGCGCTTGATAAGGCGGGACGACTTCAGTACCATCAGACCCTGATGACCCACGCGATGCTATTTACGGGTGTGGATGTGGTACAGGAGAACGGCAGAGAGGTCCCGCGGCGGTGGCGGGTCGAGAACAGTTGGGGTGCCGATAGCGGTCGCAAGGGGTTCTACCTGATGAATGACAATTGGTTTGATCAGTATATGTTTGAGATCGCTGCGCGCAAAGAATATCTACCTGTCGAGTTGCAGGATGCCCTTGACAGTGAACCGATTGTGCTTCCCGCGTGGGATCCGATGGGTGCGTTGGCGAGATAGGGTGCCGTCGTTATTTAGGAACGCATTGAACAGAGCAACCACAAGGGTTGCCCCTACAGAAACAGGTCCAGTGTAGGGACCGTTTTGTGACTGCAAAAAAATAGTCAAGTGCATGAGGTCAACGATTCTCGATCGGAGATTGGTTCAATTTATCAGTTGTCAATAGAGTTTAGGAGGAGAGATAAAATGGCATTTAGTGAAAGTTGGTCGGTACTGGAACCCGACTTGGAAACTGTCTTTTCCCATGAGTCAGATCCACTTCAAGCGCTTGCGGACGCTCGTATCGCGGGGATTGCCTTGCGTGGGGCGTATAGTCCAGAACAGTGTAGCGGACTTATGCGGCGATTTGTTGAGCGGGGCCTGCTCCATGATCCGGAACGCCTTAATCCAGCAGAGAAGGTACAGAGCCGAATCGATATTGGTTCGAGTCTCGTCAACCGTGCACGTGGCGGCTTGGCAGTATCAGATGATCCAGCCGAGAACAGGGAGGCGTTTCTTGAGCACTCGGCGGAGACACATCAACTTTTTAGCCACCTATTCGACGGGCTTGACAATCCGGTAGACACCCTCTACGATTGCCTCTCTTCGCTTGCGGTGGATAAGGAGGTAAAAGTTGCGCGTGAACCGGACGGACGTCTTTACGGGCCCGCTATCTTCCGGGTCCACTATGAGGGTCACGCGTACGCGCCCCACATCAATCACGTTGCTATAGATGATAAACTTTTCCAATTTGATGTTTCGCGCTTTACTCACCAGTTTGCGGGTCTCATCTGTATACAGAATTCGGTGTATGAAGGGGACAGTCCTCACGCGGTTATAGATCGATGCGTTTGGAGTCCAGAGGTCCAAGAACATCTCTCCAACGGCACCTACCACGAATATGCCGCACAGAACAAGATTGAGCAGCAGCAGATAGAGGTTCAGCCGGGTGATTTTTATCTGTTCAACAGCGGTTGCATCCACCAAGTGGCTGCGGTGGAAGGAGACATTCCGAGAACGGTTTTGGCGACTTTTATTGGCTATTCGGAAGATGATGACGAAATCTTTGTCTGGGCGTGAGACCTGACTCAATCATATTAACCAATGGTGCTAACTTGCAACTGTTGGTACGCTTTCCGGGCAAAGATCCAGAGTGAAATGTGATGTGTGAAACGTAAGAAATGTAGTAGATCGTAGAATCACTCAGACAGGCCTAACGTACAGGCAACCCCCTAAATCCCCTTTGTCAGAGGGACTTGGGAAATGTCGCTAATGTCGAGGTTATTGGTAAGCGCCTACTCATCTCTCTAATTCGCCATAATTGGATTGACTGCCTTTTCAATACACATGTCGCCCCGCTGGGGCTTCAGAATAGGGATTCCGTTTTCTATAAACATGTCGCCCCGCTGGGGCTAAAAAACTTGGGATATTCGTGGGCTATGCACATTGTGCTTTTCTGGGGTGAAAGAAAAAACGGAACGGAGGTCTCCGTTCCCTACGCATACATCTCAACGCACCGATCGCTGGAGCGATGTTAGATTTTGGATGGCGGGGTGACCACACCCCTGCGGTAGCAGACAGCATCACATAAATATCAACACGTCCTATTCATACTAAGGAGGAGAGGAAGATGAGTGAAATTGTAAGTCGTGAAATCCGTCTGAAGCAGCGTCCCGTCGGCATCCCAAAGGAGAACGATTTTGAAATTGTTGAAGTAACGATTGCTGACCCTAAAGCGAGAGAGGTCCTTGTAAGGAATATCTACATGTCGGTCGATCCGTATATGCGCGGGGTCGTCAGAAATGTCGCGCTCGGTGTGCCGTTGGAGGGTGGGTGTGTTGGACAGGTCGTTCAGTCGGGGAGCGAATCGCTTCAGGTTGGGGATTACGTCGTGGGGGGACTCGGTTGGCGGGAATACTACATTGATCGGGCAGCGAGCCTGAGCAAGATTGATCCAACGCTTGCTCCGATCCAATCTTTTATCGGTGCTGTCGGTATGCCGGGACGGACCGCCTATTTTGGACTGTTAGATGTCGGCGAACCCAAAGCGGGAGAAACGGTGTTTGTTTCTGCGGCCTCCGGCGCGGTTGGCGCGATTGTCTGTCAGATCGCGAAGATCAAAGGGTGCCGCGTGGTTGCCAGCGCAGGATCGGATCAGAAGGTGGCGTGGCTTTTGGAGAAAGCGGGTGTCGATGCAGCCTTTAACTATAAACGGGTGGATAACCTGATAGATGAGTTGGGCAAGCATTGTCCAGACGGAATTGATATTTACTTTGAGAATGTGGGTGGCGCACACCTTGAAGCAGCCCTTTCGCTGATGAACATGCACGGACGGATCCCTTTGTGCGGTATGATTGCACACTACAACGATGTTGAACCGACCCCCGGACCCAAAAATCTCAGTACGGCAATTGGTAAGCGGTTGAAAATACAGGGTTTTATTGTTACTGATTATGCGGATCGCACCTCTGAATTTTACGCCGATATGCGTCAGTGGATCGGTGAGGGCAAAATGCATTGGGAGGAGACAATCGTAGACGGCTTGGAAAACGCGCCGCAGGCATTTATCGGTCTATTCAGAGGCGAGAATATGGGCAAGATGATTGTCAAGATTGGACTGGAGGCGGCGGTATGATCTAACAAGTTGGCATTTTTTACGATAGGCAGCAACTTAAGGTTAGTATACTATGGTAGATTTTAGAATTACTGATACACTTTCAATGCACAACCAACCCCCTAAATCCCCCTTGTCAGGGGGACTTCAGAAACTTCTCGAAGGTCGAAGTCGTCGGCAAATGTCCACTTATTTGTCTAATTCACCATAAAAGGAAAGTAAGGTTAATCCATCAGAAACGAAACGATAGCATTGCCCCGTAATCACTGCGCGCAGGAAGTAGGTTAAGGGTAAGCACAACCTCATCAGATTCCAAAAGAGTAATGCGATTTTCGAGCTGCTTATTTATATCTTGAGCAGTAATCGCAGCATCAATCATAGAACAAATAGAAGCGGTAAGCATACCCACTAACCCCAGAGTTGCGGTAGTCCTATTATTATCAGGAATATACCAACCAAAGACATCCTCCTCTAAGGAACTAAAGAACACGATTGAACTAAGCATAAAAGATCCAAAAAATAATCCCGCACCACCAAAGTCTTCGTTGTAAAGTTGACCAGCACCGGGAACAAGAAAAGATAAAAGGCAACCAACTACAGGTTCTTTTCTTCCAATCTGATAGCCATGCGTTTGCACAGATTTAAGGGTTCGGTTGATCTTCAGAACATCCTCCATCTTGAAAACGAAAACACTACCACCCTGTATCCGTATCTTCAATGTATCATCTGGAATCTGTTCAATAATGATCCCTTGAACAATTGAACCATCTTTGAGATAAACAACATCAACAGGAATTTGTTGAGCGTAACCAGTAGTAGCAAAGACAAAGAAACATACGATGAAGATAAAGCGTTTCATGTTTAAGTTCCTCTCGTGCACAAAGGTAAATACAAACATAAAAAGTATACCTAATTGTTTGGCACAATAGCAAACTTATCCAAATCATATTTGACTGAATAAGCCGTGCACAGTGAAAATGGCACGCACAACTTAGAAGAGGGAGACAGACTCGTGTGGGTCTGACTTATTCTGATTATGGACTTAGGGTTGAAGGGAAAGCGGACAATCGTAACGGGCGGGAGTCGTGGGATCGGTCGGTGCTGTGCGTTGGCACTCGCGAGTGAAGGAGCGCGGGTCTGTGTTACTGCTCGCAGCCAAGAACTCCTGGACGCGGTTGTTAGCGAGATTAACGAGGTTGGCGGAGAGGGATACAGCGTTGCAGTAGACTTGACGAGCCTGGAAGGCTGCCAGAAGGTTGTGAGCGCGACAGTGGAACACTTCGGCGGCGTTGATATTTTGGTCAACAATGCAGGCGCGGCAAGGGGAGGCGACATTTTAGACTTGCCCACCGAGTTGATTGATGACGCACTGGGTTTGAAGAGCTATAGCTACCTGCGACTGTCACAACTTGTGATACCGCACATGCGAGAGAACGGCTGGGGTCGTATTGTCAATGTTGCGGGAGGCGCGGGGACCAGTCCCACCAGTGGTAACATCCCGGTAAGCCTTGCCAACATCGCCATTCTGAATATGACACGTGCGCTTTCGGATGCGGTTTCTGGGGATGGGATTCTGGTGAACACGATTTGTCCGGGGCTTACTAACACTCAGCGGGCACGGGATGTGCAGCAAGCGAGTGCGGATGAGGCGGGTAAGAATGTGGAGGACGTGCTTCGAGAGCTCGGCAACGAACTTCCCGCAGGACGCATCGCCGAACCGGAAGAGATCGCCAACGTGGTGGCATTTTTGGCGTCAGAGCCGTGTTCGTATGTATTCGGCAGCTCGATATATATGGACGGTGGAGGGAGACGGGGGACCCCGTAGTGAAACGTGATGCGTGAAACGTAAAAATAGTTTGTTCATAGGTTCATTAATAAACTTCTGAACCTATGAACTCCCCGATAAATCGGGATCTAAAACGACTTGAACGACGTGGAAATAACCTGCTCACCAACTGCTCTCACAGGCTAATACCGACCTGCTAGCCGATAGGGTGGGGACCGCCCACCTTATCGACTATACTTACACAAAACAGCTGCTACAGGACTTATGCATTTCAGGATGGAGCAAGATGCCCCGCCTACAGACTAACCCATTTCAGCATAGGTGGTGCGGGGCAAGATGCCCCGCCTACGGTTGGCTGCGTAAGTCCTGTGCTACTTACCACAGAATTGGTTGTCCGCCGGATCTTACTAACTTGCGTTCGGGCTTGTGCAGAATTTCTGGCACGGGCCGCTGATTGATTTTATCGGGCGCGAGCTGGTAACCGATTTGGCTGAGCATATGTTTTCTAATATCGGCTTTCAGCTGGTCCGGTTCAACACGACTGGTATGTCTCGCTGGATCTTGCGTGTTGAATTCGCGGATATACTTTGTGTATCCGACAAACCCGCCGTTATCCCAGATAACACTCCCGGACTTTGTATCAACGGCTTTCACCTGCATGTTAAGCGTTGCCCATTGATAGACTATCACAAATTTCGTGGTTCCCGATATACCTGCCTGTGCACTCATGTCGTAGAGCGGGTTGCTATCGTATTTTTCATCAAGCTTCGGATTCTTGATATGACCGACGATAATTATATCGGCATTCGCGGCTTGTCCGACCTTTGCTGCGAGGGCGGGATCGAGGAAGATATCTTCCGGTGTCAAGTTCTGCTCTGTTAGCGCAGTACCAATCGGGTTGAGTGTATCGGATTGGTCATAGATCCACTCTTTGTCCTTTTTCACAAGGCTGAGTTGTGTTGCGAGATCCAAGGGGAATCTGCGTTCCATTTCAGCGGAGTCTTCTTCGGTCGAGAACGGGGCGATGGCAATCCGCTGAAAACTACTGATATCGAGCGGCTCAACTGCTCCGCCACAACCGCTTAGAAGCGCAACAGATAGTAGAAGTGTTGCACAAAGATACAGTTTCATCCATCTTTTCATTTTATATTTAACGCTCCTTCCTGAAAACAGGTAAAATGTTCATACGATTCAGTTGGGGCTTCCCCGGCAAAAGGGGTTTTTGGTTTAGCTGATGCAACCTTGGAGCCCCGATTTCATTGAGATGTTCGGATAAGGTTTTCGGTTATTGCAGTCTCCCGAACTGATGAAATTATCAGTTTGGGATATAGAGATTATAGCATGGTCTCTTTTTTCTGTCAACGCTTGTCTTTAATGAAATTTTAACAAATCAGTGAAACGCTACGAATTTCAATCAGCCTAATAAGGGCAACCACAAGGGTTGCCCCTACAGGAACACTTGTTTCGAGAGGGCAATCACTCGCTGCTCCGAACCCCGGTAACAGCGTCGGGGCAATTTTGGGATATCAATCTATTGGGTTCTCTGTAGCTCTAAACCTCACGCTATGACACTCCATAGCTGTGAGGACCGAGATCTGGATCTACATAGTCGCGATGGAAATTCCTGCCCATCAAGTATTTCAGCTCCAGTTCAACGTCGCGCAGGGCAACCGCACCAAGCACATCAGGATCGCGCTCAAGCAGGGTAACCTCCAGTTCATTTTCCCCTTGCGGGGGCCAATGGGCAGGATCGAGTCGAAAGATAAACCAGTATGTAGGACCGGATCGGTTGCGGGGTCCACTCATGCGATACATCTGGTTGATTTTACGCAGTATATTCTCCGGCAACTCGGTCCCGTTGAGACTGAAGCGGATCCGATCCAGCTCCGTTGTGCCAGCGATTCCGACCCTCAATAACACCTCGTGCACCCGTCCTACCTTGTCCCAGCGCGGTAGATCGTCACTGACGATGAACTTGGCGGTGACAGGTCTATTTACCTCCATCTCGATCGGTAGCTGCGTGGCAGCCCAAGGATCGTTGGGGCGAGCGTTTTCGGTTGGAATATAGTAATACTTGTCCTTTGCCTCCATGATGTCGGGGTAGGGTATTTCGCGCAGCCGTTCGTAGAAATCCGCCTGATAGGGCCAGTGTGGAAACCACTGTGCCAGATAAAGCCCGTCAATCCCCTGTTCCCAGTAGTTACAGGCTGTGGCGCGGACCATGGAGATAGGTGCTTCGGCAAGTCGGTCCGAGTCCACATGGCTGTGGATGGCGGCGCTGCAACGGCAGGCGGTCCCTTTTGCTATTGCTGCGAGTGGGCGGAAATCGGTATTCGGATCTACCCGGTGCGGTGCCGAGAAGGGTTCGCCGACCAAGACATCTACAATTCCGCGGTTCACCCACGCTTCCAGGTCCAGTCCGATAGATAGGGCATCTTCCAGATTTGTCGGGACGCGGATGACCAACTCTCGATCCGCTCCACTCCACTTGACCGCTTCATGCACCCGCCCGATCCAGTCGGTCATGACGCCGATACCTGCCTGCACCTCGTCCGGGTGAAAGTAACGGGGATAGTTGTTCAGTTGTAGTTCAAACCCGTCAACCGGGTATTCGTCCAAGGTCTCCTCGATTAGGGCAAAGCGTTCGCCTTGGACCTCCCGGTGCTTGAAGTCGAGCCCATCGATCCACGGTAGATCGGGGTGCAGGTCGCCGCGCGCACGGATTTCGAGATGCGGGTTGTCTAAGCGGAAATTCGAGCAACGCACCGACGCTGTTTCTGGACCGAAATTCTGGACGAGCAAGGTAGGGTAGAGGAGCAGCCCTTTCTCGTGCGCCCGGTCACAGACGATTCGCAGCGGATCATGCCCCTCCTCAATAAGCCCCTTGGCGTTTTGGTAGGCGCGGTGGAAGACGAGGTGGTCCCACTTGTCTACATTGTGCCCCAACAGTTCACCCACTTTGGTGTCGTGCAGGACGGTGCGCCCCTCTCCCAAGCAGAACATTATTGCTTCGACAGGGGTGCCGACCAGTTCGTCGATGCAAGCTTGGTATTCTTCCTTCTGCATGGGCGGTTCGTAGCGGTAGATGTGAGGATGGCGTCCGTCATGGTAGAACATGATTCGTGGTTTTGGCATGGGCGGGTTGATACCTCCTGTTTGGAAATTGGCTCATCTAAAAAGAAAGAAAGTGCAAAACACAAAAAGCGTGAAACGTGACGTCCCTCTGCTCATTGATTCATTAATGAACGAGTGAACTATAGTGGACTTTACTATAATTAGTGAAGATTCGCGGGGATTGGTGGAAAGAAAAGCAATGGGGCTAGCATGGGGGCTGATAGTCAAGGTTTCGGAGTGGTGATATGATGCGCGCTAAGATGGGTGATATGGTTCTGCTGTAGCTGATCTATACGACTATCAAGACGTTTTATGTCCGCTCTTATTAGAGATATATCTTCCTTAGTGGCGAGTCCAAGTAGGAAAGTTGCCAAGCAGATAAGTAACGTGATAACGACACAAACGGCTGTTACTATCTGTGCTATGGTTGATAATGATTGCGGATTTGCCATGATAGATTCTCCTCTCAAAGATAAGGCAGCATCATTATAGCAAGTTAACACGGAGAAAGTCAAGTGGATTGGTGCAAATTTAACATGATGAAATCCTCAAGCGACTGGTTATCAGCGATGATATCGCTGGGGATAACGACGCAGGATGTACTGGATTCGGCGTCGGTGGTTGCGGGTGATTTGCTAGGCAATATCTAATTCAGTTTACTGCGCTGTCCGTTCTCCCGTTTAGTAGGCGCTGTTTTCAACTGCGCTGTCCGTTCTCCCGTTTGGTAGGCGCTGTTTCCAACTGCGCCGATGCGGTGCGGTTAGAAACCGCACCTACCGGGGTGGATTGAAGTCGGTGCGGTGAGAAAACGCACCTACCGGGGGCGGAGTAGATTTGAACATATACCTAACTTAGGTTATAATTCTTGCTGTTTGGTGTAAGAACACCATAACCTAAGGAGGATTAACGATGATTCGATTTAAGACATTCAGATACAGTTTGGGGATTTTGATTATAGGTGCCGCGCTCTGCGGTTTTTGGCAGCGTGCCAACGCCCAAATTGTGGAGATACCTGACCCTAACTTGGAGCGGGCTATCCGTGAGGAATTGGGGTTGTCATCTGGAGTGCCGGTGACCCAACAAGACATGCTACTATTAGACACACTTACTGCCAGGGATGCCCAAATAGAAAATCTTACCGGATTGGAATATGCGATTCGTGTGAGAGAGATATTCCTCCAAAGAAATCAGGTCCGAGACATCACTCCATTGAGAGAGCTGGCAAACTTGAAAGTTCTATACCTTTCAAAAAACCCAATTTCCGATTTGTCCCCCTTGTCCGGCATCATTTCACTCCGAACCCTCGCCCTTACCCACATACCGATACAGGACCTTTCAATTCTTTCAAACCTCACACAGTTAGAGCACTTGGGGCTTCTGCTGTGTGAGATAACAGATATTACCCCGCTTGCGAACCTGACACAGCTGAGATTTCTTGATCTAGGTGAGAATCAGATTGTGGATATAGGTCCCCTTGCCAATTTAACTGCACTAGAAGAACTCAGAATCCACAAGAATCTGATTGTCGATTTTAGTCCAATTCAAGGGATATCGTTTAACGTGCTTCGATACGATGAGGTGTGTGCGCTGCCAGATCCTCCGATTCAAGACCGCATTGAGAAGCAGACCTTTCCGTCTGTTATGACAGGTTGGCATCACTCAGTCGTTAATCTGCCTGAATTATCTTATGAAGAGCTCGTATCATATCACGATCTTTTTTGGGGCCATCTTCCTTTTGACCTCCGTTTCGACGCGCAGCCACCATGGGACCGACTGGTAGGTGAGGTAGACCGTGCAATGGCCAAACGGACCGAACTCCTTGCCAAAAACCCCAGTATGCTTTTTCTTGCTGAGATCCGCATAAGAAATGCTGGTGTAGGCGATCAATATCCCGAAGATTGGTTCGGATGGTTAAGAGACGAAGATGGAAATCTTCTGCGAGAGAAACCTCGTAGCCCTACAAACATCGGTTACGCTATTGATTTAAGGATGGAAGAAGTCCAAGATCTCATTGTTGAACAGGCAATTTCTGTTTCAAGATGTGGATTATACGACGGCATTATGTTTGATACATGGGCAGACGGTGGAATGATTCTTATCGGTCTGGATCAGAATGGAACTATACACGTCTATGACCACGTAGACGCAAGTGTGCGTCTCTCAATAATCGAACGAATTCGTGAGGCAGTCCCTGAAGATTTTCTGATACTGGTCAATAGTAATTGGGATAAACTTCCACTTTCAATTCCTTATATCAACGGCGGTATGATGGAAACCCATCGGGACTCCGACAGCGGTTACACAACCAGCAGACTTGCCGGGATTGAAGATGCGCTCCTCTGGTTTGAAGAAAACGCCAGAGAACCGAAAATTAATTGTTTACAGGGCTCGGGGGTTCCCACTGAGTCGCCAGATAGCCCAACGAATCGTCGTTGGATGCGTGTGTTCACGACCATGAGCCTTACCCTTTCCGATGGATACGTGGTGTATACGACAGGACACTATTACCAAGATCACTTCTGGTATCCCTTCTGGGATGCCGATCTCGGACGACCTGTTGGACCCACAGCGCAGCGCTATCAAGAAGATATTGAGAGTTTGTATATCAGAGAGTTCACCAACGGCTGGGCGGTCCATAATCGGAGTGGGAGTGAACAAACAATTACACTGCCGTCATCTGCCACCCCCGTATCTGATAGGGGAAGCACCGCTGCATCCATCACCCACTTGCTACCGGACCTCGACGGTGAAATCTACCTCAAAGCCAAAAACCCCGCTGATGTCAACGGCGACTGGGTCGTCAATATTCTGGATTTGGTTCAGGTGGCTAATGGGTTGGGTATGTCTGGACCAGATCCGAATGGCGATGGGGTGGTCAATGTTCTGGATTTGGTGTTTGTCGTTGGATACTTTTCAGCGGAGGAATAAGGATACGAATGATAATCACACGGACGCCGTTACGGATCGTTTTTTTACGGCGGCACGGATTGACCCCGAAAAATATCCTACAGCTTCAGCCGTATCTGGTCACCTATGAAGATTTTATCGAACCTGAAACGTGGCTGGCGATGGCTGAGGGCATGATGAATTTTCTCGAAATTCCTTTTGCTAAAGCTGTTTTATCTGCGAAAATCAGCGAAATCTGCGTCTGTATCTGCTTTCAGAAATTAAGGTGCGTAAGCCCTAATTGGTCAGATGTTTTCTGAGGTGAATTAACATGCCCACACGATGGCTACTTGTGTTTTTGGGGATTTACGCGACAATTCTACTGGTCGGGTGTGAGGCCGATGAAGGTCAAACTTCGTCTCCAGTGACAGAATCAATAGAGCCGTTCTCCACTGACCCCAATGCGGATAGACCTTCTGCTAGGGTGCTTGAACGGTACGGGATATTCTTCCCCAACGGTGTGAAGCACTCGATTCCGATGAACGACATCCATGACGGGGGACCTGGTATAGATGGCATTGCTGCCCTGACCCAGCCCCGATTCATTCCGGCGGCGGCAGCGGATTACATGGAGGAGGATGATCGGGTCCTCGGTATCACACTCGGTGGGAAGAGCCGCGCCTATCCCTTGCGCATTCTGGTCAATCATGAAATAGTCAACGACACCTTGGGCGATAGACCGGCCCTTGTGACTTTCTGCCCGGAATGCGGCACCGGTATTGCTTTTGACCCAACCGTTGATGGTAAAGCGCTTGAGTTTGGCGTGTCCGGCACCCTTTACCAACGGAATCTGTTGATGTATGACAGAGGTAGTGATACACCGAGTTTATGGCTACAAGCGAGCGGTGAAGCGGTCGTGGGTCCGAAAACGGGCATCTCGCTCGATAGGGTACCGATAGCGCAGGCACTTTGGCGTGAGTGGAAAGTGGCCCACCCGAATACGACTGTACTGAGTAAGGAGACGGGACATAATTACAGCTACATTCCTTATCCTGACCTCCTGGACCGGATACCGAAACAGATTCTCGGCGTAATCGTGGGCGATGAACAGAAGGCGTATTTTTTTAAGGATCTGCGTCAGATGCAGGTGATCAACGATGTCATTGACGGCGTTCCAATTGTGCTGATTGCGAGTCCGGATTCAAACGCCGTTCGTGTTTACAAGCGGAAGAACGATCAATTTGAAGGGACGTTTGAACAGGTTAGGGATAGCCGTAGCCGGACGGTATGGGAACTTTCGGAGGAGATGCTCTTGAACCCGAAAACGGGTGAGTCACTTGAACGCGTCCCTGACGTATTCGTTTCCTATGCGGGTGCTTGGGCGAGGTTTTTTCCGGACACACTCATCTACCAAAAACCTTAGTGCGTCAATTCGTAGGTTCGGCTTGCTGTAATCAGGGGAACCGTACCGTCTCCCAACACCTGCCCAATGTGCATTCTGGTAAGCTGCGGATAGGGCTATTCAGTTTTAGGCTTATTACCCGTTTTGTTTGAAAAGTCGGAGTCGGGAAGTCGCTCATAGAGCGAGGTGTCGGGATTGGGAAATCCCTCCTACAAAAAAACTATGGTGAATTCTATAATTACTGATACACTTTCAACGCACAACCAACCCCCTAAATCCCGCCCCCGATAAATCGGGATGTACCACTTATCAGGGGGACTTGATGAGGCTTCGATAAGGGGCACTATTGGTGAACGTCTACATATTTATATCGTTCACTATAAATGACCCTAAAAGCTGCGAAAGATCACTGTTGCTCTGAAGGTAAGAACGTGATACAATGAAGGCAGGCGCTTTTTCAGAGACTCGCCGTATGGTTATTCAGAAATAGTTACCCTTATCCGTGGGGGCGACATGAAAAATATCCTTCTCATCCGTCTCAGTTCACTTGGCGATATTGTTTTAACCTCGCCAGCCATCCGTGCGGTGCGACAGCATTTCCCGCAGGCACATATCGCAATGCTTGTGGGGAAGCAGTTTGCCGATCTGCTCACGGCAAATCCCCATCTGGACGAGGTTATTACGTTTGACCGAAAGGCGGGAAACAAGGATACGGGTCAGATGCGACGGGTGATTCGCCTCCTGCGAGAGCGGCGTTTTGATCTGGTCATTGATTTTCAGCGCAAGTTTCGCACGAGCTTGCTCGGATATCTGAGCGGTGCGAAATGTCGCGTTGGGTATCATCAGCCCAATGGGATGTTGTGCACCGTCCGTGTGCCAGACCGTAGTAACAGAGCGGTCCGTGCGGGTCGAATTTCGTCGGCGCCCGCCATCGATCGCTATTTTGCGTTGCTTCATGCAATTGGTGTGGAGGCAACCGACAAGACGTTGGAGCTGTTTATTACGGACACGGATCGTGCTTTTTCACACGAACTTATGGCGACCAAAGGAATAAAGGCGGATCGACCAAAGATTGGGCTGTTTCCGGGCGCGGCGTGGAAGTTGCGGGAGTGGATGCCTGACCGCTTTGCAGCGATAGGCGATCGTGCAGCACAGGAATTTGGCGCGCAGGTGCTACTTTTTGGGGGACCTGCCGAGGGGGAGCTTGTTCAGCAGGTAGGGGATCTCATGACAACCGAGGCGATTCCGCTCGCTGGCACGCTGCACATCCGTCAGTTAGCGGGGTTGATTGAGCAGTGTGATTTATTTGTTACAAACGATACGGGACCGATGCACGTCGCCGCAGCGATGCAGACACCGACGGTGGCGCTGTTCGGACCGGGCGACCATATCCGCTTTCAACCGCTCGATCCGATCCATACAACGATCCGGCACCATGTACCGTGTAACCCGTGCAAACAGTTCACGAACAGGTGCAAAAACAATATCTGTATGAAGTTAATCACCGTTGATGAGGTATGGGAGACGGTGCATAAGAATTTATCAAATACATGTAAGGCTGCACCATATTATCAGTAGCACAGATAAGAGAGGAGAAAAAATGGCTGTTCAATACAAAGAATTTCGGGTGTCCAACGATGCGATGGACGACCCTGAAGAACTTCAGCGCCGGATACAGGATGAGGGCTACCTGTTCTTTAGGAAACTACAAGATCCGGACAAGCTATTGGACCTACGGCGAGAGATGCTGACGGCCATACAGGAGGGCGGTTGGCTTGTCCCCGGAACCGACCCGATGGATGGGATCGCTGATATCTCGCGTCAATGTACGGAAGGAAATGCTGAGTACACCGATGTCTATCACGAGGTTTATAAGTTGGAATCCTTTCATCGGTCGGGCCATTGGCCTGAGGTCATCGATATGATGGAGAAGGTGATCGGCGATTCGGTGTTGCCGCATCCGCAGAAAATTGCCCGTCTATGGTTTCCAAAGTACACGGAACACACCACGCCGATACATCAAGATTTCGTGCACTTCCAAGGGAATTTTCAGACGTATACCTGCTGGGCACCTGTCGGTGATTGTCCAATCGAACTGGGTGGACTTGCGTTGATACCGGGCTCGCACAAGGTTGGCAAGGTTCTCGATCATCACTTCTCGCTCGGCGCTGGCGCTCAAAAGATCTATGCCGACGAGGTGGAGGGTGAGTGGCACACCACGGACTATGAGATCGGGGATTCCTTAATCTTTTTGGCGTTGACGATACATCAGGCGTTGCCCAATTTCACAGAGGATAGACTCCGCGTCTCATTAGATAACCGGTATCACGCGCTGGGCGATCCGATAGCGGAGCATATGCTGGAGCCGCACCTCAACAGTTCCAGTGAACTTCTTTGGGAGGATGTGTACAAGGATTGGGAATCGGACGATCTGAAGTATTATTGGGAGGATTTGGAGCACCCCATCGTTCCAAGAGATCTCAGTTTCGGCGAAAAGGTATTTGCGGAGGCGTTGGATCTTGCGAGGGAGGGCGACTCACACGCGATTTTGCACCTGAATCGGATCATCAGACGGGATCCAACGTCGGATGCTGCGAAGCAGGCTATGGAAGCGTTGGAGGACGCGAAGGCGGTAGATAGTGGAGCTGCTGCGGGTTAATCAATGAGTTCATTTATAGGACTTACGCAAATTTAGCATGCGGCGCGATATTTTTTTATTTTTAACCCCTACATCCTAACCCCCCTAGCCCCCCTTGTCAGGGGGGAAAGATGGATCGGGACTTATCAGGGGGAAACCCTTGTCAGGGGGACTTATGAACGCGCTGCGTAAGTTCTAATTTAATTGAGTGGGGGTCGCTTGTCCGCCCACGGTGCGAGGGCTTCAAAAGCGGCAGACGCGCGGAGGACGGTTACATCGTCGCGCCACCGCCCGACGATCTGTAGCCCAACCGGTAGTCCATTGTGGTCAAAGCCGCAAGGAACTGATGCTGCGGGCTGACCGGTGATGTTAAATGGATAGGTGAACGCTGTCCAACTCAGATAGGTGGTGGGTTGCCCGTCGATCTGTCCCGGATGATCATCGCCAGCCGGAAACGCCGTCACAGGCAGTGTGGGGGTTAGTACCAGGTCGTATCCCTCCATAAATTCGCGCCAAGCGTGATAGTAGTCATTTCGTTTTGCGTAGGCGATGGCGACCTCAGCACCCGTAAGTTCGAGTCCCTGCTCTATCACTCTCACCAAACCCGGATCAATCTGATCCCGGACCGCATCTAAGTCGTGGAGATGTATGCCGGCGAATGCGGACGCCCAGATAACATGCACAATGCTCTCCCACGGATCTTCGAGGTTGGGATGGGCTTCCTCAACGTGACAGCCGAGCTCTTCAAAGCGCAATGCTGCTTTCGTAACGATCTCACGGACTTCCGGGTCGACCAAGGCGTAACCCAGATCGGGTGACCACGCGACCCGCAGACCGGCGAGGTCCCCCTCCAGAGCAGCCAAATAATCGGTATCAGTGGGAATCGAGAGACGGTCACGCGGATCGGCACCCGCCATGATGTTCAACATCAGCGCGGAATCGGCGACTGTCCGCGTCATGGGACCGAGGTGAGAGAACAGTTCGACCGCACTGGCGGGATATTGTGGGATGATTCCCCACGACGGCTTGAGCCCGTAGACACCGCAAAAACTGGTAGGAATCCGAATCGAGCCGGCGCCATCGCTCCCTTGGGCAAGGGGTCCCAATCCCGCGGCAAGCGCTGCTGTCCCACCACCGCTGGAACCGCCAGCGGTGCGACCGTGCTGCCAGGGGTTATGGGTGGAACCGATGATACGGTTGGTTGAGTCTCCCTTCCACCCGAACTCAGGGAGATTGGTTTTTCCTATTATCACAGCGCCCGCAGCGTGAAACCGATCCATGATCGGCGCATCAAAGTCCGACACCGAATCTCTGTAACGCCAGGAACCGCGGGTTGTACGAAACCCTGTCATTGCCACGAGGTCTTTTATTGAGGTTGGAATACCTGCCAACGGGGGCGGAGATTCATCGGTTTGGTAGGCTTTTTCTGCGGCACGTGCGCCCTTGAGCGCAAGTTCCGGCGTCGTTGTGATGAAGGCGTTGAGGCTCGGATTCAGTTGATCCATGCGGCGGAGTACCGCTTCAGTCACCTCAACGGGTGACACCTCACCTTTCTGGTATAGGTCGCGCAATTGTAGGGCTGACAAATAGCAGAGATCGGTTTCTGTCATGTCTGGACTCTTTTTGTCGAAATGGAATCGGATTTATACGCTCCAGTTCTAAAAGTAGATGTGGACGCAGATCTCGCTGATTTTCGCAGATAAAAATAGAAAAGCGGGAGAGATCTGTTGTGTGGGTTCCATAGATAGAAAAAGAAGAAAAAGCTATTTCACGCTTCTGTAAAAAATGATACAAACAATCAGCAAGCAAGTCAACGGAAAAATAGAAGGAGATTAGGATGGCTCAGTTGAGATACTCGGTGATCGTTGACACATTGACGAGTTTCGGGTTAGACATTTGGGAACAGCCGCACGAGGTGCTTGAACTGATAAAGAATGCTGGCTATGATGGCATAGATCTCACCGCGGAGCCTGACCGGATTGCGATAGGACGGTATCGGGAAATTGCTGAGATCGCCCGGTCAATGGATATGGAGATTGCGGCACTGCTTGGAGCGTGGGCGACTTGGCATGCGGGAGAGGCGCGGGATCTGGCGTCCACCGACGATGCGGCTCGGCGTTATGCGATTGGTTATGCGCAAAAATGCACTGATTTAGCGGTGGATCTGAATGTATCTGTCTATGAGATCTGCTGCTGTCCGGCTGAACCGAAGTACCCGGAACATGATGTCCCGCTCCCGACGGTGCGACAAAATTTTGTCCAATCGGCGCGAGAGATAAGCCGTTACGCCGGCGAGCGGGGTGTGCGGGTAGCGATGGAACCGGTGAATCGGTTTGAAGGCTACGCGGGGTTCATGAACAGTGTCGTTGACGCTGTAGGTGTCGCTGATGAGATTGGTGAAGATAACTTGGGGGTGATGGTGGACTTTTTCCACGCGAACATTGAGGACGTCTCCGTCGCCGACGCTATCCGACGGGCGGAACGCCGACTGATGTTGATCCATCTCGCGGACAGTAACCGTCAAATGCCGGGGATGGGACATATAGATTTTACGGGCGTAATTAGAGAGCTCGACGAAATCGGATTTGAGGGGTATCTCTCTTTGGATTGCTTGCCGGCAAGACCTGACCCTACGACCTATTTAGGGCATTCCATCGATTACATGAAAAGACTGGAAGAGGCGGTTGCGCTGGAGAAGCGGCTGTCTGAGATGAGCTAAGTTGTTCAGGATATCCACGTAAAGATAACACAAGTTGATACTTTCCCTTTTGGGTATACAGTCAAAAGGATCACATTAGGCGAATGGTTCCGTCCATTCGCTTTTTTATTGCTAACTTCGCGAAAAAAAGTGCCAAAAAAATCTCGGAACTGCATCTTGATAAGGTGTAAGGGAGAAATGAAGATCCATGGCTAAGGAAAATACGCTCATCTATCGTGCCCAAACTGGGGATGAAGAGGCTTTTGCTGATCTGATGCGGGAGTACTACGCCTATGTCTATGCAATCGTAGGCGAGATCGTGGATAATGCCCATGACGCCGAAGAGGTGGTGCAAGACGCCTTCTTCAACGCCTATCAAGGATTAGGTCAGCTTGAGGATGCGACTAAATTCAAGAGCTGGTTGGCTGAGATTACGCGGAATTGTGCACGTCAGTGGCTCCGAAAACAGAGACATGAAACTGTATCCATCAACGAAGTGAGTGAACAGATGCTTCAAACGGAGGACTCACTTGATGAGCAATTGACGCAGCTGGAACAGAGAGAACTGATTCGCCGGACAATCGAGACACTTCCGCAGAAAGACAGGGAGCTTGTCCGTGCTTTCTATCTGGAGGGTGCGAGTTACGACGAACTGACAAACACACATGGGATGTCATATAACGCAATTGCGTCTCGGTTGTCGCGTGCGAAGCGGCAACTCTCCAAACGGTTGCAATCCCTTCTTACTGGCATCTTCGTTTCTCCCGGGTTGACACTAAAAAAGATATACTCAGGAGGACTAACTGCCATGAAAGTTGGAACGGCACCTAAGATAACAGTTGGTGTAGCAGCACTGATTGCGCTGATTTTTATCGGTTTTGTCGGTATCCGCCAGATGCGCGCGCCCATAATCGAGGAGCGGGTGTATTTGTCACCGTGGGAGGATGGCACTCCACGTCCACGAAACAACTCCGAAGGATTAGCAGCACAAACTGATTCCGCTCCAAATACAGAAAACAGGGACAATCCGTCACAAATTGCCGTCACAGACTCCGGAGAAGGGATAGAGTCGGTTGACAATTCCTTGAGTCAACCTGACGAAGCAGATATAGCACAATTCATGCTGGAGGTGGAATTTGAGCCAGAGGCGGACCAGAGTCTCTCCACCGATACCTCTACGTTATTAGACGACGAGGGTCGGTCTGCCGAAGATGTGATGAACGCCTATCTGGAGGCGTATAAGAATCTCAACTTTAAGGCAGCACTCCCACTAGTGACAGGAGCTGTCAGGGAAGATATAGAAAGTAGTATCCCAGCCTTAGAAAATGCGAGGGCAGAAATCGCTGAAGCAGGACCGGAGGCCAAGCAGTTCACTGAGGAAATATTAAGCCGAACAATTGGTAGGGCAGAAATTGTGAGCAGCGAATATGTCGGCGATGAATGGCACTTCCGATTGAGAGAACCGGAACTACAGTTCAGAGACCTGATAGGAATGGTAATACAGAATTTATCGGAAGAACAACAAGCGGCAGCGTTAGCGGAAATTCCGAGGGCAGAAATGGAGAACACACCGGCAGCATCAGATATACTTATTAAGATGCGAAAAGAGAATGGGGCTTGGCGAATTTATGAATCTGGCAATGCAAACTAACTTCCACTCTTATCCTTCATGGATTGCGATCTATCAAACCTATAGCATATAACCTTGGGTGCTAGTAGTGCGTCAGGTAAATATTGATAACCTCGCTGGCTGTTGAGCCAAATTGGAAAGGGTAAAACGTGAAACGTGAAACGTAAAAAAAACTCGTATGACGCATTACGTTCCACCCTTCGGATACACATGTCGCCCCGCTGGGGCTAAATGATAGGAGATAAACATGAAATTCCAACAAATCGGTGCACTTTGCTGTTGTATTTTGGTCCTCTCTGGCTGTGCTTCAACAACCTCTTACGATTTTTTTACAACCCGGTATTCCATTGATACCGAGGAGTTTGACCGAGGTTATAAAACGGGTGTCGTCTTCGCGAAAACAGAGGGGCCCTTTAGCTCTCGACCAAAGGACGTGCCATCCGCGATGCAAAAGATAATCGAAACTGAGTCAGATTCTTACCAAAAAGGGTTCTTGGCGGGCTATCGCGATCGAAAGGTTAGGAATGAGCGGTCGTTCGGTATTTTTTTTTGGGGTTCATTCACAATGATTATGACTGGTGTCATTGTAGCTGATATTCTACTAGGTGAAGAATAGAGTTCAGAACTTACGCAAATTCAGTGCGCGGCGCGAGTTTTTTTAACCCCTAAATCCCGCCCCCGATAAATCGGGATGTACCACTTGTCAGGGGGACTTCATGAGACTTCGCTAAGGGAAGCTACTGGTGAACGGCTACATATTTATATCATTCACCAATGTATTACACATATCGCCCCGCTGGGGCTTTGAGGTGTGAGTTCGACATTACTATACACATGTCGCACCTCTGGCGCTATACGAGCGATGTGGTACTGTCCTAGTTCGGTACGTTTTGGGGTTTGCCGGTGCGAGCTGCTTCATCTAAGGCGTTACATATAGTCACAGCACGGACACCGTCGCGTGCGTTGCAGAGGGTGTCCCCGTCCGTCTGAATCGCTTCCAATAGGTTCACCATCATCGACGCCTTGGCGATTTCCTCCTCTGGTAATTTTCGCGCATCCAGATGGTCAATTTCGCATCCACCAAAGTCGACGCGGGTCATGTGAGAGGAAAAGACCGCACTACGTTCTCCGTCCCACATCTGATGGAACCACTTGGACACGAAGGGGTTCATCCCTTGGTCGGTGCTAATTACTGTGGAGAGTCCGCCGCTTTTCCAGAGGATTGTTCCTACCAACCCGTCGGGGTAGCCGGCGGTGCCTTTATTTTGTCCAAAGATCCGTCCCTCCGCATAGATCCGATCCGGCTCGCTGTCCATCAGATATGTGAGCAGATCGATGGTATGGATCGCGGTACTGATCAACAAGCCGCCGCCATCGTCCGCGTGCCAGACCCACGTGCTCCCACTCGCACCGGAATCGTTCATTGCCAGCTGACCGTGGCTCATGCGCGGCTGGGAAAGTAGTTCTCGCGCCTTCTGCGCTGTGGGCGCAATCCGAAATTTGCAGTTGATTACGAGCTTGACTCCCACGCGTTCCACCATCTCAGCCACCTCGACCGCTTGGGCACGGGTCACGCACATCGGTTTCTCCAACAGAATATGTTTGCCGGCTTCAGCCGCAGCGAGTGCGAGTGGATGGTGTGCATCGTGGTGGGTGGCGATTACTATCAGATCGATAGAATCGTCGCGCATAATGCGGTCGGCGTCGGTTGTGGCATAGGAACCGCCAAATTCCGCCAACGCCTCTGCGGCTTTCGCCTCAATCTCGTCGCAATAACCGACCAATTCGATTCCCAGACTTTTTGCTTTTGCGGCATGGCCTCGTCCCATACCACCGCATCCTATCAAAGCAGCCTTGAATCCAGATCCAATTAAGGTCATTTTGGTCCTCCTTAAATCGTAAGACTCATATAGAAAGAAAGGCAACCCATCAAGGGAAACCGTAGGGCTATTCAGTTTTAGGTTTATTACGCATTTTGTTTGAAAAGTCAGAGTCGGGAAGTCGCTCATAGAGCGACGTGTCGGGATTGGGAAATCCCTCCCCGATAAATCGGGATGCAAGCACCTACAGAAAAACTAAATGACCCTAGAGAAACCGAGTTTTGAAGAAAAAACTCGGTTTCTATTCCACAGGCTTATCGAATCGTGACGCCGACCTCTTTGGCGACTGATCGGATATGTTCAGCACCGAGCGCGTATTCTTCGGCAGAGGGGAGGTGTTCAAGCATCAACGGTATATCCGGATCGAGGCGGTCCAGTTCGCGTAGATACGTTGCGTAGTCAAGCCCTCCAAGACCGGGACGGGTCTCATCGAGATGAAGGGTTAGGTTATCGGCGATAACGATGTCCTTCGCGTGGCAGCTTTTCATATAGGGACCGAGTTTGGTAAAACAGTCGCGGATGAGATCCCCGCTGTGGTAGTAACGGTCAAGACTATTGATGATGTTAACCGGGTCGAGATGGACGGCACACTGCGTCCTATCGATGGCTTTGATTAGACGGAGGTAGCTGTCGGGTCCTACGGGATACGCCCACGGCATGGTTTCGAGCGTGTAGAAGGACCGCGTGGGTTTCACAGCATCTATAATTGAGCGGACGCTCTCGACAATCAGATCGAAGGTGTCATCGGTCAAATTATTGGGATCGGGACCGTCCCACTTAGCTCCCCGTGAACCGGAGATGTTGACACAACAGTTTGCGCCGACCCGATCTGCGAGCGCAAGTTGCGTCCGACATTTTTCACGGGCAGCCTCGCGTTCCGCATCGTCATCACTGATTGGGTTGCTCCACGCACCGACCTCCGCAATGACGATATCCGCTTTTTTTGCGGCTTCGATGTATGCGTCGATGGTTGCTTCATCGCTCTCTGCGTCGACAGGGCAGAAGGCAGCGCTGTATCCGTGGCTCTTGACTGCTTTTGCCCAGCTGTCGGGATTGGAATTTTCGCCAAATATTGGTCCGCCAAGTCGCATTTTTGCCTCCTCGCATCTTCAATCTAAACATCTTTAGCCTAGCCATTTTCCTCTTGACATCCATCGCAGATCTCTATCACAATAGACTTTTTGAGAACACCGTTTATTCTAACGCAAGTTCACGGATTTATTGAACCCAATGCCCCCTACACATTGCGCTCCTCTGGAGCGCAAGAATCGGACGATTGTGATTCTATAGACATGTCGCTCCTCTGGAGCGGAAATGGATATAGACTTGTGCAAAGAACGCAGATTTGCGTTCCCTACGAAATTCTCTCCGAATCACGGTAGTGGATTGCGTTATTCTACTGTTTTTCCTCTCTGATGTCTACTTTTTTACGGGTAGTGATTGAAAAATGCGCCTAGAAAAATTCCTTTCTGAATCCGGCATCGCTTCTCGACGGGACGCGAAAAGATACATTTCTGACGGACGGGTCTCTGTCAACGGCGAGCGGGTATTGATCCCCGGGACCCATATCGCTCCCCAGCGGGATGAGATTACATTTGATGGGGAACCGGTCAGCGGAAAGCCGAAGCAGATCTACTTAATGTTAAATAAACCGACGGGATATGTGACGACTGTGCGCGATGAACGTGGACGTCCGACAGTTATGGTATTGGTAGGTGATATATCGGAACGTATCTACCCGGTCGGTCGACTGGATCTTGATACCGAGGGGTTACTGCTGATGACGAACGATGGCGATTTGGCACACAGGATCCTTCATCCGAGTCATGAGATTCAGAAAACCTATATTGCGTGGGTGGAGGGACGCCCGGATCGAGGGGCGATTCAGCGGTTGCGGGAAGGGATCGAAATTGAAGATGGGATAACTGTTGCGGCGCAGGTCAACCAGATTGAACGGAGAGAAGGCGAGTCACAATTTAGGATTGCTATTCACGAGGGAAGAAAGCGGCAGATACGGCGTATGTTCCGCGCGATCGGTCATGAGGTAATATACCTTAAACGGGTAAAGATTGGATCGCTTTCGCTTGGACGGCTGCCGATTGGGAAGTATCGCTTCTTAACGTCAAACGAGATCGAATCACTTGGTCGTGAGGCTTAGGTGTGCCGACATTCTACGGTTCCGCTGGAGTGAAAGGGGTTCACGGGCGGGGAGCCGCCCCTTTACGATTAGGTATCCTCCGCCGTCTCGCCTCGGTACCAACATAACCTAAGTGTCGAGATATGAATCTCGACCTACAGGATATTTGACGGGCGGGGAAACCCCGCCCCTACGGAAACACAGATAGGTATGCAAGAGATTACGTTATCCTACTGATCATCTTGTTCCAGCATTTCATGTATCATATCTTCCTCGCCGAGACACAAGAGGTAATCCTTCAATCCAATATACAGTTTCCCATTGGCAATAGCCGGTGAGGAGTAGATCGGTCCGCCGCCGGTGATTCTGTCTGTATCAACTTGCCACACCACGTTACCATTGCCGATATCGATCCTGTAGATTACACCGTTAGCTGCACCGGCATAAACTGCACTCTCCGTAACCGCCGGTGAGGACACAACTGGAGATCCGATACGCGATTTCCAACGCAGCGTCCCGTTTGTGGCGTTGAGCGCATAGACATTCCCATCCCGTGATCCAAAATAGACAAACCCACTACGATAAGCAACCGCTGTAAGGACAGAATCTTCGGCTTCATATTCCCAAATTTGTTCCCCTGTTTCGGCATTATGTGCAGTCACCCGTCCCTGTGGCACTGCAGCACTCTCGATAAAATTACCGTTACCAAGGCCGAAAAAAACCGTATCGCCATCGGCACTTGGACTTCCCCAAGCAGGGTAACTCACACGCTTTGACCAAACCTCTTCACCACTATTCGCATCAACAGCGTAGATACGATACTCACCATAACCGGTGCCGAAATAAACATTTCCCTTCCAGACCACTGGTGACATATCTACATGGACAGATGGATAGTGCCAAATCTGCTTCCCTTCAAGCGCGTCAACGCAGTAAACGCCATCGTTTCCTGCGCCGAAATAGACCTTCCCTTGACTGACAAAAGGGGTTGATTCCACGTGGCTCGTTGTTCTGAAAGTCCAAATTGCACGTCCATCGCTAGCATCAATGCAATGGAGCTGACAATCGGCATCTTGGTGAAACCCCTCGCCGACATAAACACGCCCTCCAGCAACTGTTGGTGAAGAAAAAATCTGAACCGGTGTATCATACCGCCAGAGTTCAACTCCGCTATTTGCATCAAGGCAGTACACCGCGCCTCCGCTGGAAAATAACGAACCTTGCGCGGCAGCAATATAGACTTGAGAACCTACAACAGCCGGCGAGGAAGAAAAATCTATGACAACCCCACCTGTCCCCTTAAATAACCATGAGATTGTGGGGTGTGTTGGTCCGGGAAGATTATCGAGTTGTCCGGTACGTGCAACGCCTCCCCGAAAGGCGGGCCAAGACAGCTTCACAGGCTGTTTCTCAAGGGGAATCTCCCCCATTGTTGTGGCATAGGGTTGACCGGATTGAAGACCGCTATAAATGACCCAAACACCTCCACCGAGAAGGATCAACAGAAGTATTAGGGCGATTGTTTTGAGGAGGACGGATTCGCGGATGCGGTAGAACAACCCCATTAGCCAATCGCGAGCGAATACGACCGCGGTTAGGATAGCAATGCCAACCACCGCGAGGATCTGGGGAATAACACTGAGTAGAGCGGAGAGTGGACCTAAGAGCTGCGGGATAACCGCGTGGGCGGTGCTCGCTGCGCTGAAGGCAAGTGAGAAAAAGATCAGCGCTAAGATTGAGGGCTTTGCTTTTTGTTGGTTCATGGGTTCATTGGTACATTAGTTCATTAAATGAAATAGTACTCTGTCATATAAATCATGATAAGTCTCTCACGGCTCGGCTCCGTTCCGCCTGTCCCGATTTATCGGGGAGAGTCCGAGACTTGGATAGCCATATTCAAGCCCTATTTGCGCCGGTGTTGTGGATTTGCCGATCCACAACGAGCAGAGGGTATTAACAATTATCTGACTGCGTAATAGGTTCTGTTGACATTTGAGTGCGTAGGTTGGGTTCATGAACGACAACCCCCTAAATCCCCCTTATCAGGGGGACTTGATACGCAACCCCATAAATCCCGCCCCCGACTGTATCCCCGACGAATCGGGACAGGCGGGACTCCGACAAGCCGAGAGCAGGTCCCGACTCGCCGGGATTCCCCCCGATACATCGGGGCAGGCAGGAACGGAACAGGCGGGATGTACCACTTGTCAGGGGGACTTGATACGTAATCCCCTAAATTCCCCTTGTCAGTCCGTTCGCCCGATAAACCAAGACAGCGTTCTATAGACATGTCGCTCCTCTGGAGCGAGAGGCTGCGTGTTTCAGTCAGCAGTGACGCTGATATCATGATTTGTCGTTTAGCCATTCGACCGCGAAATGGATTAGGTTCTCTATTATTTGGTAATTGATAAAGACATTGGCGCTGGTTTCGTTCTGGAGGCCTGTGATCAGGTACAATCCTTTGCCATATTTTAGGGTGGCAAAGGCGATCTCTTTCCCACTGTTTGTGGTGGCAAGGATTGTGTACTTATCGCTCCAATCTGTCCACGTGTCATCAAGGAAGACATCCCCGAACTGGATTTCGTTCGGTTCGCTAAACAGGGTGTCCGCTGCCCGTGTTGGCTCAAAATCGCTACGCCCCAACCGCTCTACCCCCTTCATCGGTTCAGGGATCCAGCCGGTCGAGCATGGTCGATCATCATCGCTGTCTTGCCCGGAAACGATAACGACACCGCCGTCTTTAACAAATGCTTTGATCCTGTTTTCGTGTTCGTTCGTCAAGCGATATTTATCTTCACAGATTTCTCCTTGTCCCAGCCAGAGAATGTCGGCGTGGTCAAGGGTTGGCAGGTTGCGATCCCTCGTTCTTTGATAAACTGTCTGGTGTTCCGCGACTGGACTGAAGGCAGAAAGGGTGCGAAACTCGACGTTGTAACGATTGCCGGAGAGGACGAGAACCCGCACCGCACCGGCAGGTGCCTCGGCGAGGGATTGGACTACTGAAGTGGTTGCATTATCGGGCTTGGCTCTCCCAGCAAGTGTATCCCGTACGAGCTTCTGAAAGTCGGGCGTTGAGCCTTTGTAGGTCCGGTGCATATAGATTTCAATATGGGTAAAGTTCCACCAAACGCGGCTTTTATCTGATCGGTCTTGGGCAAAGGTTTGGAACCAGGTGCCGTCGACATGTCCGAGACTGGGGATTCGCTGCCCTTCCATCTTATAGAAGACTATAATCGGCTTCCCATCTTTGAATTTTTCCATCATCTTTTGCGGGAAGTTGCCTTGTCCGGTGGATAGATTAATTTTAATTTCCTCAAACTTACTCTCTCCCTTGAGGTTTTCCTCGACTTTCACCTTAGCGGTCATACGTTTCTGATTGACCGAGGTAACCGTTCCAAAGACGATGTTGCTACATTCAGCCAAGACCTCTTGAAGGGTATAATGTCTTGCGATAAAGGCTTGGGTTTGGGAAACAGTGAACAGGAATTGCAAAGCCAGCAGCAGAATACAAGAGAGCAGTAACAGCCTCGTTCTCATAGGTGATAAACTCCTTAAGAGCGTGAAACGTGATGCCCCGATAAATCCCCCGATAGGATCGGGGCAGGCGGGACAGGCTGTGAAACGTGAAAACTATGGTAGATTTTAGAATTACTTAGACACTCCCAATGCAGGGCGAACTCCCTAAATCCCTAACCCCCTAAATCCCCCTTGTCAGGGGGACTTTCCTCGTCAGGGAAGCTACAGCGGGACTTTGGAGGCTTCGCGGAGTTACGGCACACGGAGTATGTCTACTACTTTTAATGTTTATTTATTTTTAGGATCCACTATAAATCAGTTGGCGTTTAAGATCTCCAGAACATGGGGGTGTAGATTTGGGGTTGCAGCCACACATGAATCCCCTTGAACGACATCGCTGCCGTCCCACGCGGTGACAACGCCGCCGGCACCACGAACGACCGGAATAACTGGCAGAACATCCCACGGATTCACGATGGGATCGAGCATGATGTCAGCACCTCCGGAGGCAAGCAACAGATAGCCGTAGCAGTCGCCCCATGTGCGGAACATTTTCGCACTGTGAAGCAGATTATCAAATCCCGTCCGATTTTGGTATTTACCGATACTTAAAATGTCTGTTGTCAACAGAATCGCCTCAGACAGGGTGTCGGTCTCTGGAACATGCACCGGATGTCCGTTGATGGTTGTTTGCTCATTATCGCCAATACACAGCCGTTCCAAGATGGGTTGATTGATTGCGCCCAAGACGGGTTGCCCTTCGTGCAGGAGGCAGATCAGCGTTCCGAAAAGTGGGCAGCCACTTGTAAATGATTTTGTGCCGTCTATTGGATCGAGCACCCAGACAAACTCGGCGTTCGCATTTTCGTCCCCGAACTCCTCGCCGATGATCCCGTGGTTTGGGAATTCTTTGCGGATCAGATGGCGCATAACCTCCTCCGCCCCTCGATCCGCTGCGGTGACAGGCGTCTCGTCTTCTTTCAGTTCAACTTCAAGGTTGAAAGCGGCAAAATACGGCTTTATAACTTCGGCACTCTCCGCTGCCAGTTGACGAACAAAATTGATAAATTCTTCCCGCACTATCGTTCCTTTCCGTTACTGGATTATCTGAAGGGTGCTCATAAATAGCTTTCAATGAGTCCGCGTCTCAGAAGAAGGATCGCCTGCCCACTATGGGAGAGGCTTCTTAGCCTCGCTGCTTATGCCATCAGTTTAATCGGCGATCAGACAAATGGCACATGTCGCCCCGCTGGGGCTTGGGGAATTTTGTTATCCTGTGTGCTATAAACATGGCGCCCCTCTGGGGCTTATGGGGTCGGGCAAGATGCCCGACCTACGGGTATAGGGAACTTTTATCGCGCCGCACATAACTAGTAGCTTGGGTTATCAATACTTAATACCAAAAGTAGTGTACTCTCCGCTATGCGGTCGCGCTTCGACTTTGAGATCTTCGACTTTGGAAGCGGGCGGTCCTTTCCAAAGGATTTTCACAAATTCGTCCAGTGTCGCTTTATCCCCCTCGGCGACGACCTCTACTTTACCGTTGGGTAGGTTCTTCGCGTAGCCGTGCACGCCAAGTTTTGTGGCGTTCTGTTGAGTAAAATAGCGGAATCCGACCCCTTGTACTTTTCCGCTGATTAGGATATAGCGTTGCATCTTCTGATTTACCTCAATTGTGACTTTGACCGCTGTGCCGAGTGGTGGGAGTGTTTCCGCGTTCTTCTTGTAGGGACTCTCTTCGGAAGGGATCGGACTTTGAAACAGTGCGCTGCCGTCGATATAGTTCAGAGCGATGATGTCGTTTCCGACAAATGCTTGGGGGATCATTGCATCTTCGTCCTCGCTGTCGAGATCGGGAATCTCGCGAGAGCCGGAAAAGACCCATTCGATATGCTGCATCGGTTTTTGGGTCTGTGTGTTGTAGAGGAGGTCTTCGCCACGCACCCTTTTGGTTTTGCCGTCTACCTCCCATTCGACGAACACAAGGACACTGCTCCCTGTCGCGCCGATCATCTCATCTTTCTCTTCGTCGTACATCGGTGGGGAACCCCTTTCGACGCCGAGTTTGAGTATTGCGTCGTGGATTTCTTCTGCAGAGCTGTTGACGACGATAATACTTTCGTATTCTTTCCCCCCGGGTCCACAGAGTAGGTATTCCACCGCGCCCTTTAGATGCTCGTCGTAGGTGCCGAGGGCTTTGGAGATTTCGCCGGTTAGTACAAGCTTCCCCTCGTCCTCCAAAATTTGGAGGGTCTCGGCTCCTTGGCTGGTGGCAATCCAAACGAAACTTAGGACGATGAGACAGGAAATACATTGAAACTTAAGCGGCATCCGTTTTCCTCCTTGCTGGTATGTGGATATTATAACAGATTACAACAAACAAATATTACGTATAAGTTAAGATTTTGTGAAATTTCAAGAAATGAATTAATTGAATTTAGGGGCATTTAACTCTCCTGTAGGAGGGTCGATTTGGATATTTATGGTAGATTTTAGAATTACTTGAGGGGTGTGCATAAATCGCTTTCGTATGGGAGAGGCTTCTCTCGATTCATCAGGATGCTCCCCGATACATCGGGGCAGGCAGGAACGACATCGGAACACCCTCAATGCGCGATCTTAGGTGCTAATCCTCCCGATGACATCGGGGTAATC
This sequence comes from Candidatus Poribacteria bacterium, assembly GCA_022822005.1. GTDB lineage: Bacteria > Poribacteria > WGA-4E > WGA-4E > PCPOR2b > PCPOR2b. The sequence goes on from JAJECO010000016.1 coordinate 73,677, forward strand.
CTCCGTGCAATCCGCGATTCAGACAAATGGCACATGTCGCCCCGCTGGGGCTTTAGGGGATGGGGCTATCCGTATGCTATAAACATGTCGCCCCGCTGGGGCTAAATGCACCCTGTCCCGTCATTAAATCGTCCCGGTTCACGTTTCGGTTTCTATCCTGAAAATCCTTTTGCTGATAGCAGAAACATTTTCAGATAGCTGGGAAAGCAGACTATAACTGGATCTAAATTTCCCGGTTTCTTTCTGTGAGTAGAATTATACTGTAAATCTATCTAAAAGTTTACACTCTCAGTTAGTTTTGTCATTTTTAACATTGGAACGCAGATTTCGCCGATCCTCTTTTAACACCGAATCGCATTTTAGAGAAACCAAGTTTTGAAGAAAAAACTCGGTTTCTACTTACGCATCACCTTTCCCGTCTTCTCACTTTCTCTTCCCTCCTACTTGACAATTACCATCCTACGGGTCGCGGTATAATCGCTAGCGCTCAATGTATAGAAATAGACACCACTGCTGACCGGCTCTCCACTTCCGTTTCGACCGTCCCAATAGGCTGCCCGCTCACGGGTGAGGTAGTATCCGCCCGGTTTGTGTCCGACATTGATTGTTCTGACCAAGTTGCCGGTCACATCGTAGATTTTGACAGTGACAGTTGATACTTCCGATAGCTGATACGGTATCCAAGTGTCTGGGTTGAACGGGTTGGGGTAGTTGGGCAAGAGTTTGGTCTCTTTGACGTTGCGGTCTGCGATTGATAGGTAGTGTCGAAGGAGTTCTATGGCGATTTGAACGCCGTGTGACTTGTTTGGCATCGCTTCCAGTTCGGTCAAGGCACGTTGTGCCGCGATGACCTCTTTGGCGGTGGAGGGGATAGATTCGATGAAAGCCAACTGAGCAGGGGCGGCGGCGTTTTGGCTTAGGTGCTCTGCGACGAAGACGAGATCAAACAGATTGACCACGCCATCTTTGTTGGTATCTGCCAGCGGATTGCTGGGCGATTGTTCTCCCAAACTTTGAGCGACAGTAATGAGGTCAAGGACATTAACCTGTCCATCGAGGTTGGCGTCGGGGTTGGGCGCAGCGGTGATGTGGAGGTCTGCCCAATGCGCCCAATCACAGTTCGCTCCTGCACTGCCTTCTTGAGCGGGATCTGTTACCAATTCTAACAACACAGGTTCTCCGGCAAACGCGGAGAGGGAGATGCTATCGTTCGTCCAGTCAAAGGTATCCTTGAAGATTTCCGCGTGAGTTTGACCGTTGAGGCGAACTTCAAACAGAACCCCTCTGCTGCACCCCTCCTGTAAGCCCATCGAGAAGGAGAAGCTAAGCGGTTGTTTTGGAAGGTAGAGGGGAAACTGGAGAATAGTTTGTCCATTTGTAGGTGGGGAGGCGAAGATAGTCTCTTTGTAGATACCATCAACGGTAGCGGTGCTTCTGCTAACGGATCTCCAAGCGTTTTCAAGTCGGAGTATGTTGTCAAACTGGAGACCTAGGGTAAATTGTGCATCTCTCAGATTATAGGGAGGGTTCACTTGTTGAGGTGGAGTGAGGAAGATAATAAATGGTTTAGATATGTCGGTTTCAAGGGTGTAGTTTCCTTGCCCGAGGCTCTGAAGGGCATTGGGATAGCTATCTATTGGTTCGGCAGGGAGGAAGCATCCAATGGTGGTGAGCGAGTGGTCGGGCGCGGAGATGATTTTGGGATCGCCCCACACCGCCCAATCCCAACTGGCATTGCCATTGGGTCCTGGGCTCGTCGTAAAACGGAGTTTGACTAGCTCGCCCCGATAGGGTGAGAGATCGAGAGTGACGGGCTGCCATACTTGCTGGTTGTAGTGTTGACGAAAAATCTCATCGCCTTGGACAGAAACAGTGAAGGTAACACCATCGGATCTTTCAGAACCTTCCCACAAACCGATATAAAATTCGAGACGAATATCGGGGCTATCTGGCAGCGTGAGTGTAAATTCTCCAAATGTGTCCCCGCTACCATCTTGATAAAAGGGATGTGCATGAATTGCAGGCTTGGTGACACCAGAAATGGTGCTTTGCGAATGTCCGAAGGTCCCTCCTCGTTGTAGAGGCAATTCTGTCCCATTGAGGACGATTCCGGTTCTTGCCTGATGGAGTTTTGACAACAGATCTATTTCGAGTGAAACATTAGTTTTCTCCAGTCGAAAGAGGGCAGCGTTTTCGGTGACACGGGTTTCTGTGACGGAGACCCCCGCCGGCAAGGAATTGATGTGCACTTGGGAGAGATCGCGGGGGGTATCACTGAGGAGGTAGGACTTGTTTGGATCTAAACCGAATAGTGTGGTTTCATTGTATGCGCGCCAGTGGGGGAGCCCCCGCTGGGTTTGGGCTTGTGTAACACCAAATACTCTTTCGTATCCGGCATCATTGGGTAAAAGGAAGGCAGAGCCGGTAGGGGTGCGCTGATAGGTTACGGTTTCGCCATCTCGGGTGACGTATTGAAAGAGTGTGTCAGATCCCCAATTGGATTCAAAGTCAGGAATCAAACCGAGTTCTTGCCACTGGCGGGCAATTGAGAGGATTTGTTGGGTGGAGCTTCCATTCAGTTCTCTCAAGCTCCATATCCGAACGGTTGGCAATACGCCCCAGCTCTCGTAGGAATCCAGATATGTTTGATAGTCCAAGGGGTCATTTTCCAAAGAGGGGAGTCCAAGATAACCGTAGGGTCGGGTGTAAGGACCAAACAGAAATGAGCTGATAGGATGTGGTGTAAATCCCTGCCACTGCTTCCACCGTTGGGCAAAACTTTCACGGAAGAAAGTAACTTCGTGGAGATGTTCGCCGCTGAACACAACACCGGGCATCGCTTCCGCCAACTCCTTGTGCATTAACACATTGCCTTGGGCGGAATTTAGTCCTTCGATTAAGCCGTTTGCGTCATTCACAACAGCGTGGCTGATGTCAAGGTGGAAAGCATCTACCTTGTATTTCTCCCATACCTGTTTGAGTTGCTGGACAAAGAGGTGCCTGAATTGAGAACTAGCGTTATTTATCCAAGCATGACGACGTGGATCGTCTGTTTGATTCCATAGCCACCCGATGTGTTCTTCATTCCATGGGGAGCGGAATTGGAATTGTTGAAACTCAGGATAGAGCGGATGATAGGGAGAAATACCTACAAGATTGGCATGCGGCATGACACGAAATCCATGCCTATGAGCTGCTTTAACGAAATCCCCGAAACCGTCCCTTGGCGTATAATCGGGATAATTGACATCGTATCCATCTTTGCGCCAACCGACCAGATAGAGCAAGGTTTTGGTGGGATCAACCTGTTCTGCGAGCCGATCCAGCGTCTTTGGGTCAAAACTGGCTTGGATCACCACTAAGCCGATGTCTTGAACCCAAGAGGGCATGTCCGATAGACGCCTAGGGTTAAAGGTAGATTCCATCCAGTCGCGGTAGATCCGAGCGGGAACACGATAGTCACCGGCGTAGGTGTTCAATCGCCACACCACAGACTGCACCGTGTTAAGTGCGTCCCAAGGTGCTTGATTGTGGGTTTGGAAATTGACCGCAAGTTCCTCGCTATTTTTTTCCCAGATTAATCGTTGGTACGGGAATGTCTCATCCGCTACCCGAACAAAGAACCCACCCTGTTCTCCCTCGAAAATTGCAAGTTGTGCCTCCCACGACGCAGGATAAGAATACCATTTCTCTTCAAAAGGGGTCGATGCCGTGATAACTTGTCCACCGTTTGCAGGTAGAATAAGATCCAAATTATTGATGTCTATATTGTCACAACCCCACTGAAATCCGTAGACGCCAAAAGTGTCCGATTCACCACTCCCTGCAATAAGCAGATCGCCGGTCGTTGGCTCTACTTCAATGGTCAGAATAATTTCGCTTTCACCCCGACGGAACACCATTGTCGCACTATACCCTCCATTTGTCCTTAACTCTACTTCGCTGTAACTTGCCCACGTCCATGCGTGCTTCCCCATAATAGCAGTTTGCGCTTCGATTCCGTTAGATTCAGGAATAGTATAGGTTTCGTCGGTGCGTTTGTTGTGGATATAGGTAATGACACCGCGGTCGAAACGGACTTTATAGTTGTCTGTTTCGACGCGGACGGTTTCACCGTCAATGGTAATCTCGGCATAGTTTGCTTGAATATAAAAAAAGCTGAGAACGCCAATCAATATTACTAGGATTAAGGTACGCATTGTGTTTACTGTATTTTAACGTAAGTTGTCACATGTCGCCCCGCTGGGGCTTGGGGATTGATTTTACCGTTGTGTGCTATAAACATATCGCCCCGCTGGGGCTTTGACAACCAGACGGAACACCCGACCTACCGGGATAACAGCACCCCATTGGCGCTTTAGATTTGGGTTTGATAACCTCTGGTATACACATTGCACTCCGTCGGGAAGAGCGGAAGTGGGATGGCATCGCGATTTTATGGACATATCGCCCCGCTGGGGCTAATTTATGGTAGATTTTACAATTACTTAGACACTTCCAATGTACGGTTAACCCCCTAAATCCCCCTTGTCAGGGGGACTTCAGAAACTGCTCAAAGGTCGAAGTTGTCGGTAAATGTCCACTTATTTGTCTAATTCACCATAGTTCGACATATCTATAGATATAGGGCCGGGATACAAAGAATGCCGAGATATGAATCTCGACCTACATGCGGAGATTATAGTAGATCTTAGAATTAATGAGACACTCCAAACTGAACCGCATGGCCCCCATGCCCGGTAGGTGCGGTTTGTAACTGCACCGCATCGGCGCGTCCCGATAAATCGGGATCCCGACCTGTCGGGAGAAACAGCGCCTACCATACACGAGGAACGAAAGCGTCTATTTATTTTTAGAATTTATCATAGCTCGACATAACCATAGACATAAGACCGGGATACAAAGGATGTCGAGATGTGAATCTCGACCTACAAAATGGGCGGAACGGAGATCTCCGTTCCCTACGAACTACGCTGATTCAGCCAACCCACGTGCGACTTTGTTGATTGCTGCGGCGATGTCGCGGATGTCGTCTTCGCTCATGTGCTCGTGGATGCCACGGACGACAACCGATCCCAAGCCTTCGACTGCGCCGGGGACCAGTTCGGGTCCGTAATGGTATTCGCGACTGACGTAGGGGCTGTTGAACGGGAACTGGCTATCGCCGTAGGTGCGTCCCTTCGTCAGGAAGTCGCCACGCATATAGATTGGATCTTGGATGTAGTGGGCGGCCATTGAGACCCCTTCAGCGGAGACCGCTTTACAAAATTCGTCGGGATCGTGCCCGGTGACGTGGAAGATATAGTTCCACCAAGAGACCTCGCGGTCGTCTGGCAGGGGAACAGCCTCAACGCCGGGGGCATCGGCAATTAGTTCGGTGAGTCGTCGACCGAGTACGATTCGCCGCTCGACGACATCCCGCAGTTTTTCAAGTTGTGCCAAACCGACGGCGCCCTGCATCTCTGTCATGCGGTAGTTGGGGGCGAGGAAGGCGTGGTCGCGTTCTCCCATGTATTGATAGTCCCACCCTTTATCGGAAAAGAGTTTCAGACGGATATAGGTTTCTTCATCGTTGGTGAGAATCATCCCGCCGTCCCCGGTGGTCATGTGCTTTGATTGCTGGAAACTGAAGCAGCCCATGTGCCCAAATGTTCCGGCGTAGCGCCCTTTGTACTTCGTCGCGTGAGTCTGGCAGCAGTCCTCAATCAGGATGACGTTATGTTTTTCGGCGATTTTCAGGACTTCGTCAATGTCGCACGGGTGACCGAAGAGATGGACGAGAATGATGGCGCGGGTGCGATCAGTGATATTTGCCTCGATCGATTCGGGGGTCATGTTCAGGGTCTTGGGATCCACGTCGGCGAAGACAGGCACGGCATTCTGCATGAGGATTGGCATGACGCTGCCCGGATCGGTGATTGGCGCGGTGATGATTTCATCGCCGGGGTTGGGATTGACAACGCCGACCGCTGTGTGGATGGCGGCGGTCCCGCTTGTTGACGCCTGTGCGTGGTGTGTACCGTAAAACGCGGCGAATTCTTTTTCGAGTTCTTTAACGAACGTTCCGCTTTTCACAAAAAGGCTCTGACTCCGCACTGCCTGAAGCAGGAGTTCTTCTTCACGTCCCCCGAATGGGGCGCGTTCTGGGAAGGGTTTGGTTCTTACCTTTGGTCCACCGTGGATGGCGAGTTTTTCCATTTGTATCTCCTTATTTGTATCGGATGTGATGTGTCTTTAGACAAGTTACCGGCGAGTGTTGATATTCTGTGTCGTTATGGCAGATTTTGGAATGAGCCAGTTCCTCTCGATAAACAGCCAACCCCCTAAATCCCCCTTGTCAGGGGGACTTGCGAAACTTCACGAGGACAATAGGGCAACCACAAGGGTTGCCCCTACAGAAATGTAGGGTTGCGGTTCCCAACCCGTTGGGCGAGGAAACCTTGCTCCTACGATAGGGGGCTTATCAGCGAGTTACGGACACGTCTCGCATAAATAGCAACAGGACCTACCGATTTATTTCTCGCTCATGGTTCTCGAAGTGCTTTAGGATCTCCATCGCTTCATGTCCTTGTTCCGAATTGGGATGCTGCGCTGCGATCTCCTGCAGGAGTTTCAACGCGCTGCTACGGTTGTGTTCATGCTCCAACTGATGGGCCGCGAGGAGCAGCTTCGGCCATAGGGCTCTCTGACTACCGGGGGCAAGGACTAAGATTTGGTTTATCTGATAGAGTGCTTTGTCAAACTCTCCTTTGGCGCTGTAGCATTTCGCGAGGCTTGCATGCGCTTGGAGTGTGATTAGCAGATCGTCATAATCCGCGATGAGCCGTGTATTGACCTTGATTGCCTCATCCCAATTATCCTGCCATTCGGTTATCGCAGCTAAACCACGCAACGGACCCAATGCGGCGGCGGGGGTAGCCGCTCGGTCGACGAGTCGACGCAACGTTTTCGCAAAATTAGGAAGTTTTCGACTCACCTCCAATTCGCGGCGGATCTCTTCGTTATGCGGGTATTCGATAAAACGGTGGATGACTTGGAGGCGCAGATGTGGATTTGGGTGGGCGAGGAGAGATCCAAAAAAATTAACCGCTTTTTCGGGTTGATTGGTGGTCCAGTACATTTCGAGGAGTCGCAGCATCGCCTCTTGGGCGTGCTGGGTTTGGGGATAGGATTCTATGAGTTCTTTGAGTGTTGATTCTGCGCGCTCGTAGTCGGAACTGTCGACATAAACCGCAGCAAGATTGATTAATACCTCTGCATCGAATCTATCGGGCAATCCCTCGACGGAGAGCTTGGTCAATATTTCAACTGCTCGCTCCAATTCTCCCGACCGTTGATGAGATTGTGCGACACGGCCGAGTGCCCATCGTGCTTCATCTGTGCCACGAAACTCACTGGCGGTGAGAAACGCGTTGAAGGCAGCCTGCGATTCGCCTTTCCCTTGGTACATATCACCTAGCATTAACCAGAGATGGACAACCGTCCAATGTGTAGGATTGGTCTCAATCGCTGCATTGCACACCTCGATTGCACGCTCGAACTCCCCTATGTCCCGATACGTGTTAGCGAGTTGGACGGCGGCTTCAATACGGTATGGATGATTTTTCTGTATTTTCTCGAACAGTTCAATCGCCTGTCCATGTTCCTCACGGTCACGGTAGTGCTCGCCTAAGCGGAATGACAGCCAGAATGTCTGCTCTTGAAAGGGATACAGGTGGAGCATCCGATCAAGTCGTCGGCGGGCCTCTTCAAGCCGACCTCGCTCTCGGTAGGAGTCGACAATTTGCTCCATTGCCTCAAGAGCAAAATGCTCCCCGATGAATTCTGTTTCAATCTTATCTACCAGTTTGTCAGCGTTATCGAAATTCCCTTTCTCAATCGCATAGTGGAGTTGCCACACCAGGACCTCTCTCTGTTTTTCGGGATCGGACATCTCGGCTTCAGCCAAAACCGCTTGTGCCTTCTCAGGCTGGCCAAGCGCGGTATAGCATTGGCTTAACTTCATGCGTGCCCAGTGTGATTCCCAACGGTGTGGATCGAAGGCGATCAGGCGTTCACATTCTTCGATGACGATTTGGTACTGTTTTTGGTGGAATAGCTCTTCTATCTCTTCGATGGGTTTGGCAACAAAGCTTTCAACTGTTTCAGTGGATGTGGGACCACCTTCTTTGTCGGAGAGTGGGATAATCGTTTCAGCATATCCCCATTGACATGCTGCCAGCACAATTAGGAGGAAAGTGGGGAAGCGCTGCATAATATAGGCACCCTCACAAGGTGTGGGCGGATAACCCACCTGCAACAGTCAATCGTTGCTGACGGGTGAAAGTGCGTGGACGGGTGAACCCTTCGCCGGTGGGACCTGCAATTGTCATCGCGAGGAACCCCTCACCGTCAATTCCAGCGCATGCGTAGGAGGGTGCATTTACAACGGTAACGTTGCAGTTCATCGCCTGTGTAAATTCCGTGATCCGTGCACTGTTGTTGGTGTGGAGCATTGCGGTGTGTCCACGTCCTCCATCTGCGGTCAACGCACCTTTCAGTGCCTCATCAAAATCGCGCACCCGGACCACCGGAAGCACTGGCATCAGATATTCGTCGATAACAAAGGTGTGGTCAGTTGGGACTTCGACGACAACGGAAACCGCGTCTGTGTTCCCTCGTATTCCCGCCGCATCAAGGATAACGCTTGCATCTTTGCCGATGTAGTCGAGGTTGGGCTCGCCATTTTGGCTGACAACATTTTCGACGGCTTGTCGCTCGCGTGAATTGGTCAGGTAACCACCACTGTTTTGCAATTCACGGATCACCTCATCAGCGACAGATTCAACGACAAAGAGAGCTTTTTCACCGATGCAGAGTAGGTTGTTATCGAAGCTATTGCCGAGTATGACATTTTTTGCGGCTTCCCTCAGATCTGCGGTTTCATCGATGATAGCGGGTGGGTTGCCGGGACCTGCAGCGATGGCTTTTTTACCGCTGGTAAGCGCGGCTCTCACGACGCTGCCGCCGCCGGTGGCAACGACCATTGCGATGTCTGGGTGGTCCATAATCTCCTTCGCTCGGCGCAGTGTCGCTTCTGCAACGGCTGTGAGCATATTGGGAGGTCCACCCGCTTCGACAACTGCTGTGTTGATAACCTTCATCGTTTCCTGTGTGCATCTCTGTGCATTCGGGTGCGGGCTGAATACAACCGAATTCCCGGCAGAGAGCATAATAATTGCGTGATTGATGACGGTCGAGGTCGGATTCGTGGTCGGCGTAATGGAATTAATTACACCAAAGGGGAGGTATTCCACAAGTAGCAGCCCTGTATCTCCGGTTGTTGCCTCCGAGCTCAAATCTTCCACGCCGGGGGAGAGGTTTGCACCGCCGTCATTCTTCATAACCTTGTGCTCGACAACTCCCATTTTTGTGTCTTCGACAGCGAGTTCTGCGAGGGATCTTGAATGCTCTAGCGAGGCTCGCTTGATGGCTTCAATAATTTCCCGACGTTTGGCAAAGCCGAGTTTTACGAATTCAGCCTGTGCGGCTTTGGCGGCAGCAATCGTTTCATCCACGGTGGGAAAGATTCCTGTATCGGACGCAGTGGAAACTGTGGGTTGAGGGGTTGTTGTCGGTAAACGTTGCCCGTCATTTTGAAGGTTCCTGATAACTTGCGCAACAATCTCCTCAATTTGCGATTCGTTGATTTCTGCCATACGTATCTCCTTGATCTATAACACGGCTGGAAAATTCAGGCTTCTGGCAAGAGTTCCTGATCCTGATGTAACCGATTATAGGGAAAAAGCCAATGAGAGCCTGCCCTGAACTAGCCGAAGGGTTCGGGATGACAGGAACAGTATTATGCACGAGTCAGCATATTTTCAACTTCGGAATGTGGACGCGGAATGACGTGCACGGAAACCAACTCACCAACCACCTTTGCGGCTTCAGCGCCCGCTTCCACTGCGGCTTGAACTGCTCCGACATCACCACGAACCATGACGGTTACCAAACCACCGCCAATCTCCTCTTTGCTAACGAGTGTTACGTTGGCAGCCTTGACCATTGCATCCGCTGCTTCAATTGCACCAACCAAGCCTCTTGTTTCAATCAATCCTAATGCTTCACCCATGTTATTTTCCTCCTAGTTGAAGTGCCAATTTGAAATGTACTTCATTTTAACAAGATCGGCGACGCTTATCAAGGAAAAAATCCGCTATATAGTGGCAGGCTTCAGATAGCGGCTTCTACACCCGTCTATTAAAAACTTGACAAGGATACCCTGAGATGCTATCCTTTGTCTCTGTTTTGACCAAGAACTATTGTGGTATGTTACTGCCTCATCTATGCCGCGCCTTCGTCCGATAATTAACGACTATCAATTAACCGCTGGAGGGTCCCGACGAACAATGTCTAAAGAACCGATCAGTCTTGCAGATGTCGAGGTTTTAGAGAAGCAGATTCGTCAAAATCGTGAAGATATCAATCTACTTAAACAGGAGATTGAGCGGCTATACACAGAACTGGGGCTTTCATCAGATACCGAGGATTTTGATGCCCAATTCAGTAAGGAAGAGGTTCTCGAATTTGGAACACTTGGCGATGGGGTGGTCAAGGGAAAGATCAACTGGATGAACCCCCATCTCATCAGCGTTACAACCTCCGGGGACGCTCCTGCGTCAGAAGTATTAATCTTTAAGCATGCCCTCTGCTATATTCGCAAACCGGAAGAAAAATTGATTCCTCGTCGGGGTATGTATGTTTGAAGAACTCGGATCAATGAGGCAATTCATAGAGAAAGGAGGGGCTTATCGTGAGTGCGCCCCAAGCTATACAATCTCTGCCAAAGGCTTTTCGATACAGCGACTACCTGAAATTGCCCGATGATGATAATCTGTACGAGATTCTGAAAGGAGAGTTAGTTGTGCGAACTTCCCCAAATCGGGTTCATCAACGGTGTTCAATCCGGCTATCCGTTATTTTGTCGCTCCATGTAACCCAACATGAACTCGGGGAAGTTTATACCGCACCTTTCGATGTTATTCTTGATCCGGAAAATTCTGACCCTGAGATTTTGGTTAAGCCGGATCTTCTGTTTATTTCAAAAGACCGCCTACAAATTATCACATCGGAAAACGTACAAGGTTCGCCAGACTTAATTGTTGAAATCCTTTCGCCATCAACCGCCAATACTGATCGAGATCAGAAATTTAAGATCTATCAAGAAGCAAAAGTTTCACATTATTGGATTATTGATCCAGCTGCTCAAACATTAGAGGAGTATATTTTGCAATCCGACGGATACTGCCGTTGTACATCTCATGTTAGTAATGATAAATTTCATCCATCGTTGTTCCCGGAATTGGTGATTCGGCTTGAAGAGCTATGGAGCTAAAACACATGACTAATTCAATGTCTGAAACGTTAAACTTTCGCTCAATTGATCCGCTCATAGAATTAGCCTTCACAGAAGACATCGGTATTGGTGATATTACGACCGAATCCACAGTTCCTCCTACCCAGCAAGGGTCAGGCACCATCCTCGCCAAAACTGACGGTGTTATCGCTGGACTGCCAATTGCTCAACGCGTTTTTGAAAAGATTGATTCGCACCTTGACTTCCGGCTGCTTGTTGCGGACGGCGATTATGTTGACAGTATGACACCGATAGCAAGGGTGGAAGGGAGCGCGAAATCTATCCTCACCGGTGAGCGCACCGCGCTCAACTTTCTACAACGTCTTTCAGGAACGGCTACGTTGACCTCACGGTTTGTTGAAGCGACAGCCAAGTACGACGTCAAAATCGTCGATACCCGCAAGACAACGGCTGGCTGGCGAACAATACAGAAGTATGCGGTTCGTGTCGGTGGCGGACACAATCACCGCTTCGGACTTTATGACGGTGTTTTGATCAAGGATAATCATATTGTCGCTGCTGGGGGTATTGCAAAAGCGATTGAACGGGCACGAGCGGTTGTACCCCACACGATGAAGATCGAGATCGAAGTGGACTCGCTCGATCAGGTGGAAGAAGCCGTTGCGGCGGGAGCAGACATTATATTGCTCGACAATATGCCGGTTAATTTTATGAAGGCTGCCGTTGGAGAGATTGGCAATGAGGCACTCACTGAGGCATCAGGCGGTATTACATTAGATGACGCTGAAGCAGTCGCAGCGACGGGGGTAGATCTTATTTCGGTTGGTGCATTGACGCATTCAGCAATGCCGCTGGACATAAGTTTGGACTTGGAGATTATGTGAGTGGGTATGAGGGAGGAAATTACCAATTGTAACAGAGTGAGGTTGGTCCAGCCTTCTATTGTATACGCATCTGAGTATCTATCAATGGCAGAGGAATTTTGGGCGAAAGAATCTTGGGTAGCAGGTGAGAAGCGATTCCAAAACGATCGTAATCTCATCGAAAATAATTTTCCCGCTTATATTCGCCGTCTTGATGAAGAAAATCAAACCATCGGACTCAAGTCCGGTTACGTCCCAAGTACTACATTCTGGCTCGCAGCAAATAACCCTAAAATTATCGGTGAAAGCCGGCTTCGTCATTGGTTGACAACATCCTTGGAATATGAGGGTGGCCACATTGGATATGTGATTCGTCCTTCGGAGCGGCGGCAGGGATACGGGACGTGCATACTTGCGCTGACACTGGAAAAAGCCAAAGATTTAGGGCTGAATCGCGTATTGCTGACTTGCGATACTGATAATATTGGTTCTGCACGCATCATCGAGCAAAATGGTGGGAAGTTGGCAAGCCAAGGAATTTCAAACAGTTCCGGGAAACCGATTTCCCGATATTGGATTAATTTGTAAGGGCACCCAATAAGGCGCGCCACCTACCCTTCTGGTAGTGGTCGGGCAAACGGAGGTACTTTTTTATGTCTATGAATTCAGGAAACAGTGGATGAAAGAGTTTGTTAGCAAATCGCTAAATCCGAAAAATTTTGCTCGTGGAATACTTTTCTTCATATTATGCACAATTATTGGATTATATCTCAGCTTCTTACGGAGTGATACTGAAAATATCGGACTTGTCTTACGCTCGGTGGAGGTGAAATTCCTGGTTCTTGCAGTGCTTTGCATGTTCTGCGATTGGTTGTCAGGTGGGGCACGTCTCTACGTTTTTGTTCGGAAGATGTCACCGCACGTGACATATCTGCACGGTTTAAGAGCTAATTTGGCCACGCTGTGTATCGGAGGAATCACACCCTTTCAAACAGGAGGACTTGGGCACCTTTATATTTTTAATCGGGCGGGTGTACCGTTTTCAGGCATTGTGACCACCGGCGTGATCAGTTTCATTGGCACTCTGACGTTCTTGATACTTTCGACAGGTTATGTCGTGCAGCGCGCCCCTGATTTCCTCCCCAAAGCAATCACGCTCGTCAGTCAGTATAGTCTTCTGATGTTCGCGTTTACGCTTAGTGTATTCCTTCTTTTACTCATCAAACCGGAAACGGTACTGCTTCCTCTGACCCGTATCCAACTGCCAGAACGACGTGGTTTTCGATTTGCGGCAAGTCTTTTAGACCGCCTGATTCTCACCCTTGACAACGTGATCATGGAGCACAAAGCATTCACCCGTATGTTCGTCACCGAACATAAACTGGTCTGTCTGCTGAACTTCGTTTTTACGATGGGGATTTATATGAGTCGGTTCGTCGGCGGCTATGTTATTGTCCGTGCGTTGGGAGGAGACGCTCCTTTTTGGCATGTTATTGCCGTTCAAGTGATAATCAACTTTGTGACTTTATTCGCGCCCAGTCCTGGCGCAAGTGGGATTTCAGAGTTTTTGATTGCAATTCTGATGAAACCCCTCCTCGCCTCTGGGGCAATCGGTCTGTACGCACTCATAACACGATTCTTCACAATGTATTGCGGTGTTGCCGTTGGCGGAATTGTCTTGATGTCACAGTTGACGAAAGACCTCCGCCGTCGAGAATTAAAAGAAAATGAGGAAATCGCGGAATAGACTCATGAGGGGTTTATGGGTTCATCCACGTTTGACTTATGAAGGCTTATGTCACCGGTGGAACAGGTTTTATTGGCAGCCATCTGGTTGAGCAACTTGTTGATCAGGGCTATCACGTCACCTGCTTGATCCGTAAAACGAGTAATTTGCGTTGGCTCGCCCCTCTGCTTACCGCAAAATCGTCACAAGTTCGACTAGTCATGGGTGACCTTCAAGACTCCGACGCTCTGGCAGAGCACCTTCGAGATATCGATTTGGTTTTTCATCTCGCTGGCTTGACCAAAGCCCCGGACGCTGCAACCTACGACCGGATCAATGCCGGTGGAACCAAGGCTCTCCTTGAAGCGTGTTTGGCTGCACAGATAGGCTTAGATCGCTTTGTCTATTGCAGCAGTCTCGCTGCGGTTGGTCCAAGCCGCGATTCGACACCGCAGTCGGAAGGTGTTACGCCGCAGCCGCTGACGGACTACGGCAGGAGCAAGCTCAAAGGTGAGATGGTTGCTCACGAGTATGGGAATCGACTACCGATAACGATAATCCGTCCGCCAGCCGTTTATGGACCAAGGGACGCAGACATCTTTCTTTTTTTTCAGATGATTAATCGGGGCGTAATGCCGATCCTTGGAGAGATGGAAAAGCTGCTGAGTTTGGTGCACGTCAAAGATCTGGTGACAGGAATTTATATTGCGGCTGCATCCGAGCGTGCAATCGGTGAGACCTATTTTCTGACAGATGGTGAGATTCATACATGGATGGGAATTGAGCGCGTAATTGCTGATGCGCTCGAGAAGTATCCGTTCAGGGTGAAGGTGCCGTTTTTTTTGTTAGATTTTGTCTCGATCCTCACAGAGACCGCAGCAAAGGTAACGCGCCAAACTCCAACCTTGAACCGCCAAAAGGTGCAGGATCTGAAGCAGCGGTTCTGGATCTGTGACAGCACAAAGGCGCAAAAGGAGCTCGGCTATCGCCCAACCTATCCCCTTGAAAAAGGGATAAGGAATACAGCGGAGTGGTATCGGGCGAATGGATGGCTTTAAGTGTGCATTGGTTCATTGGTGTTCCACCTATGGGGATTGTATAAAAAGAAAGTGTAAAATGCTAAAAGAAACCGAGTTTTCAGGAAAAAACGCGGTTTCTACCGCATGATTTTTTAACATGAGCCACAACCTATTATTAATTTCTAAGGAGATGAAAATTATGGCAACAACAATTGATCCAAAGAGTACGAGAATTGGCTGGGTTGGGACAGGCGTAATGGGACGCTGGATGTGCCAACACCTCATGGACCTCGGTTATTCAGCGACGGTCTACAATCGGACCAAAGCAAAGGCACAACCGCTGCTTGATGATGGTGCCTCATGGGCAGATTCGCCGAGTGAGGTTGCCGCAGCGTCAGATGTTATCTTCAGTATCGTCGGGTTTCCACCGGATGTGCGTGAAGTCTATCTTGGCGATAACGGCATTTTGAAGGGCACGAAGTCCGGCAGCATTATTGTTGACATGACAACTACCGAGCCATCGTTAGCGCAAGAGATTTACGCTGCAGCGAAACCGCAAGGTGTCTCATCCGTCGACGCGCCGGTCTCCGGTGGTGACGTTGGTGCACGGGAAGCGCGACTCTCCATTATGGTGGGAGGCGACGGTGATGCCGTTGAAGCTGTTATGCCGCTGTTTGAAGCGATGGGAAAAAATATCGTGCATCAGGGCGGTGCAGGCGCAGGTCAACACACAAAGATGTGTAACCAGATCACGATTGCTGGAACGATGGCTGGTGTTTGCGAAGCATTGCTCTACGGCTACAAAGCGGGCTTAGACCTGGAAACGATGCTTTCGTCGATTAGCGGCGGCGCAGCTGCTTGCTGGTCACTTGACAACCTTGCTCCTCGTATTCTCCAACGCAATTTCGATCCCGGTTTCTTCGTCGAGCATTTCATCAAGGATATGGGCATCGCACTCGATGAAGCTAAGAAGATGAACCTTAGCTTGCCCGGCCTCGCACTTGTGCATCAAATGTATCTTGCAGTCCAAGCCCAAGGACATGGGCGCTTAGGGACCCAAGCACTTGTGCTTGCTCTGGAGCAGATGTCGAGTACGGAGATGAATTAGTTTATAACCGGCTTCAAACATACCGTAGTTACGCAGGAGAGCCCAATGGCAAGGCAATTGAGAATGGTTCGACCCAATTTGGATGGATTGCCCCAACTTGAGATTCCAGAGGGGTATGAACTCCGCACCTATCAAGAGGGGGACGATGTACACTGGGCAAATGTGATCAGCGACTCGTTTGGTGGTGAGCGCACAGCTGAAGACGCCCGCCGTGATATTATGGATCGCGACGTGTTTGAACCGGGTGGGCTCTATTTCACAACCTATCAAGGCACGCCGGTTGGCACGACGTGCGCGTGGAAAGATACGCTCGATGAGACAGACGTTGGTATTGTCCACATGGTTGGCGTCCATTCTGCCCACACAGGACACAGGCTCGGTAGATGTGTAACACTCAGCGTACTACTGTATCTTCGCGATCACGGCTTCAAGTGCGCTAAACTGGGCACCGACGACTTTCGGCTGCCGGCAATCAAGACCTATTTGAATCTCGGTTTTCTGCCAGTCTACGTCGATACCACACAGCCGGAGCGCTGGAAAAAGATTTTTGAGAAACTTAGACTGCCAGCGATGCCGAATCAGTCAGAAAAGATCAGAGCCGAGATTTCTGATGAGATGTGGGCGAAGGTGCAGCAGTGAGCTCCTGACAATTGGAAGTTGCGGTGCCGGTGTACTCCGCGAAGAATGACACGCTTCTTTCGGATTGATCTGGTTCTCATTCCTATCCTGACGATTGGTTTCACTCTCCGCATCGTTGGGCTTGGTGTCGGCTTGCCCGACCGACCTGATCCGCGTGAACTACTGATTGCACAGGACATCCTGAATCTGATTGACCTTGCCGCTCTGCCTGAGATCTATAATTGGCCCGGAATCGCTTGGTTTCATCTCATCGTGTTAATCGGACTAGCTTTAGATGCGTTGGGATTAGATCTTACAGTCTCTCAAGTCATCCGGCTGGGTCGCTTTATAAACGTCCTACTGTCGACGGCGACTATCTGGCTGACGTACCGGGTTGGGCACAGGTTTTATAATCGTATTATTGGACTGATTGGTGGCGGCTTGCTCGCCGTAGCAATGCTCCATGCGACGAATGAGTCCCGCTTCGCGTTAGTCGACGTCCCCGCCACTTTCGGTGTCGCCCTGCTGCTCTGGTTCTGTGCAAGAACAGAATCTGTTTCATTCCATCGCATCGTTTGGCTGGGCGCTATTGCAGGGATCAGCTTCGCGGTTAAGTACACAACGATTTTCGCAGGCTTGTCCGTTGTCGCGCTCCTACTCTTGCGAGCAGAGCATTTCCGGGCGTCAGATTCCTGTCTGAAGTTTGGAACTTTCGTCGGGGTCGCAGCGGTAGCGTTCACGATAATCTGCCCGTACTGGCTTATTGATCTCCTTTCCCCAAAGTGGAATCTATTTTTCGATGCCCTCTTTTACGAGTCCTCGCACTACCAGAAGGGACACTTTGGACTGTTTGCAACCGGTGACATCAATTGGTTCAATCGGTTCACCTATCTGTGGACACTTCTGCGTTGGGGTATGGGCACACCGTTGGCGTTGCTTGCAACTGCTGGAATCGTACTGGCAGTAATCCGACGAAGCGACGGGGATAAAATTCTCCTCGCCCTTGTAATTCCCTATCTGCTATTTATCGGTCTACACAAGCTGAAATTTGCCCGCCATCTGCTGCTGATTTATCCGGCGTTAGCCCTATTCGCGGCAGGTTGCATAGATAGCGTGAGTACCGCACTCTCTCAATGGAATTGGGCTCGCAAGAATTCGATTCTGAAACAGTGGGCAACCTCTATCTTAGCCGTCATTATAGCTGGGGCGGGTGTATATTCACTGATCTACACCGCTGCCTTTGCTGGTGTAATGCGATCGTCGCCGACGACTATTGAAGCAACTGAATGGATAGAATCGAATATCCCGCCAGATAGCGCGGTTGAACGCGAACCTGAAATCTTATTTGACTGGCTTTGCCCAGAATTGGATAGAGAAGATACCGGGACCCAATCAGAATGGGTTATCGTCTCGATGCCGAATGCGGAGGTTTTTTTGAACTACGCCGCCAAGCCAACACAGTATTCCGCAATTGATTGGTATCCACTGGAGTCGGTTGATACAGAAACGGCGATGGAATTCTACGATCGGATTCTCGGGCGGTCAGCCCGATATGCCCTCACACAACGGTTCCGGCGTGAACCGCGCTTTCTCGGCATACCGATTTCCGACCACGGCGCTCCATTTCCGATCCGGGCGTTGCTGCATCCAGAGATAAGGGTGTACCGGCTGAGTAGCGGGAACGAATCCGATTAAAATCCTTCTCAATCAGAGACGTACTGCCCAATATCTCCATAACTTGCCTCCCATAGACAGCTGGTGTTAGAGGCGGCAAACCTTTTGCACCTTCCTTCCCTGTGTGGTAGAATATTCCCACGCATCACACAACATACCACAAAGAAGAGCACACAAAATGACAAACGACGAAATTAGTGAAGTTTTCAGGAATATCGGCAACCTGCTTCAGATCAAGGGCGACGCTTCCTTTCGTACCCGGATTTATGATCGTGCGGCGGAAACAATTGATGAACTCTCGGTGGATCTACATGACTTAGCAGAGGCGGGCGAACTTCAATCGATTCCGGGTATCGGCAACGCCATAGAACAGAAAATTATTGAAATGCTGGAGATAGGACAGTGTCGTTTCTACGATAACCTGATTCAGGAGATGGGCGTTGAGGCGTTAGATCTGATCGCTATTCGGGGCGTTGGGGTGAAGACAGCGGGCCGGTTTTATCAGGAATTGGGTGTAAAAAGCCTCAGTGATCTTCGAGAAGCGATTGATACAGGTCAGCTCGGTCAAATGCAACGGATGGGTGCCAAAACAATTGCGTCAATCGATGAGGGTTTGCAATTTCTTGAGAAACAGAGAAAGATGCGGTCACTTCGGCAGATTTTACCGATTGCAGATGCAGTTTTTAATGCGCTGAGCGGCAACTCGGATATCAAACGGGTGGAATTCACCGGGGACTTTCGCAGGCACGAAGAGATGTTACAAAGCCTTGAGTTCGTCGCCGAGTGCGACAGTTCGCAGGGGATTGTTGATGTGTTATCCGAGGTGAAAGGTGTAGCATCTCCGGGGATAGAGGATGACCTCGGCGTCATTGCCTCGGTGGATAGAGGATTTCCGTTACGGGTTTATTGCACGAATACGACGGAATATGAAGCAACTCTGTTTGCAACAACGGGCGCCGAAGCACATGTAACACGCCTTAATCAGGTTGCAGCATCTCATGATATTGAGGCAGTGGGCGAACGGATGCCAGATTGGTCGAAAGATAAGACGGAATCTGATATTTATGCTCAACTTGGTTTGTCGTTCATCGCCCCTGAATTACGAGGCGACGCTGATTCGATCAAGGCAGCATTGGCAGATAATTTGCCAACCCTTATCGAGCAGGAGGATTTACGGTGTGATTTGCATATGCACACCAACTGGAGCGATGGACGGGCAACACTTCGGGAAATGGTAGAGACCGCAGCATCACTTGGACATGAATATATCGCCATTACCGACCACTCCGAAGCATCACGGGTTGCCAACGGCTTAACACCGGAACGATTGCGGGCGCAGATTCGACAAGTTCGTGAACTCAACGCAGAGATCGATGGGATGGAGGTGCTTGCGGGTTCAGAGGTCGATATCCTGAAGGACGGCAGCCTCGACTTTCCCGACGAACTATTGGTGGAACTGGACCTCGTTGTGGCCAGTGTCCACGCGGGTCTATCCATGGGCGAAGCGGAGATGACCGACCGTGTCCTCCGCGCAATCGAAAACCCGTATGTTACTATCATCGGACATCCGACAGGCCGTCTGCTGGGCCGGCGTCCGGGGTTCGCAATCGACCTTGACGTGGTGATTGATGCAGCGGTGGCAAATGGTGTGGCGTTAGAGATTAACGCTGCGCCCAGCCGATTGGATCTCGAACCGGGTCCGGTGCGGAAAGCGCGCGACCGGGGCGCCTTATTATCAGTCAATACCGATGCACACTCAGCCCCTGACTTAGCGCGTGCTTTATTTGGGATCAATGTTGCCCGGCGCGGTTGGCTGGAGAGAGCTGCGGTTCTTAACACCTACTCGCTGCCAGCACTAAAAGAAATGATGGGCGGGCGGTTGAGGAGTAACGGATAATCTCGCTCAATCAGAACGGGTTTTACAGAGAATGAAGATTCAGATCGCAAATCATATCGTTGATATTGATGAGCCAACACTATACGACTGGATAAAGTTAGGACGTGTACCGCGGGATGCCTTTGTATGGTCTGAAACGCTTACTGACGGGCAATGGAAGCCAATTACCGAGCTTCCAGCGGTTCGAAAACTGTGGGAGCTTGATAGCGATTCGGAGGGAATAGATAGCGATAAGCTGGCGGCTCTCAAAAACGAGTTCAAAACAGGGCAAGGGTTTCTCAGGTACCCCAAAAGGTTACCGGTAGTGACGCTGATCCTAATCGTTTTGAACGTCGCGATTTTTCATCCGCTCGAACTTCGGCTGATTGCTTCTTCCCAAGACTTGAGTCCTTTGATCCAATTTGGGGCTTATTCTTATCACTTAATCGTAGAAGACGGGGAATATTGGCGCCTACTCACAAGCACCTTTTTGCATGCTCATGCGTTGCACCTTCTCCTGAATATGGGCATACTGTTTCTCCTCGGCAGCTTGTTGGAAGGATTGTATGGCAGGAGCCGGTTTCTGTTTCTCTATCTGATTTCCGCTATCGTCAGCAGCGTCGCCAGCTTACCTTTTGTCCAAAAGGCGTTGGGTGTTGGGGCATCGGGGGCCGTATTTGGGTTAATAGGTGTAGCAGTCGCTTTAGGCATCCGTTATAAGGATCGTCTGCCTCGACGGTTGGGTCGGATCCTCGGCTTACGACTACTCCCATTCATTGCAATTGACATTTTTCTTGGGTTTTTCGTTTTTCCGCATTTCAACTACAATGTCAACAACGCGGCTCACCTCGGCGGACTGTTCACAGGGTTTGTTGGTGGGTTAGTCCTTGCACCGGAAGTTTTTAGCTATCGTGAACGTGAGAGACAGATTGTGACGGGGTTGACAGTAGCGCTTGTGGGATTGGCAATTGCCAGCGGTACTATACCGGTCTTCCAAATCCTCAGGAATCCGGGGGAAACGGTGAGGCAGCAGGTTGATGCAGCATCCCCCACCGACCTAACCGATTATATCAAGAGCCACGAGAACAAAATCCTAAACGCTCCTTACGACCCCGACGCTTATGGAATTCTTGAAACCCTTTACATCGAAGCATTGAAGACTTTTCCGGAGGATTCGTCTTGGAGGCAGAAACTCAAGCAGTTCTACGAAAAGGCACTCAAAGCAGATCCAGACAACCCTGTTTGGAATAATAATCTCTTTTGGGTTTATCAAGCAACAGCTTTCGAGCGCCCGGACGAGAAAATGGAGCTTACAGATTACATTGAATTGTGTGAAAGGGTCGCAGATAAACGAGGCTATAATCGGACACTTTATCTAAACTTGGAATATTTCTACACGCGTGGCAAGGGACTTGCTCCTCAAGAGGGGAGATTCTGGGATAGGAAGTTGGAAAGGTTCTATTGGAAAGCTGTTAAAGACGACCCTGAGAATGGAACGTGGAGTAATAACTTGGCATGGCTTTACGTCGAGCAGCGAACCAATCCCCAAGAGACAGTGGAACTCGCTCTGAACGCGGTGAGACAATCACCGCAGGAGAAAAACTTCCTGGATACTCTTGGATGGGCATATTTCCGGAATCGACAATATCTCAAATCACTTCGCGCATTTGAGCAGGTTGTCGCAAACCCGATAGAAACCGAGGAAGAATTGAAGGCGCAGGATAGTGGCTGGAAAGGCATAAGGGAGTTGGTTCAAGCGGAGAAATCTTCCGAGGCGTTGCGAAATTTCAGTCCGGGGTTCTTAAGATTTTATGAACGGCTCTCTCGCCTTTTCTCGGACGATCGGGCAAATAAGGCAAGACTCGATGCTGTTTTCAGTCTCTTCCAGCAAGGAGCGAATGAAGGTTAGTTTGGCTGTCAAGATATGAATCTCGACCTACAGGCTCCTTGAAAACGGAAGGTTGCAGATGTTAAAGAAAAGCAGGACGTTTCACGCGTCAAGCTCAGCGGTCTTTTCGTAATCCTTCAATTTATACTGCAAGGAACGCAGGCTAATCCCTAAAATCTCTGCGGTTCGGGTGCGATTGCCCTCCATTCTTTCGAGGGTTTTGAGGATTAACTCTTTTTCCATCTCCTTCATTGTCAGACCGACAGGTACGCTCTCGACCTGGCGTTGGTCAGCGGATTGGATCTCTTCAGGGAGGTGTTTTGGGAGAATTACATCGCCTTCCGCGAAGAGGACTGCTCGTAGAATAGAGTATTCGAGTTCTCGCACGTTACCGGGCCAATCGTATTGCATGAGCAGTTCTCTTGCCTTATGGCTGATCAATCGCACAGGTTGATCATGGGCTCTACCGTGTTTTTGCAGGAAATATTCCGCCAATACCAGAATATCGGTCTGACGGGCTCGTAATGGTGGCAGGTGGATTGGAATCATATTCAAGCGATAGTAGAGGTCCTGACGAAATGTTCCTGCTTCAATCGCCTGGCGCAAGTCCTGATTGGTTGCTGCGATGATTCGCACATTGACACGAATTACTTTCGTCCCACCCAGGCGTTCAATTTCTCCTTCCTGTATTGCCCGCAACAGCTTGGACTGTAGTTCGATGGACATATCTCCAATTTCATCCAAGAAGAGGGTGCTGCCGTGTGCGCGTTCAAATTTCCCAATCTGTTGGTGAGTTGCTCCAGTAAACGCACCGCGCTCATGCCCAAACAGTTCGCTCTCCAGAAGATGATCTGGAATGGCAGCACAATTGACGACTACCATCTCTTTATCTCTGCGCGAACTATTTTGATGAAGCGCCCGAGCGACTAATTCCTTCCCCGTACCACTCTCCCCTTGGACGAGTGCTGTAGAGTCTGTGTCCGCAATCTTTTCGATAACTTTTAGGACTTCAAGGATAGGAGGACTCTCGCCTACAATTTCTTTATAGTTGTTGATGAGTTCATCCCTAGTGCTACTCTCAACGGTGCGTTGGTGGTCTAATGCCCGGTCAACCTTCTGCGTAATATGTTCTGGTTGAAAAGGTTTTTCCAAGAAATCGTATGCCCCGCGCTTTGTCGCCTCGACTGCACGCTGGATTGTGCCGTGCGCTGTCAACATGAGGACAAGCATGCCGGGGTATTTTTCGTGCAGGTGTGTGAGGGTTGCTATTCCATCCAGTCGCGGCATCTGGATGTCCAGCAGTACTAGATCCGGAAGGTCCTGATCTATTAGCTCAAGGGCATTGTACCCATCAGTAGCAGTTACAACTTCGTAGCCCTCCATTTCGAGCCGATCTTGTAAGATCAGGATGGTGTCAGGTTCATCATCAACGATAAGGATTTTCTCTCGCTCGTTCATCTGAAATGCCGCTTTCACAGGAATAGTAGTATTTCAGCCTGAGTCCCTCACGAATAGATGCGTGTATATGTATAAAAAAAAAGGCAGCACGTCGGCTGCCTTTTTAGTGTTATCAAAACTTCTTAAATCAATTGTGATAAAGGCAGCAAACTGCCTTCAGGTGTAATGTACAGTTAATTCCCGTAACTTTCCTCTGCGACCATCAAAGCGATTTCCTGCCCCTCCGTCTTACTAAATCGACGTTTCGCACGTTCCATGACATCAATCACTCTGCCATGTTTGGCAAGCCGATCTGCTTTGATAATGAGTGTAGTAATTTGAGATTCTTTGGATGAGAGGTACATTTCCATGTGATCTAGTGTCAACATCTCCAGATCATCAAATGAAATTCTGCCATCTGCACTGATAAAGAGATTGAATTTCTTACGCGGAAAGTCGTGCTTCGTAGCTGACTCCGGCAGCGTTACAGTGAAAGGCGGAGGCACACGCATAATTGCTGAAACCATAAAGAAGATCAGCAATAGAAAAACGCAATCAATCATCGGTTCCATCATCAAGGCTTGACCGCGTTCCTTGGCCTTTCCTGTCCTCATTTGTATAGCCATAGTATCCTCCTTTGTTATTCCCTTGCCACTACTGCAAAGCCGATTTTGTCTATACCTGCTTGCTTGGCAATATCCATTACGTTAATAATCTGTTCATGTATGACATCCCGTTCTGACTGAATAATTACCATATTCTTGATTTCTTCGGGAGCATGAATAAACTCGGTGAACATCTGATTGATGTTAACAATCTCGTCATTCAAGATCATGGTGCCATACTTCTGAACACCTTCAGGGTTCGCGATCCTGACAATGAGCCCCTTGGGTTTATTAGGATTGGGTTTACCCGGAGGAGGTAATTGAACGCGAATGCCAGGCATCGGAGCGAAACTGGTCGAAACCATAAAGAAAATCAGAAGCAGGAACACACAGTCAATCATCGGAGCCATATCGAGCTTCGGCGATCTTCTTTCTCTCCCCGCCATTCGGGTCATACCACTGGGTGCTTGCGTACTTGCCATCTCCGACTACCTCCTGTTCTAAAAGGTAAGTCTTCCTGTCACCCTAAAGGGTTTGCCATAGGGTGACAGGAGAACGTTAAATTTACGCGTTGCCTGATTGACCAAGAATCAGTTGGTTGACGATTTCAGTCGAAACCTGTTCAATCTCAAGCACGAATTTGTTGACCCAACTCTCAAAGACCTGTGAGAAGATGAGACACGGAATAGCGATTGTCAAACCACCAGCGGTGGTCAGCAACGCCTGGGAGATACCACCTGCGAGTGCCTGCGGGTCACCAGTACCTTCAAGTGCAATCGTGGTAAACGCGTTAATCATACCCATAACCGTACCGAGGAGACCAAACAACGGTGAGATAACTGCGACGGTACTAATAACGGGAATGTTCCGTTCAAGTTCTGGAATCTCGAGGAGTCCTGCTTCTTGAATGGATTCCTGTATTTCTTCTTTTGTAATCTCCTGCTCTTCAATCTGTGCTTGGCTGTATCTTAGCAGACCTGCTTTCAACACGTTTGCTAGTGGACCGCCTGCTTCTTCACAGGTTGAGACGGCTTCCATAATATTGTCGTTACGCAGAGAATCGGTAATGCTTGCCATGAACTGCTCTGTACCGAGCTTGGAACGGCTTCTTAGGAAGGTAAAGAGGCGTTCAATAATGAAGGTCAATGCAGCAACAGAACAGAGGAGAAGTGGCCAGAAAACGATACCGAACTTAGCGAAGAAGGTGACGATGGTATCTTTTTTGGTCATTTTCAGCGGCACATAGTGGTCGCCACCAGCAACGACGGTGACAGGTTTACCGGTTCGGTCGCCGTATCCGTCTTTGTAAATACTGAGGAGGTAACGGCCCGGTGGCAAGCCCGATTTGCTATATTCGCCGACATCATCTGTTGTTGTTTCATGCTCCGTGCCATCGGTACCGACGACAACAACTCTCACATCACTAATTGGCGTTTGCGCCGTTGTGGTATCTACAACATTACCACGAACTGTACCGGTTGACGCATCTTGAGCGAGCGCAACCGTACTGAAAACGATCAGCATGGCAGCTATCATTAAGGTAAAACTCAGGTGTTTCATGTATTCCTCCTATTGGAGTTTGAAGGTGTAATAAAATTTAGAGGGTGCAAAACGATATTCCCCTCAATTTCAAGTCGCCTCAACCACCTTGTCTCGGACGACTAAACTTTTATCCAATACGAATGCTTGGTTTTATAAACACTTCTGTTTTTTGAAAGTTTCGGTAGAACCGAAAAAGTGCCAAGCAGAACAAACATGCTTGGCACTTTCGGAGATTGTTAGAAGCCCATCATTGCTCGGACGAAGGTCGTGTTACTTGTCGTGTGGTCAAGCAAGATGGTGGTTCTTCTGAAACCGGCGAGAATGACGATATTGAAACCTTGCCATTCACCTCGGCTGATTGACTGAACTTCAAAGATCCGCGTACGGAGGTCTGGACGGAAGAGGATTGGAATATCGGCTTCCTCAAACGCTGGCGTCGCTAGATAGTCTTTGATAGTTTGATCACGGTTGGTGAATTTGCGATACTGAAAACCGCCGAGGATATTCATTCTCTGAGTAAACTGATAATCCAAACGAACACCGAGGACATCTTCACGGCTACGTTTGTTAAATCGGAGATACTCAATAACCTCTGGATCGTCAGGCACAAATTTTGTTGGATCCAACGGATTGAGATAGCTACCCTCTTCGATATTAGCCGCCGTATGATCAAATGCACGAGTCCAAATATATTTTGCCATTGGCGTCAACGTTAAGTCTTCTCCAATTCTGTCCACGCCGGGTAGGTCGCCCAACGGGATTTCATATTTGGCTCTGAGAATTGTGATCTGATTCCGAACGGTCTTTTCTTGGAATCGACGTGGAATCCAGTTTTCTGGATCATAGATCAAACCGAGGTCTTCTGGATCCAGCGGGTTAAGCCCGTGATCTGGATAGAAGGGGTATGACTTCCGGTCGCCATCGGCTCGGACCTGTTCGTCGGGCACCATGAAATCAACGTGGTCGTCCTTCTCTTGGCTCGGATCATCCTGTGGAAAATCGAGCGCAATAGCGTCCTCTTCATCGAGTCCCAACTGTTTCCGCCAGTCGACCAAGAACTTGGTTTCAAGCGTTAGGTTTGGAATTGCACTGTAGAGGAACTGAAGACTTGTCACATTGACGCGTGTTTTGAAGAAATCGAGAAAATCAGATTCCTGTGTGGCATCTAACTCGCCCGGACGCAGGGTAATCGAATAATCTGGAATATCATCGTCCACACGGACAAACCGATTCTGGAACAGGACTGTACCAAAATCTGGCACGTCACGTTGGAAGGTGAGATGTGCGTATCTTGAATTGTTTTGCCGCTTGCTGGACACTTCACTCTCATTTAACCAACCCAATTTGAGGGTCATGTTATCGAGCAAGTCATAGCTGGCGGTGACATGATATCCTTCACGGTTAATACCATACTCATACTGCGGCTCAAAATCATCTTCCAATGAATCAACGACACCGTTGTTGTTGAGGTCAACGAGATCTTCAAAAACCGGAGGGTCTGCCTCAAAGATGAGGAAGTCTTCTTGGAAATCGAGGATACCGTTCTGGTCACGGTCATCGGCTTGCGGCAGAACGCCGTCAAAGTCGATGCTGTCTGGCCAGTCGTCGTCGTCATCATCATCTTCAATGAGTGCGTAGTTAATTTCATCGAAGGGAAGAACTTCTGCGCCGGATTCGGGTGTTCGTTCAAGAGAGTAGGTCGCATCTCTTGCATCGTTTGCACCGAAGTTATAGTAGGTAGTGGTATAACCCGGATCAATATGGTACAGGGTTCCTTCAAGGAAGAGTTTGCCGTAACGTTGTCTTAGATTGAGGAACCACGCAGTTTCGCGCCCCATCTCTCCGTCATCATTCGGATCACCATTCAGCTTGGCTTCAAACCGCTCCCCTTCCGCTTCAGAGTATGTGGGGATGCCGTTGGCATCAAGCGGAACTCCGAAGGTGGGGTTCGGCAATCCGTCATCTGTCGTCTCTGTTTCGTCGATAGTGACGTTCGACCCTTCGATTTCAGGATTCACCCGACTGAAACCGATTTGGTCTCTGGGAATGGTTGGATACTGTTTAAATTTCCCATTAATCGAGTAGTGTGCTCGGATAAAGGTATTAAACAGGGTTCCTTCCAGGTCAACACCATACAGCACACCAGCCCGCGCCGCACCGTAGCGATATCGAAGCGTACGCGATGCGCCTTCATTTTCCCAGTCGCTTGGGTTATGTAGCAAGCTGCTTCTGTTCTGGGTGTAATGATCTGATCGGCCATAGTTGCCGGGCGCTTGAAGCACATCACGATACGGCGACTCGATATGACCGTCTTCGGTTTTGATCCATTCAGCTGCAAGTGGATCGTCCGATCTGTTTGCCTCACTAAACCCGATGACGACGATGTTATAGTCCCCAGCGACCGTCATTTCGAACTCAACTGACTTCACTGTTCGTGGATCAATGGGCCCATTGGGTAGTTCCTCAGAGGTGAGGTCGAACACGTACTGCATCTTATTGAACCCTTCGACAATTTTCCATTGTCCGTCTCTGGATTCAATCGGATCAGCACTCCCCTCTACTGCGACGATATCGTCGATAAAGACTGTGATAGTCTGCGTCCTTTCGGGACCAGCTGGACGGTCTGGACCATCAGCAGGGGATCCGGAAAGCGCTTGCGTGGTAACGTGGACTTTCATCCCCCTGACAGCGGCCCCAACACCACCTTGAATCTTCGAGGCTTGGAAATCTCTTTCGAGGTCATGTGCTAAGCCACCATAATTGTTATCTTCTGGAGAATCATCACGGAAGACAACAACGATACGCTCTGGGGGCGTATTAGCAACTGATCCACCAAAGATGGGGTTTTCAACCCGTTCCGGGTGTTCTTTGTGGAGATTGACATAGGTGAGACCTACACGGAATACGTCACCGAGCAACCCTTGTGCCCGAAATCCGATTAAACGTGCGTTCTCAATATGGCGGAGCCCAACATCATCGCTCAGACCGTTACGGCGCCCGAGTGTTGGTGCGAGGTTTGCCGCCGCGTCAGAGAGCTTCACCGGGTTAGAAATACGAGAGTTCAACAGTGTGAAGAGGTGACGTTCTTGCGAGAAGGAGATGTCCCATCGGAAGCCATCAAATTCGGTTTTGTAGATGACATACCGGTTAGGGAATAAGGTTTGAGGCTTAATACGCATATCGTCCCCAATGACGAACTGCGTAAATCTGCCACGGAAATTATCTTCGGTTAGAATCTGGCGGTCCAACTGGGCGGAAAATCTTTCGCTATCAAGCTGACCGGTCCAACCGACAATCAGTTCTCCGTTTTGGTCGAATTGTTTCTCCTCGCGATAGTTGTAGACTTCGTTACCTTCGAGGAGTTCCCTACCAAACAGGTCATAGAAGAACTGGGGTTCTTCTTCCAATTGGAACCGGTCGGAGAAGTTAGCTTGTCCTTCAACCGTTGGTAGGAGCGGTTCCTGTGGTCCAAGGCTTGTTGCGCCGCACCCGTAGAGTACGAAACAACCGATCAGCCCCGCCATAATCAACAGAAAATCAGGTGATCGTTTGAAAAACTTCATTACTTTCATTTGCCTCCTTGAGGAAATCATAAATTACATTTGACGTAAAAGTGAGGATATAAAACGTCCATAATAACGTTCATCCAAGCATCAAGTCGAAATAGGAGAGTCGAATCAATCACGGTTTCGGAGTTTGTGACCGTCTACCAACCCATCTCCTATCTTAACTTGCGTCAGTGGTGGAACATATCGCAACCTCCTTTTGCAAGGATTCATTAGCAATACGCAACTATTTAATTACCCAGGTTCGGTGCAAAACCGGTTTTTACGTTTTCTCTGCTGGCGTTAAGTTCCAGCGGCATTAGGTTAATGCTTGTGGCCCAATTTAGGGGGATACAAGCATCTGAAAGCAGTTGGCATGTAACAACTAACATTCAATTAAGTGCTGATTCAGATTAAGCCATTGCTCATTCGGTAAGCGGGAGGATCCACATGCTTGACTTGGACGGTATTCATGTTTCCTATCTTTGTTACTGCCGCTATTCAGTTGATGCTTTTTTTCTCAATGAAGTTCTGCTTCTGAAAAAAAGTAATCTCTAAGATAACACTTCTGCAATTTTCTGTCAAGACTTTTTTCTTAAAATAATTG
The DNA here is from genome assembly GCA_022822005.1 of Candidatus Poribacteria bacterium. Classification (GTDB taxonomy): domain Bacteria; phylum Poribacteria; class WGA-4E; order WGA-4E; family PCPOR2b; genus PCPOR2b. Next base: position 103,544 of record JAJECO010000016.1, read on the forward strand.
CGATGCACCGGAGTTAGCGCAAAAATGGGTCGAATCCGTTATACTGAGCGGCTTTTCCCTATTCTTAGGAAATCTTTTACTAAGCGCAGCAAGGGTTCAGTTAGAAAATCAGTCATTTCGAGATTTTGAGCAAAAGTGTTGGTCGCTGTTACTTTTGGTTGTAACCCACACTACCGGACAAAAAACATCGAAAAAGGCTGGTGTAAAACAGAGGCAGGTTAAATACCGGTTGGATCAGCACTACGGTTGCAGCCACATCAATGTTGGCAACTGTAAAATTGCAGAACCCAAGATTTAGTAAAAACTCGGGCCGTTAAAAGGTCGTGCCGAAGAGCCTGTGGCGCGAGCCTATGGGACCATGGTCCCCATTACGAGAATAGAATCTGCATCAAATGGTGAAAAAGGGGCATCAAGAACAGAAGTCGTATGACCGCATTGAGAGATTACTGCAAGTTGTTAGCGGCTCTAATCTGCTCTTCGCTATACGCTTCATCTCTCCATTCAGTGATGCGCCATTCTTGTGTATCGGAATCCTTACTGGTTCTCAACTCAAAGGTAAAGATATTATTCCCTTCTGCGAACCAGCCGGTAAATCCCCCTTCGAGTGAATCGCCATCCGCGACAAATCCTTGGATCCGATAATGATTTTTGACTTCCGCTCGTGTCCTGTCTGCATTCAGTTGTATTTCGGGCGGTTCGGACAACTCGATCTCAATATCCTGGAATCTGGCAAAAACGCGTTGCGCGGAATCCCTTTCGTCCCGGATATCGTCGAATATAACGTCATCCGTCTTATCAGCATCAGTTCCCATATCTGAAACGTAAAGAAACCCATCTTCCCAAAACGCACTCATATACCTATCAAGGTCTTCGCTCTGATATCCTTCACGCCAGTTTTTCAGAACTTGGTTAATTAGGACAAGCTCCTTTGACTGAACTTTGGTAACGCTACTTACATCGCCACAACTTGCAAGCAAACTAAAAACGAGCAATAGCCCAGTAATTTTGGCAAATACTTTTAACATGGCTGAACTTCCTCCATAAGGAATTGCTGTGTTTACTAGACTTTCAAAAGAATTTGACGATATCCAGTTGAAGTTGTGTTGGAGTTACATCAAGCTGTAAGTTCAACTCTTCGATCTGCTTCATCTCATCAATAATCTGATTCGCCTTTGCCTCTGCATTGTACAGATTCGCTCCAACATAGGAATCAATCAAGCTATAGGCCCATACCCCCGCTGCAGCGAAGAGAAAGAACTGTCGCAACTTATAGCGTTGATTCGCCCGATTGTATTGAAAAAGCGCTTCTGGAGACTTAGGGTCTTGTAAGGCAACGGGCACATACTGATTGTCGTAGACATCTCGGAAGGATTGGTGAGTAATCAACGCACCAACAAGGAGTCCGCTTGTTCCGACGAAGGATGTGGCACCCAGCAAACGGTTATGGGCGTGAAACTGACCCCAACCGGGCACGACTGCAGAACGGGCTATGGCACCTACTGGCGACACAAGACGCAGATTCCCATCTGGCTGCGCAGCACTGAGTTGCCCCCGCGAAAACAGACACAGAACGAGGATGAACAGTACACCCCCCAATAACTTCACTAAAGATCCGGTCAAATTCCTACACCTCTTTTCCAAGGCGTATGATAGCAAAACGCGAAAGTCTTGTCAACAAAAAAAACAGCTAAGGAACACACTTCTCCCTAACTGTTTATTTTCGTTGCAAGTTAGCACTATTTTCTTCGACTACGTGTTTGGGTTCTTGTGGTAGTGCGACTACGTTCCCGTTTTTCATCATCGTCATCTTTGCTGCTTGAACTCGACGTCGTTTGCTTAGTTGTCGGTCTTTGCGTACGTGGGGTAGTCGCGGTAGATGAACGAGATGTAGATGAACGAGACCTGGATTGCTTGACCCGGCTGCGTGTTTCTGTCCTCTGTTTGACGGTTGAGGATCGGCTGCGTGAAGGTGGTGTACTCAGTCTACTTCTCGAAGACTGGGTTCGGTTATAAAGGCGCGTTCGTCGTTCTGCGTTTGACCGGGTCGACACCTCATTGTCATTGTCCGATGAACGCTGATTCTTTGGCGCAAACCGATAGCGATCATACTGGCGGGCCTGAGGCGGGACATTACGAGATTGTACATTAGAGCGGGGTTCTCTCTCAACTGTACTTAAGCGTTTACGTTTTTGGATCTGTTGGGTTGCGCGGTAGGATCGGGAGGATACATCACGCGAGGGTCGCTGGTTATTGCGCTGCTGCTCTATGGCTGTGTTTGGTTCACGTCTTGTGTCGCGAAGTCCCCGTTTTCGAGAAACCGCCGACCGCTGGATAGCTTTATCTGTACGAACCGGTGTCTGACGGTGTTCTGTGATAAGGGAGCGCACCCGGGTACGCACATTGGTTCTGTTCGTTTTGGATGTAGTCACTGACAATCGGCTCCGCGAATATTCGCGGCGGGTAGTTTCATGCGCATCCGTCCAGCGGTTCAACCGTTGCGTTTTAGGAGATTTATCAACAACATGGACGCCTGCGTGATAGTAGGAATTTCGGTGGTACCGACGCGGGTAACGACGATAGTAGTCGTGGAGGTAGGTGCCATAGGTGCGACGAATCGTGACGTAGTGATGGTCATAAACTGGATAGCTCCATCGAATGTAGTAACCTAAATCTGTGCAGTAGTAGAAGGGACCATCATAAAAATAGAGATAGGTATATCGATTCCAAGGCTTCCAGTGGTAATCCCGAGCATAGCGGTGTATAACACGAACATCCGGCTGTCTTTGATAGGTTGCAACATCAACATATTCGATATCAAGCTGCTCACCATTTTCGGCGACAATGTGCATTTCAAGGATGCCGTTTTCAACCCGTCCTGCTGTCGCCACTTTTATGGTCTCTGAGCGACGTTTTGCACGCAAAAAGAAGGTATCGCCGTACAGGGTTTCTTCTTCGCCGCTATTATCATACTGCCTGCGGGAATATTCACGTTTGGTATTACGAATCCAGACACGGCCCGCGATGTCTTCGTGATCAAAATCAGCCCGGTGGGGTTCACCTCGGTAGCGCACCAAAATCTCAACATACTGAGCCCGTCGCGGGATTTCGAAGAGATAGATTGCACTGGCTATTGCAAATTCGTAGCTCTCCGCGTTTTCAGATTCATTTGCCCAAGCTGTCAGGCGGACCCCACTTTCAAAACGAGGGCTGGCGGTGACGGTCGCATTGCCGCGCTCGATCCAATCCTCAACATCGCCTGCATCTCGGTGTTCACGACTGAGTCGATCCGAAAAATAGTCGTAATCATACTGCGCCGGAGCGGCATGGGGCATAAGTATCAGTAGCAGAATTGTTAGCAGTAGGCATATGGAGAACGGAACCTGGAGTTTCATTGCAACCCCTCCTTTTGGGTGCATTTAACAAAGCGGATTTTCTTGACTCGTTCACATGATACTAAGGAGTTCGCTCATGCCAATCAGCCGACATGAGCGAACTTGACGTTATCCACCAATAGATTTCGTGATGTGTATCAGTAGCAAGTTAGATGCCACCATTGATTTAACCACTGAATCGCCTATAATAGGAAAGGATACGGCACCTGTTGAGTGAAAATCGTAGCAATAGCGATACGCAGCTGTGGCAAAAGCGATACCAGATATTGATTTTTTAGTCCATCACCACGAGCCGAATTCCCTTTCGGGCTGCCAAATCTCGTGCGAGCGGCGTGATAATCGCCGGATTCGCGTAACGAAATTCGCGCACATCTGGTGGAAGTTCGGCGATTACCGAAGCGGTAATAATGTTTCGCCCACCCCTTGCGTCAAGCTGATTAAAACGATGTATGCCGTCGCTTAAAATCATCTCAGCAAGTCGATCCATAGCAACAAATTGGATACCGAACTCCGACAACGTTTCGATGTAATTTTGCCTCAACTTTGAAATATCGGGTGGGGTTTCAGATTGCTCTGAGCCCCCAAAGCCATCAACTGTTGCGAGCACCTTATTCTTGCGAACCAACGCTTGGAACAGGAGGTAAGCGCACGGCGTATCTGCCAAGCCCAAACTTAGTTTCGCTGCTATCGCATACGATAGCGTGGGAACAACGATTGCGGAGAACCCTTGGGTAAAAGGTTGAAGGTTCGTAATTTCACTCGCTATGAAAACTTGCTCATTCCCGCATGTAGATCGAATACGTGAGATATCTAAGAGTTTAGCCGCTATATCTGATACAATCGCTGTAACAACATAGCCACCTTGGAGGCATTTATCGAGTTGTGCCAGCGGAAGTGTAAGATCGATTTGAGCGGCATCGAATATCACCAGAACCCGTTTATCGGATTGGGAAACAGTCAAGATGGTTTCTTGGTGTTCAAGCGCTTTCGCAATTTCTGCTTCAATCCTCCGAATGATTTCTGGACTGAACCTCACTTAGATACCCCTAATCTCTCAGCAGCTCGACGCCCTCTCCTCCCTGCAAACCGGCAGCATTAGCGTCATCCGTGTCAAGGTGCATCTGCGGCACATAACTTAATGATATTTTCGGATGGATGTTTTCAAAGGTCAGCGCTCGCTCGCCGGGAATATGCACTGTTAAGAGGTCCCCTTCACGTATCCCCCAGTTTTCCGCATCTTGGGGGGTCATGTGAATATGCCGCGTTGCACAGATTGCACCTTCCTGTAGGTGAACAGACCCTTTGGGACCGACCAATACAATCGACTCTGAACCGGCGAGATCACCCGAATCGCGAATGGGTGGATTCAGCCCTAGGCGAATGGCATCGGTCTGGGCAAGCTCGACTTGAGAATAATCTCTGACGGGTCCGAGAATCCGAAGTCCCTCGATTGCTTGCATCCGTCGCCCAACAACGGTTAATGTCTCCTTCGCGGCAAATGCCTCGGGCTGGTATAGAGGCGCGTGGGACGTCAATTGATGTCCTTCGCCGTACAGAACCTCCAAGTGTTCCTGAGTTACATGCGCATGTCGTGCTGAGACACCCACGGGAATTTTCTGCTGTTGAACGACAGCGTCACAGGCGCGGTTCCCAGCCTCACAAGTTCGCAGGGCACATCCACCGCAGGGTTCTTCGTCCCGTGTTAACTGTTCAAGCACTTTATGAGTGACCAGTTCAATGAGTGCCTTATCATTCATCCGCGATCTTTCCTAACTCCATCAATTCGCAGCGTCGTTGGCGATATCAATCGTTAGCGTGTTGTCATCGGGCTGTTCTTGGACGGGTAGAACCGATTCAACATCCGCATGCGGTCGTGGGATAACGTGGACGGACACAACCTCTCCGACGCGTGAGGCTGCTTCTGCCCCGGCATCTGTGGCAGCTTTGACAGCACCGACATCACCACGAACCATGACTGTGACATATCCGCCACCAATCTTTTCATAGCCGATAAGTTGAACATTTGCGGCTTTGACCATCGCGTCAGCGGCTTCGATACTTCCAACAAGCCCTCTCGTTTCAACTAAACCTAAAGCCTCGCCAGCCATAATCGATATGTATCCTCCTGATTGACAGTTATCGATTGCGCTTTACCTTCAAAAAACATGACAGATAATCCTAAAGTTATTATAGCAGTATATCACAATCATCTAATTGGTTCAAGCATTTTCAGGATTTCATTCACCGGTAATGAATTTCATCTGATTCTACTTTTTTATTGACAGAATCGCGGAAGCACAGATATTCTGTCAACTTAACCGTAGCAGATTTTAGGATTACTTAGATATTCCCAATGCACGGCTACCCCCCTAAATCCTCTCCGATAAATCCCCGATGCATCGTCCGTACCGAGACCAGGGGGACTCCGACAAGCCGAGAGCAGGCAGGCGGGACAGTCCGTTCCGTGACCAGGGGCGAGGGCAGGAGGGGACTTCCCACAGAAAGGCAACCACAAGGATTGCCCCTACAGAAAATCCTCCTTGGCAGGGGGCTTTGGAAACTGGGCGAGAGGCACTGTATGACACGACATAGGTTCCAACGCATTTTGAATCGATTTTGGCTTATTATCCTTGTTCTTTGGGGAGCAGGGTGTATTCCCAACAATCCCTATCCGCCTTCAGAACAGACGGAGGAAATTTACTATAGCACCTTTTCGGAGGAACCGAAACATCTGGACCCAGCAATTTCATATAGTTCAGGTGAATACCGCTTCATCCAACAGATTTACGAACCCCCGCTCCAATATCACTATCTCAAGCGCCCATACGAACTGATCCCGCTAACGGCTGAATCTGTGCCGAAGCCGCGTTATTTTGACGCCGAAGGAAATCCGCTGCCGGACGACGTTCCTCCTGATCATGTTGCAAAGACGGTGTATGAGATTCGTATCCGTCCCGGGATCCAATACCAACGTCACCCGTGCTTTGCGAGGGACGAGGCTGGGAAACTTCGCTACCACACACTGAGAAGTGATGATGTAAAAGGGATCTACGAAGTAAGCGACTTCGCTGAAGCGGGCTCGCGAGAATTGATCGCTGCTGATTATGCTTATCAGATAAAGCGGATGGCAGATCCGAGGGTCGGCTGCCCTATCTTGAGCCTGTTAGACAATTATATACTGGGTATGGATGAGTATGCAAAAGTATTACGCGATGCACTGGAGGCAGAGCGCAAGAAACGGCGAGATGCAGGGGGAGCCACTTATAACCAAGCTACCGATGAACGGGAGAATCCCATCTCGTTGGGTATAGATGCCTTCGCATTTCCGGGTGTCGAGGTTATTGATCGTTACACCTACCAGATCACTCTCAAGACCAAATATCCACAATTTATCTACTGGCTCGCGATGCCTTTTTTCGCACCGATGCCGGCGGAAGCTATTGACTTCTATGGGCAGAGCGCTCTGAAAAACCGGAACATCACAATTGATCGGTTTCCAGTCGGGACGGGTCCCTACCGTCTTGAAACCTTCAAGCCGCACAAGGAGATTATCCTCGTCCAGAACGAGAATTTTCACACGGAATTGTATCCCACGGAAGGGGAAGCCGGTGATAGGGCAGCAGGATTGCTCGCTGATGCGGGTGCAAGATTGCCGCTGATTCCTAAAGCGACCTACAAATTGGAAAAGGAATATATCCCCCGCTGGACTAAGTTCCTGCAAGGCTATTACGATGCCTCAAGCATCTCCTCAGATACCTTTGATCAGGCGATTACGTTTTCTGATACCGGTGATCCGCGGACGAGCGAACTGCTGCGGTCCCGAAATATTGTGCTGGAAACAAACGTAGATGTGACCACCATATACTTCGCGTTCAATATGATTGACAACGTGGTTGGTGGCTATGCCGAAGATCGGCAGAAACTCCGTCAGGCAATTTCGATAGCGATGGACTACGAGGAATACGTTGAGATTTTTCTCAATGGACGCGGTATCCCTTCACACAATCCGATCCCGCCCGGTATCTTTGGATATGAGGAGGGCAAAATCGGTATCAATCCGTATGTCTACAATTGGGATGCGAAACAGGGCGCGACTCGCAAACCGTTGGAAGAGGCACGTCAACTCCTCGCTGAAGCGGGATACCCTGGTGGTCAGGACAAAAATGGCAATCCGCTCATCCTTTATTTTGACAACTATCGGACTGGTCCTCAAGCGACCTCTTTCCTGAATTGGGTGCGCAAGCGGTTTGAACTGATCGGCATTACGTTGGAGGTTCGAACGACGGACTATAACCGCTTTAGAGAGAAGGCGAGAAATGGAAGTTCACAAATCCTGATGTGGGGTTGGCATGCAGACTACCCGGATCCAGAGAATTTTCTCTTTCTGCTCTATGGACCAAATAGCAAAGCCAAATTTGATGGTGAGAACGTCTCCAATTACGACAATCCGGAATACAATCAGCTGTTTGATCAGATGCAAAACATGGACAACTCGCCTGAGCGACTGGAGATTATTCGCCGGATGAAGTTAATTCTCCAACGCGATGCGCCTTGGGTATTTGCCTATCATCGTGTCAATTTTGGACTTTATCACGAATGGTTGAAAAACGGGAAGCCGAATACTACGGGGTACAATACTCTCAAATACAAGCGCATTGACAGTGCGTTACGCGCTCAACGACAGGCAGGCTGGAATGAACCTGTACTTTGGCCCATCTGGGGTGCGATCGGGTTTCTGATTGTTGGAACGATTCCGGCGGTGGTGACGATCTGGCGGAGGGAGCGTAAATAGGTTTCAACGATAACAGCAAGGAGATTATGGTGAAATCTACAATTACTCATACACCTTCAATGCACAGCCAACCCCCTAAATCCCCCCCGAAAATCCCCGATGAATCCCCGATGAATCGGGACAGGCGGGATGTACCACTTGTCAGGGGGACTTGATGAGGCTTCGATAAGGAGCACTATTGGTGAACGTCTACATATTTATATCGCTCACCATAAATAAAGCCCATTACGGCTCGCAGTGGATTGACAAATCCACTGTAAACATGCACAGATGACTTGGATATGTCTATCCAAGCCCAGCGAGTTGGACGACTAGCAACTTACGTTACGATAGTTCAACTTCCTTAGCCATGCTATACTTTACCTGACGTGACAACTTACAGGGTCTGCTTCCCTGCAAGCCATGCGCCTCGTCCCTTTGCTGCCTACCCCGCCGTTTCCAGCGATGCAGTTAAGGTTAGGTATGCAGCGGCAAACTCACTGAATCGGAATCTAACCGATAATGCAATGTCAATACGCAGAATCGCACAGACTTTTACCCCCCTAACCCTCACGATTTAGAGCAGCCTAGCTACAGGGGATGTTTGGTGAATGCCATCAAATTGGTTATAATTTTATCTATTCTGTTTTTCGTCTTTAAGCTGGTTCAGTGACGGAATCACTCTTTCGATGAACTTTCAGGTTCCACTTCCTTTTGTTAGCACCACCCACTTATTTATACCTATACCAGTAAAGCGCTCGGTATCGCCGCCGGGCCAGATCACCTCAATCCAATCGACCGCCGTTTCCTGCGCGAGACCGAATTCAGCGGTCAAGCTGTTAAAGGATAGATAGCTTGCACCGGCGTTGATTTCGCGTAGCTGTATCCGATCTCCCACTTTGATCCGAATCCTTGCCCCGATGGCATCACGGTTGCCTTTTTTGCCAATTAGCTTGACATGCAGCCAGTTGTTGCGATTGCCCCCTTCGTTTCGGAGTAAAACTGCGGGCCCGTGGTTGTTGACGATAAACATATCGACATCGCCATCGCTGTCGTAGTCCCCAAAAGCGACGCCACGTCCCACTCGGTAGGGCAGTGCGGCAATCCCAGCCGCTGCAGACACATCGGTGAAAACCCCATCGCCATCATAACGAAAAAACTGATCTTTCTGCGGGATAAGCAGGTCGTAATTATCGAGATATTGGAACGTGTGGCCGTTAGCAACGAAGATATCGAGGTCGCCATCGTTATCGTAGTCGAACAGATCTGTTCCCCATCCTACATATTTAAGGCTTTCTTCGCCGAGCGAGGCACCGTAGGAGTCATCAACGAGGTGGATGGGCTGTATTCCTTGCGCTTTCGAGGGGGTTCCCGCAATTGTTCCCTCTTCTTTCCACATGTTGCTGTATAGTGCGTTCTCCTGTTCGATCCAGTGGCTCATAAAAAGGTCGAGATCCCCGTCGCCATCGTAGTCGCCCGTTGCAAGCCCCATGGACCCACGAAAATCCGCCGCCCACGACGCATCACTCACATCCGTGAATGTGCCATCGCCGTTGTTGCGATACAGAAAGTTGGGAGAGAGGTCGTTCGCAACGTAGAGTTCAAGATCTCCATCAAGATCGAAGTCTGTAAAGATTACCTGCAAGCTGCGTCCGCCGTGGGATTCGACGCCCAGTTCTGCGGTGACATCGGTGAACGTGCCATCCCCGTTGTTCCGATACATCACATTGTCCTGCGGATCGAAGGAGTGCGGGTTCAAGATGCGTGGCACGGACTGTCCATACTGCTGCGAGACCTTTTGGGCCTCTGCTAATTTATTGAGATCGTGGTCGATGTAGTTGGGAACATAGAGGTCAAGATCGCCATCGTTGTCGTAATCGGCAAATGCTGCGCCCGTTCCCCATCGTGTCTCACCGACCCCCGCTTCCGCAGTGACATCGGTGAAGGTGCCATCTCCGTTGTTGCGATACAGCACATTCGGTCCATAGTTCGTGACATAAAGGTCGAGATCGCCATCGTTGTCGTAATCACCAAAAACACAGCCCATGCCGTAGCCACGGTCACCGACACCCGTCTCCACGGTGACATCAGTAAATGTACCATCTCCATCGTTACGATAGAGTACATTGCCCGGCGATGCCTCCGTTATTTCGGCGTTGATCGGACCGGGGTTATTGACCACGTACAGGTCAATGTCACCATCATTATCATAGTCTGCGAAGGCTGCGCCGGAACCGACATCTTCGGGTAGCAGAGAGGAACGTTTCCCTGCTGAGTGGACAAAACTGATCCCTGCGGATGCCGTAACATCTTTGAAGGTAACCGGGGAATTCGGGGATTGAGCGAAGATAGGTGTGGGAATCCATAAAGCTTGAATGGACAGAAGTATGCAGATCCAGGCTACAGCTATCCGTTGCAAATGATGGTTAGTGTTCGTTTTCAACTTTTCTGACCTTTCCACTCTTTGTTCATAGATTTCAGGATTACTTGTAGACTCCCGATCCACAGTCAACCCCCTAAATCCCCCTTGTCAGGGGGACTTGGGAGACTGCGCGCAGGTCGAGATATTGGTCTACTTATATCTCCAATTCACCATTAGTTACTGTAATCGGATTCGGGGATCAACGAGCGTATAACTGATGTCCGTCAACAGTAAGCCCACGATATACAGCACCGATCCCAGATAGACCATGCTGCGGACAATCGCGAAATCTTGTGCGTTGATGGCATCAATCGTAAAACTACCCAGCCCAGGAATTGAGAAAAAGTTCTCCATCACGAGGCTACCTATGAAGAGAAATGGGATTGCTAATACAACATTTGTCAAGATAGGGATCATTGCATTCTTTAAGGCATGCTTGAACAGCACAGCGCTCTCGCCGACCCCTTTCGCACGTGCGGTCCGCACATAATCTCGATTTACTTCTTCAAGGAAAATAGTGCGGTAGAAACGGACGCCGGTGCCGATGCCGCTGATGACACCGATGACTGCGGGCAGAAAAACAAACTTGAGCATATTCACGCCGGTATCATAGCCGGAGATCGGAAATAGACGGAGCATTTTGCCAAATAGCCACTGCCCAGCGATGATATAAAAGAGTGTGGAGATTGACATCAGAATTACAGCGACAATGGTCCCCCAGAAATCGACATAGGTCGCGCGATAGTATGCAATAATCATTGAGCAGGTGATGTTGACGAGCAAGCCTATGATAAATGTCGGTATAGCGATAGCGAGGCTTGCCCACATCCTACGGGAAATCTGATAACCGATGTCCATGTTGTTTCGATCTGACTTGCCGAAATCGAAGAGGAATAACCGCATGGCTTTCTGGGCAAAGATTGTTTGCGTGAACGCTGACGCCCCAGATTCTTCGGCGTTGAAAAACAGCGGAAGATGATAGCCACGATCCCGCTTCCAGTGGTCTACATCGCCTTGGGTAATATTCCTTTCCCCAAGAATTTTTCGTGCCATGTCGTCGGGCGAGTTGACGATGAAAAAGAGCACGAAGGTGATCAGGTTGACCCCGATGAGGATCGGGATGGCGTAAAGCGTGCGGCGTATAATGTAGTTGAGCATCTGTTAGTAAAGTTTAGAATTAATTGGACACTCTGTACCGGCGCAGTTGGAAACAGCGCCTACCAAACATGGGGAGCGAAAGTGTCCATTTATTTTTAGAATCCACTATGTGATTCTTTCGTGAAACGGGTCGTGAAACGTGAAGCGTAAAACGTGAAAACAGTGCGGTTTACGATCTCTTATGGTGAATTCTATTTTAAATTACTTATACACTTTAGACATACAACCAACCCCCTAAATCCCCCTTGTCAGGGGGACTTGGGAAACTCAAGGGGACTTCATGAGGCTTCGATGAGGAGCACTATTGGTGAACGTCTACATATTTATATTGTTCACCATAATATGAGTCGATGACGAAGTTTGCTGGGGTTGAGGCGTAAGTGGGGGGCTTACTGCCAGATCAGTTGAACGGCGAGCGCTTCGTCCGGATGTTCCCACAAGAAGTCGAAAGCTTCTTTTGCACTCTTATAGGGGAAACTACGGCTAATCATTTGGGCTGCTTGGATTTCCTCTGCACGGATTTTCTCCATTGCACGCAGGGCAATTTCTCCGCGCGGTTCGTCGGTAAGGACGCCCGCCACAAGTCGCTTGCTCATGATCTTTGATGAATATAACGGCAGGGGCGCACCTTGGTATAACGCGATCAACTGGATGGTCCCTTTCGTGCGCACCATGTCTTGTGCCTGCTCGAACGACTTGACGCCGGCGTGACCGCCGACACAGTCAATCACAAGGTCTGCACCGTTCCCATCGGTTAAGCGCTGCACCGCTTCGACAGGGTCTTCTTTGGCAGCATTGATGACAGCGTCCGCCCCCAATTCAGAAGATAGTTGACAACGGAGTGATACTGCATCGACTGTGATGATGCGGTCGGGGCCATATCCGCGGAGGACCTGCATCATTAGACTTCCCACGATGCCTTGCCCAAGAATGACAACAGTATCCCCTTCTTGGACGCCTGATGAATCAGCCCAAGCGATCGAACTAATTGAGAGCGGCAGGAATGTCCCCTCTTCAAAGGAGATGTCATCCGCGAGCGGCACGACCCGGCCATCCACGCTGGCATCGACCTCTCCGACGGCGTATTCGGCGTGCGGCGCTACCACCATGACCCGTTGTCCGACCTGATACTCTGTGACCGCAGATCCAACCTGCTCAACAACACCCGTGAGGGAATATCCCATCATCGATGGAGGGATTGCTTCCTCCATAATATAACGACGAAACAGTTCAGAACCGCGGCTAATCAGTGTAGTGTGGGTCTTCACCAAAACTTGACGACTGTTTATCTCAGGGATTGGTATATCTTCCAACTGGATATTACCGAACCCCTCTGGCTTAATCACGCGAATCATGGCATACTCCTTCGTGAGGCATCAAACATGTGTGGTAGCGGAACCCGTTACGGATTTATGAAGACTCAAGGCTCATTCAACCCGACCTACGACCATGAGCATATGTCTATAGCATCATATTTTACAATACAATTCAAATTATGTCTCCATTATTTTATCAGAACTCAGGGCATAATTCTGCTCCAGAACTGTCGAAGTCAGATCAGCTCTTTGTAAACGGGAGGTGGGTAAGTTTTTGATTGACTTCGCAGGCCACCTTAACATAAAATGTTCTCGGCGTATTATCACAGCGGAGATATAATTTTAGGTGTTACATAATCATTCTAAGCGGTAGATAGTCTAACCCTATAACTAATATACTTTGGGGTCATGAGCACATTACAGGACAATATAGGAGATCTGGATGCGAAATCGGGTTACGCTTAAAACAATTCTGTATCTGTTGATAGGGGCAAATCTGTGTGTTTGCTTGATAGGCTTTAACGGCGCATTTGCCTCAGATTGGGCAAGTTGGCGGGGTCCAAATCAGACCGGTTCGTCCTCAGAAACTGGGTTAATTTCAAACTGGTCGCTGGAGGGTGAAAACTTACTTTGGAAAGCCGATTTTATGGGGCGTTCGACGCCAATCGTTCTGAACAGTCGGGTTTATGTCATCGGGCGCGTTGGAATGGACATCACTGAACAGGAACGGGTTGCGTGTTTTGATGCAGAGTCGGGAGATATGCTCTGGGAACACCGATTTAACGTCTTTCACAGCACCATCCCTTTTAACCGATTGGGCTGGACCAGTTTAGCTGGCGATAGGGAAACGGGATACATTTATGCCCACACTATTAGCGGCGTGTTTGCCTGTTTCGACAAGGACGGGAAGGTGGTTTGGTCACACTCTTTGACGGAGGAATATGGTCGGTTCACGGGCTACGGCGGACGAACTGTTACACCGGTTGTTGATGGTAAGCTTGTGATTCTCAGTTTCCTCAACACCAGCTGGGGGAGCCACGCCCCAATGCGTCATCGTTATTTTGCCTTTGACAAAAAGACCGGTGAGGTGGTGTGGACAGCAAAGCCCGGTGGTCCTCCGAAGGATACAACCTACCCTGTCGCTGTCGTAGCGGAGATAAATGGTCGTCGGTTATTAATTGATGGTAATTCAGATGGGCATGTGTACGCAATGGATGTACAAACGGGCGAGAAAATTTGGGGATTCCAAGTCAGTCAGGGACCGCTTAACGCGTCGGTGGTTGTAGATGGTACGCGGGTTTACGCAAGCCACAATCGGGAGAACACGGATACGACGGTGATGGGACGCGTTGTCTGCATTGATGGAACAGGCACAGGAGATATTACTAAGACGCACGAACTCTGGCGGGTTGACGGCATCGAGGCGGGTTATAGCTCTCCAGCGATAGCTGACGGTCGGCTATATGTTGTGGATAGCTCGGCGAATTTACACTGTCTTGATGGCGAAACCGGGAAGGTGCATTGGACACATAGCCTCGGCACAGTGGGCAAGGGATCGCCTGTTGTCGCGGACGGTAAAATCTATGTCACGGAGGTCAACGGACACTTCCACATCCTGCAACCGGGTGAGAGCGAATGCAAAACGCTGAGTACGATACAGATTGAAAGGGAACCCGGCCACTACGCGGAGATCTACGGTTCACCCGCTATTGCTGACGGGAGGGTCTACTTTACCACTGAGGAAGGACTGTACTGCTTGGGGGTTCAGGGATCTTCTGCCTCAAGCCAATCTGTCTCTGTATCAGATCGTGCTGGTATGATGATGTCTACCGATGCGCCTGCATCAATACAGATTACTCCTACCGAAATTCTCGTTCAGCCGGGAGACAGTCTCCAATTTAGTGTACAGGCATTTACCGATGAAGGCAGAGGGAGCATCAGCAAAAAGGATGTCGAATGGTCGCTCAATGGATTGTCAGGGGTAATTGATGACAGCGGCAAGTTGACTCTTGAATCGAGTCCAGTCGGTCAAGCCGGAACGGTGTTGGCAAAGATTGGGGATATAAGCAACTCCGCACGGGTTCGCGTGATTCCGCCGTTACCGTGGCAGGAGGATTTTGAGTCGATAGAGGAAGGGAAGAGTCCGCCGCATTGGGTGCGTGCAACAAACCGATTCTTCGTCCGTGAGGTGGATGGGAACAAAATTCTGGTCAAACCGCCCGCCCGACGCGGCTTGCATCGCTCGAACGTCTACCTCGGTCCGCCGAACATGAAGAATTACACCGTTCAGGTTGATCTGTTAGGCACCAAACCGAAGCGCAACATGCCAGATATGGGACTCATCGCCAATCGTTATACCCTTGAGATGCAGGGCAATCACCAACGGCTTCAGGTGCTCTCGTGGCGATCAGATCTCCGAATGGCAAAGTGGATTGAATTTAAGTGGGAGCCGAACGTCTGGTACACCATGAAAATGACGGTGGATATTGTCGATGATACAGCGCATGTCAAGGGAAAGGTTTGGGCAAAGGGTGAGCCGGAACCTGAGACATGGACGATTACTGTCGAAGATCCGCTGCCGAACCGAGAAGGAAGTCCGGGTATCTACGGCTATTCGCCTGCTGAAATCTATTACGATAACCTGAAGGTTTGGAGAGATTGAGGAGATGTTATGGGAAATCAACTAACCCGTTTACAGGTAAAAAACTTCCGGTGCTTGGCAGATGTCTCAATTGACATGCGCCCGATTAATGTTCTGTTTGGACCGAATGGGTCAGGAAAATCGACGTTATTGGAAGCAATTCGGTTGGTCAAAGATTGTATTTCCCGAGACGTTGAAGAGGCTGCTAGAACACGGAATAACGGTTTTGGCATGTTGCGGCAGGGCGTTAATAAATCGAAATTTATATCAATCAGATTGGAAACAGTTCTTTCCAGGTATGTACTTTTATTAGGATTTTCGCGTGGACAAATTCAACAGTATGCTGGGGAGGTTCTATGGCCCAGGAAAAAAGAAGTTCCCCTAATAGTTCGAAGGATGGGCAACGATACGGCCGATTTTTGTTATCATGAAGAGAACCCTCCTGTGCGGACTCGCTTGACCTTTCCAGAAAAACTTGCTCTGATTCAGTATATGCAAGGAACGGAACCTATTCCTCCAGATGTTTTCAACTTTCGAAATCTGCTCAACTCTGCTCATTTTTATCACTCTCACTATATTGACCTATATGGACTCAAGCAACGTGGTTCGGAGTCAGGCATGGATCTCACGTTGCGCGAGGACTGTGGGAATCTATGGTCGGTGCTGCGAAACATTCATGGTAAAAGTGCGATCGATTCACGTTATGCAACTATTATCAGTTTCATGCAAAAAAGTTTCCCTAACTTCAAAGATTTGGTGTTTGAGCAAACGGGTCCAAACGCGATCTACGCTAGCTTCGTGGAAAAAGACCGTCAAGACCCAATTCCAGTATTAGCCATGTCAGAAGGTCATCTGCAAATGCTTATCCACTTAACGGCTCTATTTTCTGAGGGAACGGATCAGGACTCACTAATTGTATTCGATGAGCCGGAAACCTCGCTTCACCCTTACGCTATCTCTGTTTTTGCGGAAGCGGTCAAGCACGCCACAAAGGAATGGAACAAGCAGGTTTTCATCGCGACACATTCCCCGGTTCTGATCAGTCAATTTGATTTAGAAGATCTTTTGGCAACAGGCCTGGATGAGTCTAGTCAGACGGTTCTAACACGGGTCAGCGAGATGGAGGATATTAAAGATTTGCTGGAAAGCTATGCGACAGGATCGCTTTACATGGCTGAAGCAATCGCTCCACAAAGTGCTCCCTACACCCAAGAGAAGGCTGAATGAGTGCACCGGACACAGTATCTACCGAATCCCCGCGATGCGCTTATTTCCACTTCGGCGTAATCGTCACAGGGGACACCGAACGAGAACATCTGCCAAAGTTATTTAGGTCGTTGATGGCAAGCAAGATTTGTCACTTTGAAGTTATTCGGAAAATCGACCAGCGCAGTCCAAAAACATCAACGGGACAAAATCGCACAGTGGTGGGCACCGATCAGATGATTGAAAGGAAGGATGAATTAGAAATCGGGTTGCCAGCAAGAGGTTATGTGAACCGCAGCAGATGCCACTTTGTCCTTCTAATCGACGATCTGGAGTATAGTCGCAGGGACCAGGCACTAGAGGTTTTTAATCTCTATCGAACGGTACTTGATACAGTCTTAAACACCTTGAAGCATCGGGCATCTGTGCATTTTCTGGTGAATATGCTTGAGGCGTACTACTTCGCTGACGCGCAAGCAATTAACGCTGTCTTGGAAACCTCCTTGCCAGATTATGAAGATGATGTAGAAACAATTCGTAACCCTAAAAGCGATCTTAGACAAATGTATCCTGCTTTTAGGGAGATTGATGACGGTGAAAGGATTCTTGCTCGGATTGACATCGAGCATGTTCTGTCTCGCCCTGATGCCTGCGGTTCGCTCAGAACCCTGTTTGCTTGGTGCGTAAAGGTGTTGGAAACATATTCTGACCACGATTGTACAGATCTCAATGATAAATACAGACTTCACGACGGAAAATTGAGCGGAATCACAGGAACGCAGTTAGACAATTTTTAATTTACGGCTACTAATCACTCACAATTATAGAGGAGCAAAATGAGATATAAACAAATTCCAAGAACAAATACCATCGCTTATATCATTCTTTCAACGGTTCTGATAGTATCGGTAATCCCCGCCGCCGCTGAGACGGCGATGTGGGGATTCACGCCATCGCGTAACCTTGTTTCCGACGAGAAGAACCTACCGGTAAAATGGGACGCAAAAACTGGACTAAACATCAAATGGAGGGCAACCTTGGGTTCACAGACCTATGCGGGTCCCATCCTCATCGGTGGAAAGGTGTTTGTCGGAACGAACAATCAAGGGAAACGAAATCCGAAACTGACCGGCGACCGCGGCGTCATCATGGCGTTCCGAGAATCGGACGGAGAATTTCTCTGGCAATCCACACACACCAAACTCCCCGCCGGACGTGTCAACGATTGGCCCCAACAGGGCATCTGTTCAACTCCTTTTATTGAAAATGACCGGCTTTACTATATTTCCAATCGCGCTGAAGTTGTCTGCGTTGATACCGAAGGCTTCATGGACGGTGAAAATGATGGTCCTTTCACGGAAGAAACCGATACCAGCGAAATCGATGGAGACATTATCTGGAAGTACGATATGATTGAGGAGTTAGAGGTTTTCCCGCACAATCTCGCCACCTGTTCCCCGATTGGTGTAGGCGATTTGCTGTTTGTGGAAACGAGCAATGGCGTTGACGAAGGACATGTGCACATTCCTTCCCCTTTTGCGCCGAGCTTTATCGCACTTAATAAAAATACCGGTGAACTGGTTTGGGAAGATGCCTCTCCTGCCGAAAATATCTTACACGGTCAATGGTCTAACCCCGCCTACGGGGTAATCAACGGCAGACCCCAAGTCATTTTTCCCGGTGGCGACGGTTGGATCTATTCCCTCGAACCTGAGACCGGGAAATTGATCTGGAAGTTCGACTGCAATCCCAAAGATTCGGTGTGGGAATTGGGTGGGAGAGGGACACGCAATAACATCATTTCGACTCCTGTCATCTGGGAGGGTAAGGTTTATATCAGCGTGGGACAGGACCCGGAACACGGCGAGGGAGTGGGACATCTCTGGGTGATTGACGCAACGGGTGAAGGTGACATCACCGAGACCGGCGCCGTTTGGCATCGCGGCGACGAGGATTTCCACCGCACGATGTCTACCGCAGCAATTGACGATGGCTTGCTCTACATCGCAGATTTGAGCGGCTTCGTCTACTGCCTTGACGCCAACACAGGTGAACATCATTGGACGTATGACACCTTTGCTGCGATTTGGGGGTCAACATTCGTGGCGGATGGCAAGGTATACATCGGAGACGAAGACGGAGATCTCGCCATCTTAAAGGCGGGCAAAGAGAAAGAGCTTATTTTCGAGACCAACATGGGGAGCGCGGTTTATACCACACCGATAGCAAAAGACGGTGTGCTGTATATCGTGAGTCGGAATACGCTCTTTGCGATTGCTATGGAATGATGGAGGAGTAATCAATGTGCAAAGATAACTTTCAACCTGCCGATCTACCCTATCGATACGAGTTTGGGGCAGGCGAACTCACCGCGATTAAGGCGTGCCATGACGCCCACGGTTTTGCCATTGTGAAAAATATGTTGTCACCGGACTATGTGGATGAACTGAAGGAATCCGTGAGTCAGGTTCTCGATCCAGAGAGCGATTTGGGACTTGGCGAGACACGCGTTAAGCACGCTTTCATTGAGTACTCGAAGCCACTTTGGACACTGCTTGAGAATGAAGATTATCTGAATATCAATCGATGTATTTTTGGGACCGACGCGCTCACGATCCATCGATCCGCTGCAATATTGAAGAATGTTGAATCGGGTCCGGTAACGTGGCATACCGACTGGTGTGGCTTTTCTGAACCGCCGCCCAAACACTCCGGTGACGTGCTGAATCGCGGTGATTGGCCCAACGGTATGTGGTTCTATCTTAACGGCACCCATCCGAGCCGAGCGGGACTTGCAGTTATCGCAGACTCGCATAGGGCTGACTGGCAACCGCCTGATGGTTTTGAATTCACGGCGGATCAGCGTTCATTTCACCGAACAGGCGAAGAACCGAAGCCGTATGATCGGATGGATATGCCGGGCACAGTCCCACTTTTCACAGAGCCGGGCGATCTCATCATCTTTGCGGCGCGGACGTATCACGGTGCCTTTCCACACGGCGGCGATGAACCGCGTCTTTCATGTGGCTTTATTTTCCGTCCGACTCAAGAAAAGCTCTCAATTCCGTGGGAATTACCTGAATCAGCGCACCGGTTCATGGAAGGACTCCCTCCGAAGTTACAGCGTTACGTTGAGGATTACCCAAGTATCGATATCGGTTGGAAGCCCGCGGGTTAAGCCCCTCATCATACAGGATACATCTACAACTATGGACAACTTGAATGAGTCATTATCCAAAAAAGCAGAAGAAGCGCGTGATCGGCTTGATGCCCACGTTCGTGAAATTGTCCAGTGGCATTTTAGTCCAGAGACCGGCACATCATTTTGGTTGGAATATGCAGAGACGCTCGATTTTGATCCCCGCGAGAAAGTAGGAAGCTACGATGACTTAAAACTGCTTGGGCATTTTCAGGATGAATGGTTGCGCGGCGGACCGGTGCGGCGGTGGGTTCCCAAAGGTTACGCAGACCAACCTGTGTATGTGTTCGAGACAGGTGGTTCTACCGGTGTTCCAAAGACCCGTATCAGCATTCGCGATTTTCAGATCGATTATGAGATGTTCAGCCAAACTTTGCCAGATGAGAGCTTCCCACCCGGTAGCGATTGGTTGATGCTCGGTCCCACAGGGCCAAGGAGGCTTCGCCTCGCAGTTGAATATCTTGCCCAACATCGCGGCGGCATCTGCTTCCTCGTTGACCTTGATCCACGGTGGGTGAACAAACTGATTCAGTATGGAAAACATCAGGAGTTGGATCTTTATAAAAATCACGTTATTGATCAAGCCTTGAATATCCTACGCGCCCACGATAATATCCAGTGCCTGTTCACAACACCGAAATTGCTTGAAGCGTTGTGTGAAAAAATCTCCCTGCCAAAAGCTGGTATAAAAGGCATCTTTTGCGGTGGCACGGAGATGGATGCTCAATTCCACCGTTTTGCCCGCGAGGAGTTGGTTCCGGGCGTTGAGTTTATGCCGACGTATGGTAATACGCTGATGGGCTTGGCGTGTTGCAAACCGTTTGATCCTACTGATAATTATGCAATTATCTACTATCCGCCGCAACCCCGCGCTGTCATTGAATTGGTCAACCCCGACAATCCAGAAGAAACCGTAGACTACGGTGAAACGGGGCGCGTGATGCTGACCACACTGACACATGAGTTTTTCATGCCACGTTTTCTCGAAAGAGATGAAGCGGAACGGGCGCAACCCATTGAGCAGTATCCGTGGGATGGCGTTGAGAATTTGCGGCTGCTCTCGGAACTTCAGGAGTCCGTGGTGGTGGGAGTATATTAAGAGGAAATATTTGAAGAATGCCTGCTGATGCCGCCCAAGAGATTAAGGGATCCGAACATACCCAAGGCGATATGCTTTTGGAACAAATAGAGGAACTCGATAAATCCTTAATCGAGTATTTTCCCAATACACTTGTCGTTGATAACGCTTTAACCAGAAAACTGGTCAGTTTCCAAGCGAATAAAACCCGTACATACTATAGGTGGTACAAATACAAAGAGGCTTTCTCTGCGGATTTGGTGGAGTATCTTTTCCATAAGTACAAGGTAGTGAAGGGGAGAATACTCGATCCTTTTGCGGGCGCGGGGACAGCTCTGTTTGTTTGTTCCGGTTTGGGTTATCACGCTGAAGGTATTGAGCTCTTACCGATTGGGCAAAAAATCATACAGGCAAATATGCTCGCTAGGGGTGCGAATAAACAAAGCATTGTTTCTGGATTGGAAAGCTGGTTACTCCAAAAACCTTGGAACGCTAACGGTGAAATTAAAGGTTTTGAGGTGCTCCGTATAACCGATGGTGCGTATCCTGAAAAAACGCACCACAAAATCGGAAGATACCTAAATGAGTTAGAGGGGGAACCGCCAGAAACAAAAGAAGTATTA
>JAJECO010000096.1 GCA_022822005.1 Candidatus Poribacteria bacterium
TAAGTTGCTAGTTGCCAAACCCGCTCGGCTTGGATAGACATATCCAAGCCATTTGGGACGAGGGTTTGCAGTGGATTTGTCAATCCACTGCGAGCGGGGAGGGATTCTCCCCCCGGTTTGCAACGGTCCCTATAACTAGCAGCTTGCGTAAAAATAACAAACGGAGGAATTCGTACATGACAAAATTTGATCCGATGAAAGGTGTTTTTGGTCTGCTTCCCACGCCCTACACAGAGGACTTAGAAATCCACACCACAGATCTACAAGCTGCCGCGAACTTCTGCTGTGAGTCAGGGCAGCACGGAATTGTGTGGCCCGTCATGGTGGGGGAGTTCTACTTCCTCGGCGAGGAGGAACGAATCCGCAATTTGGACGCAGTTCTCGAAACAGTCAACGGCAGGCTACCACTAGTTTTTGGATGCTCTGGCATATCCGTACCGCAGACGCTGCTCTACGCAAGGGCCGCGCAGCAGGCAGCGGTGGATTCGATAATCGCTATGGCACCCGCACGAACCAACGCGGCGACAGCAATAGATATGTTCAAACGGCTTGGTGAGGTCTTTGATGGACCGATTATGGTGCAGAACGCCGATAGTTACGCACCGCTGACCGGAGAACAGATTGTCCAACTCGTAGAAGATGTTCCACAAATCGAATATGTCAAAGAGGAAAGACAACCCGGACCCCAGCACATTGGCGAAGTCAAGCAGTTAGCTGGAGATCGGATCAAAACCATCTTCGGAGGCGCTGCCGGTAAGGTGCTACCGGCAGAGATGATACGCGGTGCCGACGGTTGTATGCCCGCTTGCGAGTTTGGCGATTTGCTGGCAAAGATTATGGAACTCTGGTGGGCAGGCGATGAAATCGGTGCACGGGAACTACATACCCGCCTGTTGCCCCTAATTAATCTGGAAAACCATCAGTTTGTCCGATATATCCTCAAACGCCGAGGCGTTCTAACCTCCACGGTAGAGCGGGCACCTGGACCCCATGAACTGGATGCTGAGGATAAGCGGGAAATCTCCATCCTGTTGAAAGCAATCGAAAACGACGTCGAATCTTACCCATTCGGCCCAGAATAATAAATGCGCAGATGAACTGTTTCACCTTTCGGGCAAATGTCCTTAGAATGCACATCATCACACCCGACCATATTGTCTGCAGCTTCAGACGTAGTCATCGTCCTGTGCAGAAGGTTGGACTGGGAGACAAAATCCGCTTCGAGACTTACGATGCACCCACCGACCCAATTCCGAGTGGAAATGATCTCCTCATACCCCACCTCATCCGCATTTTTTCAAACTTAAGGAACTTCAGGTTGTGGACTTCATCTCACAAAAAAACTGCGTGGGAGAGTGCAATCAGACTGATGGAAAACTGCATGCTAACAAGAGCTTCTTGAGGGAAAAATGGCAAACACAAAGATTTTAATTGTTGCGAACACTATCCCTTTTGATCGAGAGATTGAGAAACGATTACAAACTCTTGGATACACTGTTTGCGCCTCGCTTCCATGCGGGACACAAGCGATTGAAAAGATACCGGAAATGTTGCCCGATTTAGTCATGGTCAATATAGGACTTGAAGGTGCTATGGCCGCTGTCGAAGATGCCGAGGAGATATATTCCCATTTCAATATTCCGGTGATATGTCTGATTGACTCGATAGAGAAAGATGTGTTGGAAAGAATAAAGAGGGCCAGAGTATTTGGACATGTCTTCAAACCATTCGACACGACTCAATTATCCTTGGGCATCGAACAGCAGCTACACTGGCACGCGGTAAATCACGAAAACTCAAAAAATGAAAAGCGACTATCCACAATCCTCAACAGTGTCAGTGACGCTGTAATTGCCACGGACGACAAGGGATTGGTAACATTTATGAATCCGGTTGCCGAAACCTTAACAGATTGGGAAATGGACAGAGCGTCCGGAAAGCGTGTAACCGATATTCTTGATATTTATGTTGGCAGCGCAGAAAATCATAAAAAAGACACGTTTCTGATGGAGATACTCGAAAAAGGATATGTTCCTACCCAAGAATTGTCTTCTGCTTCCGGGATAGACTCTAATACTTACCTCATTGCAAAATCTGGTCGAGAGATCCCCATCGACTATAACATCACTCCTATCAAAGACGAGAGAGAACCTCCCACCGGCATCGTTATAACTTTCCGCGATATCACCAAGTATAAAATGCGAGCGGAACAATCAGACCAGATCATCAGTGAGTTACGCCAGCAAACCCACCTAATGAAAACCGTTTTTGATAGTATGTCTGAGGGGATCGTTGTCCTCAGCTTAACAGGTACCGTATTGTTCATCAATCCAAGTATACAACAAATTTTTGGTGGGGTACCCCTAGAGCCATTACCCAGCAAATGGTCTGAAGCGTTCGGTGTTTTTTATCCTGACAAAGAAACACGCGTTCCAATCGATCAGATTCTGTCCACACAGATCTCCCGGGGTGAGGAAATAAGAGATCAAGAACTTTTTGTACGCAATGGGGAACAGACACAGGGAATCCACGTCATGGGTAGCGGCCTTCCCTTATTTGATGAGAATCAGGAGGTTGTAGCTTGCGTATGCGTTATTCGCGACATCACAAAGGACAAAATAGCAGCGATACGGTTAGAACAAACGATGCAGAAGCTGCAAAATCAGGTTCAATTGACGGATACCATTTTTAATAGTATGGGTGATGGGGTGATCGCTGCCGATGCAACAGGCACCTTTACAATTTTTAACCCCAGCGCCGAAAGAATTCTTGGAATCGGTCCAATTAATACAATCCCTGACAAGTGGAGTGAGAACTATGGTCTTTTTTTCCCCGATAGAGTCACCCCCTTTCCACCTGATGAACTTCCACTCGCACGTGCCCTTAAAGGCGAGGCTTCAGACGAGGTAGAGATGTTTGTACGCAACCCGCAGGTGCCAAACGGCGTTTTTATCAGCGTCAGTGGAAGACCGCTACAGGACGAAGAAGATGCTGAGATGGGAGGCGTGGTCGTTTTCCGCGATGTGACACATCGAGTCATCGCCGAAGAAGCGTTGAGGCAAGCATTCGCACAGGGGCGGTTGGAGATTGTCGAGACCATCCTCCACAATATCGGCAATGCAATTAACAGCGTAACGGTAGGACTTAACGTCCTCCAAGAGAATTTAGTGGGGAATCGACTCATACACCGCTTCGCCGCACTTGCCGATATGGTTAAAGCGCATCAAGCGGATTGGGTTGATTTCATCAAAAATGACCCAAAAGGACAGCAGGTGCTCCCATTTCTGATTGCGCTCGCTGCAGATTTTACCAATCAGAATAAAAAAGTAGTTGAGACACTTGAGCGCGTCAATGAAAGAGCAACGCATATCATTGACATCATCCGTACGCAAGGATCCTCTAACCAACCCAGTATGACGCGGAAAACTATCGACCTACAGCAGTCAATCTTGAGTGCGGTGAAATTACAGCAAGATTCGGTCGACAGACGAGGCATCCAAGTCGATGTCGATTGCGAAAACGCGCCCCAAGAACTTCAGATTCAGGAGAGTCAATTTCATCAGATGTTGGTGAATCTGTTGAGAAATTCGATCGAAGCCATTGATGAACTGATTCAATCGGGCGGTCTCAATGAAACGCCGCGCATCGAAGTCAAAGCCTATACCCATGAGGATTTCCTCTATCTTGATGTTACCGATAATGGCATCGGTATTGCACAGAAAAACTCTCGGTTGATCTTCAATGCCGGTTATACGACGAAGGACTCGGGGACCGGGCTCGGTCTCCATTCGAGTGCTAATTTTGTGATTGGATCTGGCGGGAAGATTTACCCCTTGAGCGAGGGGATTGGCAAAGGTACAACCATGCGAATTATGCTACGGTGCTCCTCAGTTATACCGTAGGGGCTTTATTTTGACATACTCCCCGTCCAGTACGCTTTTACCTTGCTCATAGAACCCGAGCTTCGGGATTGAGGTTTTCTTTTTAAAGGGGTCGCATTTTGTAATAAAAAAACAGCATTTCGGCATCTGCCTACAGACAAGGCAGAAGCGGAAGGGCGCAGCCGTAGGGACTGGGCGTCCCAACCCTGTGGGCGAGTTGGCCTCGCCCCCTACGATTCTGCAATCCGAATCACTTTCCTACCACGGTCCGAGTCATCTTTCCCACGATAAGTCCAGATCGATTGTTCACTCTATCCTGAAATTCTCATTCTACGGACCCGCTCCGGTATTTTAATCTATATCCACACCCAACGATTCTGCGAGCGCTTCCAACCGTTCCCAGAGTGCCTCAGCGATGGGGATGCCGTCACGTCCGCGGGTCTCCTCTGCCCGTGCCTCAAGGTCGCCGGGGAGGATCACCTCATCGAAACCGGGTGCCGGCGGCACGGATCTGATCTGATCCCCCAGATCTTTGATCCGCGCCGAGTAGTCTGTCAACGACTGAAACAGATCTGCCTTCATGACCATCATGGTAACACCGGAGTGCCGAAAGATGACACCGCCCCGCGTCTCTTCGTTAGAAAAGGCATCCGCCCCAGACAGGATCCGTCCGAAGAATTCTACTGCCAACATCAAGGCATACCCTTTGTGTCCACCGAATGGGAGTAACGAACCACCCTCCAGATAATCCATCGGATTCGTGGAAGGATTTCCATCTTTGTCAACGATGCTGCCGGGTGGCAGCTGTGCATTTCTGTCTCTCGCCGTGAGGACTTTACTACCCGCAACAACCGTCGTAGCATAATCGATGATTATCGGCGGACCATCGTCCACGGGGAAGCCCATACCGATCGGGTTCGTGCTCAGCACCGGCTGCCGCCCGCCGAAGGGAACAGCGACCGGCTGTTCTGCTCCAAACCCTCCAGCCCAGATTATCGATAGCATCCCGTTCGCAGCTGCGATTTCGGCGTATTCGCCCAGACGACCGATATGGTTTATCTGAACAGCACTTACGACCGCTACGTTGTGGCTTTTAGCCTTCTCTATAGCAACCTCCATCGCATACTTCGCTGTCACATGCCCAAAAGTCCAGTTCCCCGCTATAAGTGCGCTTGTGGCGTCCTCTTGCCGGATTTGGGGCCAAGCGGTGGGGACAATTTCACCGTCTTGAATCTTTTCGACGTAGCTCGGCAGATGTAGGATGCCGTGCGTATCAACGCCACGCAAAGTCGATAAAACCAACGCCTCCGCGACACGGCTCGCGTTCCGCTCATCGGCTCCCGCGGCTAGTAGTGCCTCGCGGATAAGCTTATCAAGCTCAGCAGTTGTCTTTATAACCATTATTAAGGTCCTCCTCAGAATAGTGCCAATCACTAACAAAATCAAGTTTAGGTTATCGCCCTAGATTTAGATCCGTGGTTAAAGCAAATCTTCGTAGTATTCGTGCAGGTTGTCCATGTGCACTTCTATGGATTCATGTCCTAACTATAGCATGTATCCGCGCCGCAATCAATTAGATTTAGGATTGTCTTTCCATGGGCGGAACGTGCACCAAATTGCTTGACTTGGTAGTTCATGCCGTGCTAGGATACGCAGAGCACTAATTTTGATTAGCTTGCATGTCATTCAAGTTCAGCAAATCATCAGAATAACAAGGGGGATTCCATTTTGGCTAAAAAATTTAGAGTTGGTATCATTGCAAGTGGCCGTATTGCGCGTGCACACGGTCAAGGTTGGACCGAATGTAATCGCACTGAAATCGTTGCGATTGCCGATTCGCATCCCGAAGCATTGGCAAGTTATGCAGAGGATTTCAACGTTAAAAGCCAGTACCTCGATTACCGGGAGATGATGGACAAGGAGGATCTCGACATCGTCAGCGTCTGTTCATGGAATCCGCAACACGCTGAGATGACGATCGCGGCAGCGGTTCACAAGCCGCAAGTGATACTCTGCGAGAAACCGATGGCTTGCTCGCTGGGAGAAGCCGAAGCGATGATGATTGCCTGTGAACGCAATGATGTCAAATTTGCAATTGGCCATCAGCGTCGTTTCTATTCTTCGTGGCAGGAAGCGAGACGACTCCTTAAGGACGGTGCTATCGGCGAACCGCGTCGACTCTGGTCTTCTGTGAGGGCAGGGATGCTGAACACAGGAACCCACTGTGTCGATTTCCAACTTTTCGTCCTCGGTGATCCACAGGCGGAGTGGGTCATGGGTTCCGTGGAACGTAAAACTGACCACTATCTCTTTGGGCATCGGGTCGAAGACCGCTGCTGCGGGCTGATCGGATATCCCAACGATGTGGAAGGTGTCATTGAGAACGAGGTTCCCATCAGTGGTGGTCTCTATCAAGTCGGTGCTACAATATATGGCAGCGATGGCATGATGGATGTCAACGATAATAGCTTGAAATATATGACCCCGAAAAAGGCGGGTTGGCAGGTGTTTGAGCCGACCGAAAAAAATCGGACCGGTTACGGCAGCGCCTTCACAAGTCAGGCGTATGCGGTCTGTGACTGGATCGACGGCAAGATTGATGACTATCCGGGACAGGCAAAGTATGGGAAGGCTGCATTGGAGCTTATGATGGCGGTCTACGAATCAGCCCGTATGCACGAGCGAGTGAGACTGCCGTTAGAGACGCGTGCTAACCCACTGGATGTGGCGGTGGAAACCGGTGTTATTCCGGTTGAACGTCCCGGTCAATGGGATGAACGCTCTTTCTTGGTACGCGGCGAATCGATGACCTGGATCAAGTAACAGTAAGGTGCCGTATGAGCGATCTGGAGGTGCAAATCGTCACCCTCTCGCCCGTAAGGAGAACCCTTTAAATGCAAAAACTCATCCTCATCGGTGATTCAATCCGTATGGGCTATCAAGCCGATGTTATTCGTGAGCTAACCAACCTTGCTGACGTTTGGGCACCGACGCAGAACGGCGGGAATAGCGCGAATATTCTTCAACATCTCGACGAATGGATTATCTCTCGGTCACCCGATGTCGTTCATATCAACTGTGGGCTGCACGACTTGAAAAAGGATTTCGACACCGGCGAGCCAGCCATTCCGCTTAATCAATACGAATCAAATCTCCGCGCGCTGCTCGGACGCATTTTGGCGGAGACCGATTGTACTGTCATTTGGGCGACAACTACGCCTGTGAACGAAATCTGGCATCATGAGCGGAAAGGGTTCGACCGGCTGGAGGCTGATGTCGCAGCGTATAACGGCGTCGCTCTCAAGATCGCAGCCGACTTGGATATTCCGATTAACGACCTGTTTGGCGTCATCACGGATGCAGGACGGGACAGCTATCTGACACCGGATGGCGTCCATTTTACCCACGAAGGCAGTGCGTTGCTCGGCAAGGCGGTTGCCGAATTTGTCAAACCGCACCTCACAACCCCAGATTAAACACCACAATAAGGAAATAGTATGGACAACGATACAATCCAAGTCGCATCAATCGCAATGCACAGCGTCATGGGCGATCCGTCGGCAAACCTAGCACGCGTGGCGGAATGGGCGCACAAAGCATACGCACAAGGAGCGGACTTCGGAATTTTCCCGGAGGAGTGTATTACTGGGTCAATGAATAAGTCTGACCTAACGTTCGAGGAAGCGCGGAAAATTGCCGCAGCCGCAGCAGAGGAATCAGTACCATTTCTGGAATCCCTCTGTCGTAAATTACAAATGACACTTGTGGTTGGTACGATTGAGCCATTCGGTGAGCAACTCCGTAACAGCGCACTTATCGTTGGTCCCGAAGGATATCTGGCAACCTTCTCAAAACTTCATCTGCCGAATCCGAATGAGCGGGAGTGGTTTGTGCCCGGCGACACGTTTCCAGTAGTGGCTTCACAGGGGTGGACGTTTGGTGTGGGGATCTGCTACGACCTGCGTTTCCCCGAACTTTTTCGGAGCGCAGCGCAGAACGGGGCGGAACTCTTCTTCATCCCCGTCGGCGGCAGTGGGGCAAACGAGAAAATTTCCAACAATGGAGATCAGCAGGAGCAAGCCGAGTTTCACAAGGAGTTAGCGATGCAGCTGCTACCGGGGCGGGCAGTTGATAATGCCCTTCATATCTTTTATGCGAACCAATCGGGGCACAGCGGCAACGCTTGGTTTCCCGGCCTATGCTTGGCGATAGATCCAAGTGGAGAACTGATCGATGAATATCTCCCAGATGAAGGGATGATTGTCACGCAAGTAAAAAGGGAGACAACCGATAGGGCAAGGGCTTCTGCCAGCTGCACCGTTGATGAGGCAAGACCCGAGGTCTATGAAGCAGCCCAACTGGTGAAAGGGGAGTAACTTTCTCGTCAATCCAATCAATGTAGCTAAAACGCCCCGGAGCGTTTGGCTTCCTTCGCTTTCTCCTCATCCACAAAGGCGAGCAAAATCAGCCCTACAATAAAGAAGACCATCAGTGAAACGATGGCTAATCGTGATGTTCCGGTAATTTGGCGTATGATGGCAAACACCAAGGGACCCCAAATCGCTGAGAATTTACTAAAGACGGAATAAAATCCGTAAAACTCAGCGGAGGCCTCTTCGGGAATCATCGCCCCGTAAAAGGAACGACTGAGTGCCTGTGAACCACTGAGCACGATCCCCACAACAATCCCCAAGATAAAAAATTCCGTAACGGTATGTAGAAAATAGGCATAGGTGACAACCCCACTCCAGAGGAGTAACGTTAACATCAAAGCCCGTTTCGCACCGATTTTACCGGCGATTCTACCGAATAGTAAGGCACCGCCGGCAGCGATAATCTGAATCATCAGTAACGTGACCATCAAGACGGTTGCAGAAAATTTCAATTCTTCTTTCCCGTAAATCGTTGCCATCTTGATTACCGTCTGAATCCCGTCGTTATAGATCATGAAAGCAATTAAGAACAGCAGCAGATGTTTGAAACGTCGAACCCTTCTAATCGTTGCGAGGGTTCGCGTTATGCCAATGACGGCATAAGCGATTATCTTCGGTTGCGATTGGTACTTTTCAGGCATCGCCTCTATCGCCCCCGCCTCTTTCAGTTTTTTGAGCGTAAAGAGCGTAAACCCCGCCCACCATAAACCTGCCATTCCCAATCCAATGCGGGCCGCGAGCCCTTGACCAATCCCAATGATTCCACCGCCGGCAACCAGTCCCAACGTAATGGCAAATTGCAACCCACCGCCGATGTAGCCGTAGGAAAACCCTTTACTGGATACCCAGTCCATTTTATCTTCGGAGGCAATCTGAGGCAGAAACGCGTCATAGAAGACATTCGCTCCCACATACCCAATCTGTGCGATTAGAAATAGGGTGGCGGTCTTCCATATATCCCCGGGCTGACAGAAGTAGAGTAACGTTGCACAGATGCTGCCCATATAGGCAAATGTGATCAGGAACTTTTTCTTAGATGAGGAGAAGTCTGATATAGTACCGAGAATAGGCGCAAACAGAAAGACAAACAGCGCCGCGGCGCTGGCCAGATACGCCCAGAGAGCAGCCGCGCTGACAACGGTGTTACCGATTTGGACACCGCCTTCGCCTACAATACCGTCGGCGAAATAGATCGGTAAAACGCCTGCCACTACTGTAGTTACATAAGCAGAGTTTGCCCAATCATACATGCACCAACCGAAAATCTGGGGACCACCTATAGTGTTGTCTGGATTTTTCTGCTCCATCTGTGTCATCCGTTAGTTCCTTTTACACATGATTGTTTTTTGGAGAAAGGGATCTCAACCAATCGCCAATTAAGAAAGGGGAGTAGACGGCAAAGAAAAGGACAAGTGCTATGCCATCTAAAATTGGTATATACCAGGGCCAAGGCGCGAAGAAGAAGGGAGATTTCGTATCCGGTGGTTCACAGATGAACATGTAGTTAGATTTCAGCAGCAGATTGACGCCTGCAATAACTACCATATAGAAATTGGCAAGCAGGAATGAACGGAATAAGCCCTTGAGGGTAGGACGCATTCTCAGTCCCCACGTCGCAAACAGCACACTGACGACAATACCACCATGTACAATAAAATATTGAAAAAAACGGTAGTGCGGAAAATCGACCCAAAGTTGAGGCGTGATAATGGCATTTAATGTGCCGACGATCCCCCAGAAATAACCGATTTCATAAAGAATCTGGTTCCGACACAACAGCGCAAACACCACGACAAAGAGTGCGACCCCGCAGATGTGGAGGGGCAGGCAACTCCGCACAAAGACACTGAACGATTGCACTGTTGCCGCCCGGTAAATCCAACCCCCAATTTCATTGATGATTAGTATTCCAGCCAAAAGGTAGCAAACTACATTTGTCAGAACAGATGAATCTGCATTCCGCACCAATACAGATAGCGCAATGGGCAGCGTGAGTGTTAGGGCTAGTACGACGACATGAGGAACGCCGAGAAATTGAAATTCAGAGGTTGGCACAGCTGCTCACCTATAAGGAACGTAGATCTGCGTTCCCTACTATCTACGAAGTCCGGTCTAATGCCCGGTATCCGATGTCACTCCGAAAGTGGGCTTGATCAAAGTGGATCTCCGCCACCCCGCGATACGCGCCTTCAATCGCAGATCTGATGTCAGGAGCGAGCGCGGTCACACCGAGTACCCTGCCACCTCCCGTGGCGATGTCTCCGTTTTGCATCTGGGTCCCTGCATGAAAGACCGTCACACCTTCCACTGCGTCGGCTCGATCTAGACCGGTAATCACTTTGCCGGTTTCGTAAGGGTCAGGATACCCGCCTGATGCCATTACCACACACGTCGCCGCCTCAGGTTTCCATTTGCATTCCACCGTATCCAAAGTTCCACCAATGCAAGCATCCAGCATCGGCACAAGATCGCTCTCCATGCGGGTCAGCAACACCTGTGCTTCGGGGTCGCCAAGCCGGCAGTTGAACTCGATCACTTTGGGACCCGCCTCAGTAATCATCAATCCAACGTACAAAATGCCCTTGAAGGTGCGCCCCTCGGACGCCATCCCGCTGATAGCTGGACGCACGATTGTATTCATCACCTGTTCGTTGATTTCAGGCGTCATGACCGGTGCTGGCGAATACGCACCCATCCCCCCGGTGTTTTTGCCTTTGTCGCCATCCAATGACATTTTGTGATCTTGCGAACTCACAAAAGGCAGACAGGATACACCATCTGTTAAGACAGTGAAACTAGCTTCCTCGCCGAATAACGCTTCCTCGATCACTACCTTATCTCCTGCACTTCCGAAGTTCCGATCGACCATAACTTCCTGAACCGCTTTAACGGCGGTATCAAGCGTTAGCCCCGGAATAACGCCTTTCCCCGCAGCCAACCCATCCGCTTTGACAAAGACCGGCGCGTTAATTTCTTCAAGGTAAGCGATTGCTGCGTCCGCGTCCTCGAATGTGCGATATGCGGCGGTGGGGATGCCATTTTCTGCCATCAACCGCTTTGCGAAATCTTTGCTCGCTTCGAGAATTGCGGCTTTCTGATCCGGTCCAAACGCTCGGAGCCCTCGCGCCTGAAAGACATCAACGATACCCCTTGCCAACGGATCTTCGGGACCAACGACGGTCAGATCTATCTTTTCTGTTTCTGCAAAGTCCGCGATTGCCGAGAAGTTGTCCTCTAAGGGAATTGGCCGGCATTCGGCGATTTGGGCGATGCCCGGATTCCCCGGCACACAGTACACCTTTTCAACAAGCGGACTTTGTACAATCTTCCAGACAAATGTGTGCTCTCTAGCACCGCTCCCAACAACTAAAATTCTCATTGAGTTCTCCTTGATCTGGGGTGAAAGGCTTCAGTAATTGTCTGAATCGCGGATTAAGCGGATTAAAGGATTATACGGATTCAAATGCAGTTAGTTTTCTCGTGCTTCAATCGAAAATTTCAATCCCAATCCATGCAGTATTTTGCTCATGGTGTTTAGTTGTGGATTCCCATTTTCCGAAAGGGCTTTATAAAGTCCTTCATGGGTTAGGTTGACGCGCTCGGCCAATTTAGACATGCCGCCTTGCGCCTCTGCGACATCTCTCACCGCAAGTAAAAATGCTTCTATATCCTCGTTTTTCTCGTAATCCTCAAGTGCAACAGAAAGATATATCTTTGCGTCTTCTGGATCGCGTAGTTGTTCAATATGATAATCCTTGAAGTTTCTATAGTTACTCATTCTCTATCTCCCTTGAATTATGTTCTCTCCAATCCCCTTTTGCTCGTTCTATGTCTCGACTTTGCGAAGATTTATCCCCTCCTCGCAATAGCAAAATAGCATCATCTCCGATTTTGCCAAAGTAGATTCGGTAGCCTGCCCCAAACTGCAACCGAAATTCAAATATACCCCCGCCCACTGATCGATAATCACCTAAATTTTCGGTTTCCTCAATTCGCCTCAAGCGATTTCGGATTCTAGCAACCGTCACTTTATCCCTAATAGCAGAAAGCCATTCAATAAAAGGTTCATTCCCATTCTGGTTTCGATATATTTCTATGTCCATAGTCCAATCGTAAACGACAACTGACAAATTGTAAATGGAAGATCACTATCCACGCTTACACAAGATAGATTACTGCTAAACTTGAAACCGTGCCATTGCCTGAATCACTGATTAGATTGTATCATTTGATAAAAAATGGTCACGCCACTTCCTGACCCAACGCAGACCGGTAGTCCTTGACGGATTGTTCAAGGCCGACATAGAGGGCATGCGCCATTAAGTGATGGCCAATCGAAACCTCAAGCAGACCGGGGAGAGTTCTCATGCGCGGTAGATTTTCTAAATTGAGATCATGCCCTGCATTAATGCCAAGTCCCATGCTGACCGCCGTCTCCGCAGCTTTGACAAGTAAGCCAAACTCGTGCGCAATCTCCTGCTCCGTTTTCGCCCACGCATAAGGCGCGGTATAGAATTCAACCCGATCCGCCCCCACCGCCTTCGCCAATTCGACTTGATGAAGATCTGTGCCGCTGAATAGACTGACACGGATGCCAGCATCCTTGAGCCGTTGAATGACCGGTTTGAGTCCTTCACCTTCCGCCGTTAGATCCCAACCGTGGTCGCTCGTCACCTCGCCCGGTGTGACGGGAACGAGTGTGCACTGATCGGGGCGTACCTCTATCACCATATCCAATAGGTCGGGTCGGGGATCGCCCTCAACGTTATATTCGACTGTAACCATCTCGGCAATTTCGTAGACATCGTGAGGCTTGATGTGTCGTTGATCTTCCCGCGGGTGCACCGTAATCCCCTGTGCGCCGGTATTGATGCAGGTCTGTACCGCTTGAATGACATTCGGAACATCTTCGCCTCTGGAATTTCTTAGCGTTGCAACCTTATTGACGTTCACACTCAGGTTAATCATTACCTTATCCTTCCATCATCATGTTTTAAGGGTTTCATTATGCAAATTTGAGGTGGGATTGTCAACCATAATTGTTTGGGCAGGGGTAAGGAAATTTACTTGACATGGACACGTATGTGATGTATTATAACAAGTCTATTTGCCATAATCTTTCACCGAATGTCGTGTCCTCGAAGTAAGCGTAACAGATTCCCACTAAATGATTTTCCTTCCTGAACCTTCATCTCATCGAAATGTTTCAGCAAGTAATCATTAGGTCTCGCACGATTGGGAGGACATTCTCCTGTGTCTGCCGCCCCATTCTGAGGGAGTGTTTGTCATTGATTCAGGGAATATAATCAGGACACTATCAGGGTAGAAGAAAGTCAGAGATAAAGTAAATAAAAACCGCAGCAAGAGTAACAAAGAGATACGGATTCTCGGAACGAAGTAGAACAGGAAAGGCCAACATGAAAGGAAAGATACGTATTCCGAAAAAGCAAGGACTCTATAACCCCGCCAACGAACATGATGCTTGTGGTATCGGTTTTATCGTCAACATCAAGGGTGAAAAATCGAATACGCTCGTACGTCAGGCGCTAGATGCGCTAGTTTGTCTTGACCATCGGGGTGCCCGCGGCGCCGAAGAAAATACCGGGGACGGCGCGGGTATCTTGATGCAGGTCCCGCATAACTTCCTTCAACATGCCTGCGAAGATGTAGGAATTGATCTCCCCGATTCAAAACAGTACGGCGTTGGTATGGTATTTTTCACCGATACCGAGGACGGTGAACTCCTTCAACGTTGTAAGCAAAAACTTGAGGAAATTGTTGTTGAAGAAGGGCAAACGGTTTTGGGCTGGCGAGAAGTTCCTACCGATAATTCCTATCTGGGACCAATTTCCCGCTCTTCCGAGCCTGCGGTATGGCAGATTTTTGTCGGTAAAAATCCCAGTATCGAAGATGATCTCGCCTTTGAGCGTAAGTTGTATGTAATTCGGAAGCGTGCCTCCAATATCATCCGATACGGTGGGATGGATGAAGATTTCTATATTCCCAGCCTATCTAACCGGACTATCGTCTATAAGGGGATGCTCACACCGATGCAGGTCCCCGAATTCTATCCCGAACTCAAGGATTCTCGGATGGACGCGTCGATCGTCCTACTGCATTCTCGATTTTCGACGAACACCTTCCCAAGCTGGGCACGGTCTCACCCGTACCGATACATGATCCATAACGGCGAAATCAATACCGTGCGCGGGAACCAGAACTGGATGAAAACCCGTCAGGCGATGTTAGCATCCGAGTTGTTCGGTGATGACCTACCGAAACTTTTCCCCATCCTTGACGAGGACGGAAGTGATACCGCTATCTTCGATAACTGTCTGGAGTTTCTCGCGCTCTCTGGTAGATCATTACCTCACTCCGTGATGATGATGATTCCAGAGCCGTGGGAAAACCATGAGAGCATGAGTCCTGAGAGACGTGCATTTTATGAATACCACAGCTGTTTAATGGAGCCGTGGGATGGTCCCGCCTCCATCGCCTTTACCGACGGTACGGTTGTCGGTGCTTCCCTAGACCGAAACGGTTTCCGTCCCTCCCGTTACTATATCACAACAGATGACATGCTCGTGTTGGCTTCGGAAACCGGAGTGCTAGATATACCTGCTGAACGAGTCGCCTATAAGGGGCGCCTCCAACCGGGTAGGATCCTTCTGATTGATACGGAGGCAGGGCGCATCATCAGCGATGATGAAGCTAAGGATGAAATTGCCGCTGAACATCCGTATGGTCAATGGCTAAACGAACACCTCACTTCGCTGAAAGATCTACCGACGGTTGAGCCGAAAGAAACTGAGAAGGAACACGACAAAATACTACAACGCCAACAGGCGTTTGGATATACATTTGAGGATCAGCGTATCTTCCTTGGACCCATGTCGAAAATCGGTCGTGATCCCGTCGGCTCAATGGGGAATGATGCCTCTTTGGCAGTACTCTCTAATCGACCGCAGCTACTTTATAACTACTTCAAACAGCTATTCGCGCAAGTTACCAATCCCCCACTGGATCCGCTCAAGGAAGAGATTATCACTTCGTCTGAAACAACGATAGGTCCTGAACGCAATCTGCTCGTGCCAGAGCCAGAGAACTGTCGTCAGATTCACCTTGATACGCCAGTTATTTCAGATGAGGAGTTAGAGCAGTTGCGCCGGGTTGATCTGCCCGGGCTCAAATCTACTACCCTGCCAATCTTGTTCAACGTCGCCGATGGAGAGCACGGACTTGAAACGGCAATGGAGGAACTCTTTCAAGCTGCCGATCGCGCGATTGAAGATGATTATACAATTATCATCTTGTCTGACCGCGGCGTTAATGAAAAATCTGCACCTATCCCCGCGCTGCTGGCTGTTGCGGGTCTCCACCATCATCTAATCCGGTGTGGCACACGCACGAAAGTCGGCATTGCGCTTGAATCGGGTGAGCCCCGCGAGGTGCATCACTTCTGCCTACTGACTGGTTACGGCGTCCAAGCAGTTAATCCTTACATGGCGTTTGAAAGTCTTGCGGATATGATCGCCGAGGGGCAACTGACGGATATTGAATATCAAGACGCAGTCAAGGGATTTATCAAATCAGCGACCAAAGGCGTGGTTAAAGTCATGGCAAAAATGGGAATTTCAACCATTAAGTCATACCGAGGCGCGCAAATCTTTGAGGCTATCGGCATCAAACAAGAGGTCGTTGACCGTTACTTCACTTGGACAGAAACTCGCGTGGAAGGCATTGGACTTGATGTTATCGCTCACGAAG
The DNA here is from genome assembly GCA_022822005.1 of Candidatus Poribacteria bacterium. Lineage (GTDB taxonomy): Bacteria > Poribacteria > WGA-4E > WGA-4E > PCPOR2b > PCPOR2b. The sequence continues at coordinate 16,082 of JAJECO010000096.1, forward strand.
CTCTGATGCGCCATCGTGCAGCCTTCCCAGAAATTCCTGTTGATAACCGTACCCTCGATGTCGGCGGGCATTTCCAATGGCGACAAGATGGTGAATATCACCTGTTCAATCCAGCCACGGTTCATAAGTTGCAGTTGGCTGCCCGAACCAATAATTACGGGGTCTATAAAGACTACGCAAAGCTGATTAATGACTATTCTCGGAACATGGCGACGCTGCGCGGACTCCTAGACATGAAGTTCCCCAACGAACCGATCCCGATTGACGAAGTAGAACCGGTTGAGGCAATCTGTAAACGTTTCAAGAGCGGTGCCATGTCTTACGGCTCCATTAGCAAGGAAGCACACGAAGCGTTAGCGATTGCAATGAACCGTATCGGTGGAAAGAGCAATACCGGTGAGGGCGGCGAGGATCCCGCGCGGTATTTCCTCGAACCCAACGGCGACTCCAAGAATAGTGCTATTAAGCAGGTCGCCTCCGGCAGATTCGGCGTCACCAGTAACTACTTAGTGAATGCGCAGGAACTTCAGATCAAAATGGCTCAAGGTGCCAAGCCCGGCGAAGGCGGTGAGCTCCCCGGCAGAAAAGTCTACCCGTGGATCGCTACGGTGCGTCACTCGACACCGGGAGTTGAACTGATTTCACCACCACCGCACCACGACATCTATTCCATTGAAGATCTCGCTCAACTCATCCACGACCTGAAAAACTCCAACCACTACGCACGGATTAACGTTAAGTTGGTATCCGAAGTTGGTGTCGGTACTATCGCCGCTGGTGTGGCAAAAGGACACGCAGATGTCGTGTTAATCAGCGGACTGGATGGCGGCACCGGTGCTTCACCACAGACCAGCATCAAACACGCTGGTTTGCCTTGGGAACTTGGAGTGGCAGAGACCCATCAGACCCTTGTGCTGAACAATTTGCGTTCTCGTATTATCGTAGAAACGGACGGCCAACTTAAAACCGGTCGAGATGTTATTGTCGCCGCGCTGCTGGGTGCCGAAGAGTTCGGTTTTGCGACCACAGCACTGGTAACACTCGGCTGTATTATGATGCGCGTCTGCCATTTGGATACCTGTCCAGTGGGTGTAGCAACGCAAAATCCAGAGCTGCGCAAGAAATTTATGGGTGATCCCTCCCACGTCGTGAATTTCATGCATTTCATCGCACAGGATATGCGTGAAATTATGGCGCAGTTGGGAGTTCGCACGGTTAACGAGCTAATCGGTCGTACCGACCTACTTGAGCCGCAAAAGGCGGTTGAACACTGGAAAGCAAAGGGGATCGATCTGTCGCCGATACTCTATCAACCTCAAGTGGGACCGGAAATTGGTCGCTACTGTCAAATTGACCAAGACCACGGTTTGGACAAAGCTCTGGACAACGAAGTCCTGTTAGACTTTTGTGAACCTGCCTTACAGGACGGGACAAAAGTTACAGGCTCTTTTCCGATCAAGAATACCAATCGGGTTGTTGGTACAATCATGGGCAGCGAATTGACCCGTCGCAATGGACCCGAAGGACTGCCTGAAGATACCATCGATATTCATTTTGAAGGGTCAGCGGGGCAATCCTTTGGGGCGTTTACGCCGCCTGGCGTCACGTTCCGTCTTGAAGGTGATGCGAATGACTATTTCGGCAAAGGACTCTGCGGCAGCAAATTAATTGTTTATCCTCCCAAAGAATCCATATTCAAATCTGAAGAGAACATCATTATCGGTAACGTCGCTTTTTATGGAGCAACCAATGGTGAAGCCTATATCCGTGGAATGGCGGGTGAACGGTTCTGTGTCCGGAACAGCGGGGTCCGTGCGGTCGTCGAGGCCGTAGGTGACCATGGCTGTGAATACATGACAGGCGGCAGAGTCGTTGTTCTCGGTAAAACGGGACGAAACTTTGCTGGTGGGATGTCCGGTGGAATCGCCTATGTACTTGACCGCGATGACGATTTCTCTATCCGCTGTAATCAAGAACAATGCGACCTTGAACGCTTGGAGGATCCGGTGGAGATCATGGAGGTCAAGGGGATGATCCAGAAACATGCAGAGTATACTGGCAGCGAACTTGCCTTGCAAATTTTGGAGGACTGGGAAAACACGCTCCCCCAATTCGTCAAGGTTATGCCGCAAGATTACAAAAGAATTCTTGATGCACTTGAAGAAGCACAATCAGAAGGGTTTGAGGGAGATGACGCTTGGCTAGAAGCGTTTCGGCGCGGTGTTGCCGCTGAGGCAGCAGCTTAAAATGAGATCTTCCGACCAGTTTGAATGGGACGAAAAGAAGAACCAAGAGAATTTCAGGAATCATAAGATTCGCTTCGAGGAAGCCAAAGCCATTTTTGATCACTCTGTGTGGACTCGCATTGATGATCGAAACAATTATGGTGAGTTGAGGGAAATCTCGGTTGGTGATATTGGCAATTTCGTCCTAGTCACGGTTGTTCACACAGACCGAAATGGTCGAACACGCATCATATCTGCCCGAAAAGCAACACGGAGAGAAAGGACTGCATATTATGACCATCTCGCAAGAACGGCTACGTGAAATTGCATCAATTCTTGACGAGGAGATTAATACGAAAGACATCCCTGAGCTAGACGCTGACTTCTGGGAAAATGCAACATTGTCTTTCAAAGGAAAGCCAATTAACGAATTGACGCCTCAAGAAAAAAAAGAGTTCATAGAATATCGCAACCGTATCATGGCACAATCACTTGGGCTTAATCAGGAAACCATCCTTGTGGACGAAGATATTACAGCGTGGTTCAAAACACAAGGAATTGATTATCACGCTCGCATCAATGCGGTACTAAGAGATTATGTCGAGGCACATCGCTAACGTCCGATACCTTCGTTTTAATACATACTCGGTTGCTCATCAAAAACAAAGCAGCAAAAGGATCCTCAACATATTCAAGAAACGCCAGCAGAAGGATTTGAGGGAGATGACGCTTGGCTAGAAGCGTTTCGGAGCGGTGTTGCCGCTGAGGCAGCAGCTTAGAAAGCGACAATTGAAGGAGATAGTATGGCAAAACCAACCGGATTTATGGAGTATGACAGAGAACTTCCGCCCGATCGTTCACCGTTAGAGCGTATCAAAGACTGGAACGAATTTCACGAACACTTTACTGTAGAAAAACTTCAGACGCAAGGGGCACGTTGCATGGATTGTGGCATCCCGTTCTGTCATACAGGGATGCGATTACCGGAAACTAGTCCCGCTGCGTCGGGATGTCCAATCAACAATCTGATACCTGAGTGGAACGACCTCATCTATCGTGGCCTATGGAAAGAGGCGTTAGAGCGGCTGCATAAAACCAATAACTTCCCTGAGTTTACCGGTCGGGTATGTCCGGCGCCTTGCGAGGGTGCCTGCGTTCTGGGCATGATTGAGCCACCCGTCACAATCAAAAATATTGAGGTTTCTATCATCGATAAAGGCTGGGAGGAAGGTTGGGTCGTTCCTGAACCGCCTGCTAAGCGTACCGGTAAAAGTGTTGCGGTCGTGGGATCTGGTCCCGCGGGTCTCTCGTGCGCTGCACAGCTTAACAGGGCAGGGCATTTGGTCACGGTCTACGAGCGTGCGGATCGTGTTGGTGGGTTATTGATGTACGGCATCCCAAACATGAAATTGGATAAAAAAAGAGTCGTTCAACGCCGCATCGATCTGATGGAAGCAGAAGGGGTTACCTTCACCACCAACACCGAAATCGGTAAAGACATCTCGGCGCAAGAATTAGTTGATACGTTCGATGCAGTCGTCCTCTGTGGCGGTGCCACCAAGCCGCGGGATCTTCCTGTCGAAGGCAGAGATCTCAAAGGCATCCATTTTGCTGTGCCGTTCCTTCATGCGAATACTAAAAGTCTCCTCGATTCTAATCACGAGGATGGAAACTATATCTCCGCCAAAGACAAACACGTCATCGTCATCGGTGGTGGCGATACGGGCACTGACTGTGTGGGAACATCCATGCGCCACGGGTGCAAAAGCCTCACGCAGTTTGAAATCCTTGAACGTCCACCTGATGAACGCGCCCCCAATAATCCGTGGCCCGAGTATCCACGGGTTTACCAACTCGATTATGGGCAGGAAGAAGCCGCCGCCAAATTTGGTGCTGATCCGCGCATCTATCTCATCAACACCATGAAGTTCGTCGGCGACGAAAAGGGGCATGTAAAAGAACTTCATACCGCCGAAGTTGAATGGGTTCCAGGGGACGGCGGACGCCCTTTTCCCAAACCGATCGAAGGCACCGAGAAAGTTTGGCCTGCTGATTTAGTGCTGCTGGCTATGGGTTTCCTCGGTCCCGAAGACACTATTTTGGAAGAGCTGAACGTCGAGCGCGATGAACGTTCCAACGTCAAAGCGGAGGAGGAGGAATACGCGACCAGTATCCCCGGTGTATTTGCCGCTGGCGATATGCGACGTGGCCAGAGTCTGGTCGTCTGGGCGTTCAAAGAGGGACGCGGTGCTGCCCGCGAAGCCGATAGATACCTGATGGGAACAACAGATTTGCCGTAAGAGAGAAAAGGCAGCTCGTAAAATCAATAAAAGCCGGTAGTCCTACCTTGACTGTCGGCTTTTTTTATTGGAGATATAGCGGTATACACAATGCCAGCCATCTTGGAAGAATTAAGCCTTGGCTGAAATACCTACGAAAATTAGTCTGTTTCCGCCTGGCGTAAATAATCTGAAATTTGTCGATATGCAGTGTTAAGTCGCTGCATTAGATCAAGACTGCCACCCTTATCCGGATGATAGCTTAACGCAAGCTGACGATAGCGTTCCCTCAACACATTCAGATCAGTCGGATAGGTTAAGCCAAAGAACTGGAAACTGTCTTGTAGTGCATCAGGCATACTTAATGGCTGATGTCTCCTTCCACCCTGATCTCTCCGATCACCCCTTTGTTGACAAACCCCTTCCAGATACTTATCTAACCGAACCTTAGACATTAGCCGAATCTCATCCACCTCAAAGAACAGTTCTCCAACACATCTGGTATGAATCTGCGTTGGCGTCCAAGCCGTTGTCTGGGCGAGTATATCTTTAACATCTTCAATCTGTTCACGTCTACCCTGAGAAATCGTCTGCTCGTAGTAATCTCGAACGAGGCTTTGGTAAAGCTCCCATTTGGGAGACTGTAGACCGATTGATGCCCAATTTCGTAACCGATAGCCGATGAAGGCGTCGAGTACTTCACGGGCAGCGTACGCAGCAATCTCGACCTGAATCAGTTCCTGATTGACCATATCAAACCCTTGAAAGACAGAGAAATCTAACCTGCGTCGGTAGAAATCGCTTAACATCTCCAAATCACAATCAGCAAGCAACAACATAGGAGGTTTGATGAAATCATTCTCCCATGTGCAGAGTTGCTTCCGAAATTGTTGGACAGTCCGAAAAGAAATTTGGGATGTCGCATCGTTTGCACAGCTATCAAAAATAGTTCGCAACCGATCCGAGATGAAAGCCAATTCGTCAGCAAATAAATATCGCTTAACCATTCACGCACCTACCCGATAGAGAGGTAACTAAAGTATACCGTCTTTCGCCCCTTTTTTCCAGTACCCGTGATGGAGGTTTAAGTTGCTGATCCGTCCTTAGTACAACAGTGTAGCATCAGCGACAGCATTCTCCCTTTCTTTGTGATAAATCATCTCCCAATCTACTAATACTGTTTCCTTGTTTTATCTTGACTTTATAGGGATGCCTTTGCTACAATAGCATAAGTTGAACGAACGATCAGTTCTCCTTGCCACTTGAGATAATTAGGTATGCTGCAAATACGCCCCTTGGCTTTGTCCAATTAAGCGGTTTGAGAATTATAAATTGTTGATGCCTTCCTCATTTTTTGGCCAAGTCCCTTTCTCCCTACGAGTCGTAATTGCGATGATCTGTAGTCAGGTATAGTATTTGCCAGTAAAGCATCAAGGAAATCTTTCCTTCACAACAGAAATGAATACCCCACAAGCACACAAAAACAGAATCCCAACGCTGTATATTATCCAAGTAGGCAACTCGAGCGAAGAGTCATTCCTGCCACAGCACCTCACACTCCCACTTCTGATAAGCCCTCAACGAAGGAGATCTTAATGGCACAGAAGATAGCAGCCATGCGACAGATGTTTTCAGAACTCCCTGAAACTTCAATTTACAGCCCGGTGACGGATGCATTGCAAAGCGCGGGGCAATTGGATGAACAGGACATCGCAAATGTTCTCAAAGCGTTTAGCACCATGCCTCAATCAACGAATGTCTTCGCAAATCCAGTTTTACATCGCGCAAAAGTTGATTGCGATGGTACAGATATAACTCTGAATATTCGTAGTTTTGCCCTCCGTGGTGTGCTTCAAGAGAGTGAAATTGTCACAGGCGGACTTACGCCTGCGTATGTAATCTTTGTTGGTCTGTTCGGTAGAAAGCCCGAAAAGGTTCAGGACGGTTTCGACGAAGAGGAAGTGTTTAGGGCATTGATTAATCGCAAATTTTATCGGGTCAGCAGGGGCATCAGGGAAGATACTTCGGGGCGCAGGGCACTAATCAAGCAGGTTGCTAATTTTGTTCAAACATTCCCAGAGTCAGGACCGGAACTTGCAATTCAACATTTTTCGACACTGAGAAAAGCAAACCGGGCGAAAAACGGCATTCCAGAGCGTGGATTGAACGACGAAAGGCGTGAGGGCCGCCTTCTACTTCAAATGATTGGCACACACATGGAAAACGTAGCTGTGGGTGCGATGTCCGCTTATATGCGTGGCTTATTGGACAGAAACCCCAATTTAACTTCCGAACAACTCGTTCATCAAACAGATGCCCTTATCACCGACGAAGAAAGCGCAGGAAAAACGGCGTTTCAGACCTGTTACAGCCTTCTGCTGGGCCACCGTGCCAATGACGTTGAGAATAAAGCCTTGGAACGCATGGGAATCATACAAACCCATCACGGATCGGCCGGATCCAACATGGTTGCCCGATATATGGCAACGCTACACACCCCTTCTGTTTCCGACTTCTTGACCGCCGCCCACATGAATCTTGACGGCGATCGGCATTTTGGCGCGATTCACGATATAACCCACTTTATCAATGCACTTGAGCAACTCTCTCCAGACAAGCAGGAAGCAGCTATCCGAAACGAGATGCTCGAAGGTGGAATACCAACGTTTGGTCACCCGGAAATCGCTGCTGCCGGTAGGGTTGACGAAATTCAGCAAGATCCGAGACCCGCAATTTACATTGAACCCGTTTTGCAGGCAATAGATAGCGGGGATCTCACGCTCAACGATAAGCAGAAGCAGCGGCTCGGCATGATTCAACGCATCTATCAGATTGCGTTTGTCGAAGGCGTGATTAAGCCGGGGCGAGAAAACGATCCGCCACTTCGGTTAACGCCAAACACAGATTTTGGTGGCTGGGCAGCTCAAGAAGCGTTGGGCATCCATGAATTGGATCGAACGCTGCTTACCTATATCTTCAGAGGGTTCGGCTGGATGATGGACGCGCGGGAACAGTTACAAGATCGTCATATTATTCGCCCGGTCATCCCTCCCGATCCCCAGATTATCCCCACAGATAGCAGTGATTCAACAATACCGGATATAGTCGTCTCAACCCATAATCGATTGGTTCAGGGGGATGCCTTTTCTGCACATTAAGCGATAGCACATAGGAACTTGCACACAATTTCCCAAAACCTGAACCCAAGAGTTCATTAGTAGTCAGGCTCATCTAATCTTCGTAATGGAATCCTTCCCATGCGATCTGAGCCGCTGTTATTTTAGAAAGGAGCCCAGAGTGGTCAATTCAGAAGCAATTGAGACCGCAAAAGAACATTTCGGAAACGTCTTGCAGCAACAACTTGAGAGGGTCGAAAGACTTAAACAAGAGCCAGATTGGACGGATTATAGCTCTATTTCGCCTATCATTGTTGGAATGCTCGGCGGCGACGGCATCGGTCCAACAATCAGTGCTGAAACCCAGCGTGTACTTGAATATCTCCTACGCGACACAGTCGACAGTGGAAAAGTTGAGTTTCGGGTAATAGAAGGCCTCACTATTGAAAATCGTGCCGCAAAGATGCAGTCGATACCGGACGATGTGCTTGAAGATATTAAGGAATGCCACGTAACACTAAAGGGACCGACTCACACGCCCGAACAAGGGGATGGGTGGCCCAATATAGAGAGTGCGAACGTCTCTATGCGTAAGGCGCTCGACCTATTCGCCAATGTCCGTCCAGTGCGCGTTCCTGCCGAAAATATTGACTGGACCTTCTTCCGTGAAAACACTGAAGATATGTACGCGCTTGGAAGCCAAGGGATCAATGTCACCGATGATCTGGGCATAGATTTTCGCGTTATCACCAGCCAAGGATCTGAGCGGATTATCGAGGCAGCCTTTGCCCACGCAAAACGTACCGGCAGAACTAAAGTAACAGTCGTCACAAAAGCAAATATCGTCAAAACGACTGACGGTAAGTTTCTCGACTTTGGTCGCCAGATCGCGCAACGGTATCCGGATATAGAGTGGGATAGCTGGTATATCGACATCATGACCGCAGCACTGATAAATCCAGCGCGTCAACAGGATTTTCAGGTACTTGTGCTACCCAACCTCTACGGCGATATTTTAACGGACGAGGCAGCCCAAATTCAGGGCGGTGTTGGAACCGCAGGCAGTGCAAACATCGGCAAACAGTCTGCCATGTTCGAGGCGATCCACGGGAGTGCCCCACGAATGGTTCAAGAGGGAAGGGCACAGTACGCCGATCCAAGCTCTCTTATCCGCGCAGGTGCTATGATGCTTGAACATATCGGATTCGATGAACTCGGTCAAAAACTGCATAAAGCCCTCGATATCTGCGGACAGTACGAGCGCAAGGTCGTTATGACGGGACGTGACACAGGTGCGACCAGTGAGGCATTCGGAGACTACATCATGGAGACCGTTGAGGATGCCAATGTTGAGGCGCGGTGGGAAGAATATGTGAACGCTGAAGCATGATTGGAATGATGCGTAAGGAATTCTCTACACAACACATTGTTTTATCTGTACTACCATAGGAAAAACGAATGGCTCGAAAAAAAATTAGTGTAATTGGTGCTGGAAACGTCGGCGCAACCGCCGCGCTGTTCATCGCACAAAAGCAGCTTGGCGATGTCGTGATGGTTGATATCATTGATGGCGTCCCACAGGGAAAAAGTTTGGATATGGCACAGGCATCACCCGTTGAAATGTTCGATGCAAGTGTCACAGGTTCAACAGGTTACGAAGAGACAGCGGGATCCGACGTGGTGATTATCACTTCTGGATCGCCTCGTAAGCCCGGAATGACCCGTGAAGACCTATTGCAAACAAACGCGAACATCGTTGGCAGCGTCACCGAAAATGTTGTGAAACACTCGCCAGATTGCATTATCGTGATGTTGACCAATCCGCTGGACATCATGACCTATCACGCGTGGAAGGTTTCTGGATTCCCGTCCAACCGGGTAGTTGGACAGGCAGGTGTGCTCGATTCAGCACGTTTCCGTTACTTCATATCCCTTGAACTGGGGGTGTCCGTTGAGGACATCAGCGCCCTCGTGATGGGCGGGCACGGAGATACGATGGTGCCCCTACCCCGTTATACGACTGTCGGCGGAATCCCAATTACACAACTGATTTCTGCGGAACGCATTGAAGAACTGGCACAGCGTACAAGGGATGGCGGCGCGGAAGTGGTTGACCTGTTGAAGACAAGCGGTTACTACGCAGCGGGTGCCTCGCTTGCCCAGATGGCGGAGGCAATTATCCGTGACAAAAAACGGCTCATTCCCTGTGCAGCACACCTAACTGGACAGTTCGGTATCAACGACCTCTATATCGGTGTTCCGATTAAGCTGGGAGCGGACGGCGTAGAGGGGATTATCGAAGTCGAATTGACCGACGATGAAATCCAAGCGCTGCAAACATCGGCTCAGACCTATCGGGAAGGAATTGAGTTGCTGGGTTACTAATAAACCAAGTTGCTACTTATTGGAAATTGGGTTATTTTGCATGTTTTTAGTGTTTTGAGTGGCGTGCTATTTATCAGTCTCGCTTGGCTTGGATAGACATATCCAAGTTGCTTTGAATCCCGCCTGCCTAGTCTCGGCACGGACTCCCGCCTGTCTCGATGTATCGGGGATTCATCGGAGATTTATCGGGGCGGTGATTTTCTTATTTTAACCTAAGTTGCGAGTTATCGAACCCGCTCGGCTTGGATAGACATATCCAAGCCACATTTGTATACGTGCAGTGGATTTGGCAATCCACTGCGAGCGGTGATTTTTTTATTTTAGCCGTCATTTACTCAAGCTGATGCCAATCCAGTTTGCTAACTCAAAGGAAAATAAATTGAAGATCGCATATTTCGATTGTTTCTCAGGTATTAGTGGAGATATGGTACTCGGTGCCTTGGTCAATGTAGGTGTCGATCCAGACGCACTGAGCACAGAGTTGGCAAAGTTGAAACTTGACGAATTTACTCTCCGTTTCGAGAGAACCACGAAACACAGCATCAGCGGCACACGGGCAGTCGTGGAAACAGATGATCCGACTGGAGATTCACACGACCACAACGATTCCTCGGAGGCGCATCACCATCACACCCACGATCATGGTCATGACCACGATCACGAGCATCATGACCACTCGCACACGCATGGACCGAGTCGCCATCTCTCTGATATTTTCGCCATACTGGACAATAGTGATCTTGAGGAAGTAATTATTGATCGCGCAAAGCGAATCTTCGATCGACTGGCAGCGGCGGAAGCGAAAGTCCACAACACCTCCAAAGATCAGGTACACCTACACGAAGTCAGCGGTATTGATGCGATTGTGGACATCGTTGGAGCCGTCGCTGGACTGCACCTCCTAGAAGTTGATGAGATTCACGCCTCTCCGTTATCACTCGGCGGCGGCTTCGTCCGATGTGCTCATGGATTCATGCCTGTTCCTGCACCGGGAACAATGGAGTTGCTGTGCGGAGTGCCCGTCCGACAGACCGAAATCCGAAAAGAACTGGTGACCCCCACCGGCGCAGCCATTATCACAACGCTTGCAGACGGATTCGGCACGATGCCGGAGATGACGATTGACCAAATCGGCTACGGCGCCGGCACCCGTAACCTTGAGGAGCAACCCAACCTCCTACGACTCTGCGTCGGTAAAAAAAAACTATCGAGGGTGATCAGGTCTGCGTAATTGAAACCAACCTCGACGATATGTCGCCAGAGATCGCAGGTTACCTGATGGAGCAACTCTTTGATCGAGGTGCCCTCGACGTTTTTATGACGCCGATTTTCATGAAGAAAGGTCGTCCAGCGACAAAACTGAGTGTCCTCTGCACACCTCCCCTCCGCAATACTCTAAGTAAAATGCTTCTCGTAGAAACCACGACGTTTGGCGTCAGATCCTACACCGTTGAACGATTAAAACTCACCCGTGATTTTGTCGATATCCAAACGCGGTGGGGCACTGTTCGTGCGAAGTGCGGGTATTTGGAGGATCAGCGAATTAAAACAGTCCCCGAATACGAAGATTGCAAGCAGCTCGCGGAGCAACACGGTGTGCCACTCAGGGAGATTTACGAAGAAGCGATCCGACAGATGGGCGAATGAGCGAATTTCTGACCTAAGAGTGTCCGGGACTACCTATTGAAACTCACCTTTCTATTCACTTCGTTCTATGGTATACTAAATTGATAAGGAATGGAGATCTCCGTCCCGCAACTATTTATGAGGTGATTTTATGTCAGTTAACCGGTTTGAAGAAGAACAAAACGCTTTTAGTCAATACCTCCAACAAGATGAGGCATGGCTAAAACAAAGAGACGAGCATAGAAGAATGATAGGCAGTTTTATAGATACTTCTGCTGAAATGCTGAAAGCTCTGGATAGGGTAATCGAACTGATAGAACAGGAACACCAAGCTACTGGATTAACAGACCAAGTTAACATTCGATTAGGTCAGATGGCGGAAGATATAAAACCTGTTGGGCGAACCTTGAATCTAATAACTGAAACAGTGGCAGGATTTGCGGAAAGAGTTGAACAAATGCGGGGCTTATAACTAAAAAATGGGAGTTAGAGCTGCTTGTCAAGCATGATGGATACCCCTAACAATTGTCTGAATAAGAATTTTCAGAATTAAGGGTAGAAGTTCAACGAATGCAAACGACACTGAAACGTTGGAAAATCTATCTTGATAACTGCTGTTTGAGTCGCCCTTTTGATGATCAGACGCAGGAGCGGATTCGCCTTGAAACTGAAGCTATCGTGTGGATTATGGACCACTTTTACGAAGGGCAATGGTGGTGGGTTTCCAGCGAAGTTGTCATGTTTGAAGCTCTCCCAATGGGCTCTCGCCTGTTAAATTACGCTCATCAGTTCGTTTCTGTTAGTGCAGTGGAAACATCAAGAGGCAAATATCTCGAATCATTGGGTTTTGAGCCGTTCGATGCCTTGCATCTTGCCTGTGCTGAAAGTGGTAATGTGGATCTACTTTTAACGACGGATGACCGGATGCTCAAAAAGGCGAAAAACATTAGTCCACAACTTCGCCTCCGTGTCGAAAACCCACTCACATGGTTGCAGGAGGTAACTGAAAATGAACACACGAGACCTGACAGAAGAGCAGATTCATGATCTCGGTATTGAAGCACTTTTGATTAAACTTGGACCCGCTGGAACGATCCGTTTTCTCCATCAGTATGACACGGGTAAGGGCAATTACTCCGTTGATCGGCATCAACGACTTACCATCCCAGATGTCGAGACGCTCGCAAACCAGATTCAACAAGCACGCGAGTTGGAGAGTCCGGCGAGACTCTACTTTGAACCCGTTCAGAATGTCCATCGTGCAGCCCAAGAGCTTCAAAGGTTGCAAGATGCGTGTCTCCATTGAAAAAGGCGATTATAAGAAAGCCATCGCAGACTTTGACAAATCAAGGGGATAAAACGAACCATGATATTCACGATGCGTGCCGCTATTCCGCGGTCCATCATCAAGGGACGCGCAATGAATTGCGCTGTACGGGCGGGGTTCTCCCGATCCCTATGAAAGGAGAAAAGGAACGATGCGCTGCGTAAGGGTTGAATGGGAAGGACCTTTCTCTATTGAGGAAGCGTTAAGACTGAATGGTCGGGGCTTATACCAGATTTACGGTCATCACATCATCTTTGGAGCAAATTCCCTGCTCTACGTTGGAAAGGCGGAAGGTGTGAACTTCGATCAACGATTTAACAGTCGGAAGGAAAAGTGGTTGTTGGAGGAAGAAGGAGTATCAATAAGAATCGGTCGAATTATGAACGAAGATTATGCTTATGATCCGCCAAATTGGCCAGATTGGCGGAAAGTTCTTGGGGCTGCTGAGGCACTCACAATCTACTGGCACTCACCGCCATATAATGGATCTAACATTAGCGAATACAATGGCCAGCTATTCCGAGTTGTGAACCTAGGGGAACGGGGTTGCTTGGTTGCGGAGTACAGAAGTGATGAGCAAAAGGAGTGCAGAAGTGATAAGCGGAAGTGGTTCTCTAATTTGTCTGCAAAAGCTATCAATCCTAATGTAGAAACATGTTATCCACTTCCTAAATTAGATGAACGCGATTTGCAGCTTGTAGGAGAATGGTGTGAACCTTCACGGTATAATCTCAATCGAACCTCATTAATAGAAGATCGCAGCAAGAAGGAATGGGAATTAGATCGATTACTTTCCGCAAGGTCTGCAGAAAAAGTAGCTGCAAATTTTTATTCGCTTTATGGAAAGATAGTAGAAGATATCTCGATTACACAAATCGACGAAAATAGTAAACCCGAGTGGGAGAAGTACGACCTAAATGTTGATGGACTTTCTATTGATGTCAAAAATTCTCGTCGATCTCAGAACAGTCCGGACAGGTATACCAAACACTGTGTTCCAAAATTCAAGCGCAGTAGAGAAAACCAAGATGTAAAAATCGCCGGCGTTTTTTCCCCTTACCTATCGGCATATGAGTTACTAGGTGAACCTGAACCATATCATAAATATCGCGAAATTCAATTTCTTGGAGAGATAACCCGAAAAAAGTTACAGGAATTGAAAAACGAATTTAATGATTTGATTGATTTTGCAGAGCCAAATCCTGCAAGCAAATATTTTCTCCCTCCATGGGTGTTTGACTATCCCGAATATGTTTACACAGAACGAGATAAAGCACTAAAGGAACTAAAAGACTTTACCAACCTTGATTCGTTAAAGGAAGGTACATTTGGGTTCAATCTGATTCCGGTAGCCATTGCGGCTGGTATAGACTTAACGGGAATTTTAGACAACAAGGCTTTAGACGGCTGGGAGCGAAGTTTCCTTGATCGGCTCCGTAACCGAATAGAAAAATACGGGCTCTCACTGCCTTTTTTATTTCTTACCATATTAGAGCATTTTCTCTATATGACTGCTTACTCCAAAACAGTTTCTGATTTTGAGCCAAGCAAATATAGAAGATTCCTTTTCTTATCTGATAAGCCTTTAGGTATTTACGATCCTCTGAAAACCATAGATGCACTTATCAATGCGTTAAGCACTTTATGGACTGCTGAAAATGGATTGATTCGCACATTCCATGTGTTCAGATTACAGAGTTTTAACATTTTACAGGGTAAATCTAATCTAAACGATAGCTCATGGACAACACTAATTGCCCATTGTGGAGGGCGGTTAGAAGGCGGATCTGCCTGTGGTAAGAATCCCTTAGTTTTAGGTGAAACAAAGCACTGTGAAAGCGGCAGATTGATATGCCCAAACTGCGGCTTTTGTTGTGATCCACCCCACAAAAATCTATAACAATTAACTATCAGGAGGGACAGGACGAAAGGGGTTAAATATGAACCAACACACCCTAATTATCAGAACCACCAAAACTCTCAAAAACCCCCGCCACCGATGAATACTGCGCGAACTTGACGATGACGCCCAACAAAATGAGCGGCACTGCAATGAGCGCAATGAGTATGAGAACCCCCCATATCCATGTCTTCTTACCCCGGTCCGTTTTGGCAATCTCTGCCAACCGCGAAATGAGCACACCCGCCCCAATCATCACTACCACAACAAAACCTAAGACCAACGGGATCATGGCTCTCCCTCTCTAAACAAAGCAACAACCTTACTCATTATTCTTCCACTCGATGCGGTTTGAGAATCAAATCATCGTATTCCGCCGGATCCACAAACGCTTCGACAATGACAGGTGCGTTCATCCCAAATGCCTTGATCAGTGCGGATCGATACGTCTCTTCATCCGTTGCGACAAGGACGGGAACACCAAAATAGGTGTGGGCGGGACTATAAGTGTCATCAAAAAGCCGTGTGCCGTATTGAGGAAAACCTTTCCGCTCCTGCTTAATCTTGATCAACTGGAGATTCTGATCTGTCAACACCACAAAAACGACGGGAGTCCCTAAATTGATAGCGGTTGCCATCTCTCCTGCCATCATCAAGAACCCACCATCGCCGGTCACGCAGGCGACCTGCCGATCTGGACAGCACAACTTGGCAGCAATCGCCGCCGGAATCCCAAATCCCATTGACGATCCCCCGTTTGTCATGATCTGATTGCCCCAACGATATGTCTTCCACAGCTGCCCGATGAGGTGGGTGTGCGCCCCAACATCGCACGTCATAATTCCATCGTCAGGAAGCACCTCCCGCAAGATGTTCAAGGCATGGTGCGGCGAGAAATTTGGGGTGTCAGGTGAGAGATTCGCAAACAATCTTTTTTTCCGATCTTCGAGTTCCTCAAGGCACCAATCGTAACCAAACTGTGGAAAGCACAGCATCGCTTCAAGCGTTTGGCGGATATCACCGATAACCTCATAGACCTCATAACTGGAATCAATATCGGCAGGGACAGTATCAATATGAACGATTGGGGCGTCTGGCAACCACTCCTCATAATTAAATTCCACAACATCGTAACCAATCGCAATGACCAAATCAGCGTCGCCATGTGTCTGCGCCACCTGATCCGAGAGCGCGTGGAATAGGACACCTGCGTAGTAAGGACTTTCTTCAGAGATCATTCCCTTCGCCATCGGTGTGAGGATAACGGGGATGCCCTGCTTCTCCACGAATTGATTCACAACTGTTTCAACGTCCGCACGCGTCGCACTCAAACCCAATGCAATAATTGGTTTTCTGGCGGATCTCATCAACTGCTCTACCCGCTGTATTGATTCAGTGGTAGACGCAGCAACTTGGCGTTGATGACCGGTTGTATCGCTGACAACACTCTCACAATCCGGGACAGGCATCTCTCCAAGTTCCGACGGGATGCCAAGATGAACAGGTCCCGGAACCTCTTGACAGGCAATATCAACGGCTTTGACTACCGTTTCGGACAGATTGTCCACGGAAAGCTCCGCAGTCCATTTCGAGATCGGTTCAAACAGCGCCTGATGATCTATTTTCATCTGAGTCACCCGCGTTCGCATCGCGGTTGGGACCTGTGATGTCAAAGCGAGCACCGGAGAACGATCTAACAGCGCGTTTGCGATTCCTGTACTCAGATTCGTCGCACCGGGACCAAAAGTACCGTAACAGACGCCCGGTTTACCTGTCAGTCGTGCACAAACATCAGCCATGAATCCCGCAGATGCTTCATTGCTAACCAACACAAACTCCACATTGCTCTGACGCATCGCCTCCATAAACGGTGTCCAAGGACCGCTTGGGATGCCAAAAATGTATCGGATACCGAAATCATCCAACATCTGGATGAATGCTTCCGCGAATGTCTTCAACGCTGCCAATCTCCTTCCCTTCATGCTTTTTTCCCATCCTATCACACTGCGCCCGAAACGTCAACGAATTACCACCATTTTTGATTGCACGGCGGCAGTCATGCGTGGTATCATAACGATGGTCGGGTAACGGAAAATGGAGGGGAAAGATGCGCTTTGAGAATCGGGTTGCTTTTGTAACAGGCGGCGGCGGTCCACTTGGGATTGGCAGGGCAGCGTGTCTTGCATTTGCACGCGAAGGCGCAGCCATTGTCGTTGCGGGCGGTCGGATGGCGGAGGCGGTTACCACAGAGGTTCAAAACGAAGGCGGTCAGGCAATTGCCATACCGTTAGACGTAACTGACCCTGAACAGGTACAAGTCGCTGTCGACACCACCGTTGAAACATTTGGACGATTGGATATCCTGTTTAACAATGCCGGTATCTTGGGCAGGAGCACGTTATTTGAGGTAACCGCCGAGACTTTTGATCGCGTCATGGCTGTCAACGTAAAAGGGTGTCTATTGTGTGCTCAAGCAGCAGCAAAGGTAATGCGCGAACAGGGGATTCGTGGACGCATCATCAATAACTCGTCCATCTACGCGGAAGAATCGCACGAAGGCGCTCTCAGTTACTGCGTCAGCAAAGCAGCGTTGAATCGACTCACCCGTAGCCTTGCCCTTGAATTGCGTCCCTATGGGATTACCGTCAATGCAATTGCCCCCGGCGGGGGCGCACCCACAGGCATCAATTCCCCACAGAATCTGCCACAGGATGACTCCTTACCAGATCTGCTTCCCGCTCCAGCGGACGCGCCCCCGTTAGATCGGCGCGCAACAGTATGGGACTACATCGGTGCAGTGTTATTCCTTGCATCGGATGAAGCGGCTTATATAAGTGGCGATATTATGACACTCGATGGCGGCGCGGTTGCCCGCCGATGAACGTTGGTTAGCCACACAGGAACCGACGCGAAAAAACGAAGAACTATCCGTGATTGAATTCATTAAAACTCACTGGCTGTTGCTTTTACTAATTTTACCTATAATCATCATCGTTACGACGTTTGCGACTCTTGCAAGTATTTCGATGCTGTTTATTTCTTTACCGTCGGACTACTTCACTCGGAAGAAACAGGTGAGCCGCATAAAGAACCCCGTTTTACGTCTATTTCTGCGTGTCCTGAAAAATGCGGTCGGCACAGTCTTTTTGATCGCCGGATTCGTTATGTTATTTACGCCAGGACCAGGCATTCTGAGCGTACTTGTCGGCGTCATCCTTTGCGATTTCCCCGGTAAGCGAAGGGTAGAACGCAAGATTATTGCGCGCCCATCCGTGCTATCCATGATAAATCGGATTCGAGTGCGATATAAGCGTCCGTTGATTGTGCTGGATGATTAACCAAGAATTTACGCTTTTTTGCCCAAAAAAGACTTGACAGTCTTTTCAAAATGTGAAATAATAATCTTTCGGAAAATTAGAACTCGCCGAATAAAGCAAAGTGGGCTGAAAGTGAGCCCATTCTTTTTTGGTTTAAGTATGTGAAACATTTCACAACCCATATTCAATAACCCTATTTTCGGCTAAAAACACCACACAGCTCAAAAATGTTGACTGATTACTTACCCATACTGTTGTTACTCGTTTTTGCCATCGGTTTTGCGGCAGTGAACCTTGCCCTGACCCACCTGATCGGACCAAAGAAATCAACGCAAGCCAAACTCTCCGTTTACGAATCTGGCGTTCAACCAGTCGGAGACACCCGTCAAAGGATTTCTATCCGCTTTGGTCTCATTGCGATGCTCTTTATCATTTTTGATATTGAGGTCGTTTTCCTCTATCCGTGGGCAATCGTTTTTAAGAAATTCACAGAGAATAGCGGCTACTTCATCCTCATCGAAATGCTGGTCTTTATCGGTATTCTCTTTTTAGGCTATATCTACGCTTGGAAGAAAGGCGGTCTATCGTGGGATTAGAAAGTCAACTTGGAGACAATATATTCACCACCACTATTGATAAGTTTGTGAATTGGGGCAGAAAAAACTCGCTCTGGCCAATGCCATTCGGCACTGCCTGTTGTGCGATTGAAATGATGGCAACCTTAGCATCAAAGTTTGACCTCTCACGCTTTGGCGCAGAAGCGATTCGATTCTCACCACGCCAATCGGACCTGTTAATTGTTTCGGGACGTATCTCGATTAAAATGATGCCGGTCCTAAAGAAAATCTATGATCAGATGCCCGACCCGAAATGGGTCATATCAATGGGGGCGTGCGCCTCAACAGGTGGTGTGTTTGACACCTACACTTTAGTACAAGGCGTGGATGGATTCATTCCCGTTGACATCTACCTCCCCGGCTGTCCGCCGCGTCCTGAAGACCTCATTGATGCTGTGATCCAGATTCAACGCATCGTGGAACAAGAGAGCATCTCACCAAGAAGGCAGCCCGGAGCAATCGCCAGTTAGTTACGAATCGTACTCAATATTCGACCTAAAGGACGAAACACAATGAGCGAAGAGCACGAGGAAACCACCGAAGCCCAGCAACCGCTTGTGATTCAAAAAGTTCAAGAACAATATCCCGATGCAATTCTTGAGATCTCCGATGCACGAGGCGAACTGACGATCACAGTGCGTAAAGATGGCATCTATGAGTTGATGGAGTTCTTAAAAAATGATTCAGAACTCACATACAACTTCCTTGCTGATGTCACAGCAGTTGATTACTCCTTGATGGAAGATGCCTTGATGAAATACGACTATGCACGGTTCGTGGTGGTTTATCATCTACTTTCGACAGAGAAGAAAGAACGCTTGCGCGTTAAGGTTCCAGTCCATGAAAAAGAACTTAGTATCCCATCAATGACATCTATCTGGAAGGTAGCAAATTGGCTAGAACGGGAAGCATACGACATGTTCGGGATCACCTTTGAGAACCATCCAGACCTGCGACGAATCCTAATGCCCGATGATTATGAAGGGTACCCACTTCGTAAGGATTACCCGCTGCGTGGTCGTGGTGAACGCGAGACCTTTAACTTTGAAGAGCAGAATGTATAGTGGACTTTAGGATTACGCTTCACTGGAGAACTTCACTGGAGAAAAAGTGATGCACACAGATTCAAATCGAGTTCCTGGCGAACCGATGACGTTGAACTTCGGTCCCCAGCATCCCGCGACTCACGGCACACTCAGAATTGTCGTAGAACTTGATGGCGAAACCGTCCTGAAAGCGACACCTCACCTCGGCTATCTGCATACTGGTTTCGAGAAGCTCGGAGAGCACCAGGACTACAATCAGTTCATCGTTGTGACCGACCGGATGAACTATCTTTCGCCGTTGTCTAACAACTTTGGCTACGTGCTCGCTGTGGAAAAGCTACTCGATATCCGAGTCCCGGAGCGTTGTGAATACATCCGCGTGATTCTTGCCGAACTCTCCCGTATCGCAGATCATATGGTCTGGCTCGGTATGGGGGCATTGGACCTCGGCGCATTCACAGTTATGCTATACGGCTTTGAAGAACGCGAGAAATTGTATAGTATCTTCGAGAAAGTCACCGGTGCCCGTCTGACTACCAGCTATACCCGTGTTGGAGGGTTGATGAGAGACATCTACGACGGTTTCGAGGAAGATGTCCGGGCGTTCCTGAACAGTTTTCCAAAAGCACTCAAGGAAGTTCACGCACTGCTGACGCGAAATCGGATTTGGATGGATCGTACCAAAGGTGTCGGGGCAGTGTCAGCCGAAGACGCAATTGATTACGGGTTCACAGGGCCATGCCTGCGCGCCTCTGGAGTGGATTGGGATTTGCGAAAAACCGAGCCATACTCCTCCTATGAGGACTTTGATTTTGACGTTCCAGTGGGTGCCAACGGCGATGCGTATGACCGCTATCTCGTGCGAATGGAAGAGATGATCCAGAGTGGTCGAATTGTTCAGCAGGCACTAGATAACCTTCCCGACGGACCCATCAATGTAGATGACTATAAGATTAGCCTGCCGACGAAAGAGGATGCCTACGGGAATATCGAAGGATTAATCCACCATTTCAAGATTATCATGGATGGACACGGCGTCCAACCCCCTGCGGGTGAGGTCTACAGTGCCACTGAGTCCCCGAACGGTGAACTTGGATTTTATATTGTCAGCGACGGCAGTGGTAAAGCGTATCGAATCCGTATTCGTCCACCCAGTTTTATACACTTCCAAGCAGTGCCTCACATGATTGAAGGTGGTATGGTATCAGACATCGTCGCCGTATTGGGTAGCCTAAATATTATCGCCGGAGAACTGGATCGGTAATATCAAAAATTTAAGTTGTCGCGGCATGTAGGAATCCCTGTTTGGCTGGTGAAACTACGGGATTCACCCCGCAACGAGATGATTCGGTATCTATCGGGAGCCGTTCAATAGAAACCCATCGTAGACTGGGGTGAAGGTATGAAACGGTTGACCCTTCTTTTATTATGCTGTCTGTCGCTCATTTTTGGAACTGTTTTTTCTCAAAATCTAATAACAGGAACCGTCCGTGGTCGCGTCATTGATACCTCAACGACGCATCTTCCGATTAAAGGAGTTCGAGTTATTCTCATCGACGCTGACGGATCCGAAACTGTAACAGAAACAGACAACAATGGCGCATTCGAAATGCTTGGTTTGGCTCCCGGGCGTTACCTACTGAGCTGCTATAAAGATGGACACTGGGATGTTGTCGATAAAGCGATTACAGTTATTGCCGGTGGCAATCACGACATCTCGCTAAGGACAGCCGAACATGCAAAAACGGGAGCAGTTCGTGGCAATGTCGTTGACACCTCAACGGCGCAGCTCCCAATCAAAGGAGCCCAAGTTGTTCTTCTCGCAGCCAGCGGACTTAAAACTGAAGGGGAGACAGCCAGCAACGGTGAATTTAAGATAGTCGGCTTGGCTCCCGGGCGTTACCTGCTGAGTTGTTATAAAAAAGGATATGATGACCGTGTCGACCAACCAGTCACGGTCATAGCCGGTGGCGAGCACTACGTACCGATTAAAATGTCCGCGAAAGAGCCCCCTTGGTTGCTACTTATCTCCTTAGGGGCCGCTGCTGTCTTGATTGTTGGTATAGCAATTGTTGTAGGTTTGCGTGATCGGCCCTCAGACTAACGGAGAATGTGGTGTCCACTCTCCGCAAATAATAGAGGATATAGACACCTTAACTGACGCAACGTAGTTACTTCTTCTCAGAAGGAATGAGCAGATGTCCAATGAACTTATTCAAATAGAAACGCCATTCCAGTTTTCAGAGGAAAATCAGCAGGAATTTGAGCGGCTGATTCAACGATATCCGGTGAAGGAAGCCGCAATGCTTCCCACACTGCATCTAGCACAAAAACAGGCCGGTTACATCAGTCCTGCCGTGATGGAGCATGTTGCTGAACTCTTGGAATTGCCGGTCATGAAGGTTAAAGATGTGGTAACATTCTACCCAATGTTCTTCGAGGAACCTGTTGGAAAATATGTTATCCGCGTTTGCTACACGCTCCCGTGTGCATTGAGAGATTGTAAATTAGTGCTGGAACATATCAAACAAAAATTTGATATCGATGTTGCTTCCGAAACAGACTTGGCAAAAGGAACCACGCCAGACGAGAAATTTACCTTACTGAAATCAGAGTGTCTTGCATCTTGCGATGTCGCGCCCGTTGTAATGGTTAACGATGATTTGTATAAGAACCTCACTCCAGAAAAGATGGATGAGATTTTGGATGGTTTAGAGTAGAGGCAAAAGGTTGGTAACGACTCATGGTTCAAGAAAGACGCATTCTCTACGAACATCTTGATGTACCAGACATCAATACATTTGATGTATTCCGTCAGTACGATGGATATAAACGCTTCGAGAAGGCAATTAAGGAATATCAGCCCGACGATATTTGTGATATGGTGATGAAGTCCGGGCTTAAAGGGCGCGGAGGCGCAGGGTTTTCAACCGGGCTGAAGTGGAGCTTTGTGCCCAGAGACATTGAACCCCGCTACCTGTGTTGCAACGCCGATGAAAGTGAGCCGGGGACGTTTAGTAACCGCTACGTTCTGGAGAGGAATCCGCATCTATTGATTGAAGGCATTCTAATCTGTTGCTATGCCATGGGGATTAGCACCGCGTACGTCTACATCCGCGGAGAATTCACGCTCGGTAAGCGTATGTTAGATGCCGCTATTGAAGAAGCATATCAGCAAGGTTATCTTGGAAAAGATATCCTGGGGAGTGGCTTTGATCTGGATATTTATTCGCATCCGGGAGCAGGAGCATACATCTGTGGTGAAGAAACAGGACTGATTGAATCCCTTGAAGGAAAACGTGGCCAACCCCGTGTAAAACCACCATTCCCCGCAGTTGAAGGATTGTTCCATAAACCAACGGTTGTGCAAAATGTAGAAACACTCTGTAACCTGCCTTTCTTGATGGGAAATGGGGTCGAGTGGTATACCGATATTGGGCGCACCTACGGAGATACACGGTTTGATCCACCACAGTCCGATCCGAACACAGGGACAAAACTGTACTGTATCAGCGGGGACGTGAACAAGCCGGGCGTCTATGAACTTGATCTCGGTTTGACTGCCGAGGAGTTAATCGAAGTTGCAGGTGGCGTCAGGGGCGAGCGTGTAAAAGCCGTTATCCCCGGCGGCAGTTCTGCACCAATTTTGACACACTATGAATTGGAATGTCGTCTCGATTTCACCTCATTAACGCTCTGGAAATCAATGCTCGGCTCTGGTGGCATAATCGTCATGAACGAAACACGGAATATTGTCGATTGTCTCCTCAACATTATGAAGTTCTACGCGCATGAATCGTGTGGTCAGTGTACACCATGCCGTTGGGGAACACCTTGGGTGCGGGATATTGTCCAACGAATCGCTGATGGCGAGGGACGGCAAACGACGATGCAGCGACCTAAGTTCGGCGTTGCAGAGGGCGGTAGATGGGGTGACACCGGTGAGATGGAAGAGGTGTACGAAGACCTTGATCTGCTGGAAAGTGTCGCAAACAATATCGCAAATGTAGACACCATGACGTGGAATACCATCTGTGTATTTGGGATCGCTGTCTCTTGGCCCGCTGTGAGCTACCTGCGGAAATTTCGCCCTGAGTTTGAAGCCGCAATTCGTGAAGGCAAACTGGTAACATTGTCGGTAGAAGAAGCGACAGTGCCGCCGGAAGAAAATTACGCTTATCAGCAACGGATAGTCCCAAGCTTGTTTGAAGCACCGACATAGCACGAACCCTTTTTCTTCTCTGCATCGCTTCTATCTTTCAAAACCAAGCAATTTTCAAGCATTCAAAATCAGATAACGCTGAGAGTTGACTTGATAGAAACACGCAATGTAAGAACGTACTACCACACCTTACGCGCTGCATAATGAGGACATCATGGCATTCATTAAACTGAACGACCTTGAGGTTGAAGTTGAAGACGGAACTAATATTATTGAGGCTGCGAGACAGCACGGGATTGAAGTGCCGCACTACTGTTACCATCCGGGGTTGACCCGTCCCGCAAACTGCCGTATGTGCCTTGTGGAGCCCCATGTCTTCTTTCCGCCTGCGGGCAAGGTTGTTCCAGACCGTCAACTTGCCACCGGATGCACAACCACGGTGCGGACCGCACCGCCAGATCGAAAATTGGATGGGAAATATGACTTTATTGTGCGGACCGACTCGCCGCGTGTAAAGAAAGCACGAGAGGACATCCTTGAGTTCCTGCTCGTTCACCACCCACTTGACTGTCCTGTCTGTGACCAAGCGGGTGAGTGTGACCTCCAAGATTTCAGCTATAATCACGGCAGCGGCAAGAGCCGATACCTTGAGGTTAAGAACGTCCCCCCGAAAAAAGACCTCGGTCCTGATGTGCTGCTCTACTCGACTCGATGTATTGTCTGTACCCGTTGCATCCGTTTCTGCGATGAGGTTGCAGGCACCGGAGAACTTGGACTGATTCATCGAGGGTCGCACGACGAAATCGATATTCCACGCGATCATGATGAGAATCCGCTCCGGTTGCTCGATAATAAACTCGCTGGCAATGTTGTGGATATTTGCCCTGTTGGGGCACTGATCAGCAAGGATTTCCTGTTTAAGTCCCGGCCATGGTTCATGAAACAGGTCAATAGCGTCTGTCCGGGATGCAGTGTAGGCTGCAATATCACTGTTGACTATAAAGAAGATGGACTCTATCGAATTCAGCCACGGTTCCACGAAGATATCAATCAACATTGGATGTGCGATGACGGACGACTCGGTTACCACTACGTCAACAGCGAAGATCGGCTCCAGATTCCGATGAAACGCGTCGATGGCGAACTCGTTCCTACCTCGTGGGCGGACGCGCTAAATCTCGTTGTGGAAAAATTTTCTGAGACCGATCCAGATTCCATCGCTATCATCGGTTCTGCACAAGCCACCAATGAGGAAAACTATCTACTGGGCAAGTTGGCGCACGAAATCCTGAAGACGGAGTCAATTGGTCTGTTCGGACGCGAGCCGGATGAGGAACACAAATTCCCCCAATTCACCATTGATGCTGACAAAAACCCGAACACGCGCGGCGCACGGGATATGCTCAAGCTGGGAGACGACGCTTCTTTAACAGAGGAAGTGTTTCGGGATGGGATAGCAAATGCAAAGGCCGTTTACCTCGTGAACGGAGCACCTGAACGTCCGCTCGACGAGACAGCGAAGCAAGCGCTGGAAGCGGTCGATTTTCTGGTCGTTCAAGACATCTTTGAGTCTGACGTAGCACAATTGGCTGACGTGGTACTCCCCGGAGTCACTTTTGCGGAAAAGGAGGGCACCTTCACCAACGCCAAGGGCTGGGTGCAACGGATACATAGAGCGGTCGATCCACCCGGAGAGGCACGAACTGATTGGGAAATTATCCAGCAATTAGCCAACCGGTTGGGCGGTGAGATGAATTATCACTTCGCCGGTGAAATTGCGCTGGACATTGCGGAAAATGTGCCTGATTATCAAGACGCTACGCACCAGAAGATTGGAGATGGTGGCGTCAAACTCAATGGTGGCAACAATTGACGGCCTCCATGATGAAAGTCAAATGAAACTAGATTCAACGCAAATCTCAGAGATTGGCAATTACTTCAAAGATAAGCCTGTGCTGAAGGCATACCTTTTCGGATCATGTGCTAGGGATGAGGCTGATGATAAGAGTGATATAGATATTTTGATTGAATTAGATTATGCGAAACCAATTGGTTTAGAATTTATACAAATGCAGCTAGATTTGCAAGACATGCTAAATAGACAAGTGGATTTGCTTTCGCAAAAAGCCATCCCAAAACACATTCAACCTTATATTGAACAAGACAGAGTGTTAGTCTATGCGAGGCGATCTGGGTGATCGGGCGAGACTTCAACATATACTAGATGCAATTCTTGAAATTGAATCTTACACCTGTCAGGTTAGCTTTGATGATTTTGTTGCCAACTCAATGATGCGGTTTGCTTCAATAAAACAACTCGAAATCATTGGTGAAGCTGCTAATTCTCTCACAGATGAATTCAAGCGAAGATTCCCTAACATAGAATGGCGAACGATTATAGGACTGAGAAATATCCTAGTCCACCACTATTTTGGGATTGATGAAAATGTAGTTTGGGGAATTATTCAGAAAGATATTCCGGTACTGAAAGTGAAAGTTGCAGAAATTTTGGAAAACCTTGAAAACTACGTCGTCGAAGAATCCAGATAGGGAGGGATATGGACCTACCACTTAACGTTTTAATCATTAGCTCACTCATCAAAATTGTCGTCGTCGTTCATATACTGCTCATCGGCGTTATGGGGATGATCCTTGCCGAGCGGAAAGTGAGTGGATGGATTCAAGACCGACACGGCCCCAACCGCGTTGGACCTTGGGGGATTTTGCAGCCAATCGCTGACGGTATCAAATTTCTGCTGAAAGAGGACCTAGTCCCAGACCACGTGGATAAACCGGTCTACCTACTCGCCCCCGCGATTATTCTGGTGCCTGCCCTAGTTACCTGCGGGGTTGTCCCCTTCGGTAGCTCAATAACAGTTTCAGGCTACGAAATTCCACTTCAAATCGCCGACATTAATATCGGGGTTTTGTATATCTTGGCAATTACCTCCTTGGGGGTCTACGGGGTCGTGCTTGGAGCATGGGCATCCAACAACAAGTATTCTCTACTCGGCGGCTTACGTTCCTCCGCACAGATGATTAGCTACGAACTGACACTGGGGCTTTCACTTATCGGCGTTCTTATCCTTTCAAGCTCATTAAGCCTTCGGGAAATCGCAATCCAACAAGGAAGCTATCCTTGGACATGGAACTTCCTTATCCATTTTCCCGCCTTTCTTGCTTTCACTACCGCCGCGTTCGCAGAAACGAACCGTCTCCCCTTTGATCTCGCCGAAGCAGAACAGGAACTCGTCGGTGGATATCACACCGAATATAGCAGCATGAAATTCGCTATGTATTTCATGGCAGAGTATATGCACATGATTGTCGGTTCGGCGGTAGCAGTCACCCTTTTCTTCGGCGGTTGGCAGTTCTTTGGGCTGGAAACAGTCGGCGGACCATTCTGGAGTGGTCTAATTTCAGTCGGAATCTTCTTCGTCAAAACAGCATTTTTCCTCTTTGTCTTTATCTGGGTCAGATGGACACTGCCCCGATTCCGGTACGATCAACTTATGAATCTCGGTTGGAAATTTCTACTGCCCATCACGCTTGCATCAATCGTTGTGACAGCCACAGTTTGGGCGTTCACACAATCGAAGGTCTTAGTCGGCATATTAAATGTTGTCGTTGCCTGTATCGTTGTTGCAATTGTCTCAACCACATTGGTGATGACGCGCGAACCCGAACCTGTTGAGGATAGAGGTATCCTGAGTTTTACCAAAGAATCTTCATCTTAAAAACTACCGCAGGCTGTAATAAGTCTTCCGGCTTACAAAGGAACACATGGCTGAACAGATTCTTTTTATTATTTTTGGAATACTCGCTGTTGGTTCTGCGATATGCGTCATCGCATTTAAGAATCCGATCCACAGTGCACTGGCGTTGGTCTTGACCTTCTTTTCATTGGCAGGGCTATTTATCTCGCTGGGAGCGTACTTTGTCGCCGCCGTGCAGGTAATTGTCTATGCTGGCGCGATTATGGTGCTATTCCTGTTTGTGATTATGTTGCTCAATTTGGGGAGGCTTCAAGCAGCACGGCAAATCAACAAGGCAAAGGTGTTCGCCGTCATTGTAGGAATTATATTGGCAGCAGAAGCCATTTACATCGGAATCAGAGTGTATGACGGCACTGCTGTTTCCCCTTCTCAGGCGGGAAGCGCAGTTGTTGGTGCAGCAATTACTACAGAACAACTGGACCAGATCGCCACGCTTGAATCCACCTACCAACTTGACCGTGCAGAGATCAATAGTACCTACGTGCCGAAGATCGCCGAACAAAAAAGTACAGTAGAAACACTCACCGCAAGTGAGGCAAATCAACTCATCGAAAAGCTTCAGGGAGAGATGGGCAAACCTGACCGTATTGGGACAGTACTCTTTACCAAGTTCTTGTTGCCTTTTGAGGTAACATCGCTTATATTGCTTGCAGCTTTAATCGGTGTTATTGTGCTCGTTAAACGTGAAGATCCAGACACAGCTGCCTAATGGCAAACTGGGGATTGAAATATGGCTTTGCAATACTATCTCATTTTAAGCGCGCTGCTCTTTACTATCGGGGTAATCGGTGTCCTCATCCGAAGAAATGCAATCATTATCTTTATGTGCATCGAACTAATGCTTAACGCGGCAAATCTCGCTTTCGTCGCAATCGGTCGAGAGTTGGGGGACGCGTCAGGACAGATCTTCGTGTTCTTCGTTATGACTGTCGCTGCCGCCGAAGTTGCCATTGGACTTGCTATTATCGTGAGCGTTTTCAGACATCGCGAGACAATTAATATCGATGAAATCAACACGATGAAGGGATAGGCACATCTGAAATGTCGAAAGACCTAATAACTTTACTTCTGATTTCGCCACTGATTGGATTTCTAATCAACGGGTTGTTCGGGAAGTGGCTGAAAAATGTGAGTGGTTGGATCGCGTCTCTTGCGGTGCTAATACCATTCATTATCAGCGCATTCTTCGTATTTCCCGCCGTACGCGGCGGTGGAGAACTCAAGGCAATGCTCTACGAATGGATCCCGATCGAATCTCTTAATATCGGTTTTCATGTTGATGCACTGACTACGGTGATGCTCCTTGTCATCACAGGGGTTGGCTTCCTCATCCATATCTATTCAATCGGCTATATGAGCCATGATTCGGGAAGAGCGCGCTACTTTGCCTATCTCAACCTGTTTGTGTTTGCCATGTTAATCCTCGTTTTGGGGAATAATTATCTGATGATGTTCATCGGTTGGGAGGGAGTTGGACTCTGTTCGTATCTACTAATCGGTTTCTGGTTCGACAGAAAATCCGCTACCGACGCTGGCAAGAAAGCTTTCATCGTCAATCGAATCGGTGATTTCGGATTTCTGCTTGGGATGTTCACACTGTTTGCAGCGTTTGGCACACTGAATTTTGACCAAGTTTTTGGGCTCGCAGAAACTAACACCTATGAGCAGGTTTTCGGGGCAAGCACACTTATCGTTGCAACCCTGCTACTCTTCATCGGCGCCGTGGGCAAATCCGCACAAATTCCTCTCTACGTCTGGCTCCCCGACGCAATGGAAGGTCCAACCCCTGTTAGTGCGTTGATTCATGCTGCCACGATGGTTACGGCTGGTGTTTATATGGTCGCGCGCTCATCAATCCTATTCAATCTCGCTCACACAGGTGTTGTCGTCGCATGGATTGGTGTTCTCACTGCCCTGTTTGCCGCAACAATGGCATTAGCCGCAAATGATATCAAACGCGTCCTAGCATATTCTACTGTAAGTCAACTCGGTTATATGTTCGTGGGTGTGGGAGTTGGTGCTTATGCCTCTGGAATTTTCCACCTGATGACACACGCTTTCTTCAAAGGGTTGATGTTCCTCACAGCTGGCAGCGTGATGCACGCTTTGTCAGATGAACTCGATATGCGGAAGATGGGCGGACTGAGATCAAAACTGCCGATTACCTATTGGACATTCCTCATCGGTGCCCTTGCAATCGCGGGGTTCCCACTCTTGAGCGGCTTCTGGAGTAAAGATGAAATTCTACACAACGCTTGGGATAGTGGACATCAAATAATTTTCGGGATTGGGCTGCTGACAGCGTTCCTAACAGCGTTCTATATGTTCCGCTTGATCTTTGTAGTCTTTCACGGCGAGTCACGAGTTGATTCAGAGGTTGAATCGCATCTCCACGAATCCCCGCCAGTGATGTGGATTCCACTCGTGTTGTTAGCAATTCCATCTCTAATTATCGGCGCAATCGTCGGCTGGGGCGGAGAGCATAGTGCGATTCATAATTTCTTGAAAGGTGTAACAGGATTCGTCGCACATCACGGAAAAGCAGAGCACAGCAATCCAGTTCCTTTTATGATCATCTCATCAATTGTTGGCATTGCAGGTATTCTGGTGGCTTGGTTCATATATCGCAGCAAAACACCTGTCAGTGAACCGACAAATCCGCTGCACAAACTCCTCGCTAACAAATATTACGTCGACGAAATCTATAACGCGGTTATTGTCCAGCCGATACGGGGCGTATCCCACTACCTATTCTGGAAGATCATGGATGTCGGCATCATTGACGGTCTTGTGAACCTAACCGCATTCATCATCCGCGGAATTGGCGGCTCGATCCGCCGCCTCCAGACGGGTGTAGTCCAAGCCTACGTTGTGTCAATGGTCATCGGCATCATCATTTTCTTGGGGTATTATCTGTTTATTCGATGAAAGGTATTAGCGACACTTATCAACCAACACTAACTTTCATGAATCGCGAAATGTAGTAATCTTTACATTTCACCTATTAGACCCCGGAGGTTATACTTGTTACTTTCCGCAGTTATCTTTTTACCATTGCTCGGCGCGATCTTAATAGCGCTTGCGAGGCACATCTTAGGTGAGTCAGGGCTTAAATGGATTGCCCTGATTATTACACTGCTCACCTTTGTTGTGTCGCTATCGCTCTACAGCGGGTTTAACGCAGACACGCATGAAATGCAGTTTAAGGAGGAACGGACCTGGATCGAGGGACTTGGCATAAGCTACCACCTCGGTATTGATGGCATCTCGCTCTGGTTAATTCTGTTGACCACTTTTATGACGCCGATTTGTGTTCTGGCAGCATGGAATTCGATAGAAAAAGGCACCAGTGGATTCATGATTTCCTTGCTCATGCTTGAAACGGCAATGCTCGGTGTGTTTTGTGCCTTAGACCTCTTCCTCTTTTTTGTGTTTTGGGAGGCGATGCTCATCCCGATGTATCTACTGATTGGCATCTGGGGTGGACATCGGCGCATCTATGCAACAATCAAGTTTGTGTTATACACAATGGCGGGCAGCGCGTTGATGCTTGTTGGGATTTTATATCTCTACTTCCAAAACGACAATAGTTTTAACCTCATGACGTTGCACGGCAGAACATTATCACATCAGAATTTGTTATTCTTGGCGTTCTTCATCGCCTTCGCCATCAAAGTGCCGCTTTTCCCGTTCCACACATGGCTTCCTGATGCACACGTTGAAGCACCCACGGTTGGCAGTGTTATCCTCGCAGGGGTATTGCTCAAAATGGGAACATACGGTATCGTGCGCTTCTGCATGCCACTTTTCCCGGAGGGCGTCGCGGCGTATACACCCCTTATCGTAACCCTGTCTGTGATTGGTATAATTTACGGCGCATTGGTCGCAATGGTGCAGCCAGACCTTAAAAAACTGGTCGCCTATTCGAGTGTGAGTCATTTGGGGTTTGTTGTGCTTGGACTTTTCGCCCTTAACCACCATGGAGTACAGGGCGGTATCCTCCAAATGATAAATCATGGGTTAAGCACCGGCGCCCTCTTCCTACTTGTTGGGATGATTTATGAACGCCGACATACCCGTATGATTGCCGACTTTGGTGGACTGTCAAAACAGATGCCAATCTTCGCCGTATTCTTTATGATTGCTACGCTTTCATCAATCGGCTTGCCCGGCTTAAACGGATTTGTAGGCGAGTTTATGATTCTGCTCGGCGGCTTCATGTCCGATTCATTCTCTAAAGTGTATGCCATTATCGCTGCCACCGGTGTTATTTTGGCAGCGGTATATATGCTCTGGATGTTCCAGCGCGTCATGTTTGGCAAACTCGATAACCCGAAAAATCAAACCCTGACCGATTTGAGTCTGCGCGAAATCGTTGTACTAGTCCCAATAGTGGTGTTCATCGTTTGGATTGGCGTTTATCCCAAACCATTCCTGAGCCGGATGGAAAAATCGGTCGATCAGGTATTACAACAGAGCAGATCCACGGCGGCAGTAAAGGCAGCTGCTCCCGCAATCGTACTGGACACCACAACACGAGAGGCAAAAAAGATTGACGAATAAACACCTATTTTTTCTGTTGGCACTCCTCGGTGCCATCGCACTTACCCTTCTCCCGATAACTGGTTTTGCAGCCGCCGCAGGCGGTGATGGACACGATGATCACAGTGACGGGCACGACGACCACACCAGTCATCACGGTGTTGATGGATCGAAATTACCCCTCTGGAGCATCATTCCGTTTGTTGGGATGCTGCTCTCTATTGCAATTGTCCCACTGATTAACTTCCATTTCTGGGAACATAACTACGGGAAATTCTCGTTAGCGTGGATTGCCATTTTCTCTGTCCCCTTCCTTATCGCCTACAAAGCTGATGGGTGGTATGAGATTGTCCATATCGTCCTGCTCGATTATATCCCCTTTATCATCTTATTGACTGCACTTTTTACATGTGCAGGTGGAATTTGTCTGAAAGGCTCCTTGCGAGGATCGCCCGTCGTAAATACCGTACTGATCGCCATAGGAACCGCCTTGGCAAGTTGGATGGGAACAACGGGGGCAGCAATGCTGCTGATTCGGCCGATACTTCGCGCGAACGAATGGCGTAAGCATCGCGTTCATGTTGTCGTCTTCTTTATATTTCTTGTAGCCAATATCGGTGGCTCGCTGACACCGTTGGGTGATCCGCCGCTATTTCTCGGATTCCTCAAAGGCATTGACTTCTTCTGGACAATGGCATTGCTCCCTGCAATGTTACCGGTGGCAATCTTACTGCTGATTATATTCTTCATTTTCGACACAGTCCTGTTCAAAAAAGAGGGCGAACCGCCGGACGATGGAGAAAAAGAACCACTTCGTCTTGAGGGAGTTTGGAATTTTGTGTTAATTGCTGGTATCATCGGAGCGATCCTGTGGTCCAAATCACTCGCTGATGGTCCTTTCAAAGATCATTCGGTTGCAGAGAAAATGGCACCGCAAATCAAAACCGCCGAAGAGAAGATGGCTACCACAAAGGAAAAACTCGAAACGTACGTCAAGGCACGCGAAAATGACACAACAGTAAAATTTGACAAATCCAATCAAGAATACTATGAATTGCGCGGAAACCACCTACATGCTAAGGCTGAAGTCAATCGCTTGCGCGCCCAAAAGTCACACGATGAAAATCGTGGTATCTCAATCTTCGGCGTAACCGTACCCTACTTTAACTTAGTGCGAGATGGCTTGCTGATCTTGATCGCATTCATCAGTCTACTGTACACGCCAATGTATACCGTTTCACCAAGACATGATAGCGAGCACGAACATGATCATCCAGAACACGAGGATCATGCCCACGAACATCACCTACCTGACGCAAGCCTGTTGGAAACAAATGTCCGTGCAGCGAACGGTTTTACATGGGGTCCAATCCTTGAGGTCGCCAAACTCTTTATCGGTATCTTCATCTGTATGATTCCAGCCCTGAAGATTTTACAAGCGGGTATTGACGGGAGCCTCAGTACTGTCGTACTCGCCGTTCAGACAACAACCAATGATCCGGTCAATGCGATGTATTTCTGGTTGACAGGCGTACTCTCAAGTTTCCTAGACAACGCCCCGACTTACGTTGTGTTCTTCAACACAGCGGGCGGAGATCCAACCTCGCTCATGGGGCCCATGGCGCAGACGCTCTTGGCAATCAGTTGCGGTGCGGTCTTTATGGGAGCTATGACCTACATCGGTAACGCACCAAACTTTATGGTCAAAGCGATTGCTGAAGAAAACGGCATCAGGATGCCAAGTTTCTTCGGATACATGATTTGGTCAGTGGCAATTTTGGTTCCCATATTTGTGATTGTAACATTTGTGTTCTTTGTGTAAGGATGAACTTACCTGTTCATCTAAGATTGGAGGCTTTGAATGACAATTAACTGGCAATTGTTGATGCCCGAATTGATCATTATTTTGACCTTTATCCTCGTTGCAATTTTTGATCTGTTCAATTCGATTCAAAAGACGGTTGCCGCTTGGCTCACGATTGTTGGCTGTGCCATCGCCCTATATGTTTCGATCGATATGCTGCAAGTTGGCATGGAAGGCACAGAATTTAGCAATATGATCCAAGTCGATAAATATTCTCTCTTTTTCAATGTCATATTCCTTGTCTCAACAATCTTGGTTGTTCTCATTTCAATGAACTACCTAGGACGTACGGATAGACGACAGGGGGAATATTACCTGTTAATCCTTTTGGCAACATTGGGCATGATGTTAATGGCGTCGGGCAATGAGTTAATTGTTGTCTTCCTTGGCTTAGAATTGATGTCGCTATCGCTATACGTCCTAGCCGGTTACTTCCAGCGGAGCATGGCGTCGAGCGAAGCCGGAATGAAATATCTGCTGCTTGGTGCATTTGCTAGCGGATTCTTTCTATACGGCATCGCGCTAATTTATGGAGGCGCCGGAACAACGAGTATTCCTAAAATCGCTTCCGCCATAACTGTCAATGCAACGTCACCGCTGCTGTTATCTGGTATGTTCCTACTTGTTGTGGGATTCGGCTTCAAGGTCGCGCTCGTCCCATTTCACCAGTGGGCACCCGATGTCTACGAAGGCGCTCCCACTTCAATCGCCGCGTTTATCTCAGCCGGTCCGAAAGCTGCGGGCTTTGCCGCTTTCCTAAGAATCTTTTTGGAAGCACTACAGAATATCCAATCCGAATGGATTGTCGTTGTGACAATCCTCGCCGCACTCACGATGACCGTCGGCAACTTGGTTGCCATTGCGCAACGAAATATTAAGCGCATGCTCGCTTATTCCAGCATTGCCCATGCCGGATATGTTCTGGTCGGGTTGGCAGCAGCGAACAAAGATGGAATCTCCAGTGCAATGTTTTATCTGCTGATCTACTGCATCATGAATATCGGGGCATTCGGGGCGGTGATCCTCGCGAGGACGGAAGACGGCGAAAGCCTCATGATTTCCGATTATGCCGGACTGGGGTTCAAAAAACCGCTGCTCGCTCTATTCATGACACTCATGTTGCTATCCCTCGCCGGGTTCCCACCAACAGCGGGGTTTGTCGGTAAGTTCTACATTTTCCGATCCGCTGTCGAATCTGGACAGATCTGGCTCGTGATTATCGGCGCAATCAACACAGCGATTTCTGCGTTCTACTATCTGCGAGTTGTTGTAGCGATGTACATGAGAGAACCGGAAGAGGAACTCGATTTTCACCCTTATCCAAGCCTACTCATCGTTGCGTTGACCCTCGCAGCAATAGGTGTCGTCCTGATTGGTATTCTGCCGTCATACTTCCTGAGCCCAGCCCAAATTAGCACGTTCTTATAGGGACATGGTAAATTGACAATGCCAAAGTTGATACGGGGTAGCGACTGGAATAGTATGGATCTGGCTTCAATTGGTATCACCCTTGTGTTGGCAATTGGCCTCGGATCTGGCTTAGGTTGGTGGATCGGTGGAAAACTGGGCAACCAAACAATCGGCTTAATTATCGGCTTTATCATCGGAACTGCGGCAGGATTTATTGAGATGTTTCGCGCTGTCTCTCGCTGGAACAAGCGTATGGAACACCAAGAAGCTGTAAAAGAGCCGGAAGAGGATTCGTAAAGTGACTGCCCGCGTTCCTTTTGAAATAGATGATCGATTTTTACTGCAAGTCTACCGTCTAACAACCGTCCTTGCGCTCATCACAATACCAATCCTTTGGGCGGTGCGGGGTCTACCAGATAGCTTGAGTTTTGCTATCGGCAGTCTTCTGAGTTTGAGCGCGATTTTGTCATTAGAGTTTATCATCCGTCGCATGGTTAAGCCCGGCAGTTCGCCAGGGACAAAGCGTTGGCTGGGATTCATCGCGTTAGGAAAGTACACAATCATCTTTGTTGGATTTTATCTCCTGACGAAAGCAAATTGGTTGAAGGTCGTGCCTCTTGCAGCCGGAATTGGATTGGTGCAGGTTGTAATTATCCTCAAAGCAATCGTGATGATGATAGGTATTCTATCAAAAAATAATTCAACAGGAACTAAATGAAGAAGACATTTTACACACTATTTTCTATTTTACTCCTTTCGCTACTCGCTTCTACCGTCGGTTTGGCAGCTGAAGAAGCACATCGTTCGTGGTTAAGCCCAATATCAAAAATTCTTCCGGATGATATAGTGCCAGAACCACAGCGTTGGCATCAGCCGGATCTCATCCCCAACGCTTACTTCATAGTACTGGTTATTGCGCTGCTTTTCATCCTCGCAACACGCAAAATTAATCGACTTCCTCAAGGTAAAGGGCAAACACTGCTCGAGTTGTTCGTGGGCGGATTAATCGATTTCTTCGGCGGAATTTTGGGAGAACATGGGAAGAAATACGTCCCGTTCGTCGGATCATTCTTCATCTTTATCTTATTCTTAAACTATCTTGGCCTCATACCCGGTTTTCAATCTCCAACAGCAGATCTGAACACCACACTTGCGCTCGGAATAAGCGCAGTAATCGGGGTTCACATCATCGCGATTAAAGAAAATGGGCTGGTTGGCTACCTGAAGCACTTCATCGGTGATCCACCGTGGTTGGGACCTTTGATGTTTCCGTTACATATCATTGGTGAAGTCGCACGCGCAGGTTCTTTGGCAATTCGGCTTTTTGGAAATATCTTCGGTGAGGAATCAGTTATTATTAACCTAACCCTTTTGGGACTCGCAATTCCAGCAATCGCCGGGCTTATCCCATGGATGCCAGTTCAGGTGCCAATGCTGTTTTTCGGGCTATTTGGTGGGTTTCTGCAAGCACTCGTCTTCTCAATTCTCACATCCATTTATATTGTTACGTTCCTAGAACATGATGAAGAAGGACATGGCGCGGAGGCACATCATTGATTGATGGGCGATTATCATCGCTCGTTTAACATTGTTTTTAGTTTTCTAATCCCAGTTTTGGGATCAAAATTAAAGGAGGAAGTTTCATGATTTATCTCGCAGTTTTAGCTTTTGGAACGGCACTCGGTCTACCGATTGCTGTGATTTTTGCATCTACCGCACAAGCAAGGGCAACCAGCACCGCTCTTGAAGGTATTGCGCGGCAACCTGAGGCAGCACCTCGGATTCAGACAGCAATGATCATCGGTTTGGCACTTATCGAATCACTCGTGATCTACTCGCTGCTAATCTTCTTCCTGCTTATGGGAAAACTCCCAGAGGGACAGATGCTTCAAAGCATGATTGAGGCTGATGC
Organism: Candidatus Poribacteria bacterium; assembly: GCA_022822005.1. GTDB lineage: Bacteria > Poribacteria > WGA-4E > WGA-4E > PCPOR2b > PCPOR2b. The sequence continues at coordinate 53,586 of JAJECO010000096.1, forward strand.
TCAGAAACAGGTACAGACCAGTCATGAATAAGACGTGAAGCGTGAAGCGTAAAACGTGATCTTATTAATGTTTTGCGTTTTACGTTTCACACGCATTACTTTTCTTAGACTACATACGATCCTCTAACTTCAAGAAAAAGCATAATGACAAAATCAACGTGGTTCCTTTTACTGATTATTATCAACGTAATATTAATTGGCCCGATAAGTGGATTTGCCGCAGAAGCAAGTGCTGAGAAACAGGGGATATTAGCACAGATTGGAATTGATTTTCAGACAATTATCCTCCAAGCTTTGGGCTTTCTTGTCGTCCTACTTGTGCTCTGGAAATTCGTCTTTGGGCGAATTGGCGGACTGTTAGAAGAACGCCAGCAGGAAATCACATCGCGAATGGAGAAATTGGAGGCGGACCAAAGCGAACTGGATCGATTGAATACCGAAACCCGTCAACGACTCAACGAAATTGAAGCGGAAGGACAGGCAAAAATCCAAGCCGCTATTGATGAAGGAAATGCCGAACGGCAGCGTATTCTCGATCAAGCACGCCAAGAGGCAAGTACGGAACTTGAACGGGCACGCGCCGAGATCCAGCGCGAAAAGGACGAAGCTATCCTCGAACTACGAGGTACTGTTGCAGAGATTGCGATTGATGCTGCAAGCAAAATCATCGATCAAACACTTGATGCGGAAAAACATCAGCACATCATCGATGAGTCCATCAGCCGCCTTCCTACACAGAATGTCTAATATGAAGAATATACGATGAGAGAAACTCGAATTGCTAAACCCTACGCACAGGCATTGTATAGTGCAGCGACGGAACAGGATATTTTAGATCGCATTGTTGCAGATGTCGGTCAGGTCCTCCAACTGACAGAAGAATCGGAGGATTTCGATCAGTTTCTGACCAACCCCATTCTATCGCCGCAGTTCAAGAGCGAGATGTTCCAGCAACTTCTTTCCGAAACTGTTCATCCGCTCATGCTCAATTTTCTGCTCTTGCTGGCACTGAAACAACGGGAGAGAGCCTTAGTCGCAATCTTACAGATGTTTCTGGAGATCGTTGACCTGCAAGCGGGGCGTGTCGTCGCACAGATAACATCAGCAGTCCCGCTCACTGAAGAACAAAAAACCACACTCTCCCAGCAATTGAGTAACTATTCGGGGGCGGAGGTGCGCCTTGAATTGACCGAAGACGCTGCGATTCAAGGAGGCGTTATTGTACGCTTAGGAGATACCGTGTTTGATGGAAGTATCACATCGCAGCTGGAACAAATGAGAACATTACTTGCGAGGGGATAAGGGAGATTATTATTCATGGCAAGAGAAGTTAGACCCGACGAAGTATCAAATATTCTAAAACAACAACTACTACAATATAGCCAGCAGGTTGACGTATACGACTCCGGAACTGTGCTCGAAGTAGGCGACGGTATTGCCCGTGTACACGGGCTTGCCAACGTCATGGCGAGCGAAATGATCGAATTTCCCAACGACGTTTCCGGGATGGCATTTAACCTCGAAGAGGACAATGTCGGTTGCGTGCTCTTTGGCGAAGATAGGCTAATCCATGAGGGAGATCTCGCCAAGCGAACCAATAGATTGCTCGAAGTACCCGTCGGCGAGGCATTGCTTGGACGCGTTGTAAACGCCCTTGGACAACCTATTGATGGTAAAGGGGAAATAAAGACTGACGAGACCCTACCCGTTGAACGGAAGGGGTTGGGCATTGTGCAACGTCAACCGGTAAGCGAACCGCTTTACACCGGATTGAAGGCGATTGACGCGATGACACCAATCGGACGAGGGCAGCGGGAGCTAATCATCGGCGACCGTCAAACGGGCAAAACGGCTATCCCTATCGATACCATCATTAACCAGAAAAATACAGATGTATTCTGCATCTACGTGGCGGTTGGACAGAAGGGATCGACGGTGGCGCAGGTTGTAAATACCTTAGAACAGTACGGCGCAATGGATTACACGGTTGTTGTTTCTGCGCCAGCAAGTGAACCCTCCCCGCTCCAATATCTCGCACCTTACACAGGGACCTCAATGGGAGAATACTTCCGCGATCGGGGACAACACGCGTTAGTTATCTATGATGATCTTACCAAACATGCGTGGGCGTATCGTCAGATGTCGCTGCTCTCGCGGCGTCCGCCGGGGCGTGAAGCGTATCCGGGCGATGTCTTTTATCTCCACTCCCGTTTGTTGGAGCGTGCTGCAAAACTTAGCGACGAGTTAGGTGGCGGTTCATTGACCTCTCTCCCGATTATCGAAATCTTTGAAGGCGACCTCACAACTTATATTCCAACCAACGTAATTTCCATTACCGACGGGCAAATTTATTTGACCTCGGAGCTCTTCAACCAAGGCGTTCGTCCGGCGATCGATGTCGGCACCTCAGTATCCCGCGTTGGTGGGGACGCACAGACGCGAGCAATGAAGTCAGACGAAGTCGCAGGTACGCTGAAACTCGACTTGGCCAGTTTCCGAGAGGTTGCCGCGTTCGCACAATTTGGATCTGATCTGGACGCTTCTACACAAGCCCAACTCCGGCGCGGAGAACAACTCGTTGAATTGCTGAAACAACCTCAATACGAGCCAATGCCCGTTGAAAAACAGATCGCCTCAATTTTCTGCGGATCGAACGGCTATCTGGATGACCTTGAGACAACTGACGTCGCTCGGTTTGAATCCGAATTCTTAGTATACATGGACAGAAACCACGCAGACCTCCTCAAGGCGATTGTTGATACCGGGGAACTTAGCGACGAGCTGACTGAACAACTCCACGCTGCCGTGCAAAGTTTTAAGGATGGGTTCAATCCAGATACAGAATCGTAAGATAGAAGGTTGATGCCATGGCAACATTACGTGAAATTAGACGGCGTATCGCAAGTATTGAGAATATCGCGCAGGTAACAGATGCAATGCGAGTGGTTGCTGCAGCGAGGTTGCGCCGGGCGCAGGAAAATATCCTCGCCACCCGCCCCTTCGCGGATAAATTCAATACAATTCTGGGGCATCTTATTGCCCAGATCGAAAATCCCTCCCACCCGTTGCTCGAATCGCGCGAACTTAAACGCGTTTGCCTAATCTCCGTCTCCGCAGACCGTGGGCTATGCGGTAGTTTTAATAGCAACGTAATCCGAACAACAGCACAGCGGGCAGAACATTATCAAGAGCAAGGTGCGGAAGTGAACATCATCTGTGTCGGTAGACGCACACGAGACCATTTCGCACGACGCGATTATAACATCATCGCTGAGTACGTGAATATTTTTAGGCAACTCGCATTTGAAACTGCTGTTGAGATCGTGGAAGAATTTGAACATCTGTATAGGGACAAGCAGGTTGACAGGGTCGAAGTCATTTATAATGATTTCAAATCCGCAATTCTACAAGTAGTTTTGGTCGAACAATTGCTGCCACTCACCCCCGAAGTGCCAACCGGAGATGAACTTTTCCTCGATTATCTATATGAGCCAGAACAAGAAGCAATCTTTCAGTCTGTACTGGCAAAACACCTGAATATGCAGATGTGGAAAGTTCTGTTAGATTCTAATGCCGCGGAGCAAGCAGCACGGATGGCAGCAATGGAAAACGCAACGCGTAACGCCAATGAACTTATTGATGATTTAATTCTTCAACGTAATCGCGCCCGCCAGACCCAGATCACGACGGAGATTTCTGAGATTGTCAGTGGTGCAGCAGCGCTGGAGGGCTAAAATCTGTGAGGCGGGTAGTGTCCTCAATACGAGAAACGGAAACAAGCGATGAGCGCACAGAAGCCGATTATCATCGATCAAGCAGAGCTCAAATGGGAAGGCTGGAAAGACGCAGATCTTGCCGCCAAGAGTGCGATTCGTTGGAAGCTTCTGGTTACTGGAGAAAGGGGACCGAGCAGCGGGCTCGTTACGGGCGTAGCAGAGTTCCCACCCGGCACACGACTCCCTCTTCACCACCATGAGCCAGAGGAGACGTATTACGTCATCAGTGGCAACGGTCACATGGTAATTGACGATCATGAAGCGGAAATCGGACCGGGTTCAGCGATCTACATCCCGTCCAACGCGAAACATGCCGTCCGCTGTACCAGCAGCGAGCCGTTGGTTTTCGTGTTCTCCTTCGCGTGCGATCGCTTCGATCAAATAGTTTATCATTTCGATGAGTAGAGGTCGTTCGCAGCGGGTGTAATTGGAGGCGAAAACATGCCTTACAACGTCAGCAAACAGATTCAAGAAGCGATGGAACGGGGCGATTTTAAGGACCTACCCGGTAAGGGTAAACCCCAGCAACGCCATGATAATCCTTACATCCCGCCAGCAGTTCGCACGGTCAATCAGATGCTCAAGGAAAACGGATTCGCACCCCGCTGGATCGAAGTGGATAAGGAAATTCGGGCCGAAACCGAGAACGCAGAAAAATTAATCGAGAATCTTAAAGGACGGCGAAGCCGTTTGGAAGCGCAGTTCCGGGGGCAACCCCTAAAACGTGACGCGATTCGATCCGTTTTTGAGCTGGAGCGCACACAGGCATTGGAAGCGTACACTGACCAATTACAACAACTCAATAAAAAAATCCAGCAGTGGAACCTTATGATGCCCCTGCGTGACAAACAACACCCACTGCATAACCTTGATGCAGCGACCGCTGATTTCCACAAGGAATGTCCTAGTCTTTAGTTTTACTGTAACGAAACCTAAAACCCAAAAAATATGTGGCTCAAAAGCTCACACCTAACCGTTAATCTACTTTACACTAAAGGAGACCAACTGATGCAGTTCAGATTCGGCAGTATGTTTCTAGCTGCCCTGATAGCGATAGTTGCTTTAGCTGGCTGTGAAGCTGGCAGAGATATGATGACGGACATGATGCCATCTACGGATACCGGGATGACTGATGCAATGGACATGGTGTCCTCCACAGATACTGAGATGGCTGATATGATGGACATGATGTCCTCCATGGATACCGATATGGCTGATATGGAAGCGGTTCCAGTGAAGTTAGTGTGGTTAGTTAACTATCCGGTCGGGGGGAAAGCTGACTATCTTGCATGGATTGCCGCTGTTGCACCGACACTATTAGCACCAGAAGAACTCAATCGGGTAGCATCTTACGATAACGCCCGCGGTGAAAGTCCGCATCGACTCGTGGAGTTTGAGTTTGATAGCTATGTGGATGCAGCGACATATCTGAGCCGTCCCGATGTCGCTGCGGTTTTTGAGGCACTTCCAGATCAAAGCAGTGAGGTAAGTACCCATGTATTTGCCCAACGCTCTGCCGATTATTCAAAAGACGAAAATCCCAGTCGGACAGTTAAACTGGTTTACTTAGTTGACTACCCGCTTGGTGGAAAAGACGCGTATCTGCAGTGGATTGCCTCCGTTGCACCGTCGCTGCAAGCACCCGAAGAGGTCAAACGGATAGCATCTTACGACAACCTTCACGGTGCGTCTCCACATAGGTTCGTCGAGTTTGAGTTCGAGAGCGTCGCAGAGGCCCATTCGTACCTAGAACGGGAGGAGGTACGGGCTGTTAATACCGAACTCCCGAACCAATCAAGTCGCGTAAGTCAGCTTCTGTTTGAGCAGCGTCCGGATTACAACGAATAATCGCTAAGATTGGCACGGCTTCCTGAGCAGACCTATGGGGCCCAAAGAGCCGCATTTCCACTCACATAAAATTCAACTAACCTATTATATCTTAAAAGAGGTTAACTGATGCAATTCAAATTAGGAAGTATACTTACAGTTGCTCTGATAGCGATAGTTGTTTTAGTCGGTTGTGAAGTTACCAGAGATATGGTGATGGACACGATGCCATCTACAGATACTGAGATGGCTGATATGGGAGCGGTTCCGGCGAAGTTAGTGTGGTTAGTCGACTATCCGGTTGGCGGGAAAGCCGACTATATTGCGTGGATTGCGACTGTTGCACCGACACTACAAGCCCCCGAAGAACTCAAACGGGTAGCATCCTATGATAATTTTTATGGTGAGAACCCGCATCGGCTCGTGGAGTTTGAGTTTGATAGCTATGTGGATGCGGCGACATATCTGAGCCGTCCCGATGTCGCTGCGGTTTTTGAAGCACTTCCAGATCACAGTAGTGAGGTCAGTACCCATGTATTTGTCCGACGCTCTGATTACTCAAAAAACGAGGAGACCACCCGGCAGGTTAAAGCTGTTACCTTAGTTGATTACCCGCTCGGTGGAAAAGACGCGTATCTGCAGTGGATTGCGTCTATCGCACCAGCACTGCAAGCGCCCGAGGAGGTCAAACGGATAGCATCTTACGACAACCTTCACGGTGCATCTCCACAGCGGTTCGTTGAGTTTGGGTTTGATAGTATCGAAGAAACCCATTCGTATCTAGAACGGGAGGAGGTACGGGCTGTTAATGCTGAGCTTCCGAACCGAGCAAGCCGCGTGAAGCTGCTTACGTTTGAGCTGCGTTCAGATTACGTCAACGAATAATCGCTGAGATTGGCACTGGCTCCTTGAGCTGCCCCATAGGGCTCAGGAAACCGCGCTTCCACTCATCTTAAATGCAAAATTCGTATTGTCAAAAACGATAGTTTTGAGGTTTTTGATTCCTCCCCTTGATGAGCCAAAGAACGGAAGCATAATTTTTTATCTTGGGAAAGAAAGCGAGATAATGCTTTATGCGGTTTCAATCTATTACAGCCAATCCATCTCAGATTATGGTCGAGCAGCTTGCAGCATTGGATGTGAAATATCTGTTTTATAACTCAGGTTCGCGCGAGGCACGCTTTTTCGATGCACTGCATGCTCACCCAGATATACACGGCATTTTGGCACTCCATGAGGGCACTGTCGCAGCACAGGCAGGAGGCTACACGCAGGCGAATCTCGATCCGGCGGTGATGGTTGTCCATCTCGGCGCGGGCCTTGCCCAATGCCTAGGACAGCTAATCAACATCTGGTCGAGTGGCTTGCCCGTCGTCGTCATCACCTTTGCGGGCGACACCGGCAGCTACGTCGATCGGATTGAACTGGATCTCAATCACAACTTCGGACCGACCTCCATCGCCGCGCCTTTCACGAAGCAAAACTGGACAGTGATCGAACCCGAAGGGTTGCCGCAAGCGATTCACCGTGCGTTACTGGTCGCCAAAACGCCATCGGTGGGTCCCGTCCATCTCGCTGTGTATGATCGGGCACTTGGGTCCGAGCAGATAACCACAAACATTATTGAGGGGGGTATCCCAGAGCTCCACGCGGGTTATCCATCAGATAGTGATGTCGAGACGCTTGAATCTGCCTTGCACGACGCGAAGTCTCCGCTGTTTTATATTGGAGATGGAGTCTGGAAGAGCGGTGCGGAAGCCCAAATTATCGCGGTCGCTGAACACTTTGGCGTTTCCTGTGTCAGCAGCTACGTCCCCGTCGGCACTTGGGAAAGAAGCATCGCAACGAAACATCAACTCAATTGTGGACGGTTGGATCAGACGGTAGATATGCTTCAACCTGACCTGATCGTTTGTATTGGTGTACATCATCGGGGCGGCGGCAGGTCGGGCGATTTCGATGTATTTTCTAAAGCGCGGCAGGTTATCGCCATTGGATCCGATATTGAGCATATCAAAAATATCCCGTATCTGTCTATAGCAATTCTGGCGGATGAATGTCGGACCTTTGAGCGTCTTCTCAAATTGGCATCGAGTCATTCAACCCCGAATCACTTTGACGAGCGACGCACTTGGGCAATTGAACAAGCCGCCGCGTTTCACGTACAGCGAATACATGAGGTGTGGAGGACTGAGATTCAACCAAATCAGATCCGATCATGGCTAGTTGCAGAGACGCTAGACACCGCCTTAGAACGTCGTGGCGGTGGGTTGGTGATGCTCGAACAATATGCGGTCCCTTGGGACACTGTGGGCGGATATACGCTTTCATCAGACACCGTAGCCGGGACAGACACTGGCAGGAACAGATACATCCGCGCTGCCGGTGGATCTGAGGGCTACGGGGTTGGTGGAACGGTCGGCTTGAAACTCGCAGCCCCTGAAAAGCCGGTCGTTGGGTTGGTCGGTGATGGTTCGCTGTTGTACGCAGAGTCAGGGCTGTGGACTGCAGCACATCATGGCATACCGGTGCTCTACATTATTCCCAACAACCAATCCTATGGCGCGGTTGCTTCCTCCTTTGGAAACGCGGGTGGGGTGATGAAGGAGACCGGGGAATATGCCGGTGTCGTTCTGGAGGGCATCAACCCTGTGAAACTTGCAGAGGGGGTCGGTGTGGAGGGGATGCATGTCCAAGAGGAATCTCGCCTTGCTGCGGCAATTGAACATGGGTTGAACATGGTTGAAAGGGAAAGGCGCCCATTTCTCTTGAATATTCACTTGCCGCTAGGGTTACCCGAGGGCGGGCGTGCTGCGGCGCAATTCCGGCTTGCGGATGTCATGTCGCTAACTCAAGCGGCTTAGTAGGGGCAGGCTTCTTAGTCCCGACGCTTCATCGAGGGGGTATCCCTACCATATCATGAGGATTAATCATGTATGGGGACACCGTAAAATGACCTATAAAGAAACGCGTACCGATGTTATTGGTAATATAAATGAGGGGTGCTCATAAATAGCTCAGGTCTTACGTACCATTGTAGTTGCCCGATTCATCGGGCGTATTGAGGAAACCGGCTCATGACCTATAAATTAATTTTTCCCTCTGACACTCCCCTGACAAATTACAAGCGTAAGTCAGTTCCTAAAAGTGAGGGAGGTTCATGACTCAAGGGGCGTCATCACTGGATTCAGGCGTGGCACATTCGCGCCACGATACCGAGGATGGTGTGTGGTAGGTCTTGGTCCAACCTGACACATCGAAAGCGACTTATGAGCACCCCTAATATAAATAACTGAGAGAAAGAGAGATAAACAATGAACGAAGGTAAAGTTTTGGAAATCGTTGGTGCACGCGTTGACCTCGATTTCTCGGAAGGGAAATTGCCCGACATTCTCAACGCAATCGAAGTCCAGCGCGAGGATGGAACAACCTTGGTGCTTGAAGTTCAGCAGCACTTGGGCGAGAATCGAGTTCGTGCTATCGCGATGGACACAACCGACGGGCTGGTACGCGGCACACGTGCCATCGATCGCAATGAACCGATCTCGGTGCCTGTAGGCGATCCCGTGTTAGGGCGCGTTTTTGATGTTACCGGGCAGCCTATAGATGAAGCGGGTGAGGTAGACACAACGCAGCGGTATCCCATCCACCGCCATCCACCACCCCCGGATGAATTGAGTACCGTTTCGGAGATGTTAGAAACCGGAATCAAGGTGATTGACCTCATTCAACCGGTCGCAAGAGGTGGAAAGGTCGGCTTCCTTGGTGGTGCTGGTGTCGGCAAAACGGTATTGGTCGCTGAACTGATCTATAATATCGCAACACAACACGGCGGTTATTCCGTTTTTTGCGGAATCGGGGAACGGACTCGCGAAGGGAACCAGTTCTGGTTGGAGATGGACGAGTACGGCGTAATCGATAAAACCGCTATGGTCTTTGGACAAATGAACGAGCCGCCGGGCGCCCGGCTGCGTGTTGGACTTGCCGGACTCTCTATGGCAGAATACTTCCGCGATGAGGGCGGACAGGATGTGTTAATTTTCATCGACAACGTTTTCCGTTTCACCCTCGCAGGCGGTGAGGTTTCAGCGCTTCTGGGGCGTATGCCTTCCGCGGTGGGATACCAACCAACCCTCGCCACAGAGATGGGAGAATTGCAAGAGCGGATTACATCGACGCAACACGGCTCGATTACCTCATTCCAAGCCGTCTATGTCCCGGCTGACGACTACACAGACCCAGCCGTTGTCGCTGTCTTTGGACATCTCGACGCTGTAACACGGCTTGAACGGTCGATCCAGCAGATGGGACGCTTCCCTGCTGTCGATCCACTGACCTCAACCTCCCGTATTTTGAACCCCGACGTTATCGGTCAGGAACATTACGATACAACCCGTCAGGTAAAGGCAGTGCTTCAGGAGTATGAGAGTTTGAAGGATATTATCGCGATTTTGGGCGTGGACGAACTCTCAGATGACCAAAGACTAACAGTGGCAAGAGCAAGAAAACTTGAGAAGTATCTAACGCAGCCAATGTTTGTTGCACAACGCTTTACCGGCAAACCGGGTAAATACGTTAGGATTGCGGATACCGTTGAGGGCTGTCAAGCAATTCTCAGAGGAGATTGCGACGAAATTCCTGAACAAGCACTCGCGTACATTGGTACGATTGACGAGGCATTTGAACAGGCAAAATCCGAAGAATTACAAGAAGCAGCGGATTAACCCAATCACATAACTATGCTCGAAAAAAGATTACATCTCGAAATTCGAACACCCGAACAGTTGATTTACGAGGGCGACGTCACCAGTGTAAAAGCCCCCGGTGAAATAGGATCGTTTGAGATCCTCGCCGGACATCTCCCTTTTCTGACCGTGCTGGATGTTGGCGAAATTCGCGTCCGCGAAGCTGATACACCCCAATCCATCGCGACCAGTGGAGGTGTCTTTGAGGTGTTACGCACCGGTGTCACAGTACTGGCAGATACCGCTGAGTGGGCGTATGAAATTGATGTTGAACGTGCAGAAGCTGCCCGTCAACGCGCACAGGAGCTCCTCGCTTCACGTGATCCAAATATTAACCGTGAGCGTGCAGAAGCAGCACTGGCTCGCGCCGTAAATCGATTACGAATTGCGGGACAACAGTAGTTTCTATTGATTGATACTTGATTTTATGAAGGGGGAAACGGCAGGCAAATCTGCTGTTTCCCCTTTTTTATTTTGGTAGGACTTACGCAGCGCGTCCATAAGTCCCCCTGATTTTCCAAAGTCCCCCTGACAAGTGGTACATCCCGATTTATCGGGGGGGATTTAGGGGGTTAAAAATAAAAAAATCTCGCGCCGCGTGTTGAATTTGCGTAAGTCCCGTTTGGGAAGGGAATAGATGATGCCAGTTGGCAAACTCCAGTATTTTCGATCTAAGATTGATGGCAACTTACACCCTTGTGCAGTATGTTCAACCGACACAAGTGACGAACCGAAGCCTTTAATCGTGGAGGTAAGCCCCGGCGCATTGGGGAATTTATCTGGTGCGGTCGAGTTGACTGAACAGATCGCAGGCATTGCTGCTAAACACAATCAATCTTGTGTTGTCCTCAGACCAACGGGACGGGGCTCCGGTTCCGTTTATCAGAACTACGGCGAGATCGATGTCTTGGAGGCTATCGAACATGTTGCTTCAAACTACAACATCGATCGAGACCGCATTACAATCACCGGGAGCTCGATGGGCGGAGCCGCAACCTGGTATCTGATCTCGCACTATCCAGATCTCTTCGCAGGTGCCGCGCCATTTTGCGGTTATTGCGACTACCGCCTGTGGGAAAAACCGGGGGGATTTACGTTCCACATGCACGAATGGGAAATACCCTCTTGGCAATCGAGGTCCGCTGCATTTCTAATCAAGAACCTCATCCATACACCTGTTTGGATAATCCACGGCGAATGGGATCGGGGTATCGGCGGCGGTGTTCCAGTTGAGCACTCCCGCCAAATGGCACAACTTATGGAACAACAGGGGTATACACATAAATATACAGAGGTTCCTAAAACAGGCCATAGCTGCCGCCTACCCGATATATGGGAGGAAGTCATCCTTTGGCTGCTGAAACAGCAAAAGCAGCGATCCCCGGATCATGTCTCTTTGGCAACCTACAACCTGCGCCATAATCAATCCTACTGGATCACGCTGAACCAACTGACACACTACGGTAAGCGCGGACAGGTCAACGCACGTTTTGTCAAGAGTGACAACCTCATCGTCGATACCGATAATATCCGCACCTTCTCCCTTGGATCAGTTCAGAAGAATGGAGGGGTAAATATAACAATTGATGGTCAGACGTTTGAACCGGTGAACCTAAGTCATCAGAAACAATTTCAACGAAATCATAAAGGCGTATGGGAGCATGACAAGTTTGATCTCTCCCATGAGAAGCATCACCGGGCATCAGGTCCCATCAGTGATCTCTTCTTCGATGGACTGATCCTTGTACCTGGAACAGTTGGAACAGAGGAAGAGACGTTTTTTAATAAATGGATCGCTGACAATGCAGTCGGATACTACCGCAGCCGAAATGGAGGGGTGCATCGCGGCGGCATCATGGGAGATAACGCTGTCGAACTCCCTGTCATCCCTGACATTGAACTGACCGAAGACCTTCTGCAAATAAACAACCTGCTTCTATACGGCGGCTATGATTCTAACGCCATTCTATCGCGATTTAGAGACAAGCTACCACTTACTATCGAGGGCAAAACAATCCATCTGTCTAATAAGTCGTACACGGCAGATGGGGCAGCAGTTTTCGCCGTATTTCCTCATCCCGCAAATTCAGAACGCTATGTCGCGGTGCACGGTGGGGTCACACCGGATGCAATATGCTGGGGAAGCCATCTCGATATGCAACTCCTGCCTGATTACATCGTCTATTCTGGAGGCCAACTCCTCGATTGGGGCTTCTGGGGAAATGACTGGAAATCTCAGTGACAGTCAGCATTTATAGTGAACAATACAAATATGTAGACGTTCACCAATAGTGCCCCTTATCGAAACCTCATGAAGTCCCCCTGACAAGGGGGATTTAGGGGGTTAGTTGTGTATCGAAGGTGTATAAGTAATTATAGAATTCAC
>JAJECO010000093.1 GCA_022822005.1 Candidatus Poribacteria bacterium
TGCGGGCAGCATATACCTTCGAACAGAATACCGACCACCATCGAAAGCGACCAAAACTGTCCTCAAAGTGAAACGAGAAAACAACGGGGTCATGGGTTTATGGTGAACTTTAGAATTACTTATACACTTTCGATACACAACCAACCCCCTAAATCCCCCTTGTCAGGGGGACTTGGAAAACTCAGGGGGACTTCATGAGACTTCGATAAGGGGGCCTATTGGTGAACGTCTACATATTTATCTTGTTCACCATAGTAAAGACGAGTTCATTGGTTCAAGAGTTCATTAGTACATTAATGAACCAACAAAATGGACCAAGGGCGGAAACAACATCCTCACCAACTATCAACAAAGGTTATTAAGTATGGAGGGGGCTCATGGACACTATAACGGTAGATTTGCACATCTGCCTCTCTTCAGAAAGGTCAAGTGTAATGAACGACATATACAGATCTCCAAGGCATATCCTCTTCGCGCCGTTGGGTGGGTTAGTCGGCGCGTTGCTTGGGGGTGCACTCTGGGCTAAATATATTCAGTGGACGGGACTCACCGCTGGGTGGGTTGCGCTCGCCATTGGTATTCTCGCAGGGATCGGTGTATTGTTGGTGGGCAGGTCGAGGCAGGTTTCTATTAGCCTCATTGCGGCGTTGTTCGCTGTGCTCGGTATCCTTGTCGGGAAATATCTCGATGTCCAGTGGAATTACCCTGAAACTGTCACGGTTGCAATTCTGGAGAAGCCTGATGCGCCGTCAGATGATCCAGACAGTATCGACGAGATGATCGAGCTGAGGGGAGCCGGTATGTCGGTATGGCAGCTGATGCGTCAACGGATGCAGTGGATTGACCTGCTCTACTATGTGGTTTCGGCATACATTGCATTTCGCGTATCCTACAGCAGACGTTTATATCACTTTTTCTTCAGGATGGGATGACGATACTATGAAAGAACAGAAGTCGTATCAAGGTTATAGATTTGATTTACTGGGGTGTCTCACCGCTTTGGCTTTCCTCTTACTACTGCAACCCGCGGTCGGGCTAACACAGGGGGAGGGCAACAAGAAGGGACCCCTTGATGACGAACTATTAGAAAATATATCGTTGTTCTCAGAAGTGTTGGCACATGTCGAACAGAGCCATTTGGATTCCCCTGATTCTGAACCACTCATACATGGCGCGATTCGAGGGATGCTGCGGACACTGGATCCGTATAGCCAATTTTTCCCACCAGAAAACTATTCGGACTTTCGTTCCGAAAGTCGTGGGACCTACGGGGGACTTGGCATGGAGATTGGTATGCGGGATGAGCGGCTCACAATTGTCTCGCCTTTCAAAGGAACGCCTGCCTATAAAGCGGGACTTCAGAGTGGCGATATTATTAGCCAGATCGAGGGCAAACCGACAACACACATGACAACGATGGATGCCGTTGAGCTGCTGCGGGGCGAACCGGGAACACAGGTCACCATTACGATCTTGCGAGAAGGTGAACCGAGACCGCTGGAGGTACCGTTGACACGTGATGTTATTCAATTCCCGAGTGTCGAATCCAAGGTACTTAAGGGGGATATTGGATATATACGGATTAACCAGTTCCGCGATAACACGGCTAACGATGTCGATACGGCGTTTGAAACCTTCAGTCAGCAGGAGATAGCCGGGCTCATTTTGGATCTTCGATCCAATCCGGGCGGTTTACTTCGATCAGCGGTCGAGATTGCCAGCGACTTTTTGGCGCCGGGGGAATTGGTTGTTTATACACAGGGCAAAACCCCGCGCGAAGAGTACAATGCGGAGGAAGGCAAACAGCAGAAACGTTACCCGCTTATCGTGCTTGTGAACGGTGGCAGCGCGAGCGCGTCCGAGATTGTCGCCGGTGCGATCAAAGATCATGGGCGTGGGTTGGTTATGGGAGAAAAGACTTTTGGTAAGGCGTCGGTCCAGCAGGTTTTTCCACTGAGCAGCGGAGCAGCTGTTAAGCTGACTGTGGCGCACTACTATAGCCCCAATGGGGTTGACATTGATAAAATTGGCATCGTCCCCGACATTGAAGATCCGTGGTTCAGCCGTTCTGAGATTCAGATGTTGCGGAAACTTCAAAACCACGAAGACATCAAGGACTTCATCGAGACAAATGGGGATGACATCCTCAGTCAGTTGGAAAAGGCGCAGCACGCCTCAAAAGAGGATACAGAAGCGGCGTCAACCCTGAGAAAATACCAACGGTTGGTCGATTCGTTCACAGAGGAAGGGATTATCTTGAGCGACGTCGGGTTGAAACTTGCAATCGCACGTCAGACTGAAAATGACCTTGATGAGTACGAATATGATCCGCGGATTATTCGGGCGATGGACCAGTTGCGCGTGTTCAAGATTTACCAGTCCTCCCTAAAAACTGACGGGTTAGAGTAACCGATCGAGAATTGAGAACCGCTTCATGATTACGAAACGAATTATCCCGTGTCTCGATGTTCGAGCGGGCAAGGTTACTAAAGGGGTCGCTTTCCAAGGCAATATCGATGTCGGCGATCCGGTAGCGATGGCGCGCGCCTACTATGAGGGCGGGGTAGATGAACTTGTATTTTATGACATCACCGCGAGCAACGAGCGTCGCGACATTATGATTGATGTGGTATCAGCGGTCGCCGCGGAGATCTTTATCCCTTTCTCGGTGGGCGGCGGGTTACGGACATTAGATGATATGCGTCGTGTCCTACTCGCGGGTGCGGAGAAGGTGAGCATCGACTCCGGCGCAGTGAGGAATCCGCAACTCCTCGCGGAGGGGGCAAAAGCGTTTGGGAGTCAGTGCGTTGTGTTGAGTATGCAGGTGAAGCGGGTCCCGAAAAGCGATGAGATTCCGAGTGGGTTCGAGATCTATATCGATGGCGGTCGTCGTCCGATGGGGTTAGATGCCCTTGCGTGGTCGCAACGTGGTGTGGAGTTAGGTGCCGGTGAGATTGTGGTCAACAGTATTGATCAAGACGGAACGAAGGCGGGATATGATATAGAACTGACAAAGGCAATTGCTGATCTTGTTCCGGTTCCGGTAATCGCGTCTGGCGGTGCTGGGAATCCAGAGCATATCCGCGATGTGTTTGTTGAGAGCAATGCCGATGCTGCGATTGTCGCTTCAATCACGCATTATGGTGAGTTTTCGATTGAGCATATCAAACAGTATCTTGAGACGGAAGGGGTTCCGATCCGCAATACGTGGTAGGTCGTTGGTATATTGGTACATTGGTACATTAGTTCATTGGTTCATTAGCCACCATTAACAGGCAACCCCCTAAATCCCGCTCCCGATAAAGCGGGATGTACCACTTGTCAGGGGGACCTGATGCGTAACTCCCAATTAAAAACAACCCCCTAAATCCCCCTTGTCAGGGGGACTTGATGGTTTTAACCGTTTGTTCGGAATGTTGGTGCGGCGGCGGCTTCGGTTGCGATGTTGATGCAGGCGGGCAATCCCGATGTTAGTGCGCGTTCAACCGCAGGGGTCAGGTCGTCTGGGTGCTGAACAAACTCGCCATACCCTCCCAATCCTTCAATCATTTTGTCGTAGCGCGACGGCAACAACTCACACCCAATCGTGCGCTCTTTCCCATAATTCTGAATCTGTAGTTGGTGTTCTGCATTCCAACGCGCGTCGTTTCCTACGA
Organism: Candidatus Poribacteria bacterium; assembly: GCA_022822005.1. Lineage (GTDB taxonomy): Bacteria > Poribacteria > WGA-4E > WGA-4E > PCPOR2b > PCPOR2b. The sequence goes on from JAJECO010000093.1 coordinate 3,657, forward strand.
TCACGATGATAGGCAGATTGTAGCGTAGCGCGGTATCGAACTCCATCGCGTGGTAGCCGAATGTGCCATCGCCGAGGAAGGCGAACACGGCTCGTCCCGGATGCGCGAGTTTTGCTGCGAGCCCCATCGGGATAGCGCTGCCGATTGAGCCTGCGGGGCCGTTGATGAGGCGAGGCTCCGCCTCCAATCCTGCTTGTACCCACTGTCCAAACTCCCCGCCGTCGCTGACGAATATCCCACCATCATCGAGGAACGGTTGAAGTGCCTCACATACCCGCAAAGGGTGAATGGGTTGGTCCGCAGAGCGACGCAGTGCTTCCCATTCGGGCGGGGTAGCCTTTCGCGCTGCCGCGACTTCCGCCTGCCAAGTAGCACGACGCTGATCTTGTTCTGCGGTGTGCGACCATTCACGGGTTTGTGCTGCGGCTGTCAACCCGCGTAGGAAATGCGCTGGTTCGGCGTGTATCCCTCGGACAGCGGGATTTTCTGGGCGCAGCTGCGCGGTGTCGGCCTCAATCTGTATGAATTGACACGCTTCGGAGAAAAATGGGGGTTGACCGAACCGTAGCGAGAAGTCGAGTTTTTTGCCCCCTAACAGCACAACGTCCGCTTTGCCCAAGCAGTTTGTCGCGTGATGTAGCCATGGATCGTTGACTCCGCGCGGACTTTCCATCGGGAGGGCGGGGACACCTGTTGCTTCGGATAGCCGCTCCACCTCCGTCCATCGCACGGGACGTCCCATCGCGGGACCTACCAGAATGAGTGGGCAATCTGCTTGAGTCAGTTGGCGGAGTATATCGTCCAGATCGCTCGTTGGAGGCACGGCTTTGGGAGTTGTATCTGTGTCCGTGCGTTGAGGGGAACGGGAAGCAATGGTAGTTTCAAGGATATCGGCGGGCAGACTGACGTGCACTGGACCGGGCCGACCTTCGCAAGCCAGAGAGAGGGCGTCCGCGATTGTTTCGTCAAGACGGGAGGGATCGTCTGCCAGCCATGCGGCTTTTGTGACCGGCTTGGCGGTGGCGACCTGATCTATTTCTTGAAACGCGCCCTCTCCGATCTGTGCGTGAGGGGCGTGTCCGCTTAACAGTACGACTGGCGACTCCGACATGAGTGCGCCGTAGAGCGCGGAGATTGCGTTGCAGTGGCCGGGTCCCGCGGTGAGCAGTGCGACGCCCGGTTGTTCGGTCAAGCGTCCCCACCCATCCGCCATGTGTACCGCTGCGGCCTCGTGGCGTGTGTGGATCAGGTTAATATCGCGTCCGATGCACGCGTCGTATAAGGAGAGGATCTGGTTGCCGGAAAGGCTGAAGAGGTGTTTAACCCCTGCGGAAATTAAGGATTCGATTAGCAGTTCTGCGCCGGTTTTTGACATCGGATACCTTTTATAATTAACCTTTGGTGCCAGTTAGTGAGAAAGTCGTTTCTACATTGTTCAAGTCGCTTTGGATCCCGATTGATTGGGGAATTCATTGGTTCATTAGTTGGTTGGTTCATTCTTCTTGCGTGCCTCCCTTCGGATACACATGTCGCCCCTCTGGGGCTTTAGGATATTTGTTTATCCGTGTACTATAAACATGTCGCCCCTCCGGGGCTAAATGAACCGATAAACCAATGATTTTCACGCATCACGTTATTAACAGCTGTAAACTAGCACCCGGTCAGATAAATGCTACGGGTCCTGCTCGTTGTGGATTCACAAAACCACACCACCGCCGCAAGTCGGGCTTGGATATGGCTATCCAAGCTGAGCAGGGCGTGGTTTGTCATATAAATTATGATAAGCACCTTCATTGCGATGTCCGGTGCGGTTACAAACCGCACGTACCGGGCCTGGAGAACATCAAGAATTACCGATTTATGTTCTGAAGCCTTATACAGTTTGTGCTACATTTTTCTGACAATGTACTAGGGCTATTCAGTTTTAGGCTTATTACGCATTTTGTTTGAAAAATCGGAGTCGAGAAGTCGCTCTTAGAGCGACGTGTCGGGATTGGGAAATCCCTCCTACAGAAAAACTAGGGTCGGGATTGGAAAATCCCTCCCCGATAAATCCCCCGATAGGATCGGGGCAGGCCCGATGAATCGGGACTCCGACAAGCCGAGAGCAGGCAGGCGGGATGCAAGCACCTACAGAAAAACTAAATGACCCTAGTTCACAGCTGGTGATACACTCTCTGGTCAAAGACCAAAAGTGAAACGTGAAGCGGAAAATTGAATAGGTCGGGGGTTGCAATTTTAGTGGGATTTTATTTTTTCAAGCCCCAAGTACCGTGTGTCTGGAAATCCCGCCTCAAGGTCGTCCCAGAATTGGTTTTTCAGAACTGTAGGACGCACATCCAGTCCGTCCATGTCCATCTTGGAAAAGAAACGCGCATTGACGAGAAAGGTCTCTTCGGACTCTCTATTGGCGAGGGTAAGGTGCCCGTCGAACGTTTTACATCGAATGAAAAACTTGCAGAAGTGGTAGCCCGGTTCGGCATATTCGACGATATAGATGATACGATCTAACGCAACAGATAACCCTGTTTCCTCCATCGTCTCGCGTTGGGCACAATCGAAGATGGATTCATGTCCCTGTAATTTCCCGCCCGGTGGCACCCAAAAGTCGTACTGCCCGTTTTTTTTATGATTGACAAGGAGCAGTTCGCGCTGCTGTACAATCAATGCGGCGGCACTGATTCCGTATCTCATCGGTTTGGTCTCTGTCGCTGAACTTACTGCTATACGGCTGGCGGTCGTCGCGGTGGCATGGGTTCGATGATGGCGCGTCTTTCTGGGGTCAGACGGCCTAATAACCCTTCTGTTGCCTGATAGTTGAATCGTTCGCGCACATATTTTGGGGAGTAGCGGTAGACGATTGTTCGACGATAGCCGGGGTTGGTGCGTTCCGCGGAGCCGTGTGTGATTGCATCGGTGAACATCAACACATCGCCTGCTTTCAGGTACATCTCTTTGACAGCGAATGCGGTTCCTGCAGGTTTGCCGCTCACACCATCGTAGACCAACCCCTTGCCGTCCACATGCAGGCGCGGGTGAATTTCGGTGCATTTGTGGCTACCCGGTATGAGGACAGGCGGTCCGTCGCCTTCGCCGATATCGTTGAGCGCCATCAGGACGTTGATTTGACCGACCATCCACTCGCCGGTGTTGTTTTGGCGAAACGTCAGATAACTGAGCGGGACATGTCCGCCACAGTGGATGTGGATGAAACCGCCGGGACCTCGGACGTTAAGGAAGTTTTCGTGGATGGAGAGGCCGTTTACGACGGAGTGGATGTATTTCTTGACCAGGTCGGTCCACGCGGGATAATCGATCAGTCGCTCGAAAACGGCGCCGCCCTCAATGATATTCTGGAAGTTGACCCCATTTTCTTCGTTGTATGTGTGCGTTTCTATGTTCCCGATCCAGCGGCTTCGTTCACGGGGATTGTCGTTTGCGGTCCACGGTTCTTCGACATAGGATTTGTGGTCGTCGATCCATTGGTTCATTTCGCGCAGATCTTCGGGCGAGATTGCGTTTTCCAGGACCAGATAGCCTTGGAGGTCGAATAGATAGTCGTGTGTGCTTTGATCCATTATTTGCTTCTCCAGAAGTGTGGAGTTTCGGAGGTCTGTAGTCGGTCTGCTAATGTTGGGTTTCACTCTACGCATTCGCAAGCGAGTGTTGTTGAACAGCGGTGCTGCTACTGTAGTTGATAGGATTTCGTGTCTAACCGTTCAACCCAACCTACATGCTTGATTCTATATTGATGTATCTACTGATTCCCTTCGCAGATGCGCGGAGATCGGTAATTGAAAAAGTTCCTGACGCAATAATCGAGTAGAAAAAAACAGGACCTCAAGATTTTCGATTTCGTCGGTTCCAGGGTTAAATCGTGCAATGACTTCATCCTCAAGTTCTTCGCTCTCCTGTTCTGGATACGGGGCACAGGTATTTATGTAAAGAATATCCGCTTCACGGTCATATTGAAAAGTTAGGTACGTTCCCATAGAGATAGCCAATTTCTTCAAATTACACAAGCTGCACATGTCGCCCCTCTGGGACTTTTGGGGGTTGCTAGTGTGTCGCGTGTGCTATAAACATGCCGCCCCGCTGGGGCTAAAACGGAATCCGTGATTCATACAACTTCTCGATGCTGCCCTGCCCCGATAAAGTGAGACAAGGAGGAGACTTGATGCGTAACCCCTAAATCCCCATTATCAGGGGGGCTTAACATATAAAAGCCGTCTTTTCAGATACAAGAATGTCGATTTTGGAAAATCGACCTACAATCGGGCAATCATAAGTGCTTGCAGCCCGATTTATCGGGGGAGGTGCCCATGCAGGTTATCGGACATAACTCCCAAGTTCAGATGTTTGTAATCTATCGTGGGAGATTTTAGAACTGCTCAGACGCTACCGATGAAAAACCAACCCCCTAAATCCCCCTTGTCAGGGGGACTTGGGAAACTGCTACTAGCTTGGGCAATTATAGTATGATAGTGAATATTTAGTCAAGAGGATAAGCAAAGGTGATAGGGCTATTCAGTTTTAGGCTTTTTACCCGTTTTGTTTGAAAAGTCGGAGTCGGAAAGTCGCTCATAGAGCGACGTGTCGGGATTGGGAAATCCCTCCTACAGAAAAACTAAATGCCCCTACCAAGGTGAGTTATTGAGGAACATAATTCGACCTATCTTTCACGGGGTATACTCGTGGTCGTAGCGGATGGTGTAGCGGTAGCCTTGCTCGGTGAGGAAGAGTTGGCGGTTGATTGCGAACTCTTGATCGCGGGAATCGCGGGTGACGATTGAGTAGAAGTGAGCGAGCGAGCCGTCGGTTTTGGGACGGAGGATGCGTCCGAGACGTTGGGCTTCCTCCTGACGCGAGCCGAAGGTGCCGGAGATCTGAATTGCGACGTTAGCGTCGGGCAGGTCGATCGCGAAGTTGGCGACCTTCGAAACGACGAGCAGTTTAATGTTTCCTTGTCGGAACTGTTCGTAGAGTTTGCCGCGCTCAAGGTTGGGCGTTTGTCCCATGATGAGGGGTGCATTCAGACTGGTGGCTATCCCCTTGAGCTGCTCGATGTACTGCCCGATAACAAGGATCTGATCGCCTTCGTGCCGTTTAATCAGTTCGCACACGATCGGGAATTTGTCCGGGTTCTCGGAAGCGATGCGGAACTTCTGCCTTGCACTGGCGACGGCATAGCTCATCCGTAGGTGTTCGGGCAGGTCAACGCGGATTTCGGTGCATTCGGCGGTCGCGATCCAGCCCTGCGCTTCCAATTCTCGCCAAGGGACATCGTATTTTTTGGGACCAATTAGACTGAACACATCGTCCTCTCTGCCATCTTCTCGGACGAGCGTAGCGGTCAATCCGAGGCGACGTTTTCCCTGGATCTCCGCGGTCATCCGGAAGACAGGAGCGGGTAACAGGTGGACTTCGTCATAGATAATCAAGCCCCAATCCATTTCGGAGAAGAGTCCGAGATGCACGAAGTCCTCGGATTTGCGCTTGCGATAGGTGAGGATCTGGTAGGTGGTGACGGTGATTGGTCGGATTTCTTTTCGGTCGCCGGTGTATTCGCCAATATCTTCGGGAGCAATGGTTGTCTTATCGAGAAATTCATCGATCCATTGACGCACAGCGATTGTGTTTGTGGAAAGGATAAGCGTGTGGCATTGGGTCTCGAACAGGATACCGAGCCCGACAATGGTCTTCCCTGCACCACAGGGGAGGACGATCACGCCGCTGCCGCCGCGCACGTCGCCGCCCAGATGGAAGACATCTGCTGCGTCGCGTTGGTAGTCGCGCAGGTCGAAGGGAGATCCGGATAGTGTTACGGGTCGGTGCGCGATTTCGAGATGGCTTCCGCTGACATAGCCGGCAAGATCTTCAACGGGAAACCCGATCTTGATGAGTGCCTGCTTGATGTGTCCACGAAGCTGATAGGGAACAGCAATAGTCTGGGGATCAATCAGCTTCCCCAACAAATTTTTCACCGATTCATTGTGGGTAATTTCAGCCATGAGGACCGGGTCTTCAGCGTACAGGACGAGGTCGTTATCGTCGGCGCTGCAGGGTTTTAGGTCGACACCTTTCATCAGCTTCACCCGCCCGTAGCGTGAGACATAATCGGTTATCTCGGCGGTGATGTTTTGTGGCACATCATATTTGGTGTACTCATCGAGTGCGGCCAAGATCTCGCCGACTTCCATCCCCGCAGCGGCGGCATTCCACAGTGAAAGGGGTGTAATACGGTAGGTGTGGATGTGTTCGGGACTCTTTTCCAACTCGGCAAAGGTGGCAAGTGCGTCCCTCGCCCCTTCGTAAAGCGGGCTGTCCACTTCAAGGAGTACCGTCCGATCGCTCTGGACGATTAACGGGTTTTGTGGGTTGTATGGCATTTAGTCAGATCCTTGCGTCAATTTTTGGTGGTGGTTCCATGAGTTTGACGGTTTTCTCGTCATTTAGGTTGGAGAGGAGCGTTCGGATATTTCGTCCAAGGATTGGGTGGAGAACGTCCGGAGCAATCTCGGCAAATGGGATGAGGACAAAGCTGCGTTGGTGCATTTCGGGGTGTGGCACGGTCAGATTCGGCGTATTGATAGAACATTGGTCGTAGATTAGGAGATCGAGGTCTACCTCGCGTGGTCGCCAACGCGCCCGGTGCTGTCGTCCGACCTTTCCTTCAACCTCTTTCAGCAGTGGCAACAATCTGTGGACGGATAGCCCTGTTTCGATAGCGACGACGCCGTTAAGGAACCAGCCCTGTTCCTCATAGCCGACGGGCTCGGTTTCGTAGAGTGAGGAGATTTTTATCAGCGAAACGTCATCTGCGGCTAACAACAGTTGTAGCGCTTGGGTGATATAGGTGAGGCGGTCGTCGATGTTGGATCCGAAACCGATGTATGCGTGTGCCATTTTTATTAGTTCATTGGTTCATCTAACCCCCCTTGCCCCCCTTGTCAGGGGGGTAGGACGGCGATATAGTAGTGAAACGTGATGCGTGAAACGTGAGAATCATTGGTTCGTTTGTCAACAGAACTTCTCTTCCGTTTCCATATTGTTCCTTGAAATATATTGTGTTATCATTTAGGTGTATGCAGCGGTCACAGAAACGGAGGAATTGAGATGCTTAGTAGAAATTTCAAACGTGGACTGGTCGTTGGTATGTTAGCCTTTGTGTTTCTCGTTCTGGCATATCTCCTTAGTGTGAAGACATACGGAAGTGTGAAGACATACGGAGGTTGGTTTAATAAAAAGGGCCCACTCCAATTTTATCAGAGTACAAGTTCTGTTCATCCTACAACGGCAACTTCCCGTCTCTCCTCCTTTGAATCCAGCCTGAAAAAGCTACAACAGTTTGGCGGCGGTGAGGTGATTTTTGCAGGAGGGAAGGGATTTGTCCTTTTTCGAGTTCGCAAAGATGGTAGCCTTGTGGCAATGGTTCCAGCATTTGCATCGGTTCCACATATCTCATCCACCACTCTGTTCAGACTTATTTCCTTATCAAAGCGATACTACACCGTTAGGCTAACCTCTTGGGAAAAGGAACAACTTGAGCAGATCGCGCCCTTCCACGACGCGGCAGAGCGGGAAGTCCCGTATCCGAAAACAGATCCGCATGTATTCCTTGCGGCAGAACTGGGAACGGATACGTCAGCCGCTGCCGAGTTAACGGAAGCAGTCTTGACAAAGGTTTTCGGTGTTAAGGAAGGCATGATAACCACGTTCGCTGGGGGGTACCGTAGATTCCGATCGTCTGCTTCATTGGGTCAGTAGGGGACGGGGAGATGGTGATAGGCTTACCTATCACCTAGCGGTTTTGCTTGCTCCGCTATTTCCAGAATCCCATCGAGCACTTCGGACACCTCTGGATCAATCTGATCTGCGGGAACGTATTGGACGAGGGTGTGATAATTGGTTTTTCGCATCAGATTTTCCAATCTCAGTTTGTTGAAAAAGGAATCGAAAAGTGGATCCAGAAAATCATCGCTCACTTTGCTATCTGGGGACCACGGTGAGCCTTTACGAAGTGTAGTTAGGGCTTTTTCAATCTCGTCAATTGCTTCTTCCATTGTAGACAACCACTGATTCGTAAATTGATTAGCAAACAGTGGGCCTGCACTTTGTCTTTCTCCTTCTGCTTCTGCCCATGCCATTAACACCTCTTTTTGACACAGGTAATTCTCAATCTCGCGCCGTTTCCATTTATACTCCTTCAGTTCAGAGTTAGTTCGCAGATCACGTTCAATTCGATCAACGAGACAAAATCCAACCAAATCGGCTTTCGCCTCACGCAACCCATAAAAGTGGTCGCGGGCTTTCTGCGGCTGGTTTTCAACGTAGTGTACATAGGGACGTTTCAATTTATCCGTCACAGGATGCTCCAGTTTTTCAGCAAATGCCTGTAAAATTGCGAGATCTGTTGAACCTTCAAGATAGAGTACCCACCCCTCCTGTTCCGCCTGATAATACTGCTCATAACCAATATTTTTAAGTGATTTCAAAAGTTGGCTCCCACGGTCGTCAATGCGATGTGGAGAACCAAGAAAGGCAATAACGACATCGCGATTAGCTGCCTCGTTAAGAATGACCTCAGAATGACTGGCAGCGATGATTTGACTGTCGTGCTCCCTAGCGAGTTCGGTAAGTGTTTGATAAATCTGCCTTTGCCGCAGGATTTCAAGATGGGCGTCCGGTTCATCTAGCAGAAGGACTGATCCCGGATGCGCCGCAATATATGCAAGCAAAAGTAGCGTCTGCTGAAGTCCACGTCCCGATGAGGAGAGGTCGAGAGGTGTCCCCGATTCCTGATAGCTCATCTCAATTTCCCCACGCTCTACAATATAATTCGGCTTATCAAGGTCAACGCCGAAGAGTTCTTTAATCTGCCGGCGGATTGTGTGCCATTTTTCGTTGTCTTCTCGCTCCTGTAAAATCTGATAGCAGAGATTACGGAGAACCTCTGCGGTCCGACCCTCCCCAACACGGACATTGATCGCCCCCGTATCAAGGCGGGTTTCATTGGACGCGAGTCCAGACATCGGCGGGAGGAAGGCAACATCAAGGTCTGCTGCCTCTTCAGGAACTACCATTCGTTCCAAAGTTCCATCATCCGCTGCCGGTAATCGCAAAGGCCGACAGTAAAAGGACTCCTGATTGGCAAAATCGAATTCCAAACCACATTTCCACTGCTTGTTGGCGGTAACGCCTTCAACGATAATATCCATACGGATGTTTTGTGTCTGTTGCTTGCCATCGACTCTCTGAACATCTCGGACTTGCAAATCTCGCCAGAGCAATCTTGCATTCGGCACTGGAAGGGAGATGAGGTCACGCCGGTTGACAGCAACGCCCGGTCGCTTTTCTGGATTTGGTCTCCCCCTACGGTGCTCGTTCCAACGTTTTAGACCGATATCCCACAGGGCGAGTGCCTGTAAAGCGGTTGTTTTGCCAGAATTATTGGGGCCAATAAAGACGACGGTTTCTCCCAATTCGACTTCAATTTCTCCAAAGCATTTGAAATTACGACAAATCAATTTTGTTAGCATTTCTAGGTCTCCAAGAACGAATAAAGCAGTTCGCTCATGTTAAGAGATCGTGCAAAGAAACCGAGTTTTCAAGAAAAAACTCGGTTTCTAATACCAATTGTCCCGTTACCCTTTAGCTATGCGAATATTCCGCCCTCAGTTGCTCGCCTATCGGTGAGAAATCGTGTTCGCTGAACACCAATCGAAAAATGCTATTGGGTGATTCGCCGAGTCTTATCGTGCCGGCGTCATTGAACACTCCTTCAAGCGCTTGCAACACCTTTCGTTTGTACTCGGTGTCAGGGTTGCCGATTAGGTGTTCACCTTTTGTCTCGAAAATTAGCAGACGCTCTTCGTTCGCCATCGCAACGAAGTCGGGGTAGATGCGGCCTTGTTTCCAGCCTTGCAGATAATACTCGCCCTGTTGACGCACCGCGACCCGATGCCACCATTGCACCGCCCTTTGTTCATCAAGATAGTACGCAAATCTCTTTTCTAATTCGGAATCGAATTCTCGTTCAAAGACCGGTTCAAATAGGGTGAGCTGTACAGGTTCATAATTTCGTAATAACGGCTTTTCATCAGAGCTAACCTGTATTTCATAGTGGTGTTTCATACGGAAATTTGGTTCTCCGACTTCCAAGTCAAAGCGGATTTCACCCTGTCTCAGCTTTTCGTGAAAGATCCCCTCCGCCTGTTTTTCCACTTCATTCTTGACATGCTCCCGCAGTAGATGTGCAAGGTAAGCCCGTTGGTCGTAGATATCGGCGTCGGTGTCGCCGGTCGCTTTGAGATGGGTGATAAGTTGGTCTGCAATGCGGGCGGCCTGCCACGGATTGGGCAGAATGTCGGACAGATGGCGTGCGAAGTGGGAGACTTTGACTGTTTTGTCAATATCCAACGCTTGATCGGGGTGGAAAACTGGCGGTGTCTCATCCATATCAACCGTTGCGGATTGTCGCCTCGCGCTATTGGGGGCAGACGCTTCTGGATCGGGGGATTCGATTGCTGACCAATCTATATGGGGTAGGATATGAGATTGATAGTCGAGTTGCACCCAATCGTCGCCGTTTTTATGGGATACCACCGGCAGAAAGATATCCTGATCTTGAAATCGCTCGCGGCGGTGTACAGTCTGCTGCTGCATTTCTCCTTGTGGTAAGGAATAACGATCGTTATTCCCTACGCCCAACCCATCCATCACTTCGTCACCTAAACCCGTTAGCCCCTCCGCTTCCAAGCCATTTTTGACCTGCTCGACGACGGTGCCCACCTCGGCGTTATTGCAATAGACATAGCACTGATCAAGTAATTCCCTGCCAGTGAGTTGCGCGCCCGGTTGCCGCATTACCCGTCCCACCAGCTGCGTTATGGCTCGTTGCGCCTGCGTATTGTCCAGCATCACCAACAGATAAGCGAAGGGGCAATCCCAACCTTCCATGAGTGCAGATTTTGTGATGATCCATCGCACCTCTGAAAATTCGGAGAGCAGATCTTCTCTGCCGAGTTCATCGTTTGTGGCGGATTTGACGCGAACCGCATCTGAAGGCACGTTTAAGTTTTGCGTAAGATATTCACGCACATCCTCTGCGTGGATATGCTCATTATCTCTCTGATCGTTTCCCGTCCGTTCAACGCGCACAACAGCGATTGGACGGATATAACGCCCTGTGCTGTGCTCAAGGGACCTCGTTTCCGTCTCCAAGCGGTCCAGTTCTTCAAACGCATCGCTTAATGTTGATTTCCAGTCAGTATTGGAAAATGATGTTACCTGCACAGGTAACTTAATCATCTCCTCTTTTTTTAGATCGGGTCCTTCGATATCAACGAGCAAGTTGCTTATACCGCGGTTCGGGGTCGCAGAGAGTTCGATAACCAACTGAGGATTCAGACGGTTGATAGAACGAGCAAATTCTTCGTTTGCCTCCCTCTTTTTTGATCCATACGCTTTATGTGCCTCGTCGAGAACAACGACAGGACGCAGTATCTTGAACACATTAAACAGGCTGTGCTTAATTGTCCCGCCTGCAACATTGCACTCCAAATCGGGATAGGCCTCCATCATGCGACCGTCACTGAGGAGGTCATCGCCATCCGGGAAAAGACTCGGATAACGCCCCGCATCCTTAAACATACGCAGAAACTCTTTCCCCTTTTGGCGGTTGGTCGCCGGTAACATTAGCAGCATGACGCACAGGTAGTTGGCAACATCGTCTCTGTTGAATGGATCGTCCTTTTCTAACATCTTGATGCGGCCAGCACTCGCCCGCTCCAACATTTGACGATAGGGATGCTCCCGATTCCATAGAGCGGTTTTCGTCTGTGCGTAGATCGCCTTGCTTGGCACAATCCATAGTGTCAGCCCGGTTTGCCGATGGAGGCGTTCTAAGGCAGCAGCGGCGAGCAAGGTTTTACCGCCCCCTGTCGGCACTTTGAAGCAGATATGCGGAATCGGGCGATCCGCCCCATCGGTGCGGTTGACATATTCACCGGCGGTTGCCACGACCTCCCCGCTTTTCTTCAGTGTATCCCACACCGTTTGGGGATAATTCCGAATATCATTCGTAATGTCAAACCCTGCCTGCGTCAAGGTCTCTACCATTTTCTCGGATTTATCCCGTTCCGCGTTAAGGACTTCCAACCAATGACTAAAAGCGTCAAGGGCGCGGAGCTGATATGTTTTCAATTCCATCATGGCATCACCTTTTCATTTTCCGTTCCGGCGTGTGCCGTGGATTTGTCAATCCACGGCGAGCGATAGAGGACTCACCGCTCGGCTTGGATAGCCATATCCAAGCCTTTTTACCTTTCGTGCAAGGCGTGGGGCAGTTGGCAGAATGTAATGCCCCTCCCTGTGAGCTCTCGCTGGCCCATGTATTTGCCCGGCGCGTAAACGATTGCCTTACCCCCGTTCTGACAACTGGCGTTGTGGATGCGTTCTGCCCGATCCAAGTTAAGCATCGCCTCGTTACTTTGTAGGTATTCAAGGTCGGGTTTGTAGAGCAGGTAATAGTCAATTTTGTCAGTACCGTGAAAGAGTCCCTCATCGTTTTTTTCCCCCAACGCATTCACCCCGACGGAAACGCCAGAAGTTGTATACAGTAGATAGGCAGCAAGCGATTCATAGGCTGGGAGGGCGTTACCGGTGAGCATCTCCTCTATTTCCATCGGTTCGCCCAATGCGCCGTAGGTGAAGGAACCGCCTAAGCCTTCGCGCAGTGAAGCGTCGCGTGCATTGGGAACGCCGTTGATGACACGGCGGACCCGTTCGGCGGTTATGGTGTCGGCGTAAGCTTCGCACTCAATGAGGATAAACTTCCGATTACCGCCATCTTGTTTGTTCAATGCGAGGGCGGCGTGGGCGGTGGTGCCACTGCCGGCAAAGGAGTCAAGGACGATGTCATCAGGTCCGACGTTTGCAAATCTCAAGAGATCACTTATAAATGGAACGGCTTTAGGGAAGTCGAAAACGCGTTGGCTGTCAAAAATCGCTTTTAGTGTATTGGTGCCACTGGGGGTTGAATACTCAGGTTTGTACCAAAGAGATCGAGGTTTTTTCGCTAGCATGTCCCCGATGTTGGGCCGCATTTTCGTAACGAGGGAAAAGCTGCCGTTGCTTCGAGGTTTAACGATAATCTCGGTTACGTTATTTGCAAAACGCTCTCTTGACCACATCCATCGCCCTTCTGTCCCATCGGTATGGATAGGCAATAATTCTATGTCGTCAGGTGAGCAGCGGGTTAAACTAACTGATCTGTTGGAATCTATAAACACGGGAAAGTACATATTGGGCCGGTCGTCTCGTCGCCCTCCTTCTCCGCGTTTAAGAAGTTCGCTGCCTTCCCGATAATACCCTATTTCATCCTGATCCCAATCAGAAGATGGATCCTCATCAGTTGGTATTGGTGCGAAATTAACTTGCTCGCCATCCTTCGCGAATACATGTACGTATTCAGTCACGTGGCTTAACCACTTGCCAGGGTAAGCACCAAGATTTTGTATAAACGTAAGGGTTGCTATAAAATTTCGCTCTCCGAATATTTCCTCCATAAGCCCCAAAAGTCTCCATTGCTCGTGATCATCAATGGAGACAAAAATAACTCCGTCGTCGGCAAGCAGTTCTCGCAAGAGATGTAGGCGGGGCCACATCATACACATCCATTTGTCATGTCGTTCAAGGTCTTCGTTGTCAACAGGGGTGTTTTCTGTGAGCCATTGCTGCATAAGTGGACTGTTTACGTTGTCGTTATAGACCCAAGCCTGACTACCTGTGTTATAGGGTGGGTCAATGTAGATGCACTTGATACGGTTCGCGTAGCGGGGAAGTAAGGCTTTGAGGGCGTGGAGGTTATCACCATGAATAATGAGATTGTCTTCGGCACCAGAGGGGTTGCAGGAGCGGCTTTCGTCGGTTTCAATCGGCCGGTAGGGGACGGTGAGGTGGTGGGCGTAGATGTGTTGTTTTCCTTTGAAGTCGAGAGTGGGCATGGTGAAATTCCCTTTGGGTTTTTGAAATCGGAACGGGTGCGATTTGCTCTATATGTGAGATGTAATGAATGACATAAATTGTCTGAATCAGGATTTTCAGGATTCAAGGATTTTCAGGATAGACGTTATGCGGTTGAACGCTCAACGCCCGTCGGAACGCGCAATGAATCCCCGATAAATCGGGATTAAGAAATGCGCTACTACGAACTAAAGGGCGTAAGTCCTATCATTGTTTTTCATGTTGATCCGGATCAAAGGGCGAATCGAACTTTATAGGTATTTTTCCCTCTTCCATTGACCGGTGCAGTGCTTCAATGTCTTCATGGGTGAGATGTGGCGGTTTTTCTATCGCTGCGATTAGGCGTTGTGCAATCGGATTCTTTTTTGTTCCTGTTTCTGTTGTGATTCCATGTGAGACCTCCGAGATATGCTATACACATGTCGCCCCGCTGGGGCTTTGGTTGCTTGGGGGTGTCGCGGTTCCTATAAACATGTCGCCCCGCTGGGGCTTTAAGACTTGGAGGAGACATCCGCTGCGACACACATTGCGCTCTGCCCCGATAAAATCTCCGATGAATCGGGGCGGGATGCAAGCACCTACGGTTGGCTGCGTAAATCCTAAAAGTGTTAGATTTTGTTAGATTTTGCCAAGGGTGCCGTTAAAGTATAGAAATTAACTACACAGAATTTTGCTCTCTTTTGATGCGTTTATATTTTATCTAAAGCGAATTGAATGATTATGCCAATCACATTCTAATATTTTACCATATTATCGGCGGATGCTGCATTGAAAGAATAAAGCCCGGCTGGCACTTTTGGAGCCTTGGGTTAGATATACTCTGCTATACACATTGCGCTCCGCTGGAGCGCGGGGTTGGACTATCGCCCTTCTATAGACATATCGCTCCGCCGGAGCGAAAGAAAGACAGATCTAACGTTACCGATACGTCTATAATCGTAGAGGCACAGTCCACGCAACCGATGGATTGGGTCAACCCTTACACATTCAATTTCATGTTTTACGCATCACGTCTCACGCTGCCACATGTCGCCCCGCCCCGATAAATCGGGATTCAAAGCAACTGGGGCTTTAAGACTTGGATGGGACATCCTCTGCGGCACACATTGCGCTCCTCCGGAGCGGGGGGACTATCGCCCTTCTATAGACATACCGCTCCTCTGGAGCGAAACGCTAAACTCTTGACGAGAGAGGGGACCTCGCCCCTACGGGAATATCAATGACTTTTTAATAGCTGGGAAGTCGGGTTATGGTAAATTTTAGAATTACTTAGACACTCCCTATGTACAGTCAACCCCCTAAATCCCCCTTGTCAGGGGGACTTGAGGCATACCCCCCTAAATCCTGCCCCCGATACATCCCCGATGAATCGTCCGTTCCCCCGATAGATCGGGCTGAAGACACGAGACCAGGCAGGCGAGATCAGGATCGGACTGGATGCCTAACCCCCTAAATCCCACAACCCCCCTATCCCCCCTTGTCAGGGGGGAAACCATTGTCAGGGGGATTTTGTGGTGGTGCTGAAGATGACGGGCAATAAATTGCCCTACTACGAACGTCTGACAGCCCACTAGTCCTCGATTGGCAATTGGACTGGCAGTTTGCCTTGCGCTTCCTGTGCGCCGAGAATTACGTCTACGGCTGCGGTCACGGAGGCGTGGTGGATATCGTAGGTGGCGATGGATGCGGAGACGGCGGGGCAGCGCTGGAGCGTGTAGGGCGAACCGAGGGCGATGACGATGACTGGGGTTGTTGTCGCTACACTCATCTGCTGAATAAATGCTGCCTGATCATTGTTCATAATTCCGGCGATAACGACATCGGCGTTTTTTATTTGCAGGGTCAGTTGTGGTAGGATATTCTCCGTTTCCGATTTCTCTGGGATGCTCGCCTCAACTGTGTTCGGGTGATGCGCTTTGAAATTCTCGAATAAGCTCGATGATGCACTCAGAATTAGGACAGAGGTCTCCGGCTCCAGTTTTAAGGGTAGGAGATTATCTCGATTTCTCACTACTGTGATTGCCTGCGATGCAATTGTTTGGGCGAGTTGTTTATGTGCATCGGTCCCGACAGTCCCCCCCACCGCATCGACATCAACGAAACGGCGGTCAAATGCGCTCGTCGCCTTACTTTTCAGGATACGTTCAACAGATTGGTCCAACCGGGCTTGGGAGATGCGTCCGCTTTTGATGGCGGATAGTAGGGCGTCAAAGACCTCAATCTGTTTTGTTAGTGTCCAGAGCACCATTACGATGTCCGCTCCGGCTTCAATCGCCATGACAGCAGCTTCGCCTGATCGGTAGCGGTCATCAATCGCTTTCATCTCCATGGCATCGGTAATGAGCAAGCCGTCAAAGCCGAGTTCCTTCCGCAAGACATCCGTTAAGATGCTCGGCGAGAGTGTGGCGGGTCGATCGGGGTCGAAGGCGGGGTAGACAATATGCGCCGTCATGATTGCCGCGACATCGGCATCAATCGCGGCGCGAAAGGGTTGCAGCTCCAGGGCGTGGATCCGCTCTCGGTCATGATTCACGGTTGGCAGGTCGAAGTGTGAGTCGACGGTGGTGTCTCCGTGTCCGGGGAAATGCTTTGCGGTTCCCAAGACACCGTTGTGTTGTAACCCGCGGATGTAAGCGACTCCTAAACGGGAAACGAGTTCCGGCGATCCGCCGAAGGAGCGGCGCCCGATAACGGGATTCTGTGGATTGTTGTTGACATCCATGACTGGGGCGAAATTGAGGTTGACCCCCACCGCGGCGAGTTCAGCGGCGGTGATTTCTCCGGCACGCTCTGCCAATTCGGTCGAACCGGTCGCGCCCAATGCCATATTGCCGGGCAGCACGGTCGCCCCCTCTTTCAAGCGGATAACCCAACCGCCCTCCTGATCAATGCCAATAAACAGCGGGATCCGATGCGCGGTCGATTCAGCCAATTGCTGGAGTTGGTTCGTGAGTTCGGCGGTTTGTTTCGGGGACTGGATATTTCGGCTAAAGAGGACGATCCCACCGACAAACCGTTCCCGGATATGGGTTTCGATGGTCTCGTTGGCTTGTGTCCCGTCGAAGCCGACCATGATGAGTTGTCCGATTTTTTCTTCGATTGTCATTTCGGCTATCATTGTGTCAATTTCTGGATTGGTGAGGGCAGCAGTTTGGGGACAGATTCCTCCAATCAGAAGCGCTGCAAATAGGTATAAGAGTGGTGTTTGGTTCATTGCTATGCACATTGCACTCCGCTGGAGTGCAGAGACTGGACATATCGCCCGTCTATAGACATGTCGCTCCGCTGGAGCGAGGGACAGAAACAGATCCACCGCTAATGACATAACTCTCGTCGTAGACGGTTGAGCCCGATACCGATGGGTTGAGCGACTCAACCCCTACGAATCTAATGTCATGCTTTGCACATCACATTTCAGTAATCAGATGAGGAAGTTCGACGTTTTAGGTCGAGATTCATATCTCGACACAGCACGTCGATTTTGGAAAATCGACCTACAAGCCACTCGAAGGATATTAAGAATAGTGCGAAGAAACCGAGTTTTCAAGAAAAAACTCGGTTTCTGTGAGCGGGGATGCACTGATAGTGCTACGAGTCGTCTTCATCGTCTTTGGCGGCGTAGGATTGACCGGCGAAAGCGGCTCGGACGTCGGCTGCGGTTTTCGCAGTTTTTAGTGCGTTTATCCGTGTCTCTTCCTCTTGCAGTAGCAGTTTGACGTTGGTCAGGACCGCTTCTGCCTTGTCAGCCGGGAACTTGCACGCTCCATTCTCGTCCATGTGGATAAGCTCGCCGGGTGCGACGTCCATCCCGCCTACCGAGACGGGGACATTGACTGCCTGGACCGCCATATCGCCGTGTCCCGCTGTGATGCCACTGAGCATATACTGAAATTTCATTGGGCGGATTTCATCGATATCGCGTGAGGGACCGTTGGATATGGCACCGACACAGCCGACTGCTTTCATCGCAGCGGTCATATTTCCGCCTGCAAGTCCGGCTTTGGCATGGAGTTCGGGGGGCCATTTTTGTTCGAAGACAAGGACTGTGGGCTTCGGGGAGTCGTCGAGCGCATCAATGACATCCATGAAGCTCAGGCGTGAGTAGTTCGGGTCTGGTAGTCCATACACGCATGTGACTGCGTAACCAACGAGCCTGCCCAGTTCGGGATACATACAACGGATGGATTGGTCGGTGTACCAGTTCTCTGTCCACGGATTATAGAGTCCAAGACAGAGGGGGTTTTTGGGGTAGGTGGCAACAACGTTGGTGATTGAGGGCGTATCGTAGTTACGCAATTCTTCTAAAATTTCTGCTTCGGTCAATTTTGCCATAGGTTAGTTCCTCATAGGTGCAGTGTCAGATGGATAGGGATGAAACTGACAGTTGATCGTAGTACAATTCATTACATATCGGATAGATGTATCAGTTATGGTAGATTTTAGAATTCGTTAGATGCTTCGAATGAAAAGCTAACCCCCTAAATCCCCCTTGTCAGGGGGACTTGGTACACCTAACCTCCTAAATCTCCCTTATCAGGGGACTTGGGAGGTAACCCCCTTATCAGTTCGTTCCGGGTCCAGGGCAGAACCTTGGTAACTTTGCGGAGGGCGGCGTTATTGGTAAATGGCTACTTACTTCTCTAATTCACCACGAACGCAAATGTTGAAACCGGCTCGCTACGGATTTGGAGGTGAGGTGCAGATGAGCACTTCCATCGTCTCATTCCCGGTGTTTTCGATGCCGTGTTCACACCATGGCGGCAGGTGGATAAAGGTGCCTTCTTGCACGTCGACTTTCTCGCCGGCGAGTGTCATGACGCCTTTTCCGCGCATAACAACGTAGCACTCTTCGGTGTGGTGGCTGCCCGGTTCCAAGACAACGTGCGGGGGGATATAAAACATGACCAGTCCCAGATTCTCAGCGGGTGCTTTTGGGTTGGCGGGATGGACGACTCGCACACCGATCCCTTCGCAATCGGGATATTTCACTGGCACACCATCCTGTGCGCTGACGACGTTTGGGAGTACCTTTTCTCTGGGTTTGGGGAATGGTGGCTCGCCTTGATAGCCTTTGAACATGGTAATTTTAGCCATTGTTGATACCTCGCTTATTGGTTCATTAGTTCATCGGTTCATTACGCTAATAAATCTCATACATTAGTAGGACATGAAACGTGATGCGTCAAAAGAACAGTGCGTAAGGCGTGATACGTAATGCGTAAGAAGCAATGGAACGCAGATCTGCGTTCCCTACGGACCAACAGCACGGGCAAGATGCCCGACCTACGGGTACGTGCACGGTTTACGGCATACGGCACTTAGTTATGGTAGCATAGATCTGTGGTATTGATCAATATAAAGCGGTAGAACATGAAGCGCGAGCATGGTTTCACTATGGTTACGGCATACGGAGTATGCCTACTACTTTGGTGACGCTCACTCAAGCTCTGATTGCTGCCCAGAGGAGACAAGCCCAGCCTATGATGAAGGCGGCTCCGCCGATAGGTGTTATCGCGCCGAGCCAACGGACCCCGGTTAGTGAGAGAATGTAGAGGCTGCCTGAAAAAATGACGATGCCAGTCACAAATAGCCATCCGGAGGCGGTAATTAGCTGACTGCTCCATTGGGTTGAAGCCCACGCCACGGCGATCAGTCCAAGTGCATGATACATCTGATAGCGCACAGCGACCTCAAAAACTTGGAACATATCGGGTGACAGTCTCGATTTCAGTGCATGGGCAGCAAAGGCACCGGTGATTACGGCGATCAGGGCGAAACCGGAGCCGAACGCAAGGAAAAGGCGAGGCATATTTTGTCCTCCTGCAACCTTCTGTAGTGGAAGTTGTTAGTAATGCTCAAGACCGAATTCCCGACACACATGTCGCCCCGCCCCGACGAGTCGGGATTCAAAGCAACTGGGGCTAAATACGACGCTGTTACGTATTTGGGTAAATACTCATCACGCATCATGTCTCGCCCTGATAAGGCGGGATTCAAAATAGCTTGTCGGCTTCTGACTCCGAACCGGCGGTTGGTGCCTCGGTCGATTTGGCGGGTTCTGAGGCAACGTCCTCCGTATTGGGAGGTGGCTCAGGTGTTTCTGGAACCTCACTCGTTTGTGCTGCCGCGTCGAGTTGTTGGATGCGCCCCATCAACTCCTTGAACAACTCTGGCGCGGAGGCAGCAGCTTGCAACTCGGCAGAGAGTTGGGTCCACTGCATCTCCGTCATATCGTTACGGGAGTCAACGGCGTAACGACGTTTCACATAGTTCCAAAAATCGGCCTTTGTCACGTTCTGTGCTTCGAGTTTGCCTTCGAGTTTGGTAGCCATCGAAAACGCGGCTTTCTGTGCGTTGGAAATCGTACTGGTTGCAGCTGCACTGGGCAGCCCCATCTGAGCGGTTTCGCCTCCCGCAGCTTGCCGATGTAGGTAGTAGTTAAGCACCTCTTTGATGACCGTGACCGGGAGCAGTTGTTTGACGGCGTTTCGCTGCGCTTTGTGGATTGCTTTCGTGAAGGCGTGGGGATCGTCGCGATTGCCCATCCGTTTTGCCTGCTCAAATGCGCCGTAGCGCGATGAACCGGTTACAGTATCGGTTGCCTTTGCTATGACCAACCAAGAGTGGTCCCGTTCTTCGTACTGCACATCATCGATCTGAATCCCGCCTCGTCGATTCGCGGCTTCGTTTATCCCCGCGAGCGTTAGCCCTTCGATGGTTTTTCCACCTTGTTTAAAGGAATAGACATAGTCTTGAATGGATTGTCCCGTCATCATTTCAACAATGGCTTGGTCATCAACCTGATCTAAGACCTCTAAGTCATCGACCGGAACAAGTTCATTTTTGGTATCTTCAGCCATTTTCGTCCTCCAGTCTTTAGTGATATGCGTGCATATCGGATATTTACGTCAGTTCATTGGTTCATTTATAGTAGATGTTAGAATTAATGAGACGCTCTAAACCGGTGCGGTTGGAAACCGCACCTACCAGGAGCGAAAGCGTCTATTTATTTTTAGAATTCACCATAGTAGATTGTTGGGTTTCGCTGTTGCTCTACCCAACCTACGGGGGTTACTGGTATTTTTTACGTTGGGTCCCTTTTAGGCGGTGTAGGGGCGGGGTTCCCCCGCCCCTACACCGATGATTTTTTTGGGTGACAACCCATCATATTATAACATATGTTACAACAAGTGTCAACACATAATTCCGATTTGTTAAAAACCTTCTGTATGGTACTGGACTGTTGTTTAGCTGATGGTAGATTTTGGAGTTGCTTAGCTACTCCCGGCTCAAAGGCAACCCCCTAAATCTCGCCCCCGATAAATCCCCGATGAATCGGGACAGGCGGGATGTACCACTTGTCAGGGGAACAGCTCCTGACTCGACAGCGGGCAACCACAAGGGTTGCCCCTACAACAATCAAGGTAACCAACCCCCTAAATCCCCCTTGTCAGGGGGACTTGGGAAGCTTCACGCGGGTCGGCGCGGTTGCTTACCATCGCATTGCAGCCTCGCGGTAGAGTACAATCTGCTCCATGCTGCGGCGGATCTCAAGTTGGATCGCCTTCCGTTGTCGATTGGCATCTTTGATGATGATTGGGGCGCGGAGTATATTGGTCATGGTTACTGCACCTGACTCAAAGAAGATCCACATCTGCTGCTCGGTGTAGGGGTTGACGATGTACTCCTGCCCCGGCTCGAACGGATCATACTTCGGGTATTCCAGTCCTATTGTTTTGTCGTAGCCATCTAACACCAATTCCTCCGGGGGGATCTTGGGCGAGTAGCCGCTAAGTTTGCATCGCTGAATTCGGATTGGGCTACCAGATTTGTTGATGAGCCGCAGAGAAACAATGATTGCGATACGATGATTGTCATCACGGTTAATGAACCAGGTATCATCTGTAATGGCTTCGATCGTGAATCCGGGAATCTGACGTTTCTGATGATAGATCGCTGCGAACGCAATGACCGCTCCGATACCGATAAGGGTCCAGAGACCGGTGGGCGTGGATAGGAATTCGAGCAGCTGTTTGAAGATTTGTTGTACCACCTCGCCTCCTTTAGGCTTTTAGTCCGGTGCGCCGGTCATCGGAACAAAGCGGACACCGCTAATGTTTTTAGTCTCAATACCGTGTTCGGTTCTGTTAATTTGAACCAGATCTTGGTGATAGTCGCCAATTGGAAGTATCATGAGTCCGCCTTCCGCTAACTGATTAATGAGTCGATTGGGCAATTTTTTTGGCGCGGCGGTCACGATTATCCGGTCGTAGGGGGCGTATTTCCGCCAACCGTAATAGCCGTTCCCGTATCTTTGATAGATATTTTGGTAGCCGAACTTTTCGAACCGTCTCGATGCGCTCTGCGCAAGTTCGGGCAGAATCTCGACGGTATAGACTTGGTCAACCATCTCCGCTATGACAGCGGTCTGATACCCACAGCCGGTGCCGATCTCCAACACTTTGGACGATGTCTCCAATTCCAGTAACTCGGTCATCAATCCAACGATGTAAGGTTGAGAGATTGTCTGTCCACACCGGATTGGCATGGCATTGTCTTCGTAAGCGTTCTCTACACTATCCGGCTCAACAAATAGATGCCGGGGGACTTTCCGCATCACGTCCAACACCTTTTTATCTTTAATCCCACGATTTCGGATCTGTTCCTCCACCATTTTTTCGCGCAGATCGGCATAGTGATTATCCATCGGCTTGCTTTGCGGACTTCTACGGAAGAAACGCATTATGAATTGCCTGACCCTTTCAGGATGTTAACAGGAACGCACATCCTATTGGTGGATACGGGAACCATTTCCGGTTGGGCATTGGCTCTGCAACATGCACTTATCACATTGAGGTGTTTTCTGACATATCCTGGCACCGTGACGCACTATCAGGGCGTGGTATTGATTGAACAGATGGCTGTCGTGTGGGAGGTTGTCCATGAAAATCTCCCGCAGTTTGCCGTAATGAAATTTGCCGCTGAACAGACCGATCCGTTCCAATAACCGGTAGGTGTAAGTATCAACGACAAAGCTCGGTTTTTGGGCGGCGTAAAGCAGGATTGTGTCAGCGGTCTCCTCGCCGACACCGTAGATGGAGAGCAGCTCTTCCCTAAGTGTCGGCAGCTCCCCCGCAAATAGTGAATCCAACTGATTATTGTGGTGCGCTTGTAGATGTGTGAGAAATGCGCGGACCTTTTTGGCTTTGGCTCGGTAGTAGCCCGATGGGAGGATGAGCGTTTCCAGTTCGTCTTGGGAAAGTTTGCTCATCTCCTCCGGATCCAGTACGTTTGCAGCTTTGAGGTTACCAATTGCCTTGGCGGCATTCCGCCACGCGGTCGCTTGTCCCAAGATTGCACCGATAATGATCTCGAACGGTGTTTCGGCGGGCCACCAGTGTAGGTCACCGTATTCGGCATTGAGGTCATCGTACAGTTTAAGGATTTTCTTACGCATTATATCTTCCTATCATAATCCAGAACCATTGATGATATCACAACCTAATCTGTTAACATAGAACAGCAGGAAGATGATTAATGAATCAGTTTATCATATTCAGCGTGTGTTCCAATCCAGAACCAAACTAGGTCTTCCTCGCCTTCCACAGCGACAGCCCGATATTTGATTCCTACCCTTACAGACCAATACCTTTCAACTCTCTTCAAATGTAAGGATGGATGTCTCGGATTTCGCTTCAGCAATTTGAAATTGTCATCTGCCAAGTTTTGAATATTTCGCGGAAGCTTTCGATAACATTCCCAAAATGAAGGAGTTGTGAAGTGATTCATAGCTGCTTGCATTTCCCAGCCTGAAAATCTGCGATTGCTTGATTAGCTAACTGATCTAATTTTCCAGATTTTGCATCTTCTTCAAACTGTCGATCCCATACTTCGGCATCGAATTTATCAAACCATTCCCTGAAACGGGCAAGTTCTTCCGCTGAAAGTTGGGAAACGACTGACTGAAGTTCTTGTACGGCTCGCATGATTAAACTCCCTTATGGTATTTGCACTAGACCTTCTGGCTCCCCTTCTTAAGAGAGAACCTTGTAAACCTTATCTCAAAGTTAATACTTAATCCTCGTAGGATAAATTGATTCGGACTTGCTATAACCCTTTCATCGAACTTTAGTGTGTAGCGATACGGTTTAATTTGCTCCATTTGTCTCTTCAAAGAGCAATTCCCGTTGTATCCAAGCGATTACATCTTCCAACCCTTCCGATTTTCGCAGGTTTGTGAAGACAGCGGGTTTTTCACCGCGCATCCGTTTGGTGTCGCGTTCCATAACGGAGAGATCAGCACCGACATATTCTGCCAGATCTATCTTGTTGATAATTAGGAGATCGGAGCGGGTGATTCCCGGACCGCCTTTTCGGGGGATCTTATCCCCGCCGGCAACATCAATCACATAAATGGCGGCATCGACCAACTCAGGACTGAAGAACGCGGCGAGGTTATCCCCACCGCTCTCAAGGAATAAAATATCAAGATCGGGAAATTCCGATGTTATCTGTTCGACCGCCTCAAGGTTAGCGGAGATGTCCTCGCGGATGGCGGTATGTGGGCAGCCGCCGGTCTCGACACCGAGAATTCGTTCTTGTGGCAGTGCTTCAAGGCGCGTGAGAATCTCGGCATCTTCGCGTGTGAAGATGTCGTTAGTGATCGCGGCCAATTCGTAGGTGTCCCGCATGCTTTTGCATAACTTTTCGATCAGTGCGGTCTTGCCAGATCCGACGGGACCGCCGATTCCGATTTTTAACGGTTTCATAGAGATTTTGCTTCTCAGGTTTGTGGTTGATTTTGGAGTCACTTGGATACTTTCAACTCGAAGGCAACCCCCTAAATCCCCCTTGTCAGGGGGACTTGATACATAACCCCTGAAACCCCTTTGTCAGGGACTTCAGAAATTTCCCTAGGGTCGGAGTTATTGGTGAATGTCCATTTTGAAGTTATTTAGATACTTCTAATCCACAACCAACCCCTCCGACTGCGCCGAGAGTCTACGACCTAAATCCCGCCCCCGATAAATCCCCGATGAATCCCCGATGAATCGGGACAGGCGGGATGTACCACTTGTCAGGGGGACAGGCCCCGACTCGACAGCGGGCAACCACAAAGGTTGCCCCAACAAGAATCCAGTCAACCCCCTAAATCCCCCTTGTCAGGGGGACTTCAAGAGATAAATAGTCTTGAGTATAGCCTTTCGTGCTGCATACTGCGAATGTCAAGCCCGGGGGTAAAGTTGCTTAGATCGTCTATAGTTGCTCCTTCAGCGAATCGGGCGGTGTCGATGAGATCGGGACGAATATTTTGGATAATTCCTTGTCCGTCCGTCGGCTTCAGTGGAATCAACCGCACCGCAGCGGAGACCTGCCCAACGACGTGGGCGTGCAGATAACCGAGTACCGAGGAGAACAGGTCAATCTTTGCGGTGGACGCAACCAAGCCGTAAGTAATTGCGTGGTGTCCTGCACATCTACCGGATTGGATTTGTTCGGCATATTCGTTTAGGAGCTCGTTTCGCTCAAGGATCGCGGTGTTCCGAAGAAACTGCTTACCAATTTTGATGCTGGCCTCCCGTGATTCACGCGCAACTTTCATCGCAGTGAGGCGTGCATCAAGATCGACCATTTGTTGAATTTCGGTCGCCTTGTAGGTCAGTCCGATAGCAACCGCATCGCCATTTCGGAGGCCGTGATGGAGGGTTGACCGGAGAAACCTCTCAAATGTCTCAGCGTCGTTGACAAGCTCACGCTGCACGTAGGTTTCCAGACCGAAGGAGTGAGCAAACGCACCCGTGGGAAAAAAACTGTTGGTGAGCTGCAGGAGCGTCAATAGGGATTTACCCTCTGGGGCGGTATCAGTGGACATGGGCATGGGGCTGTGATTGTTGGGGGACACCTGTAAATATCCGTTCCTCAACGGTATAGGTGAATCCGAGTCGGGTTAATTGTCTTTCGAGGACCGGTTCGTAAGGAACAAGAATCGCGCCATCATCAAGTCCGATGGGACGATGCAGGTTTCCGATCTGATAGCAGGCGAGACCAAAGACCTCGCGTTTCTCAAGGTGAAGGACAAACACCTTCTCAGGTTTTCCTTCGACAACGATTTCAACGTCCACATCCCAATACAGAACGTCACCGGGCGATAAGCGGGTGCCGGTCGGGAGGGCAAGTCCAATCTCTCGTCCGCTTTCCGTTCTGAGTCGCTGCCGGCATTTTTGGCGAGCCTCCCAATCGAGTCTTACTATATCGCGTTCGGAAGGGGACAACCCTTTTTGTGTTGTGACGATTTCTTCGACGACTATCATTGGTTAAGATCTGTATGTAGGCACCCGCAATGGCTGGTACAGAAATAGTTTGTTCAAATTAGAGTGGCTTTGAATGGTCGTTTACCCATTGAACAAATTCTTCACGGGATAACGTTCCATCTGCTAAAGCTAATATTGTTCGTTCAGCCACATCAACGGTGGCGTCAAGTTCCCAATTATTGAGAACCAAAAAGGTCTCCATTGCGGCGTGGCCAACACGTTTATTGCCATCCACAAATGGGTGGTTCATGACCAGTGAAAAACAGAGCGTAGCTGCCTTTTCCTGAATTGTTTGATATAAATCTACACCCCCAACAGTCATGTGGGGTTGAGCAACCGCAGATTCTAAAGCTCCCAAATCCCTTATTCCTGTGATTCCACCAGATTGCTCAAGCACGTATTCATGGAGTTTAATCACTTCGGCTAGCGATAGGGCGCGCATTAGCTTAACCGTTTATATAATTCTTCGTTTTTTTCCAATACATAGCGAGCAGCTTGACTAAAATCTTCTGCTTGACGCAAGAGAAAATCATCAATCGCAGCGCGCACTAACTCTTGAGGCGGGATTGATAAAGATTTCGCAAGTTGCTGGAATTGTTCTGCCTGTTCATCGCTCAGGTCAACTGTCATCTGCATGATTCTGTACCTCCTAACGAAAAAGTTTAGTTTAAGCGACAGAAATCAAACCACCAGCCGCCATATTCCATGAGGTAGATATCACCGTTTCTACCTACGCGGGACTATTCGTGTCGGGAATCCGGTTATTCTTGGGCATTGTGTTGTTAGACGCCCCTCCGAGTGGGAAGGACTGCGCCCACCGCCAGTGTCCACTTGAGTTTTCATATAATTCGACAACATTGCAAACCGCATGGATTGGTCCTAACTCTTTCATTATCTCCGATAGTTCTGTCTCTGCGATAGCCGATAACTCTGCACTCCTATTCGCGACCGTCAGGTGCGGAACAATTTCGGTGAATTTCCCACCGTAAGGTGGATACTCAGGGAATTCACGCACAATCGCTTCGGTGAGCGAAATAAACGGTTCATTGGGTTCAGGTACGAGATAGAGGGATTCGGGAAATCGACCAATTTGCTCAAGTCTGAACTCAAAGGGTCGAAAACGCTGGAATGTTTCGGTGGCTCTATCAAGATCGTTATCTGTAACTGAATCGGGCGAAATAAACGGGAAAAGTACCGTGATGTGAGCGGGCACCCCAACCGCAGCAGTTGGATCGTAGCGTTCACGTAGGTCTTTTACCCAAGGTTCCGCTTCTGGAACAGTGACACCGAGTGCTGATTGTGGCATAGTAGAATACTACCCTTTTTTGGGGTTGGGAAATCTTCCCTCGTCCCAGTCGATGACATCGTAGAACGTCTGAACATCGGGATCGTCGCAGCCGGCGTAGATGGTGTTCAAAGCCTCTTCAAACATCAAACGAGAACGCTCTCCATTAGATCCGAGAGAGGCGGCGAACTCGTTCCACTGAGTTATGGTCTCTGGCGTCACGCCCTCCAAGTTTAAAAACCATTCCTCAAGGTCTGTATCGGTCGAATGCTCCCCCACAGTGTCGGCGAGTTCGTCCATATCTATGTCAAAGAAATAGAGGAACAGTCCATCCGTTGCACTGGGATTGCACAGATATTCCTGATACTCTTCGCCCAGAGTGCCTTCTTGGTCACGCCGAATTTTGTCAACAAGTCTTGCCAGCCATGTGCAGCCGGCAAGTTGGTCATAGGGACTGCGGATATTCACTGGTTTCCTCCATTTCCTACGAAGCGCGTTCAGCCCTTCAATGAATCAGGCAAGCACGACAGGTGTTTATTGACAACTCAAGCGACCCGCTCTTTCAGTTCACTTGGATGATCAGACCAATAGCACATATCGCCCCGCTGGGGCTAAATGAACCAACGAACCTGTTCCCATGCCGTTCTGATCTTATGCTAGTCCGGCACGGCAAATCGATCGGGCGAAAGGTATAGGCGTGTGGCTTTGTGAAATCGGATTCCTTCAAATGCGTCCCGTCTGTGAAGGAAGTGTGCGTTATCGTAAATGAGCATATCTCCCATGCGCCAATTGTGCTGGTAGATGTGTTCAGATCGAAATTGATGCGAGAGTAACTTATCTTTCAGGGCACGACCTTCTGAATCGTCCAGCCCCTCGAAACCGCGTGCGGCGGGACCGACGTAGAGGGTTTTGGCCCCGCTCTCCGGATTTACGAGGACAGCGGGATGGGTGACCTCAATATCTGGTACGCCGTGCGATTTACCCGGACTGTATCGGACCTTCATGTTTTCGAGGCGGTCTTTGAGTTCAGTCGGTAGGGACTCGTATCCCAGCCGAGTGTTAGCGAAACTTGTGCCCCCACCGGACTCCGGAGCAATCACGCAGAACAGGGTGGACAGGGTCGCTGGATTTTTCCGATACGCCTGATCGGAGTGCCACCCGCCATCCGTTTTCTCGACAAAATTTCCTTTGATGAGCCTTCCGTCGAGGCTATTGATGTTGGCAAGGTAGACAATCGACTTGAAACCGGGACTGTGGTTATCTTTGGCCGCGGGCGGCTCTTCGACTGGGCCGAGTGCCACGCTTAGTCGGTAGATGTCTTCATCGTGCAGGGACTGTCGGCGAAAAAGCAGGATCGCGTGTTTGTGGACGGCGGATAAAACCGCTTCCGCCATGTCTTCGTCAATCTGCGTCAGGTCTGCATCAAGGATTTCGGCACCGAAGCTCTTTGATAGGGGTCTCGTTTGAAAGTTCATAGGGATTTACTGCTGCTCACTGAACCCCCTTAACCGGTTTCGGTAGGGTAGCCATCGCGCTTCCACCAGTCCAAGCCCCCCATAAGTTCCTTCACACGAAATCCTAATCGTGTCATATTAAGCGCGCCTTTTGTTGACGCATTGCAGCCGATGCCGTCGCAGTATGTAACGTAGAGTGCCTCTCTGTCCAGATCTGCCGTTGAATCTTCGTTCATGGTTCGATGTGGGAAGCTGAGTGCGCCCGGAATATGTCCTTCCTCGAACGCTTCTGCGGATCGCGCATCGATTACGACAACGTTCTCTCCGTTCTGGATCGCTTCGTTGAGATCCCACGAGTCTGTTTCGTATTTTAATTTATCTTCGTAGTGTTGGATATGGTCCTGCATTGTTTTCTTTCGACGTCTAACCAAGGAGAAGTAGTTCAGTTTGCCGCGTTGCGTTCGTGACTTGCCTCCCCGGTATTCCTTTCATCTGTATTTCCGGAATCAGGTTAAATTCCCGATTCGGAGAATTATTGATAATTATAGTATCACGGTGGGAGTTGCGTCAAGTTATACTTCCGTATTTGGGGAGTTTGTTTTACAAAATATCCGAGGGATCAATTTGGGAGAATCGACCTACAGAAGTCCGGCATTGTTTCCCATGTGCCCCGACATCTGGGGCGAGGGAACCTCGTCCGTACGAAGAGCTGTGGGTCTGTCCCCGTGCAGGGTTAACCCCCTAAATCCCCCTTGTCAGGGGGACTTGATACGCAACCCCCTAAATCCCTCTTGTCAGGGGGGACTTGGATACGCAAGAACTATCCCTATAAGAGGATAGGAGGGCAGTTAGCCGTTTTGTGTTACCAGCCACGCTGTGATATCTGCGTCTGATAGGGATTCTGTCTCTACTCGTAACTGATCAGTGGCATTGATGGCACGATAGACATCCGTGATCCAATCGGTCTGAAAAGTGTTTCCAGTATTGTGGATAAGTAGATGTCGCGGTGCGACGAGTGTCCCCGCCGTACGAAAATCACCAACACGCCGAATGCTCGGAATGGGTAGGGTTTGGAGATATGCCTCGTCGTTATCAGTATTGAACTGGTTGGCATCGACAACGGTGCGGTCAACATTGGCAAACCCGGCAGCGAGGAGGCACCACAATCCGGCTTCCCCAAGCCCGATTAGGTTTACGGTTGACAACCCGGTTTGGGATTTGAGATGGGTCAATGCGGTCAAGATGTCCTGAACCCGTAGGGCGGCATCGGTGCGATTATAGGTGGTGAAGTATCTGTCACTCGTATCCCGTATCACTTTTCCGTCGTCGGAACTGTGCGCACCGGTTTTGAATACATCTATCCCCAGCACCGATTCTCCGGCAGCGAGCAGGTCACTGATCAAGCGCGTGGGTTGACCAGTCTCCGGATTGATTAGATTTATCGCACCTTGGGGATGGATAATCAGTGTCGCCGAACTGTTCGCTGGGTCTGCCTTGGGTTGCCAGAACAGGGCGGGGAGTTGATCCTTTCCGCCGATCACAAGCGGTTGCGCGGTAAAATCGCCCCCTTCAACGGGGTTCGGGCGGGTTGCGTCGGGGGTAGAGATTGCCAACGAGCGTCGGAGCGCGGCGCCCATCTCCTCACGGAATTGGTCAAGTGATGCTGCGTCGGTTGGTTTGCGCACCGCAAGTTGATCCTCGGCGCTTTCGATCCGTGAACGGGTGAGTCCTTCGGCATCAAGTGCGTCCTCGGGCAATTCTCGGTTATGAAAGACGAGCAGGGCTTCGTCCCGTTCTACTTCAAAGGGGACCTCTTTGAATTTTGTGGGGTCCTCTTCACCCAGAAACCATTTGGCAAACCATCCGTAGACCGCTTCGCGGCTGTCTTTGTTGTAGTTATGATCCGCATCGATTTGTATCTCGTGCAGCTTGTCCTCCGCATCGAAGTGTGCGTAGATGCTGCGGATCGCGGGATATTCGACTTTGGGGGTATCCTTTGTCCAGTCGCCCGTCGCGGAAACCAGCAGGAGCGGTTTGGGCGCCATCAGTGCACCGATCTCAATGTTGCTGATGTCCAGTCGTAGGTTTGGCGCGTTCTCGCAGAGGCAGCCGCCCTGCATGTGTGCGGAGATCATATTGACTGGTGCGGAAACCTTGATCCGATCATCGATTGCTGTGAGCATAAACGTCTGTGTTCCTCCGCCCGATGCACCGGTACAGCCGATGCGATCAGTATCAACGTCGGGCAGCGATTCCAGAAAATCAACGGATCGGACCCCGTTCCACAGTTGGAGCGCCATCAGACTCAAACCCCAGAGCGCTTCGCGTTCCGCGCCATAGGCGTGATCAATCTGCTCCCCGCTGTCAACACGCCCAACCATGTCGTAGGAAAAGATGATGTAGCCCTGTTTGGCAAAGTTAATACAACGCCCCGGCACCGAACCGGCTTCGCTGTTTTCCAGTCTGCCTCTCCCCCAATGTCCGTGCGGGCTGACAATCGCGGGAAACGGTCCTTTCTTTCCTCTTGGCCGGTAGAGGTTACCGGTTGTGAAAAAGCCGGGATAGGCTTCAAAGTAGACCTTTTCGACGGTGTAATCCTCGCGTTCAACCCGTCCGAAGATGTGGGTGTTGAGCGGCGTTTTTTCAGGCATCGGGGTCAATCCGTTGCTGACCAGAATATGTTCCCGAAGCTCTGCGGCTTTCGCTATCCATTCCGTTTTGGTGTAGCCGGGGAATGTGTAGACCGTGTGGACGTTTCGGGTTTGATAGATTCGGGGATCGGCCACCGTTTGAGAGACATCGGTGAACAGGTTTGCAAGTTCGCTATGATGTTGATCGGTGTTTGGCATATCTTTCTCCGTAAGGGTTGATTTCTGGAATCAGTAGAACACAGGGCAACCACAAGGGTTGTCCCTACAAAATAGAACCGAATGTAGTTGCCCAACTGTAAGCGTCGAGATATCGCTCTTAATCTACAATTTACTCAACCTGTATGGTTGACCACATTGGGACCGGTCGAGGGGACCTCGCCCCTACGATTAGGGACACACTTCGCATAGATGCCAATACGCCCTAGTTGGTATCATAGGGCTATTCAGTTTTAGGCTTTTTACCCGTTTTGTTTGAAAAATCGGAGTCGGTTCGTCTTCTACCCTTTGGCTGCACATGTCGCCCCTCTGGGGTTTTTGGGTATTTGTTTATCCGTGTACTATAAACATGTCGCCCCGCTGGGGCTAAAGGCACCAAAGATCCAATAGTTTTCACGTTTCACGTTATCAGCAGCTGCAAACTAGCACCAGTGGTTATTATTCAAATGTATCAGTAATGATAATTTTTACCATAAATGACCCTAGTTGGTATCAATTCGAGCGATAGCGTAGGGAAGCAGGTTTAATTCGACTACTCCATCGACGGTCTGCGTGAGTTCGCCGGTTTCCGCACGGAACGTTTCAGGCGATGTCATTGCGGCTTGTACGTTGGTTTCGTCCAAGCGGCGAACCCGGACATTTTCCGGCAAGTTACCCACACCGATTCGCTGTGAATCGGGGATCAAATTTGCGAGGAGTATGCGGGTTTTTCCGTCCTTGCGGAGTGCGATTCCCTCTACTTTCAAGGTATCGCTCGATTTTGAGGGTAGGATCTCTCCTCCGGCAAATTCGCCCACATCAGCGAGCACGTGATAGAGCGGAAAAACCGCGCTGGGGATCGAACGGAATTTGTCTGGCAGCGGCGAACCGGTTGCCGTCTCCATCACGCCGCGCCACCCGGTTGTTTCGTAGTAGGTTACGCTCGATGCGCCGCTTTCCGAAAGATATTTGATGCTGCCGAGCGTCCAGCCCGCACCGAACAAAGACATCTGGCGTACGTCAACCTGTGAGGGCAACTCGCCCGGCGCGGGTTCGAGTTCGGGTCCGGTGGCGTTGGGATTGAAACGCGCCAAGAGGGTGACTGGCGTAACTACGATGGGCAATCCATCGGTGAATTGGCAGGCACTGTCAACGGTTATCGCCTGCGCCTCCAAGGTTTCGATCAACGAAGAATTGTCGAAGGCGTGGACCTGTGGATTAATCGAATAGCAAACGAGGTCTAACAGGGCCACGGGGGGCCGCCCCCGATTCAGGTCTGTAAAATAGGCGTTGGTGCCCGCCCCTATCTTTGCGTTGGAGAGGTAGTGTCGTGCGAGGTCAACCCATTGAGCAGAGGTGGAAGCCTCTGCTTTATGGAAGATGAGATATGCCTCGACCGGCGGCTTCACCCGGTTGACTGCTTCGGCGAAAACCGGTAATTCCTCCACTGCTGCATCGGTCAGGAACAGGGCAAGTTCGAGCGATACGTCCAACGCCCGCGCTTCGTCGGTTGCTTGGCGCAGTGTGGATTCATAATTGGGTTCTGTCAAGTCGATATCCGCTCGCAGGTGCGATAGGTTGAGCAATTTGAGGCGTTCCAATTCCCCCGCACTGAGTGGATCTCCGTGTGAGGCAACGCCCAATCCAATGTGGGGGATCGGTCGAGGGTCGGCAGATGAGACCTCGAAGGCGAGTGGTTGAAGCGTTCTGTCTTGCGGCGTGGTGCTCGACTCACGCTGAGTTTTGAGGGTAAGGGTAATCCGCTGGGAAATCTTCGCCCCCGCAGGGACTTCGACCGGGAAGGGTTCGCTCAACGGCGTGCCGTAGGTTTTGTAGGAGGCATCGGTCCAGTTGCGTTGATCTTCCATCTCAAAGATTTCGCCCTCAAATCGCACCTCCGCCTCGACTCCAGCGGTGACCTCGTAACTGACCGCTCGCATATTGTTGAACGGTGCGACCGGCTTGATTTCGCCATCGATTATGTGTTGAGGCGCAACGGCAGTGGGATAGGTGCTCTCTTCAACTGTCCCGTCTACCTTCTCAATGCGGCAAGGAACACCTGCACAGCCCAGTGGGTGTAACACGCAGAAGCCAATTCGGCTGCGACGGAAGGTTGACCGTGCCTCTCCGTCCATCGAGAAGACGATGGTCCCATCTGCGTCTCCTGTGATTGTCCCCTTCCAAAAGAAATTAGCATCGGCACTCTGGTTCTCTACATCGTAGGTGATGCGAAACCTGTCGCTCTCCCGTTCGACCTGGACGTTTGAGAGTTGGGGAAGTATTGTGTCCCAGTTGTGGTCACGGATAGCGACATAGACCCGCCTGAGAATTTCTTGATCGCCGAACCGAATGTAGCGCAGGTCACCTGCCTCGAACATCATGGATAAGGGACCCGCGGAGAGTTGTGTACCTTCCGGCAACGGTTCATCTTTTCCGTAATGTAACACGCTGCGTGGCAGTTGGCTCATATCTGCAATTTCCTTCCGATTAGGCTCAGTGTTTTGGGCAGGCACAAGACCTGCCCCTACGGTTTCTGTTGCACGATTTCTTAACATGAGCGACAGTATTGTGTCGAGATGTGAATCTCGACCTACGGGGTCTTGTGACGCATTATCCATATCGGTGCAATTTTTCTTGGAAGCGTGGGTTGTCCAGGGCATCGCGGTTCACTATGTTATTTGGAATTCGTCCCACTGCGACGTCCAAGATACTTTCGCACGCGCTTCGTCCATTGCCGAGGAAGCATTCGTCCGTCCAGCAGATGCCGTGCGGTGTGACAATGACGTTATCCAGCGTTAGGATTGGGTCGTTGGGATCTACTGGCTCCTGTTCAAACACATCGAGTGCGGCTCCCTGAATGCGGTTCTCACGCAATGCGATGGTGAGTGCAGCTTGATCGACGATGGGCCCGCGTGCGGCGTTGATTAGATAGGCGGTCTCTTTCATCAGCGCAAGTCGTTCAGCATTAATCAGGTGGTGCGTCTCTGGGGTCAGAGCGCAGCAGATGGAGACGAAATCCGATGTACGGAGCAGGGTCTCCAGATCGACGAGTTCCACCCCCGCGTCCTCTGCTTGCTCCGGCGTTGCGTAGGGGTCATACGCCAAATGACGCATCTCAAAGGGTTGGGCAAGTTTGAACACTTCACGCCCAATATTGCCGAGTCCGACCAGTCCGAGGGTCCGTCCGGTGACCCCCAGTCCCATATAGTCCAGTTTTTCGTCCCAACGTCCATCACGGGTGAGGCGGTCCTTGATCAACAACTTCTGGCTGAGTGCCAAGATGAAGGTGATAACGGCTGCTGCCACAGGTCGGCGTACACCGTCGGGCGTGATGGTCAGTAGGACACCGTTCTGGGTGCATGCGTCCACGTCCACAGTATCGTAACCGACGCCGAACCGCGCCAAGATTGTCAGACGGTCAACCCCTTCCAAGGTTTCGGTAGTTATTGATGGTCCCAGTACGAGCAGGGCATCATAATTTTGCACCTGATCGCGGCGCAACGGCGACGTATTTTCCGCCATGACCTCCCACTCCACCCCTGCTGCCTCGTCGAGCAGATTCAAACCGATGTCACCGAACCCGATTGTTCCGTCCGGTGCCAGGATGTCGCGGGTAAGGCCCACGCGAAATGTTTGGTTCATAGATTTATCCTTTCTTATTATGGTGAATTCTATAATTACTTATACACTTTCGATACACAACCAACCCCCTAAATCCCCAACCCCCCTAGCCCCCCTTGTCAGGGGGGAAAATTGGCAGGGGGACTTGATAAGGCTTCGATAAGAGGCACTATTGGTGAACGTCTACATATTTATATCGTGCACCATAGTTCATTGGTTCATTTGGTCATTAGTTCATTAATGTGCCAGTGAGTCGATGCACTCTTGAAACCCTTTTGGTTGACAACCCCCAAGGGTGTAGCATAGAATTAAGATGTCGCTTGATAGAGAGGGCAACCACGAGGGTTGCCCCTACTTTTCAACGGGGGTATACAGAGATGTCAGAAACATCCAGTTTTGAACAGTTCAAGGAAACCTTTGATGCCTATTTTGCAAAATGGTGGAAAGTTACTGGCGTTCTATTCGTACTCGCCTATCTATTGGCTTTTGGTCTCTACACAATCGCAATTTGCGACAAACACTTAGATTTAGCCCTTCCATCGTTTCTCCGTGCGATAATCACTTTTGAATATTGGTCTTGGATGAATGACACGGTAGTTGACGCAATCGGTATTGGCTTTATTGCTGTTGGTGCATTAACTATAGGTGTCGTTTCTATCGGTGCATGTTCCGTCGGTGTGATTGCTATGGGTGCATGCTCCGTCGGTATCGTCGCGGTCGGTGCGTTTTCTGTTGGTATTTTTGCGTTTGGCGGTAATTCGTTTGGGATCATCGCTATCGGGGCAGGCACCCGTCATGGGTACGCGGTCGGTCCTAGGGGACGGTTCGACATCGGCAGAGCGGTTGGCGTTATCGCCATCGGTCCCAAAGCCTGCGGTGTCTACGCGCTATCTTACGAGGGTAAAGGACGCCATGTGTTCTCACCGGACCGCCAAGATGCGGAGGCGGTTGCATTCTTTAAGAGGTGGATGCCGAAGTTCGAGGTAACATCGTCTTCCGCCTTTTAGGAAGCCAATGGCTTACTCCCCTGCGTAGCCCATCTCGTTCCAGACCTCGCGGGCATAGGCGAGGGCGTCATCGCTTGGTGGATTGTATCCGTTGATGCTGGGCGGTGGCTGACCGGGACCTTCGTGTTCGGGCCAGGGAGACCAGTTATCGTCCTCGTACTCCTTACGGACGGATTCACGGCTGAAATCGGGAATTTCGTAAGGTGTACCGTTTTCCAGACATGAACGCCACGCTTGAATTCCGACCATCGCCATTTCCAACCCACGATAGACATCGAAATAGGGCGTTTCGTTTTTGCGGATGGCTTCGGCGAAATGGTAGCTGGTAAAGAAATCGCCACCGCCATGTCCCGCTTCTCGCGCTTTTTCAGCGTCGTGGGGGAAGTCTGGCGTGTAAATCTTTTCGGGTTCATCGCCCTCTCGCAGATCCCACGGTTCGTGCATCACCCGTAGAGAGCCGGGGGCTCCAGTTCGCAAGTTCTCCATTAAGCCGCGTGCGCCGTGAATCCGATACCAGACGCCGTGTCCGCGCATTTTGAGTCCCATAATCCTGACAACCGCGCCGTTGTCCATACGGCAGAGGATGATGCCGCCGGGATCGCCTCGTTGGACGCTCAATTTTTCGGTGTCGTTTTCGGATCGGGAGATTGATAGTGCATTCACACTGACGGGATGGGTGTCGGTGATGTACATGACCGGTGCGAGTGCGTGGGAGCAGTAGTAGGTGGACGGAATCCAGTTCCGCCAGTGGTTCAGTCCCGGTGAGAGCCGATTGTATCCCTGTGAATCGAAGGGGTGGTTATATTCTCCCTCGGCGTACTGGAGCTCGCCGACCTCACCGTTTTGGTATAGGCGACGCATCTCTTGGTTGTAAGCGAAATAGGGATAATTCTCAGCGAATAGGTAGATCTTGCCGGACTTGTCTACCGCTCGTGCCAACGCTACACCCTCTGCCGGTGTCCCACACGCCGTTGTTTCGCTCATCACATGTAAGCCTGCCTCAAGGGCTTTGACGGCAAAGGGTGCGTGCTGATGGAAGTAGTTTGCGAGGACAATCGCGTCCATGTCGTGGGCGAGGAACTGATCGTAATCGGTGTATGTCGCGACGTTCAGCTTTTTTCCTGCCTCGTTCAGCTTTTCTTCCCACGTATCGCAAAGGGCGATCAATTCCATGCCAACAAAGGGGGCTCCCTGTGCGAAACTCATTCCGCGTCCGACGCCAACGACGCCAACGCGGATTTTATTTCTGTCGGTATTCTTTGCCACGAACGTACTCCTTTCGATTCGGTATGGCGTTGGGTTTCACGGTTCGCGTTCAACCCAACCTACTGCCCCGCCAGAGTTATCTCTCTCGATTTATCGCGCATTATTCCAACCCTATACACATGTCGCCCCGCTGGGGCTTGAAAATCGGGATGCAGAACCCACGCTGTCAGCCATCAGGGGGAGACAAGCAGTTTGACCAGTTGTCGTACAGCGGTTACGGCATACGGAGTATGCCTACTACTATGGGCTTGAGTTATCTTATGTTTTTCGGAGGACATGGCCGCTGCGCTCGCCGGTCAGTTGTCTATCTTTCACAGCTATCTTGCCGTTAACGATGACGTGGTGCATGCCGATAGCGGTCTGGTTCGGTTCAAAGGTGGTGCCTTGCTCCGCGAAGGTCATTGGATCGAAGATTGCCACATCCGCCCACGCTCCCACCCGAAGGACACCCCGATCTGTTAAACCGAGTCGGTTGGCGGGTAGTGATGTGATACGGCGGATTGCCTCTTGTGGGCTGAGCGTCTTTTTATCGCGCACAAAGTGTCGGTAAAACCAGGACGCCCATGTGTATGCACCGTGGAACGATGTCGCAGCCAGCGGTCCGTCGGTCGCCAGCGCGGTTGCATCAGAGCCGACCATACAGCTGGGGTGCTCGAAGGCGAGGCGAATATCATCTTCCCGATAGGTGAATGCAAGGATCATCAGGCTGTGGAGGTCGTCAATCTCATTGAGCAGGAGGTTGTAGATAGCGTCGAACGGGTCAACGCCCATCACCTCACAGACTTCAGCGATGCTCTTTCGGGCGAATTCCGGGTGCGCTTTACAGTTGAAGAGGACAATATTGTTCCAATCGCCCCGCGCCAAGGCGGTGATAATACTTGGATAGGCTTTCAGCTCTCGACGGGTAGCGGTAGACTGTAACCTCGCAGCGATGGCGGCTTTGTCTCCTTCGAGTGCCGACGGCGGCAGGGCAGCGCTCAGATTGGTCGTTCCGAACAGCCGTGTGTGCATATCAAAACCGACATCTAACCCGCTTTCCTGCGCCTCGTTCACCTGTCTAAGCGCATATTCAATTGCCCACCGCCCATCTTCAGCAAGTCGAGAGACCACGGAAATGTGGGAAATCTGCAAAGGCAGATCCGATGCGCTGCCGGTCCGGATTGCTTCCGCGATGGTTTCCTGCGCTTCGCCCTCCCGATTGCGGGTATGCGTCGCATAGAATCCACCGGCGTCAGCTGCTACCCGACAGAGTTCGATGATTTCCGTTTCTGTGCAGTCCCTTTCGGGCCCGTATTCGAGACCTGTAGAAAAACCGAACGCGCCCTCCTCCATGCTCTGCGCCAGCAGGGACTTCATGTGGTTAAGCTCATCCGGGGTTGAGGGACGATCTACCAATCCAGCGACAGCGAGGCGGAGGTTACCGTTCGGAACGAGGGACGCGACATTCACCGTTGGCTTGCCAGCTTCAACGGCATCAAGGTATCCAGCCATGGTACGCCAACCGATCTCATGCCCCTCTTGATGACCGTAGATGTTCATCTTTGCCAGTTCCGGGTCGCCGATGGGCGCGCATCCGTGCCCGCAGTTTCCAACAACCTCAAGGGTTACGCCTTGGGTTATGGAACTCATCGCCCGCGGATCGACGATCACCGTGAAATCGGAATGGCTATGGATATCGATGAAGCCGGGTGCGACGAAAAGACCGTGGGCATCTAAACACAGAAGATCTTCCTGTTTTTCGATCCTTCCAATCTCAAGGATTTTGCCATCTTTTATCGCTACGTCCGCACGGAGAGGTGGGGCGCCTGTGCCGTCGATAATGGTCCCATCGTGAATCAGTAGGTCGGCTTGCATCCGTATGTTCCCTATCTCGCAGTCCAGCCCAGATCTATTGCCCAATCCGCACCGGTGATAGCGCCTGCCGCGTCCGAGCAGAGGTAGACGATAAGGGACGCGACCTCCTCTGGCGTTATCAGTCGCTTGACAGCGGCGGGTTCCAGCATGACCTTTTCAACGACCTCTTCTGTAGAGATCCCACGTGTCCGCGCTTGATCGGCAATTTGGCTCTCGACCAGCGGTGTACGGACATACGCCGGGCAGATAGCGTTGACAGTGATCCCGTTTTCGCCGCCTTCAAGTGCTGCTGTCCGTGTGAGCCCGATGAGACCGTGTTTGGCTGTGATGTAAGCACTCTTGAAAGGCGAGGCGACCCGTCCATGAATGGAGGAGACGTTGACGATGCGTCCCCACCCGTGCGCTTTCATTGCGCCCCAGACGTATTTGGTCAGTAGGAACGGGGCGGTGAGCATTACGGCAAGCATTTTGTCCCATGTATCTTCGGGAAAGACCTCGATCGGGTCGATATGCTGGAAACCTGCATTATTGATTAGAATGTGCACCTCGCCGTAGTGAGTGAGCGCCTCGTCCACAAGCTGCTTGCAGTTCGCCCGTCGCGAAAGATCGACCTTTACGAAGTGTCCACGGATTGTGTCGGCAAACTCTTTCCCGTCAGCTTCGTTCAGGTCTGCGATGACCACTTTATCTCCGCCGCCCGCAAGTGCTTCGGCAACAGCTTTGCCGATACCGCTCGCGCCCCCGGTGACAATGGCGACTCTTTCGCTCATTTTTCCTCTCCTCGCTGTTATTCGCTGGCTTTGGTGCGATTCAGAGAGGGGAATCTTTCAAAGCCGGTGTGTTGGGGACCTCAAGAGAAAGTGAAGTGCATTCAATTTCCCAATCAACCCATGACATGGGTTTCTCCAAAACTCCCTCAAGGCCAAAGATAAAATGTGCTTCATTATTGTGTGGAAATGGTCCATCTTTCACTTTTCGGGCACTTTTGAACTGACCTTGAACGGGATCTCCAATGTATTCAAAAACAGTTCGCTCAGATCTAACCACTCCCTCAAAAATCATCGTACAGTCTTTCAAATATAGGAGTCGATCCGATGGATTTAGTGGGTGGTCTGGCATAATGCCCAAGTTATGAATTGCAACTATCAACCGGTTACCTTCTACAAGTGGAGACTGAAGGTGACATTCAAAAAAATCATAATAGTTATGATAGTCTATTATTTTCATCGTATCTTTTTAAATATTGTTGTTCTGACTGCCAAACTTGGAATAGGAATACCATTAGTCAAGCGAAAAACGAGAGGCGAAAACCTTTCAGGCAGCTTCCCAAATCGTTGGATAACAGACAAACCCATTCGGTCCAGATCTTGTTGAGAAGGGAATCTTCCATCTCTTGTCCCGAACCGAAAACCGTTGCGTTCAGTAGCATTTATAAAAACTTTTCCGCCTGTTTTCAGCACACGAGCAGCTTCCTCAAGAAATACGGCGCGTGGTCCACTTGCAATGATTGCATCCACTGACTTCTCATGGAAGGGCAAACTTATGCTAATATCGGTCCTAATACCTTGTGCGGCTATCTTATCTACGTTTATTGCCCCAGGAATTTGTGAGGTAAGACCACCAAAAAGGTCCAATATTACTGTATTTTTCAAGGAAAAGCTACTCTTTGATTATCGACCTTTATTTTGGTCTGCCAGCGTACGTCTGCTGACGAAGTGCTGTGGTGGCGGCTTCGTCCACTGTTAGCGTTGTTTCGTTGAGGACCACGGCATACGCTTCGTGCGCTGCTTCGAGCGAAACTTTTCCGTTCTTGACATCGCGTGCCACATCGGTTGGAGGGCGCTGCAGTGGGTCGCCCCAACCTCCACCGCCTGCCTGACGATGATAGATCCGCTCTTCAGCCTTCATCGACGTGGATATCATGGTCTGCAATACCTCTTCGTCTCCGTCGGTGTGATGGAGGACATTAATGGAGCCTCTGCCCGACTCTCCGCCGTAGAGACCGTAGGGGAGATGATCTCTTCGATCAGAACGGATGGCAAGATGTGCTTCACCGGAGAGTAATCGCCACTCCCGCTCAAGCCCGAGACCGCCGCGGAATTTGCCAGCACCGCCGCTATCCGTTACATATCCGTAGCGTTCGATATGCACCGGGTATTCGGATTCCGCCTGTTCAATCGGGATATTGCTGGCGACGTTGGCGGGGTTACACAGACCATCAATCCCATCGCGGTCAGGACGTGCGCCCCATGTGCCTGACATCAGTTCGTAATAGACATACGGCGTTCGGTCTTCCCGCTGCCCACCGATAATCACCAAGGAATTGCCCCCTTCACCGGCGGCTAAGACTTGGTCTGGCAGTAAGCCCGCCAATGCAC
This sequence comes from Candidatus Poribacteria bacterium, assembly GCA_022822005.1. Classification (GTDB taxonomy): domain Bacteria; phylum Poribacteria; class WGA-4E; order WGA-4E; family PCPOR2b; genus PCPOR2b. The sequence goes on from JAJECO010000093.1 coordinate 45,704, forward strand.
CGAATACGGTATCTGCCAATCGAAACCCGGTGATCCCACGCATTGAAGATGCAGCTGGCATGACACCGTGAACGACCGTTCCTGCTGGGGCTATGATTTCCAACGGCTTGAACATGCCCGCTGTATTCGGGATGTCTTCACGGATCACCGAACGGACGCACAGTGCAACCACCGATGCAGTGAAGGAGAGGGTATTATTGATGGCACCGCGGACCTGTGGGTTCGTGCCTGTGAAATCAGCGGTGAGGCTATCCCCTTCTACGGTCATCGTCACTGTTAGGCGCACAGGCGGACCACCGACACCGTCGCTGTCCATGTAGTCTGTGAAGGTATGGCTCCCATCGGGCCAAGACGCGATTTCCGCGCGGACAAGCTGCTCGGTATAGTCGATGAGTGAGTTAGCACAGGTGGTGAAGGTATCCACTCCGTAACGCTGGATAAGTGTGTGGATTGCACGTTCCCCGATATGACAGGCTGCGAGCTGCGCTCGCAGGTCGCCGATCGCCATCTGGGGCACTCGGACGTTCGCACGCAGCAGCGTGAAGATTGACTCATCGGGTTCGCCGGCGCGATATAGCTTGAGCCACGGGATGCGGAAGCCGTCTTGGAAGATTTCGGTGTTATCACACGCGGAGCTGCCGGGCAAGCGACCGCCCAAATCAAGGTGGTGGGCGGTACTGACGGCGAATCCAACGCGCTCCTCCTCCCAGAAGATCGGTTTCACGATGAAAATATCGGGGATATGCATTCCGCCATCAAAGGGATCGTTGAGGATGAAAACGTCACCGGGGTGTATATCCCCGTCGAATTTCTTAAATAACGTTTCCATGGCGAAGGGAACGGAGCCGAGGTGGAGGGGTATGGTGATGCCTTGCGCGATCATTTCGCCTTCGGCGTTACAGAGGGAGGTTGAGTAATCGAGGCAGTCTCGGACGATGGTTGAATAGGCGGTGCGGTAGAGTGCCATTGCCATTTCGTCAGCAGCTGACGCTAAGGCGTTCTGCATGATCTCGCGCGTGATTGGATCAATTTTAGGCATCCGCAGTCTCCATCAAGGAAAGGTACGGTTATTGGAAATGCGTGATCATTAGCTTAAGTCAAACGCACGGACGCGAGCGTGCCCAGCGTTTAGGGGGTGTACAGATGAGGTCGGGATTGCCTAAGCTGTAGGGACCACAGGTTAGGAAACCCCGATACGTTGAGGGCAGGCTGCGCGGCTACGATTAGATTGCCGTTGTCGTGTGTCGAAGTCTCACACACTATTTTATCCGTTCGGGGGTCTGTTCATCATTATTTCTTATTACGGCTTTTAGCGTGCTTGCTTCAGTGCTAATTTTTTTCTCTTGAGACGGCGTTTTTGGCGTTGTCGAATCTGTGTTCGTCGACGGGATTGTCCAACTTTCGATCGTGCCACGGAATCACCTCCTTATAGTGGATTGTTTTATGGTAGATTTTGGACTTATAGTGGATCTTAGAATTAATGAAACACCCCAAACCGGTGCGGTTGGAAACCGCACTTACCGGTCCCGATACATCCCCGATACATCCCCGATGAATCGGGACAGGCGGGACTCCGACAAGCCGAGAGCAGGCAAGCGGGATCGAAACCGAAGGGGCGAAAGTGTCTATTTATTTTTAGAATTCACCATAATAGGCAAATGTAGGGACTAATGTCTCATTTTATGTATCGTCAACTGTTCGTGCCAGATAGAATATCGCCTCATCACACAGCGCCTCGACCTCTACCATTGCAGCATCCAGTAGTTTTTTCGAGGCACATTGCAGGAGCAGCCGCTCCGCGGTAAGCGTGATATAACGTTGCCCGTCTGTATGTGCGAACTCTACCTGCGCGTCGGAATCCTGAACGATCCGGTATCCATTTCCGAACTCGATTGTTTCCCGAATATCGAGACCGTCAATGTTTTTGTATAGTGCTTTAGCCGTGAGTGTTTCCAGCGCAACCTCGGGAGCGGACGGAGCAACTTCGGGCTCGGTCGTGCGATGTTCTTTTGGTTTAGCGGCCGATACCGGCTCGCTTATAGGATCAGCAGTTTCTTCTTCGTCAGGATCCCCTGGTGTTTCTGGTTGATCCTCGGTCTCTGTCGCTTCACTTTCCTCAAACACCTCGGAGAGTACGTTGGCGACAGCGTCAGACTCTGGTTCTGGGTCTTCCAATATCCCCTTAAGGGTGCGCACACAGATATTGAAGATTAGCGGATGAAACGCGAGTGTATCTGGATCGGCATATTCAAAGAGCGATCTCGCAACGAACGCGATTTCTGCCTCTTCTCTGGATCCCCTTCGTTTGAGGCGTGTTTCACATGCTTTGAGCGCATACGAAACAGAATTGATAAATTCTACCGTAATCAACTGGCGCAACACCTCAAAACGAAAGACTTCGCTGATGCTATCGGGACCTTCGTCCCCCTCAAGCGTTCCCTCCTCAGTCTCTTGAACCTCGTCAGTGAACACGCCTGACTCATAGGCTTCCATCGTTTTCTGCCGCAACAGATCAGGATCAAAGGTGAGATTTTCAAATTCTGGCTCATCAAGTAACAGCTTGCTCTTCACAATTTTGTCCTGTAACAACTCTTCATCGGACTTGGCTGTTTCTAACGCCCGCTGCTTCTGAAAAGCCAACTGCTTGCGCTTGGACTTCTGATTCTGCTGACGTTTTGCGCGTTTACGCGCAATGTTGAGGCGCCGATTTTTCTTTTTTTTCGCCATCTTTGACTCGATTTACAATTGTTGTTGGGTGAAATCGTTCTGAGAGGCATTCGTGTTTAGAAAAGTATACAGAATCATTTTGGAATTGTCAACACCGATCCGGGAATATAGGAAGAATAGCAGAAACGTGTGGTATCTCTTTCTAGTATTTGCCTAGACGTTCATACGGAAAGCGTGAGATGTGAAAACCATGTCTACTGATGAAGCATGGAAACGGAACCCACGAATCGCTGTGCACATACCGCCCCGCCGGGGCTTTAAGAGATAGGGTATCTTGGTGCTATATACATGTCGCCCCGCTGGAGCTATACTATGGAGGTGGTGCGGGTTGACGTCCCTAATGTGGGATCCCTAACTGATGCATCCGTCGATGGATTGCTTCCTGTGCCTCGATAAATGGGCGTTCAAGGAACGCTTGATGGTCATTCTCGCCGTGATGATGCGTTACGGTTCCCGGTCGGTGATGTCGGGCAGTTTTTCGGATATATGACAGTCCACCCTCAATGAGTGTCAGCATATAGTTTGCGGTTTCTGAATCGAACATCCACCATTCACCGCCAACGGCGATGTAGACAGGGGAGGTATGGGCAATAATGCCACGACCCCAGCCGTCATAATGCGGCACAGCTTGGGTATAACCGGGTCCGCCGCAGCGGGCTGCAATCCATGAATGTCCATCGACCTGCAGCTTTGCTTTCAGATGGAGCGTGCGCGCCCCGTTACTTTCCGCGGTCGAAGCGACAACCTGCCCCGCTTGGACGATTTCCAGCGTATGGATCGGAAATATAGACTCGGCAGACGCTTCGACCTCTACTGTGCCGCCGTTTCCCGGCAGGTTGATGGTGCTCCCTATCGGTTGTCCGTTGACCGTCAACCGAATGATGGGTCCGCCGCTGAGGAACGTGTTTCCCGCGCGGAGATATTTGCACCAATTATCGTAGTTGAATTCCTGATCATCGGGGATGTGGACATAGGTGCGATATACGCCGACGGGGACATCGCTGCTCATTTTGTCCGTTCCGCCGACCAGTGGCAGTTTGTAGCCACAGTTAAGATAGCGGTAATACTCGATGTGGCCGTACATCGCTTCGGTCAGGTACTCGACAGCGTCCACACGATCTGTAGCGATTAGTGCAGCGGGTTCACCGTTGGGATTTGGGATGTGGGGCAGGACGACGGTGCCGCCCTGTGCGCGACAGGCATCCGCCCAATGTGAGAGCGTTATTTCCATGTTACCGCCGAGTTCTGCTTCGCCCGGACCATCGGAACACCACGGACTCACCTGTTCTTTCAAGCCGAGCAGCGTGAGATGTCCGAGCAGATGCTGACGATTCTCTTGCGTGGCGTAGACGATGCTCCGACCGTCGTCGGAAACGGTTGGACGACCGATAAATTCCTCTGTATTGGTGAAGAGGTGTCCCCATTGGGAGAGGAGTAGATTGACGACGTTGAGGTCTTCTCCTCGTGCCTCTGTGTGGGCGCCTTGCGTTGAGAGGAAATGGACGTGGGTATCGCCGCTGAAGTATCTTTCGGCGTTCATGTTACACCAACGCTTGAGCCGCAGCGTGAGTTCGCGTTGTCCCGGTTTGATTTCTACTTTTGTTCGCAACGGCTCGTACTCGTAGCCTCGCGCAACATCAACGATGACCTCGCCGCGTGGGAGCCAGCCTTGGCATGTCCCGTCGGTGTAGGCGTAGGAGATCTGCCCCAACCTGACATCTCCACCGACATCGACATGCCAGGTGCCGTTGTTTGAGTTGACGTGTGCGTGATGCCCGTGCGGTGCATAAGGCACACCTTTCGGCGAACGGAAGTGGAGGCGGCACGGGATCGGCTGATTGGTCTCATCATCGACTACCGTTGTGTGAACCCAGTTCCTGCCTGTGTCAACGAGTTCGACCTGTACCCGCTCGTTTGGTGTAATTGTTCCTTTCTCCTCCAGCTCTCCCCATTTTACTGAGCCTAATGTTTCATCGTGGTTCTTGACCGTCACGGTTGCCGACGGGGTCGCCGTTACTTCTACATAGGCGGGGCTGCTGTTGTTATTCTGTAGCTCGCCCCAACCCTTCCGTTCGTCATCGATAAATTCGTCCGCGGATTTCTCGGGTAGTGGATAGGGATAGGATGCCAGTCCACGATCCACTTCAACTTCCATGCGGAACGGCTTTTCGGCGTCCTCCTCCTGTGGCAAGGTAATCATGACATCACGCATTGCTTTTCTTGGGACTGGATCTTCATCGAGGTTTCCCAATGTGACAGCCGCGATGATAAACGTCGGTCCTTCCGGCATGACTTGGAGGGATTCGACGGGCTCGGATGGGTTCGGATTCTCCCATACCCACAGGTAGTAGTTTGAGGGCCATGCTTGGGTGGCTTCGGTCTGTCGGTTACCCGCTGCGCTCCAACTTCCTTCGTAGCGTGGGTGGAGTCCGTCCTGCTGGTCTGGCCATGCGAGGAAGGGCAGTTGTCCCCAACCCGGTGGGACGACAGCGATCTCGAAACGTTCTCGTATCGGCACAGTGACCGCTTCACCGTTTGCATAGCGGAAGATGTAGTTCGCAATCAGACGTCCGACGGGATCGCCTTCAAAGATCTGCGATTCGAGCAGCCGATGTGCGACAATGACCCGTTTCGGCGTTGCGTTGAGTGGTATGGTAATCGGTTCTGCGTTCACTTCGTTTCCGAAACCGATAAAACAGTCGCCGTCCGCACTGATCTGGAAGGGGAGTCCGTGGAAGGTTTGTTCACCTATTGTGGGATTGGCGTTTTCACCGATAATTTCTGCGCCAACGTTACAGAGTGATGAGAGATTGAGCGATTGGTAGTCTGGCATTGATTACTCCTTGAAGTGAGGATTGTAATGGATTGTTGAGAGAGTGGTTCCGATTTATCATCAACGTAAGCTGCTGGATAGTCTGTAGGTCAGATTTCCATACTCGACACCTGATAGCTCGTCATATTCAGCAGAGTAACGCAAGCTGCACATGTCGCCCCGCCGGGGCTTGGGATAATTGGTTTGCCGATGTTCTATAAACATGCCGCCCCGCTGGGGCTATCAGACAAATTGAAAATCCAGCGTAGCGTGGAGGTTACACCTACGGGTATAGGGTTTAATTTTATCATCCCACACATAACAAGCATCTTGGATCATTATTAGTTCATTAGTTCTAGGACTTACACAGTTAAACACTCAAAGCCTCGTAGTTCGGGCAATCTGGCATAAGTAGCGTCCCGACCTGTTGGGATTAGTTTGCGAATTCGGTAATTTCTGAGTGATGTCCGGTGCGGTTAGAAACCGCACCTACCGGGGATGGGGGAAAATATAGAATTACCGATTTATTTTCTCAAACCTCATACAGATTGTGATACAAAAGCCCACCTTTACGCCTGACGCATCGGAACGGAACCGATAAAATTAGGGCTGAAGTGCGTAACTCCTAAGTTCATTAAACTGATGACTTTTATCCACTGCTGCCCTCCCTGATAGGGCTGGAATTCAGAGCGACTGGAGCGAAAAGCGCGTGGCGGGGAAACCAGATGCCCCGCCTACAGGGAATGACACCACTGCATAGCATACAGGGGAGGATACCACTGCATGGCACACGAGATGCCCTGCTTACGGGGAAGGTATTGCTGCATGACCGAGCAAGATATTTGACCTACAACCGGGCAACCTCAAGGGTTGCCCCTACAGGAGTCGGACCATACCGCGCAAACCTGTCAGTAATTTGGGGGCATTATACCATACCGACATGCAATAAAAAAGCCCCATGCACAGTGCACAGGGCTGATGACTTTGACACGGATCGGAAGCTGTTTAGGTTTGACGCTTCCCTTGAATCTGTGGCATGTATGTTTCTCTGCCCATCTGAGGTTTCTTGTTATCCATCCGCGAACTTTTTGGGAAGAGTCGAAGGCTCCGGTCTTCAAGGGGTAGCCTCACTGGCACGTGTCCGCGTCGGTGTGACTCTCGGAGCGCAATAGCCATCTCGAGGACCTTACGTCCGTTGTCGCCGCTGCCTCTCGGCTCAATGTTCTTTTCAAGCGCATCAACAATGGACTGGACGGATGCAATGTTTCGGTCTCCTGGCCATCGCCACCCTTCTTGATCGTAGTCGCCGCTCATTCTGCCGTAGACACGGCCTTCGGGAAGCACTCCTTCCACTTTACTGAGTGTTTGCCATGTCGGCCGGTCCACATCGTCGGCCGCTTTCCAGAGACTAAGATGGCCGTCACTGCTTCGGAATACGCCCCGCGTGCACGAGACTTCGAATCCGTTTCCTCTCGCATCGGTCTCGCGGTGCATGAAGCCTTCAATGCCGTTTGTGAAACGGAGATAACCCGCTACGCCTTGGTCGTGATCGCTCTGCGGGTCGTCGGCTACCCAACCGATCGCCCACGCGACATCCGCATCTCCGGCGAACAGACGCATCAGACTGAAGAGTTGGCAGCCGCCGCCTGACATCTCTGTGCCACTTCCTCCGTTGAAGTTGATACTTTTGACCTCGCCAAGCTCGCCAGACTCAATGATTTCAAGGGCTTGCCAGTATTGGGGCAGATTTCGGTCAAGGTCACCGGCACCGAATTTGATTCCGCGTGATTGACAGGCTGCGACCATTCGGTCCGCATCTGCAAGACTTGCGGCGATAGGTTTCTCACAAAGAATGGCTTTTACGCCCGCTTCGGCACACCCAACGACGACTTCTGGGTTCGGTCTGACCGGTAGGATAGGTGCAGCGATGTCGACGGCTTCCTTCTCAAGCATTTCTCGGTAGTCGCTATATCCCGGAACACCGTAGTATTTACAATACAATTCCAAGTTCTCAGGATCGGTGTCAGCAAATGCGGCGACTTCGGTCAAGGGGTTGAGCGCGTACGCTCGTGCGTGCTGCCCGCCCTTTCTTCCGCAGCCGATGACTCCGACTCGATATTTGGCCATTTAAGGTTTTCCTTGTTTGACATGATCGGCTAAATCCACATCGGAATTGATAATTTATAGTAGATTTTAGGATGACTTAGACACTTATAGTGTAGGGCTAACCCCCTAAATCCCGCCCCCGATAAATCCCCCGATAGGATCGGGGCAGGCCCGATGAATCCCCGATGAATCGGGACAGGCGGGACTCCGACAAGCCGAGAGCAGGCAGGCGGAATGTACCCCTTGTTAGGGGGACCTTGGAAACTTCGCGGAGTTACGGCACACGGAGTGTGCCTACTACTTTTAATGATCGCAAACTCATATTCCTAGACGTTCACATATCTTCGTATCGGTGCGATGCTACCGAGTAATCCGAGCAGAACACCGCCGATCAGGATTAGTCCGAGCTGATCGAACGGAATGAATTGCATGTCGCTAACCCTCGGCACGAATATGCGATACAGGGTATAAAAACTAAGTATTCCGGTTAAACTTCCGATAAATCCAAGAAACACGCCTTGGGCAATCAGAGGGACACGGATGTACCAATAGGTAGCCCCAACCAACCGCATGACTCGGATCTCCTCACGACGGAAGTATGCAGTCAACATAATAGAGAAGCAGACGATAATCACTGAAGCTCCACCCATTAGCCCGGCCAATCCGAGGAGTACCGTTTCCACCTTGTGGATAAACTCAGAGGTATCCTGCTCATGCGTAACGTCCTCCACCTGAGGAAACGACTTGAGTTGAGTAACAAGTTGCGACAATTTTTCTGGAGGCAGTAACGTCTCTGTAATGTAAATATCCAGTGAGGCGGGGAATGGATTACTGTCAGCGAACCCGTCCGTGAGGGTCTTTCCGAATTCACCAAACATTCGCTCACCTTTTTCCAAGGCTTGCTCTTTAGACACGTAAGTCACTGCCGCAGCCCACTCAATTTTCTCAATTTGGCTGCGAAATTCCCGCCCTTCGGACTCACCGACACTGTCTTTAATATAGACAATGATCGCTGGCTCCTCTTTAAGATCTTCAATTTGCCCGCGTAGATAGTTACCAATCAGGATTAGCGCACTGCCAATTGTGACTGTTAGGGTAATAATCATGACACTCAGCAAACTAACAAAACCGCCATGTCGAATATTAGAAAACGATTCTTCGAATAGATACCACATAGATAGATTTCAATAGTAATAGTTAAGATGTAAAAACTGCTCTAAATTGCAACAGTTTATAAGGAACTCAGAATATTCTCGATAATCTCATCGGTCTGGATCCCCTCACCCTCGCCTTCAAAGTTCAAAATGATACGGTGGCGTAAGGCGGGTAGGGCAACAGATTGTACGTCTTCAAAAGCGACATTGTAGCGCCCATCAAGTATTGCCTTAATTTTCGCTGTCAATGTAATTGCCTGGAGTCCGCGAATACTTGCACCCAATTCAACGTACTGCTTCGTCATCTCTGGACTGTTAGGGTTATCTGGATGCGTCCCTCGGATAAGCTGAATAATATAGCGTTCTACATGTTCTGCAATCAGGACACCCCGAACCAATTGACGCATCGACTGGATGGTCTCTGCATCGCTGATTTCCTCGATAGCGGTCTCGGTCTCCGATGTTGTTCGTCTCAAAATTTCGCCGAGCTCATCTTCATCGGGGAAGGCTATCTGGAGCTTGAATAGGAACCGGTCGAGTTGTGCCTCTGGCAAACGGTACGTTCCATCCATCTCAATAGGGTTCTGTGTCGCCAACACACAGAAGGGCTCGTCGAGCTTATAACTGGTCCGTGCCACACTTACGGTCCGTTCTTGCATCGCCTCCAGTAGGGCAGACTGCGTACGGGGTGTCGCCCGATTAATCTCGTCTGCAAGGACAACCTGTGCAAAGATAGGTCCCGGTTGAAACTCAAACTGCTTTCGTCCGTGGTCATCTTCGACAAGCAGCATAGTGCCTGTGATGTCCGAAGGCATCATGTCTGGCGTGAACTGAATGCGATTGAACGACAGGCTGAGCGCTTCGCTGAGGGTGTGAATCAGGTGTGTTTTGCCTAAGCCGGGGACGCCCTCAAGGAGTACATGCCCATTGGCAAAAAGACAGAGCAGTACCCCTTCAATTATATCATCCTGCCCAACGATGCGCTTGTGAATTTCTGCCTCGACTCGGTTGAAGTTTTCCTTAAACTGCTGTACTTGAGTTTCCAGAGGCATGATTGAGACCTATTTATAAAGTTCATTGGTTCATTGGCTCTGGGTCATTCAACGAGTAATTTACGTTATCGTTAGCTGTTCAAGAAACACCGCAAAGTAAACGCTGTATTATAGTAGACTTTAGAATTACTTGGACACTCCAAAGGTACAGCCAACCCCCTAAATCCCCCTTGTCAGGGGGACTTGGGGCACTGCACGAAGGTTGGAGTACTGGTAAATGGCTACTTATTTTTCTAATTCACCATAATTCGGCGATTTGTTACCAACGTGGTGGCGTTTCAACGAACTGGTTGTAGTAATCCCCAACCTTTGCTTCAGTAGCATCCCCTTCGTGGATGAGAATGCGAAACCGCTGCGTCAAGCGTTCACCGCGCGCAAGTTGATACTTGTCCAGCAGGGTAAAGTTCGTTAGAAACGTGCCGTAATTCCGGGTAAAAAAAGCCGATGGCGGATTTGATGGGTGGTTCATCAGTGTGACACCGACTGTTTTACCGGCAACTATTCCACTATAGTCTGTCCAATCGGCGGATTGCCGCATCGTCTCTTCTTCGTTGCGTTGACCATTGGCGTTAAGGATTGTTCCGCCATCTTCCACATCGATCGTATCGGCAACACGCACACCGAGGAAGGCGTGATTGTCTTGTCCAAATGTCAGATCCGTGTCGCTGGCAATCAGCGTGCTTGTCAGGTCAATGATATGGGCAGCCTCACCAAGAATGACCGTGAAGTTGCGTTCCTCATCCACCATGCGGACACCCGCCTTCGTTATCCATCCGTTATGCGTCATGAGGTGAATACTGGTTTCATTAACCTCATGTTGACTCTTTTCCAGTACGATGTCACCGAGGTCTGATCGGGTCGGGTTATTGTCGTGGAAGAAGTTAATTCCGTTCACGTCCGCATGACCGATAAAAATCGATTTGTGATGATTAAATCGGTAGGCGCAGGTAGCTGTTACTTCGCGTCCGCTCGGAGAATACACAGGATAAAAATCGGGCCGCGATTTGTACATATCGCCGTATTGAGTATGCCCCGTATTGTAGGCGAGACAAAATGCGTCCGCGTTATAGAATTTGAAACGCAATTCTTCTTCGATAATCCTTGGAATAACAGTCATTGGTTCATCAGTACATTGGTTCATTGGTTCATTAATCAACGAGTGAACTCAGGCATTCGATCGGTTGCTGCTGCACGATTTCTTAACATTAACTATTTTTGGCAGCATGTGTGAGGAACTCGATACAGCTTTTGAACGGTAAAAACCTATCCGACAAAACTCATTGACGAAGTTTTCTCGGTAACACGGGTGGTTCGATTGCTCGGTTTAACGGAGTCGCTGCCGAAGAGCCCTTCGATTTCCGATATCGTTGGAGACGGAAATGAAACGCTGTAGCGTGAGCTGCATTGTGCGATGACCTCACCATACTTGGGAGTTAGCAGGCGTATGATAAGATCATGATCACCCTTTTCCTTGGCACAGATACTCTGCAATGCCTCCAACTTCTTTTGATCTGCGGCATCCCTTTCAGAGATTGTGACCTCCACCGCCGATGTTAATCGCTCGACAACCGCATCAATGGGCAAAATCTCTTCCGCCAGAATCTGATGGGTATCCTCCTCGATTTCGTCATCGCCCGCACCATTTCTCCGTCGATTCTCACCGACATTACCACGAATCCACACAACCGCGTCCTCCTCTATGGCATCAACTGAGTTCTTGTATGCCTCTGGGAAAACGACAACATCTGTCGTTCCCTCCAGATCCTCGACAACGAGAATTGCCATCGGATCGCCCTTCTTCGTTTTCGTAAGACGGAGCGATGCAATCTGACCGGCGGCATATACCTCTGTCCCACTGGGAGGTTCGCCGAGGGTTTGTGAAGTGACGGTGGTATAGTATTTCATGATGTCGCCATACTGCTCCAGCGGGTGTCCAGAAAGATAGAAGCCGAGTTGCTCTTTTTCGTTCCGCAGTATGTCGGCATGCGACCACTCTGGGGCATGAACCAGTTCCACCTGTGCCATCGGCATCTCTTCAACCGCACCGAACAATCCCATCTGTCCCTTTTCTCGATCTTGCTGGGTGCTTTGCGCGGCCTTCATAATTTGCTCAAGGCTTTCGAGTTGTTGTGCCCGATGTCCATCAAGTCCATCAAACGCACCTGCCATAATCAGACTTTCGATTGCCCGCTTATTGACCACTTTCGTATCGACCCGCTCGCAGAAGTCTTGCAGTGAGGTGAAAGAACCGTCCTGCTCACGCGCTTCGACAATTGCTTCAAGCGCAATATCGCTGACATTTTTAACTGCGGTAAGGCCGAATCGGATATCGTCGCCAACGACAGTAAAATCTTTGCTACTGCTGCTGATATCGGGCGGGAGGACTTGGATTGGTGTTTCGAGGTGTGCTGCGAGTTCGCTACACTCAGCGATGTACTTTCTGATTTTGTCGCTATCGGCAGATTCACCGGTCATCATCGACGCCATGAACT
>JAJECO010000006.1 GCA_022822005.1 Candidatus Poribacteria bacterium
ATAGATAAGACATCTTCCGCCCGCTGGCCACAAACTTATCATCAGTCCTTAGAACTCGGAGATTCACGTCAAAGGGGGCTATTCTGATGAACCGTAGCGTTTCGTACTTATTATGTCAAATCAGTTTCCTCGTCGTACTTGGGTGTTTGTTACCTTCTACCCAAGCCATCGCAGACTCCTCATCTCCACTGACGCTTATCTATTCCGGTGAGGAACAAGGGTTGCTGGGGCTGCACGGCTGCGGTGCCGATCAGGTCGGCGGGCTATCCCGCCGCCATACGATAATTCAGTCGCTGCGCGAGGAACATCCACATGTCCTAACCCTGTACACGGGTAACCCCCTCGATTCCGCTAACCCCAATAATGAACTCATCTGCCAGATTGCCCTCGAAGCGTTGAGCGGGATGAATTACGATGCACTCTGTCTTCGTCCTCAAGATTTGTCTACCCCCACAGACACGCTCTCTGCTCTTTACGGGAATCATCCCGACCTACCTGTTATCTGTACCAACCTCTCCGTCTCCTCGTCAACTCTGTTTTCACCCTATATCATTCACAATACAACCGCACAGATAGAAGTTGCCGTCATTAACTTAATATCCAAATCGTACCATACCGAGATTTCTGCTTACAACTCTAGTGTTACTCTGACTGATCCGACAGAAGCACTGGAGGCTTTGTCAAAAGAAATCATAGGAAAAAGCGACGATGTTCATCGTACCGCTGCTGGTGGTGTTCGGGTTTGTGTATTGGGGAACGACGTCGATGCAACTCGGTGGTGTGCAGCAACGGCATCTGATGTCGGTAAAATTGGAAACAGGAGTGCTGTTGTTTGGGCTTGGAACTTGGTTGTTATCTAGTATGATTTAAGAGAGAAGGAATATCAGCGATGAGAAAATGTGTTAGTCTTTTGTTCGTCGGATTAATTCTAACAGTGCTTGCAGCGTACGATCAATCTTCCGTTTCCTCAGAACCTCCTGAAGATATGATCCTCATTCCCGCTGGGGAGTTCATTATGGGAACGGATTCTAAGGGGGCAAACGCGGATCAGAAACCCACGCATACTGTTTATTTAGATGCGTTCTACATTGATAAACACGAGGTAACTAATGCTGAATATGAAGAGTTTATCTTAGCAGGTGGATACGAGAAGCGAGAATTTTGGGCGGAGGAAGGTTGGAATTTCATTCAGAAGTTTCAGTTTGATGCTGATGAATGGCATCAAATTGAAACGCCTTTGCAATATGGTGAGAATTCCGTTTCAACAGATCCAAATCATCCGGTAATTGGTGTGAGTTGGTATGAAGCGAACGCCTATGCGGCTTGGGCGGGGAAAAGACTTCCTACCGAAGCGGAATGGGAGAAAGCAGCGAGAGGAACCGATGGGCGCATCTATCCGTGGGGAAATGAGATGGATTTTTCTAAACTCAGCTATTTTCCCCATATTATTAAACTTCAAGCAGTCGGCAGTTTTCCTGAGGGTGCAAGTCCTTATGGTGTCATGGACCTGGCAGGTGGCGTTTGGGAATGGTGTGCGGATTGGTACAATGAAAGCTACTATCCACAAAGTCCACAGCAGAATCCAAAAGGTCCAGATAAGGGTGAGTACCGAGTGTTGCGGGGCGGAGGTTGGGATTCAATGCGGCTTCAACTCCGATGTTCTTATCGGTACTATGAGCCAGCAGGTCGAAGAACCTATAACGTCGGATTTCGTTGCGTTCAGGACACAGTTGAGTAGTGAACTTAATTGCAACACTTTATAAGGAGGCAAAGATGGAAAAGAAATTTTTAGTTTTTTCGTGTCTTGTATTTTTGGCTTCAGTCGTGTATTTCATCTATACCAGTTATCGATTGAACATCGCAAACGAAAATCAACAAGACGTGACCCCTGAATTGGAAGCCCCTCTCATTGCTGCTTGGGTTGCTGACAGTGCTTTTCAGGAAGAATCAATCTCAGAGCCGATTGGGGGAGAAATAGAGGAATTTGAGAGCGTTTCTGAAAGTATGAAATTGGAAGACGCAGAACTTACCCCAAAAGTTATTTCTGACATAGGAAGTCTTGACGAGATGGAAGCCAAAACCTCTCAAGAGCAAAACAGTCAGGAACTAGAAACGCTTTTTACAGATCTTAAACAGCTATATGATCAACGGGAGATCATTTACCGAGAAACTGCTCCATTCTCTACGAAACTTCGCAAACTGAAATACAGACAGATAGAAATTGGTTTGTACGACTTAGTTGGAGCCGGTAGCGAGGAAACGAAGAGGCTACACGAAGAATTTCACAGAAGTCAAGGCGAAATGCAAGAATTACGGACTGCAATTGCTTCTCTTGATGAAGAAAGACTTCAAATAGAAAAAGAGGTGGAAGAAATAATGTCCGAGCACGGAATGACTGTTGCAGGATTTTATGACCGGTACGGACAGAAGTATGAATCTTGGAAATCCGGACAATAACCGAATCTCGGATATGAAGATGACAAAAATTTTGAGTGTAGAGATGCTTCTTGCCAGGCGTGAGTGCACTGGGAAAAGGGTAGATTTAACATTAAAGTAAAGGAGATGATTTACAATGTTGAGAAAACAATTCAGGCTTGTCGGTGTCGGTACAGTCCTTCTTTGCACAGTGCTTATGGTCTCAACCTATTCATGCGTTCAGAGGTCTTCCACAGGAAATTTTGACGGGATGGAATCGAAAGCCTCTCAAGAGCAAAGCGGTCAAGAACTAGAAACGCTTTTCACAGATCTTAAACAGCTATATGATCAGCGGGAGATCATTTACGAAAAAACTGCTCCATTCTCTACGAAACTTCGCAAACTGAAATACAGACAGATAGAAATTGGTTCGCACGACTTAGTTGGAGCCAGTGGAGAGGAAACGGAGAAGCTACACAAGGAGCTTCGCAGCATTCAAGAGGAACTGCCAAAATTACGGACTGCAATTGCTTCTCTTGATGAAGAAAGACTTCAGATAGAAAAAGAGGTGGAAGAAATAATGTCCGAGTACGGAATGACTGTTAAAGGATTCTATGATCGGTACGGACAGAAGTATGAATCTTGGAAATCCGGACAATAACCGAATCTCTGATTCAGTGACTATCATAGAAATTTTGAGTGTGGAAATACCTCCAGCCAGGCGGAGTGACTGGCAAGAGGGATGATTGTGAAGCCTCGCTGGGTACAAATTGTGACAATGGAGGGGGATAAATCCACGATTTCTGAGTTTCTCAAGAGGTATTTCCACTTTTGGGCTCTCTTTCTTCGGGGCAGCACACCGGAGGAAAAGAGCCCTCTTTTTGATTATAGTGAACTTTAGAATTACTTGGACACTCTGTACCGGCGAGCTTTCCTAACCGCACCGCATTGGCGCAGTTAGAAACAGCGCCTACCAAACATGGGAAGCGAAAGGGTCTACATATTTTGATAATTCACCATAGTTGGTTTTGCGTACAACCGCCCCCTTTTGCTTTTGTCAAAAAATGGTTCCATCTAATCGGGGAATCAAATAACCAAACCATCAATGGAGAAAAAGATGTTCAGAATATTCTGCATCATTGCATTCGTTTTGATTGGTCAGTTATGCCAGTCTGAAGAGCTCACGACGAAACAGCTAATCGCCGGGGTCAATCAGGCGCGTAACCAGATTAGAAGCGGCGAAATGAGAATCATCATAACGTTCGACTATGAGGCGAAAAAGTCACCTAAAGAAATTGAAACGTTGAAACAGGAACAGAGACAGAAAGTTTTGAAGGAATATTCAATGCCTCACCAGAAAGACATCCGAGAGGAAGAACTCAAAGCAATTCCTTTTGATTTTTCCATTAAGTTTTATGAAAAACGCCGAGTAGTTGAAGAGTCAAATGTTGCGTTCCAGATTTTCGACCGGGATTCTTTGCATTATCCAAAAATTTTCCAGTACAAAATGAACCAAATTGATCGCCTGAAGGTAAATCTATTTGCTGAGGAGGCAAAATATACCACTGCAGGTGATTACCATATCATAACTTACGATGGAAAAACCCAGGCTTACGAAGCGTTAGATGAATTTCCCGCCCACTCTGTTGCTTTTGCCAACCGTAGTAAGTACAGAAGTTTCCTGTATTTTGAACTATATGGGCGTTCCAAATATAGAGTTCCTCCCGATGTAACGCTTGTTGGTCGGGAAACGATAGATGGAGTAGACTGCTACGTACTTGACTTCCATCCAGAAAAGATTGACCGTGTGTCCTCCTCCGAACGAACTGTGAAAATTTGGATAGATACGAGTAAAGGATTCTGTATTCTCAAGGCAGAGCACTATGATAATACGGGTGATAGATGGACGATGATATATGAAAATTTTCGGCAGTACGGGGAAATCTGGTTTCCTACAGTGTCTAAACATATACATAGATGGCCAGGAGGAAAGCTAGACCGTATTAACACATATATTGTTAAAGAAGCTCAATTCAATCTTGACTTTCCACCCGATTTTTTTCAGGTCACTCCGAAATCTTATTGAAGTGCCAACGTTAATTTAAGCCAGAAATGGGAGTTTGGTTGCTATTTAGCGTTATCTATGATGGAAATACGGATTACTTTTCGTCTGAATGAAGTCCAGCGGATTTCAACCTTTTACTGGCAGCAGATAAACCATTAGCCGCATACAATGGAGGTCTCAATGAAAAATATGCCACGTACAACCGAAACTTCACAATCTCGGCAAATGCTAATCCGAAACTACCGTCCTCTATTTTGCGCTATTCTATCTCTTGTGGTACATTTGTTAGTTGTTATCATGTTTTTCGTGCTGAGAGAGCCTGCTTCCATTCAGGTAGAGGAAGGATTTACCGTTACCCTTTCCTCCGTTAAACAATCGATCTTGAAACGCGAGTCGATATCGCACAAACCCCTCAGCCCGATTCGATCCTCAAAAACGCTAGTCGATGTTGGGGCTCAGAGCGTACCTCCCCGATTGTATCAGGATTCCGAGCAACCTGCGATTCTCTCTACCCCTTTACCCCCTCAGTCCTCCTCCGACAATTCCCCACCGATAGCAAGTATGGAAAATACCGAAGGCTTCGGAGACATGGATGGTAACACCGCCGAAGGGAGACTAGGAGGTGGCACCGGTACAGGTATTAGAACTCCTTTCATATCGGGTGAAACAGCGATAAATCCGACAGCGCGCGCGGGGGCTCTCCAATCTCCAATGGATAAGGAGAAACCGATGCCAGCGGTTACCCGTGTTGACTCGATTGATTCGGATCGGGTTCAATCCCCAACATTAACGCGTAACCGTTCAAATCAGGTTGATGTTGTATTTATCATCTCCGGTAGGGAGGAGATGCGTCCGTACATCAACGATGTCGTTGCATTCGTCAAACGTGAGATTCAGCGATATCAAGCCTCAAGCAAAGATTACCGGGTGGGTATCATCACATCCGACATTGAATTCCTTGATGGACCTCAATATATCAGATATTTTCCATTGAACGATCAGCTGAATAAAGCCCTTCAGGTCCTAAACAGCATCCCGTTTCATCCATTCCGCAACGATATTCAACTGAATGCGATTCGGTACGCGCTTGAACGGTGCGCGTTTCGTCCAGATGCTCAGCGCAGGCTCATCGTCTTCGGTAACGATATTCCTATATGCGGTGGGTATTCTCCTCTATCCGTTATTGAACGGTGCTGTGCACTTGGGGTTGTTCTCGACATTCACGGTGCGGATACAGAGGTGGGTCCTCTTTTGACATCGCAGACGGGAGGAAAATGGGTTTCGGCTTTTGAGAACCAATATGATATGGAAACGCTCAAGGTGCCAACTTGGGGAAACGCCTATTGGAAACTCCAAATCATCCTGAACGATGTGATTGAACAGCGAATCCATGTGTCAGAATAAGTAAGGAGGAAAATCCAATGAAGTGCAAATTTTCACGGTTTTTAATGTTTTTGTTTATAATCGTCGGCTGTAGTCCGTCTGCGCTTAAGGTTGAGCGCGCGATTGCGCCGGGAACTTTGACAGTGATTCAGTTGTCCGACAACGGCTCTATAAAACAGACCCTTGACCAGCTGCCACTGACCGAGACGATTGCGGGACCGTCTGAAATGGTTGTTCGAGACGGACGCGTCTATATCGCCAGTTACAAACAGCTTTCGATAGCAGAAAGCAACGATAACGGCAAGCTGCGCCTTTTGTCTTCGCTTCCGCTCCCCGGCTACGATGCAGCCCTTGCCCTGCACTCAACAGCTGCAATCGCCTACATCGCCAATACGGAGGGTTTACTGGTTGTAGATGTAGCTGATCCAACTCAACCGAAACAGATTGCACATCTGAGGCTTGCAAACGAACTGGCAAAACTCAATCTTCCAACCCCGCTCAAAGGTCCAACTGGAACCGATATCGGGTGTGAGGACAATAAGCTGGTCTTGACGCTACAAGGGGAGAGTGAGAGTCCGAATACACCCCATGCTAGTATACCAAGCCGTGCGGGTATCGTTGTGGTGTTCGACGTGGAAAAACCGCGTTCGCCTCGGATCGAACGAGCTCTAGATCCCTTACCCGGTGCCTCCACTGTAGAGATGGGGATATACCGCCATCAGACGTTTGTTGCCGGTGATGAAATGGTAGAATACCAAGACTTTAAGCGAACACCGACCACCAGTATGGGGCTGTGGTTCAAAAATCATCCCAGAGAGATGACTGGGGGTGAGATTCCGGGGAATGTCGTTGAAATGAAATTTGTAATGGGATCTCGTGAAGACTGGAAAGCCGGCAAGACCGCGGGTATCATCAAGCAGTATCGGAGTGCTAACCCTCAAGAACGCCGTGAACTTGAGAAACTCACACCGTTGGATCAGGGAATTGTCTTTATCGCTACAGAACATGCGGTGGTCCCAATGGATACATCACATAAATGGCTCAGATGGAGAGTTGGGGAAAAGACAGTTTCCGACCACTTTTCACGCCTCTACGGGATAGACATCTATGGACAATCCGCGGTGTATGTAGCAGCGGGAGAAAAAGGGGTATACCTATTGCGCTTCGATCCTTTTATGGATCATCAATTTAAGAAATGGACTCATCTCAAATCGCTACCGGCTCCCGCCTTGGATGTTGCCATTTCGGGGGATAAGCTCTATGTGTTGTGCGGTGAGCTAGGTCTGCGGAATGTGCAACATAATGAAGACCTAATCTCGATCGAATTAGGGCAAGAAGGAGGGGCGCTTGATTAATCCGTTGCCTTCTATTTATCCTAAAGTGCTTGTATCATTTGCAGCGCAGTTAGATAAAGGGAGAAATTGAAAAATCATTAAAGGGTAGCTCGCGCGGATTGTGGACAGATACAGTTTGATAGAGGTTCACTCCCTCCGCTAACCGCCGATTTTTCGACAGGCTCCTACGCGGAATCGGATCGAATCAGATGCCCGCGCCGCTCGCCGCCTTCAAGGACGCTACAAAACTGGAAATAGACCAGTTCGTGATCCGCCCACAGCGTATGCTCCACACCCCGCACACACGCCACCATGTCCCCCGGCGCAAGCCGGACTGTCTTCGTAACCCCTGTCGGTAGTCGCAGCGTCACCTTGGGATTGCCCGCTGTGAATAGCCAATATTCGTCGTAATCGTGATAGTGAAGTTCGACATCTGAGTTCGCGGGAAGACAATATTCGTGCAAACTCTCCGAGTTGACAGGGTTCAGCAGTTCTGCCAAGAGCCCAGTGATTCTCTCTCCCTTCCCGATATGTACCACGCACAGGGTAGGATCATCTATACGTTCAACGACCGATGACATGGGGGCCTCCTTTTGTGTTGTGGCATAGTACGCTATCTCGTTTTAACAGCGATTATCTCCAGCGGTCACGGACCGGCTGTTTCTGTGCACGGGCGAACAGATCGCTCCACTCACTCGATCCATCGTTCTCCCTGATCTCCAAACGTGCACCTTCCACATAGGCGGGACCGTTACCCGCGTTGAAGTACCCAAGCCCCTGATCGACCATGTGTATGCAACTCCCATCCGGATAGACGATTGTTTTAATAACGTCCGGCAGCGCGTGAATCGGTTCGCCACGTTTCTCAAAGCCGTCCAACCGCTCTTGAGAAACCCGATGTTTTTCGACCGCGTCCTCATCCACCTCAACACCCAGACCAGGTCCATCAGGAACCTGCTGATAGCCACCCACCACCTCGATCCGCTTTTTCAGGAGGTGATGGCTGTAAAGATTGATACAGCTGATCGTGGGCCAAGTCGCGTGGGTCAGGACCGCGCCCAGATGGGCAGCCCACGTTGTTGTTAAACCGTTCCCCACCAACTGCAGCCAGAAGGGCATCTGCGCCTCTGCACTTAAAGCACCTTGCCGCACAACCTCGGATTTTCCGCCCCCAATGACGAACCCATCGCAGACCCCCTCACGGATACCGGTAATGTAAGGTGGACTCCCGAAGTGCATCGCAATCGGTCGGTTAACCGCTTGACGGATCTGTTTGTTACCCAATACATCGTTCTGCGGGATAGGTGTCTCGAACATCGCCACGTTCGAGTACTGTTCCAATCTCTTCATCACCGGAATTGCAGCAGAGGCATTTTGGAGCGAACCGTTCGGATCGAGATCTAACTTGAAATGTGGTGGTACGCTCTCGGAGACTGCCTCAACTTGGGCGACGATATCCCACCACGGACGCGGCTTATTCTTGAAACTGGTATAGCCGTTTGCCACAGCGTCCTGTGCTTCAGCCGCCCAAGTTTCGGGGGAAGCATCAACACACCACCAAGAGATCGGTGTCCAATCCCGCACCTTCATGCCAATCAGTTGATGGACGGGCACCTCCAGGATCTTACCGACCACGTCAAAGAGTGCCATCTGCAAACCGGCACCGAGGGAATCGTCATTCATCAGTTCGGCTGGACGTTGGCCCATGACCCTATCCACCGTCTGGTCGGTTACCCTGCCGTAAGTGTAGCGAATAACCGTTTCGCCCCAACCGACGTGCCCCGTGTCCGTTGTGACCTTACACAGTTCTAAAACCGACCAGTTGTAAACCGACGACAGGCTGTTGCGGGTAAGCTTATGCTGCCGAGGAACAAACGGTACGTCAACAACAATACGTTCGACATCTGTCACTTTCATTGGATTATCCTTTCTATGATGAATTCTAAAAACAGATAGACACTTTCGCCCCTCGGTTTCGATCCCGACCTGTCGGGAGAAACAGTGCCTACCAAACGGGAGACCGGTAGGTGCGGTTTCTAACCGCACCGATTTGGAGTGCCTCTTAATTTTAAGGTACACTATAATTGCTGGACGCTGGACACAAGCGGTCAATCTCTATCCCAAGGAAATACAAGCGTCGGCTGGTTGGCATAACGTTTCATCTTGAGAACAATCCGGTTCCCCGCTCCGGGAGCCAGACGGACGGTAAAAGCGGACCTATTGATTGGCAAGGTCTTGTCATCAACAGAAGCGCTGACCAGTTGGTGCTCGGCATAGGCCCCGCCCTGAACAATGACTGTCCGCTCTTCAACGGGATTGATATTGACAAGCGACAGCGTCGTTTCGTCATCCGTCAGCTTTTCCACGAGCGATGCAACATCCTCCGGCATCCCAGCCCGACGCCTCTCAGGATCGAAATAGCGCACCCGGCAGTGCAGCGGTTCACCGAACCGCGGTGTGATACCACCGAGCATCAGTTCAATCAGATTGCTCCCCACCGCAGGATTGAACGCCAAAGTGTCGTCCGAAAGTCGCGTATCCGGCGTTGTGGTGTCTTCATGCATCCCCTGCATCTTCTGGCGTAACGTGCCGAAGTCGCGTGTGAACGCCTCTGTCGGGTAGTCCGGGTTATTTCCCTCCAAAAACCCGATCCAGCCGTTTGTAGGGAGCCACTTGAGGACATCACGGTTCATTGACCAGTAATAGACATCCAATGCGCCTTGACTATATGGCTGCGGCGTGTAGCTGTACCACCCGTCATCCCCATACATACTGGGATACATCACCTGACCGTCGATTGTCTTCTGGTTTGAATTAACCGTCTCGATCATCTTACGCCACACATCAACGTAGCTCTGATCTCCCGTAGCGAGCAGGGCATTCCCGAAACCGGCAACTCCTCGAACATGTGCATTGCGATCTGCCAACGCGCCCGTTTGCGGAACGACGACGGTGAACCCCCAACCGTAGCACCCGCCGTACCATTTGCCATCGCACTCTCCTCCTATTGTGCCATCCAGACCGATATTCGATGGGATAATACCGCCGTTGGCAGCTGTCCGCTCCGCCCAAGCGTCAACATATTCAAGGAGCCATGTCTTGTATTTCTCTTCGCCTGTGAGCATGTAGGCATTGATGCCGAGGGTTGTCGCAGCAAGATTCAACGGATGGTCGCCGACGATATCGGTATAGTCCTTGAAATGCGCCAACATCTCCTCGAAGTTGCGCTCTCCATGTTTGGCATCAAAACGTCCTTCGACTTCGATAGGATCGCCCGCCCAATCCAACGCGGTCGCTTTGCGGAGGAGAGGTCCTCGACTGCCGTTGAACATACTACGGATAATCTTGTGTTCGGAATCGTAGTTCGGAGCCTGTGGATCCTCGTTCATGTAGAGACCGGCGAAACGTCTCACTCGGTTCTGAAAGGCTCGATCATACGGATCCGACAATCCCTGCAAATTAAAGACCGCAAGTCCCTCGCCATGATGGAACCAGTCGAACATGACGGAGAATTCCTTATAATACATCCCTTCACGGGCAATAGGGACCTCCACCGTTTTTGCTTCCGTATATTGTAGAAGATGGCCCTCCCACGCCAGTTTGTACATCTCTAAGATGCTATCAGAGGCACCGAGCGCGTGCAGGATGGGCCAACCTGTGAGGTTCTCGATGGCATCGTCCGGGCCATCATTCCCACCCCAGCGCGGAAGGCAGATCAGATAGCCGCGTTCATCGAAATAGCGATCAAAAAATGCTTCACAGGCAAGCGTCTGGGCGCGGATGAGTTCCAGTTCCAACAGTGCCCACGCTGGTGGTGGAAGGGGTGTATCTACCGAGAGGGTATTTCTATTCACATTTGGTATCGGCATAACTTATCTCCTTAGTTGTGTCGGTTCATTGGTACATTAGTTCCAGGTATACTGAATCTGGGGAATCATCGAAAGGTCAAAGTCCCTTCTCTGTCCACTCTGAACCATTGCTAACATTTCCTGACAACGCAGAATCCCCTCAATGAGCGGTTTGAGTTCAACCCCCAGATGCTGGCTCCCAAAGTCATTTAGCTTGGCATGGGCTTTCGACCATTGGCTCTCCGCGCCCACATAATTTCGGTTCAAGAGATGAAAACAACCAACGCTCAGTTGGAGCAGTCCTTGGTAGAAAGGACGATCCGGTCCGACCTCGATCATCCATACATCCTCTAAAGTTTCGTGACACTCGAAGTAATCACCATCGTTGAACTCTTGAATCCCTTTGTGGAGAACTGTCTGTTTGTTCATTGGTTCATTGAACTGACGGCTGATGTGTCCTTTCATAGTAAACGTAGATCCGTGGTCGCTACAACTATGTTGGTTCATTGGCTCATCGGTATAATTATGGTGAATTCTACAATTACTTATACACTTTCGATGTACAACTAACCCCCTAAATCCCCCTTGTCAGGGGGACTTTGGAAACTTCTCGAAGGGCGGAGCTATTGGTAAATGTCCACTTATTTCTATAATTCACTATAATGAACTAATGAACTAATGAACTCATTACCGGTGGAGTCTACCGGAATTCCTCGTCATGATACACTTCTTCTAAGCGGGTTGATGTAATGAATGCGAAGAACCCTACGCCCAGCGCAATTGCAAAAGTATATTCATAGCCAATCCATTGGATAAGCTGACCGGCAACCACCGGCATAAAACCGAAAGGGAATACCAATGTATTCATGAAACCGATATAGGTGGGACGATTCAGCGGGGGTGCAATATTAATCATATATGTCATGAATCCGACCATCATGCCACTCATTGAAGCGCCCCCGAGAACAAACGTCAGAAAATAACACGGCAATTGCCACGCAGGCGGAATGTACTGCACAAAAATCGCCACCAACGGTGCTGTGCAAGCGAGTAATGCTGTGCAGATCAGTATCCATCTGACACCGTATCGCCCACTCATATAGCCCCATAGAATGTTCGATAAGACTCCACTGACAGCGCCAACTGCAAGGAACAGCCCAATCGTTGCATCCGAAATGCTTAGTTTATCCAGGGCGTACGGCACATAGAAAGGCATACACATCCGTCCGACATTAACGAAGATGCGATACACAATGAACGCTCGATAATTCGAGTCTGTCCGAAGGAAGTGTGGTCCCTGCTTGATGTGCTGCCAGAACGTCTTGCGTTCGGTCTGAACAGGACGGATAGGTTCGCGGATCTTAAGAAAAACGAAGAGCGAAACCAGTGCCATTACGGCAACACCAAAGAACAGAAGCGCGTAGTTATTCGGAAAGACAAATCCAGAGGAGTCGCTCAAAATGTAGCGCACCAGAAAACCGATGAATATGGTGAAAAAACCGCCGATGAAATTGCCCAAGCTGAAAAAGCGCGCACGCCGTAGCGGTTCAATCGTCTTGGAAATAATGTCCATATAAGCGACGGATGACGCGCCCATCGACGAGGTCCCCGCGAAATAGAGTAAAATAAAACTCGCAGCGAGTAGACCGTAATTCCGCGCACCGATCCACACCGTACACACCGCAGCACCGAGCCACACAGCGGTGTGCACACCCATACCGAGGATATAGAACGGCATCTTACGGGGTCTGTGTTCCAGCAGATTTGAGATCAGCAGCTGGGGCCACATCCACCCCACTGACATTATTGAACCAGTCAAGCCGACGAGGGTATTAGAAGCGGTGAGTTTATAGATAAAAGCCGAGAGAACCGTCGTGCTATCCGATAGGGAGAAAGAGATTCGCCCAAATATACCTTGAAAGATGGCGATCCAAAAGTTGCGGTTCTGTTCTCGCGTCTTGTCCTCTTCCTCTTGGGGTTGTGGTTCGGGCGTATCCGTCAAAGCAGTTTTCATAGCTGGTTTCGGCTTCCGTATTAAGCGGTTTCCTCTTCATAATACACATCTTCTAACCGTGTTGCTATTAAAAATCCGAATATCCCCATTCCCACGGACATCAAGAAGACTCCTTCGTAACTAAGCACCCCAACCATTTTGCCTGCTAACACTGGCATGAAACCGCAAGGAAATAGTATTGTGTTCATAAAACCGAGGTAAGTCGGACGGACTCTGGGTGGCGCGATATTGATCATATACGTCATAAAGCCCACCATCATACCGCTCATCGCTCCGCCGTTAAGAGCAAAGATTGACAGATAGACCGGCACCCGCCAAGCCGGCGACACGTACTGCACGGAAATAACGATTAATGGCGATGCCCAAGCCATGGCTGATGTGAGAATCAGGATCCACCGTTCACCATATTTCTCGGCGGCGTAGATCCACAAAAAGTTTGAGATGACGCCGCTGGCCGCGCTGACAGCGATGAACAATCCTATAGCTGATTCCGTAATTCCCAATTTGTCCAGTGCGTATGGAACGTAGAAGGGACCACACATCCCTGCCGCATGTCCGAAAATTCGAAAATACAGGAATAGCCGATAATTTCTATCTGTCCGAATAAATTGTGGTCCTTGCTTCAGGTGTTGCCAAAGGGTGCGGCGCTGGGACTCGACGGTACTAACCGGTTCGCGGATCCTGAGAAAAATAGTGCACGCAGCACCAACGGAGATAGCACCGCAGCCAAATAGGAGTGCGTAGTTACGTGGAAACGCTAATCCGAAATCATCGTCCAAGACGTGTCGGACAAGAAAACCGATGAAGAAGCTACAGATCCCGCCCGTGATGTTACGCAAGCTGAAAAAGCGCGCACGCCGATGTGGCCCTATCGCTTTGGAAATAATATCCATATACGGAATCGTCGAAATGCCCATCGACGAAGATCCGACAAAGTAAAAACAGAGAAGACAAGCAGCAAGCAGACCGAAGTCGCGAGGACCGATTAGCAGCGTAGACAGAAAAATCGCGACCCATGCGAAAGTACGGATACCCATACCGAGCGCATAAAAGGGCATCTTGCGTGGACGATGTTCCAAGAGATTCGAGATGAGCAGCTGGGGCCACATCCAACCGGCGGTGCCGATTGAGCCGACCAAGCCGACGAGGGTATTTGAGTTGGTGAGTCTATAAATGAAAGCGGAGAGAACAGTAGTGGAATCAGCAAAAGCGAAAGAAATTCGTATGAATGTGCCTTGAGCAACAGCTAATAAAAAGGTGCGTTTTTGTTCCTTGGCTTTATCGTTTCCTCCCGGAGACTCGGTCTCCGGTGCGTCAGTTGAGGCTGTTTCCATAGTGCGTTTGACTTGCCTTAAACCTCCACATTCGGAGGATGATTTACAGTTCAAATAAATAGGAATGAATGCTCAGTGTTACTGTTTTATGACGTTCGGTTCCTGTGAGTTGATTTAAAATCAAGGGATGCGGCTGACTGTCAGAAGCAATTTTGAATCAATCTCCACAAAATCGATGATTGTCATCGTTGATCAACCTGTGATATTATACACCATGATAGGTCTTTTGCGCACCATGTATTATGTCACATTTCACAAAATCTTAGAAAGGAAACCGTGATGTCTAAACCAAAAGTCTTAATTGCACATCGACCGGGACCAGAAGTTGAAGCCATGCTCAAAGATGCCCCATCAGAACTCGAAATCTGCTTCTTGCCCGCAGGCGAAAAACTCGGAGACTATATCTCGGATATCGAAATTCTCTACGGCACCGTCAATGAATCAGATTTTCCCAAGGCGAAAGCGTTACGCTGGATCCAACAGCCCTTCGTCGGGGTTGAATGGGCGAGGTTTCCCGCCTTCAGAGACAGCGATGTCAGTTTAGTCAACAGCCGTATTCTGTACGGTCCCCAGATTGCTGAGCACGCCTTCGCGCTACTACTCTCGATGACGCGAGGTATTACAACCCAACTCGCTTTCATGAGACACAAACACTGGGAATGGACCCCGTCCGTCGAAATCGCAGGTATGACCATGTGTATTCTTGGGCTTGGTGGGATCGGTCGTGCCGTCGCCGTAAGAGCAAAAGCATTCGACTGCAGAGTGATTGCTGTCGATAAAGAACCTGTTGAGAAACCTGATACGGTGGATCAGCTTGGTCAGATGGATTCACTGGTAGATTTTCTATCCCAAACCGACATTCTGATGGTCTGCTGTCCGATCACGCCAGAGACGCATAAACTCCTATCGCACGATCAGTTTAATGCGATGCCAGATGGGAGTTATATCGTTAATGTCAGCCGCGGTAAGGTTGTTGACGAAGACGCAATGATTGCCGCGCTCGATAGTGGCAAGTTGGCAGGAGCAGGCTTGGACGTAACCTACACCGAACCGTATCCCGAAGATGGTCCACTATGGACGAAGCAAAATGTGATTTTGGCGTCTCACACCGCCGGTGGATCACAGAACATTGGTAAACGTGCCATGGATCTGTTTATTGAGAACCTGCATCACGATGTTAGCGGAGAACCGTTGGTCAATGTCGTGGATAAACAGAAGGGATACTAGTACGTTGTCAGAAAAATGTAGCACAAGCTGTATAAGGTTTCAGAGTTCCCCAGGCGCCGGTAGGTGCGGTTTGTAACCGCACCGGCCATCGCAATGAAGGTGCTTTATCATGATTTTTTTGACAGAGCACTAGGGTAAAGTAGCGCATCGTGAGTAGGCAGATCTATCCATTAGAGCGATGCGTAATACGTGATGCGTGAAATTTAATGCGTAAAGCGTAATACGTAAAGGGGCAAAACGATTTTTCTTACGCATTACCTGTTATTTTTCAGTAATTTTAAAGGAGAATCCATGAACCAAGAGGGGCAAGATATCGTTGTTCAACCAGAACCACTGCATAAGTTTGCAATCGCGCTCTACCAGAAAGCCGGAGTTTCTCGGGAACATGCTGAACTGATGGCAGATCTCCAAGTCGAAACCGATTTGCGGAGTGTCCATTCACACGGCACTCGCATGATACCTTGGTACGTGCGCAGCATCCTCGACGGAGCGATGAATCCCAATCCTGACATTCGCGTTGTCCAAGAAGGTCCCGGCTTCGCTGTCATTGACGGAGATAACGGTTTAGGTCACCCACCGAGCACCTTGGCGATGCAGATGGCAATTGAAAAAGCCCGTTCCGCAGGCATCGCGGCGGCAGGAGTACGCAATGCCGGTCATTTTGGTGCCGCCGCCTGTTACACCATGATGGCAGTCGATGCGAAGATGATCGGTTTCTCAACGACAAACACAGGTGGACCCTCTGTTGGCGCGCCGGGGGCGGCGGAACCGGTGATCGCCAATAACCCACTCAGCTATGCGCTTCCCGCCGGCGAGGAACGGCCAATCGTGTTGGACATGGCGTGTGGTGCGTCGTCGTGGGGAAAGGTGCGCACACTGCAAATGTACGGTATGCCAATTCCGCCGGGATGGCTACTGACCACTGATGGAAAACCGACTGAGGATCCGAACGAGGGGAAGATACTTACGCCAGCGGGCGGACCGAGGGGATACGGATTAGGGTTGATCATGGGCATTTTAGCAGGACCTTTGGTGGGTGGTTTGATGGCAGGTCAGAAAGTTGGCGACGCCGTCTCGGAACACTTCTTCATCGCAATCAATGTGGCAAGTTTTACAGATTATGATGAATACGCCGCATCAATCGATCAGGGGATCCGCACAATTCAGGGGGCAAAACCTGTCGAAGGGGTAGATCAGGTGTATCTGCCCGGCGAGATAGAGTGGCGGAAACGCGAAGCATGGGTCGATAGTGGTGTTCCGCTTCACATTGACCATCTACGGGATCTGGCAAATCTTGCTGAGGAATTAAAGGTGGATATCTGTTGGGAATGGTGAGAAGAACGGTGTTCACTTACTTTCGACTACGCTCTACCACCGCCACTCTTTGGGCCGCCACAGATGTTCTTCTTGGACCCCCAACTCCTCCAAAATCGGCTCCAGTTCCGATAATTCTCCCAGTTCTTCCGCTTTATGGGCGTCGCTACCAATAAGCAGCTTCACTTCCCGCTCCAAGCACAACTGGTAAAACTCGGTTAAGTGGTGCTGGTTGTACCGGATAAACTTCGGACTAATCTCAATAGCAATCTCACGCTGAGAGGCGAGGTCTAACTGATGGATCAGTCGTTTCTGATCAATGTGTCGCATCATCTCGCTTCCAAATGCTGATACCTCCTCGTTCGATAAACGAAAGACATTTGGTGTCAGAACAAATGGATGTGCGATAGCATCGGTCAACGGACAAGCGATTGCAGCTTCGAACATATACAGTTCATGATTTGCAACTCTCCTAGGATTGCCGAGATCTGAGGGGAGTGCAACCCCACGCAGATGATAATGGTTTGGCGCCATCAGTACATAATCAAAGTATGATGCCAGCTGGATGTTGATGGACGCCACTCGGTATTCCAAGATGTGTGATTCGACGCCAAAGTGAATAGGAATTGGTGACTCACATTTCTGGACAATCTTTCTAACCGCCTCAATGTTCTTGGCTTTATAGCCGTATGCATAATCGTGATCGGTGATGCCAATTTCCTTTACGCCACGCTCTTGTTGGACCTTGATGATCTTCTCTAAATCGAAATCCCTTGCTGCACACGGAGAAAGTCTCGTATGTATGTGATAATCGCAGTTGAACATGCTTTCGACTCCTTTATGAAGGCAACCCCTACACGTCGGATGATTAAGGTATGATTGCAAACAGTTATATATTAAATCTAACGTCAGAATTGCCGTAGCGTTCCGATATTATGACAGATACCGAAAATGATTGCAAGCAAAAAAGATAGGAGGAAGAAATAGCCTCTGGAACGCTTCCATTTCGGCTAATCCTCTCCTCCCTCCTTACCTTTTATGTCTCCTGCTTCACAGGGGCAGTCCTATCGAGCGTCCCTGATCAGCAGACATATAAAATGCCTGCATCAGCTCGGTGAGGTTACGACCATCCTGAATGGTAACCTGCATCGGTTCATTGCGCAGAATGTTGTTGACCCACTGCTGCATCGCCGAGGGCGGCGGTTCAGGGCGCCGGGCAATGTATTCCGCTTTTTCATCGTCTGAGAGTTTGCGCGTTTCGAAGTGCAGATCACCGTGACCAGTCACAATCGAACCTTCCGTACCATAAAGTTCAAGCATGTTAGGTCCCGACCGGTGCGTCCACGAGACATCAATAACACCAAGGGCTTTGTTCGCGAACTCAACCACCGAGACACTGTTGTCATCTATGGGATAGTTACCGGTGAAGTTGTTAATTTTAGAGATGGCACTCTTCGGTTCACCCATGAGCCAGCGCATGATATCCACCCGATGGCAGCCGAGATCGAACAGGGCACCACCACCGGCACGCTGTGCATCCCCAAACCAGAAACTGGGTCCTTTGAACCATTTATCCAGTCCTGCCGAATGTGCAATGCGTCCGCGCCCAAACGTGAGATCCCCCAAAAGTCCATCATCGAGGACCTGCTTCGCCAGTACCAGATCCGGATCACAACGCGTGGGGAGTGAAATCATGAACTTCACTCCAGCCTTCTCTACGGCTTCGATAATCTGATCGCACTCATCGACGGTGATGGCAAGTGCTTTTTCCGTGAAAATATGCTTGCCCGCTTCCGCTGCCGCAATCATCACTTTCGGGTGATCTGATGTTATAGCATCGACGACGACCGCGTCAACGTCGTCCCGATCGAGAATTTCGTCCAGATCCGAATGGAACGGGATATTGTATTCTTCAGCGATCTGCTTGCCGCCGTACTCCTCCTCATCCCAAACGGCGACCAATTCGGTTTCCGAATTTTCTTGGATCTGATTGGCATAGCCTCTTGCATGAACGTGAGCAAAACTGAGTTTGGCGATTCTAATCATACTATGACTCCTTAGTGATGTTCAATTTGGGCATAATTACGAGAGATTATAACCGATGAACTGGTGGGAATCAAAGGATATTTTTTTATCCTGTTTTCAAGGCGATATAGATGCGTTGATAGCAGATATATTCAGACATCTGCCCGGCTATTTTTATGTGAATGGTTCGGCATCATCATCGAGGGGCGTAGGTCGAGGGTGGACATGGCGGGCATCATCGGCATTGAGAACGTCTATTTCGCAACGAATGCATCATCTGCTCTCAGCACGGCGAATGTGGTCGGTACTGTTGGGCTCACTGCTGATCAAGCGAGCAAGTCGTGCGTAGAGATACAATCTAACACAGTCGAAGCCGTAGTGGGTACAGAAAAGGGGGACAAAGCCTGATCCATCATCGTGTCAAAGTCTTGCTTGGGACCGCTGCTTGTTGATGAGAAGCAAGCGACAAAATGGAAATCTGTATCACCAATATCATTCCATATCGCTCACAATGAATTGACAAGTAGCCTCAAATCTGCCTCCTATTTCAGAAGAACCATCTTCTGTGTGGCAGAATAATCGCCTGCGGATAGGTGATAGAAATACACACCACTTGCCACCGACTCACCAAGTTCGTTTTTGCCATTCCAGTAGATAGCCTTCGACCGATCTTCATAGACCGCGGCAATCCGATCCCCCACGTCAATTGTGCGGACAATTTGACCGTTTAGGTCATAGATAGTCAGGTTGACAAAGGCGTCATTTGCCAGATGATACGGTATCCATGTCTCCGGGTTGAACGGGTTGGGATAGTTAGGCAATAAGATGGTTTCCTTCGGTGTCAACACAGAGAGGAGTTGTTCCAGCACGGCAGTGCCGCGTAGGTAGGCGGGATCTGTCAATGCCACTTGCTCCGCTTGCGTGAGCCACCCCTCGACATCGGCGGCGGTGAGAGTGGACAGTATCTGTGGGTGCGCTAAAGGCGCGGCTGCTATGTTACCAAAGTTTGAGGCAACAAGTACCAAATCAAAGATGTTGATAACACCATCATCGTTGACATCGGCATCATTCGGTTCGGTTTTGCGAAACGCCTTGGCAACGAACAGTAAATCAAAGATGTCGACGACACCATCGCCATTGATATCGCCTGCGATTTTTTCCGGCTCTGATGGAGCAGGTATAACCTCCCATAGGAGAATTGTGCCGTCCCAACTCCCACCGGCGAGCGTGCTGCCATCAGGACTGAACGATACACTAAAGATCCAAGACGTATGTCCCCTCAGCGTCGCTTTCTCCTCACCTGTAATGACGTCCCATAGACGAACCGTATTGTCACTACCCAAGAAATTACCACTCCCACTGGCGACTGTGCTACCATCAGGACTAAACGATACACTATTGACCCAATCCGTATGCCCCGTGAGGGTCGCTTTCTCCTCACCTGTAATGATGTCCCATAGACGAACCGTTTTGTCATTACCCCCACTTGCGAGCGTCCTGCCATCAGGACTAAACGATACACTATTGACCCCGCCCGTATGCCCCCTCAGCGTCGCTTTCTCCGCACCTGTAACGACGTCCCATAGACGAACCGCACTGTCACTACCCAACACATCACCACCTCCACTGGCGACTGTGCTACTATCAGGACTAAACGATACACTGTAGACACTCTCCGTATGCCCCCTCAGCGTCGCTTTCTCCTCACCTGTAACGACGTCCCATAGACGAACCGTTCCGCCATCACTCCCGCTGGCGAGCGTCCTGCCATCAGGACTGAACGATACACTACGGACTCCGCCCGTATACCCCGTGAGGGTCGCTTTCTCCTCACCCGTAACGATGTCCCATAGACGAATCGTTCCGTCACCACTCCTACTAGCGACCGTGATACCATCAGGGCTGGACAATACACGATTGACATTCCCCGTATGCTCCGTGAGGGTCGCTTTCTCCTCACCCGTAACGATGTCCCATAGACGAACCGTTCCGTCATCACTCCCGCTGGCGACTGTGTTACCATCAGAACTGAACGATACACTGTAGACACTCTCCGTATGCCCCCTCAGCGTCGCTTTCTCCTCACCTGTAACGACGTCCCATAGACGA
>JAJECO010000076.1 GCA_022822005.1 Candidatus Poribacteria bacterium
ATTCATCGGGGATTTATCGGGGAGGGATTTCCAAATCCCGAGACGTCGCTCTATGAGCGACTTCCAGACTCCGACTTTTCAAACAAAACGGGTAATAAGCCTAAAACTGAATAGCCCTATATATGACAGTACTAATGAGGAAGGAGTCATTGAATGACTATCGAACTTCCAGATTGGGTAACATTTCCTGAAGATGACTGGGTTGAGATTACGGCAGAGGAAGCGGGGCTTGATCCTGAAAAATTCGGGGGCTTCATAGAGGGCATGGAGGTCGAGGGGGCGTCTTTCGGCGGAGAGGATCACTCCGGGGACCAGTATGGTGCCGTGATCACCCGTGGCGGTTACTTGGTTCATGCTTGGGGAGATCCGTATTATCGATATCAGACCGCCTCCGTTGGAAAGGCTTTCATGTGGGCAATCCTCGGATTCGCAGTCGCCGATGGTCACATCGACCCCGACGAGCCGATCAACAGATACTGGACCGGTGAGGACGAACTTTCCCATTCCCACAAGCACTTGATCGAAGGTCACCACAAAAAACTGACTTGGAGACATCTCATTGGATCAAAGGGCGAATCCCTTCATTATGGTGGGTTCCCGATGGAGCTGGGAATCCGTTGGCGGGAGAAGGTGACGGGACTTGAGGCGGCGAACGTTACGCCGGGCATCCCCGAATGGGCGAAGTGGAGCGGTGATCCTTTCTATGACCTCTACTCCCACGCCGAGCCGGGCACAGTTGGTGTCTATAGCAGCGCGGGATTTTGGCGTTTGGGCCAAGCGCTAACCTATGTCTGGAACGATGATCTCAAGAATGTCATTCAGGAACGACTCTTTGACCTGATAGGTATTCCAGCGGAGAGATGGGACTGGCTCACAGGCGGCTATATCAAAGATCAGAAGTATTTTTATCCCACCATTCCCGATTCGTACACTTATCTCGATCCGCCTTACGAAATTAACGGGCACCCCGTTCGCAGCGGTCCCGGCTGGGTCGTCATGAGTGCGTCGGATCTCGCCCGATTTGGTCATTTGAACGCAACGGAGGGTATCTGGAAAGGCGAACAGGTCATTGACTCTGCTTGGTTGCGGGGACACAGCGGAGGGAATAAGAGCGGAACGAGCGGCGAGTCCAAGTACTTTACTGCAATGGGGGTTGTCACGACCGAGGGTTTTGAATACAGGCACGCTACTGAAACGAGAAGTTTCCTGCCTGAAGAATTGTTTATTGGACCCGTGGAAGTAAACAAGAACTCATAAAGCGGCAGTTGAGAGCACTTATAGCATTCCACACGATTGGGGACAGCGTTTATCCGGTAGCCAGTAACTACAGAGGAGGTTCCAATGTCAAAACTTCTGAATGAAAATGCAATCGCACAATACAATCGGGACGGATACTATTTTCCGGTCAGGGTACTGGATGACAAACAGGTAGCAGCCAACCGAGTACGACTTGAGCAATTTGAAGCAGACCAAGGCAGCCCCATTGCTGGCGCGCAGCGGAGCAAGTCTCATTTACTGTTCACATGGGTTGACGCCCTGATGCGTAATACGAAGATCCTTGATGCAGTTGAGGATTTAATCGGTCCTGATATCCTCTGTTGGAACACATTCTTTTGGATTAAGGAGCCGCTCAGCGAGACTTTCGTTTCGTGGCATCAGGACCTGCGTTATTGGGGGCTTGATACCGACCATCTGGTCAGTGTATGGTTGGCACTTTCACCGGCAACCCTTGAAACCGGTTGTATGCGGGTTCTACCGGGCAGTCACAAGGGCGATCTCCTACCTCATGCGGATGAGTATCAGGAGCACAATCTCTTAACCCGTGGGCAGGAAATTGCGGTAGAAGTTGATGAAGACAAGGCTGTGGCAATGCCACTGCAGCCGGGTGAGATTTCACTTCATAATGTACGGTTGGCGCACGCATCGGGTCCCAACCGGTCAACAGACCGGCGTATTGGTCTTTCGATGCACTACATGCCCACCAGCACCCAACAGACCATCGGTGATTGGGATAGTGCAGCACTTGTGCGAGGTACAGATCGGTTCGGCCACTTCAAGGAGACGCCGCGTCCAACTAAGGATCTCGATCCTGATGCGGTTCAGTTCCACGAGAAGGCAACCAATGCCGTTCGCGAAATTCTGTTCAGCGACGCTGAGAAGGTACGCCGGACACTCTAACCTCTCTATGGATTGATAACGTAAGTTACCTCTTGTTGAATTTCGTCTTCGGAAGGCAGGATATGAATCAGCTCAAGGTTGGTATAGTTGGATGCGGAGCACATGGACGAGGACACATCCAGAGTTACGCGGAAATTCCCGAAGCAGAGATCGTTGCCGTCGTAGATATGAACCCTGATAGAGCGCAAAAGGCAGCCGTTGAATTTGGTGTTCCACATCATTACACCGATTACCGTGAAATGCTTGAGCGTCACCCGCTGGACATCGTTAGCCTTGCCCTGCCGCCGGCAGCCAACCGGGAAACAGCGATAGATGCCTTTGAAGCGGGTGCCAATGTACTAGTCTCCAAGCCCCTGGCAATGAATACCACCGAAGCGGAAGAGATGATCGCTGCAGCCAAACGCTGCGGGAAACTGATGTCAATGGGCTTGCAGAATCGCTCCAATCCGGAGGTGCGGGCGCTCCGTCAATTTCTCGCTGATGGGAAGCTGGGCAGTGTTTACCATACACGGCTCTGGCACGGACACGTGATGCACATCCCGGGCACCCCCACCATGTATAAGCGCCACCTGGCAGGAGGAGGCGTGCTTTTCCATACAACCGTCCACCTACTCGACGCAACTCTCTGGGCATTGGGAAATCCGAAACCGGTACGCGCTTCGGCGGCGAGCTATCAGAAAGTGCGCAGGATGAAAAATCCCCCTATTACATGGCAGGGGCCGGTAACAGACTGCGACATTGAAGATTTCAATGTCGGTCTCGTACATTTTGCAGACGATTCAACAATGGCGGTAGAAAGTAACTGGCTAACGCACCCGCGCTCTCGAACCAGTGGTGCCGAAATCTTAGGCGATTGGGGAGTTGCCAGTCTAAGACCGCTTCGGATTGCGCTGGAAGATGGTGAACAGATTGTGGACGTTACGCCCCGCATTGATGCGACAAGCCAGTTTGATAGCGTCTACCAAGATTTCTGCCAGAGCGTCTTGGAAAACCGTCTACCCCTCGCTCAGTTCAGTGAAATGCTCGATGTGCAGCGGGTGATGAATGCGCTGTATGAAGCAGCTGAAAGGGGCAAGGAAGTTACAATCGCTTGAGCTGCTACTTGTCAAACCTGCTCGGCTTGGATAGACATATCCAAGCCATCTTCGTACGTATGCAGTGGATTTGGCAATCCACTGCGAGCGGTGATTTTTTTCGTTTTACCTTTCATTGCCCTAAAAGCTGCGACCCATCTCATAAGTAACAACTTGAGTTACAAGCACTGACTGATTCACAAAAACGATTTACACAACACTACGAATAAAGTGCGAACAGCTTGGCGTTGTTGAGGTAGACCTTAACTTTGAAAGTGCCAGCTGCTTGGGAAACCATCTTATCCTCAAGGCCTCCGGTGCTTGTTGTTGCTTTTCGGTCACCTTTCCATCTCACCTGATATTCCGTTTCATCGCCGGTGAAAGGCACACAATCGTCTTTGGAAAAGCCAGAGATCACTCGGTCGAATGGATCTACCAATTCTACCTGCAATGCCCCTCCCGTAGCGTCGGCGTTTATCCAGAGCGAATCCGGTTTGATGCTGAGAGGTGCCGTGGTTACAAGCCCTTCTTTATCCGCTTTTAAACAGACCAACCTGTCCTTCTGGATCTTTGCCAGGCTTATTCCCCGACGGACCTTCTCACCGTGGCGGGGTGGCTCACCGTGTAGTTCGTTTGAACCGCCGTAATAGACCCAGATCTCCTCGTCACGCACGAAGGGAGCATGTGGAGGATAAACACAACCGGAGTCAAAACTGCCGCGTGGACCACAGACCAAAATCCGCTCACGATCACCCGCACGATGCCAAGTCCGACCATCCTTCGAGTATGTCAGTTGAACGTCCATCTGGTTCATCCATTCGGGCATCCACGGTTCAATCTGATTCCGGGCTATCCAACCCTCGTTGAGCGTGTGGAAGACAGCAAGGAATCCCACCCGAAAATCGCGATATGCTAACGAACTCATCCCGTAAAACTCGTGATCCTGCGGCGGGTCTTGCGCGTCGGGTTGGACGATAATTTCTCGTGGCGTCCAGTTTTCAAAGTCATCGCTCTCAGACATACAGATGAGCCGGACGTTGGGTCTACCGCGCAGGTAGACCACATATTTGTGGAGGTTTGGATCCCAATAGGCGACCAAGTGGGTATCGGATCCCTCTGGAATAACAGGGTTGAGCCAGTATTTGGGCACGTTCCAGCGGATCCCATCGGACGAGTACGCGACACAAACCGGTTGAACAATTCCGGCAAACCGCATCGACTCGCTCTGGAACATAAAGAGCATTTTGTACCGCTTGTCAGGATCTAATTCAATGGGGTCCTTCATGACCCCGGTCCCTGCCCCCCATCTAAACATCGGAAAGACAAGGTTATTCGCCGTGCTCTCATTGTCCTCGACAAGATTGAGGACGGGCTTCTCCCAGTGGTAGCCGTCTCGTGAAATGGCATAGGCGAGGGCATCTGCCTCTTCGCCACGCGCATCGCTCAATTTCCGCCCAACACCATACCACATCTTGAAGAGGTCCTCCTCCTCGTCGTGGATGACATTGATATAACTACCGATCCTCCACCCTTCTTCCCAAAGCTCATCCTTCTCAATCAGTGGTTGGTCGGACACTTTCTGCGCCGGGACGACGCCTTTCGCAGCCCCCTCAAGACTTTCTACATGTGCATCATCAATAAACAGATAAGCAGCTCCCTTGTCCCTCATACAATCACCCCTTGTTTCTGATAGTCTCAACTCTCATGCGAACACTCTTCAAAATAGCGGGAAAACCCTGATTATTGTACCATTACGCCACTACACATTCCATACGAATCGGTCCAACCTCCCTATGTAATCCACCTGTGAGGTATATTTGAAATTGGTTCCAGCATCGAGAATCCTCTTGACATCATCCACGAATACATTGATGATATTAGCATAGCGGAAATCAATTAACTCGATAAAACATAGCTTACATGAAAGGAATGTCTTGATGAGCCGTCCTAACATTATTCTCATGATGGTAGACCAGATGCGCGGTGATTGCTTGGGTGCTGACGGCAACACCTACATCGAAACACCGAACCTCGATTTCCTCGCCGCCCGCGGCACTCGGTTTCGACACGCTTACACGGCTTCGCCCTCCTGCATCCCGGCGCGGGCAACCCTTATGACCGGGATGAATCAGTGGCATACCGGCATCCTCGGCATGGGCGGCGGACAGGGGCCAATCCCGAATGACTTTCCACACACGTTGGCAGGTGAGCTAACCCGTACTGGCTACCGAACGCATCTCATCGGTAAAGGACACTTCACCCCCCAACGCGCCAAGATGGGTTTTGAAAGCCACGAGTTAGACGAGTCCGGACGGATGCTGCGTCATGGTCAGAAGGACGAATACCGGACTTGGTTCGATGCTGAGAAACAGCGCGACATCACGCCCGACGACCACGGTGTTGATTGGAACTCTTGGGTTTCGCGTCCTTGGCACACCGAGGAGTATCTGCATCCAACATCATGGACGATGAGCCGTGCGACTCAGTTCCTCTCTCAACGGGATAGGGAACGTCCTTTCTTTCTGAACATCTCCTTTGCGCGACCGCATTCTCCCTTTGTACCACCCGCACCCTATTTTGAGATGTACCACAACGACAAGACACCGCCCCCATCTGTCGGCGATTGGGCTGCTTGTCACGACAGACCTGAAATCGCGGTTGATCCCAACGCATGGCGTGGGAAGCATTCGGATAGGCGAATTCACCGCGCACGGTCCGGCTACTACGGTGAAATCTCGTTTATCGATACCCAGATCGGTCGGCTGATGAATTGGTTTCGACGGCATCAACCGGACACGTTTGCGGATACGTGGTTTATCTTTACCTCCGACCATGGCGAAATGCTTGGCGACCATAACCTTTGGCGCAAAACCTACGCCTACGAGGGAAGTGCTCGCATTCCGTTCATCATCACCCCACCGACCCGTGGCGTCGCAGCCTCTCGTAAAGTGGCAGACGAAGTGGTCGAACTCCGCGATATTATGCCGACGATCCTCGATGCAGCCGGTGTCGATATACCGCAAACTGTCGATGGACAGAGTGTCGTCCCGTTGACACAATCCTCCGATCCGAATTGGCGACCTTACCTTCACGGTGAACACTGCACCTGTTATTCCCATGAACAGGAGATGCAATACGTTACCGATGGAAAACGGAAGCTGATCTGGCTACCGCGCATTGATGAAATGCAGTTTTTTAATCTTGAAGAGGATCCAAGAGAGTGTCATAACCGGATTGATCACCCGGGGTATCAGACTGAAGTTGCTAAGTGGAAGGGATACTTGATTGCGGAATTGACCGCGCGGGATTGTGGCTGGGCAGCAGATGGGGAACTGGTCTCCCCGCCCCCGGAAGCACCCTTGGTTTCGCCCTACAAAAACATTCGCTGGCAGGGAGAAGTATAAGATCCCCGTAAGTTGAAATAGAATGCCTTGATTTGGCTGAGAATATATATTGGTTCAGAAATAGATTCGGAACGATGAAAAGAAGAGGGTTGGATATCCGCCAAACTCCGACCTGAATTCCAATTCCTCGTCCTCAGTCTCGGGGCGCTTGCCGATTCCGATGAACCCACCGGCGGAGATATAAATGTCCTGTGCAAAGTTGTATTCAATCTGTAGAGAGGGGAACACGGAAGGATCAGAGATGTTGGATAGCAGAACGCCCCCCAACGAGATAAGTGGCGTGATTTGGAAGGTCAGTCCGGGGGCAAGGTAGTGCCTGCCCAAGAGATAGACCGCCCCATCCGTGTACGCTGGTTCGCTCAGATTGTCGAGGTAATTTTCTGGTTCCCCCGCGCCTGCCCCGCTGAAATGATATTCGATAAACCCGTAAGCCCTACCGGCGAAACTGTAGTCCAGTCCTACTGACGTGCGGAGATAGTTTTCCGCCTCCCCGTTTTCACCATCGAATGTGTTGGCGTAGACGTATGCCGCTTCAAGCCAGAACCCGGCTCCGCCGATCCCTCGCGCTATATCAAAACCTGTCATCAAGTGTTCGCGAAATCCCACCAGTATAACTGAGAAGTCGGTCTGGACCGCATTCAGCTGGCTCCGAAGGAAGAAGGCGCTCTTTTCAAAAGCGAAATTCTCACCGAAAACATAACCGGCATCAAACTCTCCCAAGATACCGATCGGGATCTGGACCCGAATCGCATCCACACCGATTCGGTCCTCCGTGTCCAGTTGGTCGTAGGCGTAAGGAGCAACAATGTCCGTTGAGTTCACGACTCGCGCGCTTCCCCATGCAATAGCTTGTCGACCAATTGTTATGTCGGCAAAATCTGCACCGTACGCAATTGCAGCGCGATCAAGATTCTGAAAGAGACCGAAACTACCTGCCGGATCATCCTTACCCGGATAGATACCGGAATCTAAATCCACTACGCGATAGCTGAGTGAGTCAGTGGCAGTTACGATTGAGGGTTCAGAAAACAGCGAGGGGTCTTGGATACGGGGAGCAAAATCGTAGGAGAGGTCAAACGAGAGCACATCAATGGGTGCGTAAGTACAATTAAGTCGCAATCGGTTGTTCACCGCACCAATAATTGGTTCGTCCGGCAGGGGTGAATCGAAACCTGTGGAGAAGTTCTTGTAGTATCCGTCGATTTGAAATTCAGCATCGGTAGGTACGGCGGTTACAGCTATAATCAGGAAGATAGTAAGTACAAAGAACTTTCTCACAATTTTCTCAGTCCAAGTGTCGGGGAAATGAGTCCTTTGTCCATTGAGCTTAAAAATAGACCCACTCATATGGTATAATAGATATGTATCGGGCACATCTTTAAAAAATTCAACCGATGTCAGGAGAAGTGCGACTTCCCCTCCCTAACAGTGTGGGAGTTTTCGCTTAAAACTTAAAAATGAAGACAATTCCTATTCAGATCAGCAATGAAGATTACGAATGGTTATCCCTTCAGGCAAAACAGCGGGAGATGAATGTTGCTCAAATCATCGAGGAAATGGTCAGCGACGCATCGGAAAGCGCAGAGAAAGAAACAGAATACCTGTTGAGCGATCCGAAAATGAGGGATCGACTTTTGAAATCTGGAAAGAGTACCAAAGGAATCCCTTATGAGGTCGTCCGCAAGAAACTTGGAGTTTGAACCTGAAGCATTTGAAGACCTTGCGTGGTGGATTCAGCAAGATCGTCAGAAAACTCGCCGTATCCTCAATCTACTTCGGGAAATTCAGCGAGATCCTTTTCGTGGAACGGGCAAACCAGAAGCGCTAAAAGGCAATTTATCAGGTTTCTGGTCAAGACGAATCGACAGAGCAAATCGCATTGTTTAAAGAGTTGAAGAAGCTAGGATTATCATTTCGGCATGCAGAGGTCATTACGGCTAAAAGCATGGCAAGACAACTGAGCTACCCTTTAGTCTCGTCACTCTCAACCTGTCCATCCTTCAGCGTTATCAAACGCGTTGCCCTCTCCATCACCATTGGATCATGGGTTGAAAACACAAATATCATGTTTGTCTGCACATTGAGGTGACTCATCATATCGAGCAGGTCTGCGCCTGTTCTTGAGTCGAGGTTTGCAGTCGGTTCATCCGCGAGGATAATCGCGGGTTCAGAGACCATCGCCCGTGCTATGGCGACCCGTTGTTGCTGCCCACCTGAGAGTTGGGGTGGGTTTCGATCCGCAAATCCCGCCAGCCCAACCTCCTCAAGCATTGCGGCAACGCGTCTATGCCGTTCCGCCTTGGATACGCGCTGCAAGAG
This sequence comes from Candidatus Poribacteria bacterium, assembly GCA_022822005.1. Classification (GTDB taxonomy): domain Bacteria; phylum Poribacteria; class WGA-4E; order WGA-4E; family PCPOR2b; genus PCPOR2b. Next base: position 8,975 of record JAJECO010000076.1, read on the forward strand.
CATAATGTATTCTACATTCTCTTCCACCGTCAACACGGGAATGAGGTTGTACGCCTGAAAGATGAAGCCGATGTTGTCTCGGCGGAAATCGGACAGTTCATTGCCGCTCATGCCCGACAGCAGCTTGCCCGACAGCCAGACCTTCCCGTCCGTCGGTGCATCCAACCCAGAAATGATGTTGAGAAGTGTGGTTTTCCCGGATCCAGAGGGGCCCACCAACGCCGTAAATTCTCCTTGCTGAATTGTCAAATCAACTCCTCGAAGGGCTTCGACGGGCACACCATTTCCCGCATACACCTTCGTAATCTTCTCAGTGACAATGACATCAGTATTCGCCAATGTTAAGCTCCTCGCACAAAATGTAATGCGTAAAGACAGAAAGTGTGAACATGAGCAGATAAAAATCAACCGCAGAGACACAGAGGGCACAGAGAAGAAATAAAAAATTCTCGCTTTTCTCTGCGTTCTCCGCGTCCTCCGATGTATCAAGAGTCCTCGCTACGCGGGATCTGTGGTAGGTTCTTTTCTCCCTTTCGCCCCTGCTACTTTTCGCTACTGTCGCTTACTAAAAACTTCTACGCATCGCCGTTGCCGGGGCGATCTTCGCCGCATATCGAGCAGGATATAGCCCGGTGATAATAGTAAAGATAAATACCCAAATTGGATACAGGATGAACGGTTCGACTGTCATAATGGGGTAGATGAGCTCCTGTATCGTCACGCCCATCATTTCAATGCCGGTGTAATCGATACCGACTTTGGTGAATATCCATGTCAACGCGAAACCGAGGAGGGCGCCGAGGACGATACTCACAATCGCCAGCGCCCCAGCTTCAAATAAAATCAGTCGTGCCATCCCAAAAGCACGGGTGCCAACAGCACGTAACACACCAAACTCGAACATCCGCTCATATAGCGACATAAAAAGCGTATTGATAATTCCGAACACAACAACAGCAAAGAGGATCCCCCCCATGATGTATTTGCTATACTTAGACATCTCGAATACGGCTTGCAATTGAGGTAGGATTTCCGTCCAGCCTAACGCTTCGTTGCCGTGTTGAGAATACTGCCCCCAAAATGGAAGATCTGTATCCCGTCCGTATTTTGTGTCAGTAAATTTGAGGGCAATTTCATGGACACCGGAACCGATAGCAAGCATCTCTTGGGCTTTACCCAGCCGCACAAACACCATACCCCCGCTCATTGCGTCACCGCCGAGATGATAGATCCCTGAAATCCGAAACATCTCTTGTGACAGATCACCTGTCTCTGACTGAGCAACGGTGACGACGACCCGATTGCCAAGCGTAACCTCAAGGAGTTCCGCTAGTTTCGTTCCGACCACAATATCGCGGTTATTGTCACCTTCAAAATATGCCCCTTCTATGATAGCGTCATCAATCTGGGATAAAAACCGCTCTGTCGGTGGTTGAATCCCCACTAAGCTAATTGCGCTGACATTTGCTGGCGAGGTAATCATCCCAAAAGCGAGCGTCCGGGGTGTGAATTGTTCGACAGTCGCTTCCTGAGAGAGGCCATCGACTACTTTATCGAGTTGATTAATCGTCATTTCGACTGCCTGCGTGTCACGGAAGTCTTTTCGATGAATCTGACCATCGCCAAGAAACGAAGCGGTGGCAGTTCTAACCATGTTTTCCTCCATCCCAACCCACAGCGCATCGGCAAAGATCATCGCAGCCAGACCAATACCAATCGCTATCGAAGCGATGATGGTGCGTCGTTTATTCCGAAAGAGATTTCTCCAAGCCAGTTTAATGAGGGTTAGCCACATGATTTTAAGCCGTGAAAGGTGAGCTATGAAGTTGGCTCATCTAATGAACCAGTGAACTAATGAACTAATATAGGATTGGGCTGCAAGAACTCAAAAACCCTGATTCTGACATTTTTGTTCTGTCGTTTGATTGTTGACTCTAATGGGCACGCATTGCCCTTGCAGGCAGAATGCGCGCTGCCTTCAGCGCAGGAAATATACTCACTAACCCTGCCGACAGAATGACGGTGATCGCAGGAATGATGAGGCTCCGTGCGTTGACTTCGGCGTACATCGTTTGGAATTTGATGCCGCCGTAAGTGAATTCCTGTGGCATGGTAATGCCATATATCGATAACAGATGGTTAGCCGCAGTCCCGAGTACGGCACCGACGACGATGCTGCCGACGGCGATGATGAGCACCTCGCAAATCACCAACCAGAAGATCTGTCCTGGCTTCGTTCCGACCGCCTTCAACACACCGTATTCACTCGTCCTCTCCAGTACCGACATCAGGACTGTATTCAGTACACCGATCGCGACGATGAGCATGATGATAATCCGTCCGATAGCATCGCCCTGCTGGTCCGCCTGCATCGCCCGATAAAAATCCTTTGCAACCACCTGCCAAGGAGCGACATCGAGCGTCGAATCATTGAGACTAGTTTCGATTGCCTCCGTAATTTTGAGTACACGATTGATGTTTGACACAATAACAACAACTTCGTGGGAGCGTCCCTCAAGCACAAGCAACTCCTGCGCGTCTGCGATGTGAAGATAGCACGCCATCCGATCCGCGATGTCGTCTCCGCTTTCGGCAATACCAACAATCTTGTACAGGTCGTTGGCGATTGAACCGTCGGCACCCTGCGAAACAATGACGATTTCATCACCGACCATTGCAGAAAGGTTTCTCGCAAGCCCCTTGCCCAAAACCGCTTCATGCGCTGGCTGCGCTGCGATCTTCCGTCCATCAATGATTTTTTTATCAAATCGGGTGGCTTGGACTTCACGCTCCACATCAATACCGATGATTTGTACGGCGGTGCTCTTTTCGCCGACCGAGCCGAGCCCCGCTGAGTACACCCGCGGGGTCCACGCCTCTACCCCTTTTACGCTACCGATGGTTTCTCCGATTGACTCATAGTCATCCATCGTTTTGTAGATCGACGGTTTATCAAGATAGTCACCTCGATGCACCTGGATATGCCCGATCCGGTTCTGCGTAAACATCGCGATAATGTCAGAATACGCGCCATCCGACCAGCCGATGAATATGGACGAGAGTGTAAATCCAACAATCATTGCGAGTGCGGTCAATATAGTGCGTCGTTTTTGACGGAAGATGTTGCGGAATGCAATTTTGAGTGTCATCATGGTCTAAAACGTAATGCGTAAAACGTAAATGAAGTTGATTTATCTTCGCCTCTGAAGGTTTCGGCGCGTGAAGACTTTATTGTCGACCTCCTTGTCAAATTCAGCGTTCACATATCGCACGACGGTTTTGTGCCCCTCTTTGTTCTGCGGTAGCATCTCCATCACCGATGGTATCGTCTTCCCATCAAACGATTTGATATCTTTGAAATTCATAACTCGCATTAGATGCCCCGCTTCATCGTAGAAATGCTGCCACGCTGGAATCAGATCAGCCGCCCGGATAGCGACAACAAGTTTGCCCCAGACAATTGGGGTGTCTTCTTTTGGCATCAACTCAATGTAGAAATGATCCGGTTGGGCATCTTCCGGTGTGACGAGTTCGTAGGTGTAATCGTCAAGCATCGACGATTCTTTGACGAGATCGTCATTCGTAAAATCAGACCCCATCCAAGATCCCATCATCATTGATGGCGGCACTTTCATCACCTTGTTGGTCTTGGGGAGGTAGTTCCACATCTCATTCCCAATCCGCAAGGTCGCGACTCCCTTCTCTTTTTTTGGTGACGTTATCAAGATGAAGGTCTTGTCCATTCCCTGTGTCCACACTTCCAAAGCCAAGGTTCTCTCCCAATGTGGCGTGACAATCTGCATCTCCATGCTCGTCTGGCTCGTTTCGCTGCGATAGAGTTCGTCCATTCCTTTGACGATAGCCTTGACATCAATATCCTCTGTATGGTTTTCTGCAAACGCCGGAAATTGAACGGTGAACAGAGCAAATAAGACCACCAGACCGCCCAAAACCACAAGATTCAAAGTGAACAGCGGGGTTCGATTCTTAGTCATACAAACAAGATCCCTTTCCAATGAGGATTCGCCCCATCGTCTACCAGTTTTCGGACATTTTCGTGAATGATGTTTTTAGATAACCTAAGAATATTACATCAATTGGCTTCAGTCATTTGACGAACCCAAAAGGGAATAGTTTACAGTCCTTCTGCTCGTTTGGTATTCCCTGCTTTCCCGTTGACACCGAGGGCAAATTCTGCTACGATGGTATTTATTCCAACACTGAGAATTGGCCGATGACCGAGATGTAGCCAGCCAAATCCTGCGAGAAAGGAAAGCTGCACCATGCGAAAGAAGCGAATCATCTACATGAACGATGCACGCCACTACTACCTATTCGTCTTTGAGCCGCCGATGACGCTGGAGGACGCTTGGGTTCCCATTGACGAAGTTGCTGGCACAGCGGTGGATACGTTCTGCTACGGCGTCGAGCGGGGCGACGGACTATTCTATCCGTCCAAGATTGGTATGCGCTTTGGGGAAGACATCCAACCTTTCGAGCAGGCTGCGTACTGGCGGACATGGCACAACATGCAGAGCTTAATTGACCGAGGACTGGATCCGTTACGGGTGCTCATCGACCGAGCACACGATAAGGAATTGGATTTCATCGCGAGCCTGCGTATGCCCGGCCACGGCGGTATGGATCCGGCACATCGGCTACCAAACGGCGGTCGAGGTTTGGCGCATCAGGAGGTGCGCGACCATCAATTCGCGGTGCTGGAGGAACTGGCAACAGAGTATCCTACCGAAGGGTTGGAGCTGGATTTTGCGTTTCCGGGCGGCAGCGCTATTCTGCGAGACGAGGACGCTCCTGACATGATACCTATCCTGACTGAATATGTCGAACAAATCGCCGAAATGGTCAAAAACCGCCGCGGTGATTCGTGTGACCTCGGCGTCCGTGTACTGCCCACAGAAGAGATGAACCTAGCGCAAGGTCTCGACGTGCGTACGTGGTTAGAGCGTGGCCTGCTTGACTTTGCGGTCCCGATGCGCTATGCGTATATGATTCTCGATCCCGACATACCCATCGACTGGTTGATTGATACAGCACATCAAGCGAATGCCGCAGTCTATGGGATCCTACAACCTTATGTCCACGATGCCATGACTGGGGCACCGCAACGAGTTTGGCCCACACCGGAACAGATGCGAGCAGCGGTGGCAAACAACTGGGCGCGCGGTGTTGATGGCTTATACACTTGGTTCATGCGTTGGCCCCTGGGAGAGACCGAACGCAGTATGCTAACCGAACTTGGCGACCCAGAGCTGGTTTATGAGGGAGATAAGTGCTATGTTATCGCCCGAAACCACCAAGCCAAAGACGACAAAACACATTACCCGACAGCGCTGCCACTCGAGATTAGTGCTTCAGATGTTAGGACACGGCATCCAATTCCGTTTTACATCACCGATGATATCGCAGGCTCCAAGGGACGGATACGCCAGATCCGCCTCCGGATTAACATCACCGACCTTGTGTCCGCGGACAGGCTTGATATCCGACTTAACAACAAATCCCTAAAAGACGAGAATTGCTTACGCACCCACGGCTCAGAGATCAACGCATACGGCGGTCAATGGTTGGAATTTCAGCTGAGAGATGTGCTGCCGAAACAGGGCGAGAATCTGTTAGAGATTATTCTAGAACAAAGGGCACACGGGCTGGTAAGTCCGCTCAGGGTGGACGAAGTAGAACTTATCGTAGAGTACGGTCCGTACCCTTCTGTGCTGCAGCAGCCGTCTCCGCACTAGCCCTCCCACAGCAGAGAAAGCGGAGCCTTTTAGTCTCAATGCTTCATCTCAAGGAAATACCATGAAAGTCATTGAAGTCTCAGGTTCACCCCGCGAAATTGGCAACCTTACCGGTGAGGCGTTGCGCGAAGAAATCCGCGAACACCTTGCTCTCTTTCCACCAAAGATTGACAGCACCCTTTGGGCGCAGCGGTTTCCACGCTTTTTAGAGACACTGAAAACCTATCTGCCAGCGGTTCTCGCGGAAATTGAAGGAACGGCAGCCGGGGCGGACATCCCCCTCAATACGCTTTTCCAACTGAATCTCCCAATGTACGCGAATGAGCTGGTGGTTGAGGAGGGATGCACGAACATCGTATTTAAGGACGGGAAAGATGGTCCCCTCTGGGGCAAGAACAACGATGGACTTGCCAAAGATGAACGGCGTCCTGCATGTGCACGAGTCATCCACCGAAACGACGCAATTCCCACGACAGTTTTTACCTTCTGCGGTATGGTCGCAACCACCGATGGCATGAACGCTGAAGGTGTAGCGGTAGGACACTCCTCGGTTGGCAGCATTTTTCAACAGAGCGATGATTTCGTTCCGATACGGCTTTGGGCTTACGAGTGCATGATGCAGAGTCGGACGACACCGGAATTTGTTCGACGATTGTCCCAACTCCCGACGCGGGGCAAGGGGTACAGTCACGTCTGCGTCGACGCAGAGGGTGTGATGTGTTCCATCGAGGCACCGTGCCCGATAATGCAGGTACGCAAGCCAGCACAGGACACACGGCACATGAACTGCGTCAACTGTTACCAACTCCCGGCGCTTGCCGATACTGACCGTCGCACCAAAAGCGGCAAATGCAATGCCAAAGCGAGGCAGTATTTTCTGGAACAAAGTCTCGCCGAGTTGTCCGACTATAGTGTGGTGGACATGCAAGCGATTCTGCAGCATCACGGCCACCCAAGTATCTGCCGTCACGGCGGAATAGATGACTCACATACAGAATATTCGATGATTGGAATCCCACAAAGTCGGCGGGTGCTGTTTGCGGATGGTAATCCGTGCCAAGACACCTATCAGGAAATCCAACTGTAATCATTGGGCAACCTGACTGATGTAGCGCCCCGATGTGTGGGGATTAGTTTGCGGGAGGGGATTATCCCGATTTTATCGGGATGGCACAAAAGAACACTCTTGCGAAATAACGCTTTCAAAACGAGGCTTACGGATGAAAATCACACAGGTTGATCTTTACGATGTAGAAATTCCTCCCATCCCACCGGTCGCTAAATACGTTCCCAAGATCTACGACATCACCCTCTGTCGCATTCAGACCGATGAAGGGATTGAAGGCTGGGGAGAGTATCTTGGCACACGATCTCTACACGAGGTCACAGCACAGTCTTACCTCGATCAGGAGGTCTTGGCATTAGACCCATTCGCCCAGCCCGATGGGTTCGACTGCGCTTTGTTGGATATCACCGGTCAGATGTACGGCATTCCTGTCCACCGCTTTTTCGGTCAGAAGGTGCGTGACAAGGTACCGGTCTCCTACTGGTCTACCACGATGGAGCCGCATGAGACCGCTGCGGAAGCAGAAGTAGGCGCACGCTTAGGGTTCACCAACCACAAACTCAAGGCACGCGCTACGGACGTGGTGGAAACGGTACGCCTCATCAAGGAGGTAGCAGGTCCCGATTACACCGTCGGCCTGGATCCAAACATGGGATTCAAGTACCCACACGTTGCAGCACGTTTGGCGGAACAGCTTGAACCGTTCGGAACAGTTGCTAACTTTGAAGATCCGATCCTGACAAATAACTTGGATGGGTATCGTCTGTTGCGTGAGAAAACCCACATCCCCCAAGCACTACACTTGGGACCTCCGGACGCCGTCCTGGCAGCGCTCAAGGCAGAGTGTATCGACTACCTGAACTTGGGTGGACCTGCCCAGCAGGTACGCAAATCTGCTGCACTGGCTGAAGCCGCAGACGTGCCTTGCTGGGTACAGATAGGGGGCCTCTGCTTGAGCATAATGGCGGCTTATTCCGTCCATGTGCAATGTACGCTACCCAGCGCGACCCTTCCCTGCGACGAGTTACCCCACATCCGCGTCGCCGACGTTGTTAAGGAAGGATTAACAATCAAGGCAGGGCACTTTCTGGTGCCGGAGGGTCCAGGGCTTGGTATCACAGTGGACATGGCTGTGATTGAAAAGTATCGGGTGGCGTAATGGGTATATACCAACGCTGATGCCACCTGATATTCAACATGGTCAAGAACAGTGAAATTTCTTAAAACCTGTCACCACATCTACCGGGACGGAAACCCAGTTAAAGCATGATGCACAAGGGCTACGGCATACTGAGTATGCCTAGAACAAATAGAATACAAGGAGATTAAGGCAATGCCATTGGAAACGCTTTCCTCGTTTGAAGACCAACACCACGAGCAATTCATGGAGCAGGGTTATCTGCGTCTGGGGAAACTGCTGTCACCCGACGAGCTGGCTGCGATCCAGCAGCGCATAGACGATATTATGCTGGGCAAAATCCGTTATGAGAACATGCGCTTTCAGCTTGACCCACGGCATACAGGGACCGCTATGACACGTACCGTGGGGAATGAAGAAGCAACCCTAAACTACCGGCGCATTGATGATTTGGAACAGGACCCGCTCTTTCTCGCGTACATGCAGCACCCTCTCATTCGTCAAATTACCCGTCGCTATATCGGGGAAGATGTTGCGGTTTTTCGCTCTATGTTCATGAACAAACCTGCCGAGCGTGGGACAGAATTAGTTTGGCACCAAGATATCGGGGTTGGTTGGAAAATTGATACCAATCCGACCACGACGGTGTGGACCGCCTTCGATGCAGCGACCGTGCACAGCGGTTGTATGCAAATTGTGCCGGGCAGCAATAATCTGGGGATCCTCAACGAAAGACACTTTACTTCCGAGGAGGACCAAGCAAAATACACCCAAGACGAAGATGTGATTGATTTAGAAGCGGAAGCTGGAGAAGCCATTCTGCTGCATAACTTCTTGCTGCATCGTTCAGGCGTTAATACAACTACATCACCCCGTCGAGCGTTCAGCGCGACCTATATGGATGTCACAACCCGATCAGTGGTTACGGGCGATACGTTCCCGATAGTTTTCGGAGAGAGTGCGCTTTCTCCAAATACGGTAACAGGTAAATCCGCCGAACGCATAAAGTTCTTTCATGGATAGGGATTATCTGAAACGTGAAACGTAATGCGTGAAATCCCGTTCCGAGGATCCCGATCTATCGGGACGTGAAAAACAGTGATTTATTAATGAACTAAACCGGTTTCTGTTGCATGATTTCTTAACATGAGCCATTAGATTCAGTCCCAAACTCTGTACTGCCATCGGAATGCTCCTTTCAATTCGATTGCTATTGTATCACAATCTTGGTTTAGGCAGTGGCCCTAATTTCCGATGGCAGTACACTATAACAGTGGTTCAGAAAATTCTATGTGAGTGATACCTATTTTATAGGAGAAATATAATGGCTTCTTATAGAGCATTTGTGTCTGAGGTTATTAATGGTGATACCTTTGAGACAGATGATGGTGAGTCAATTAGATTGGTTGGTGTGAATGCACCTGAGACAGGTCAGCTGGGTAGTTCTGATGCTACTAGTCATCTAACGAGTCTGGTAGAGGGATGGTATGTTGATATAGTAGAGGTGCGTCGTGATATATATGGTAGAGTGATTGCTAAGGTGTGGAGATCTGTCGATAAATTAAATATAAATCGGTCGGTGAGGTCTTATCTTTCCTCGTAGTTTTGATCTCGGATATGGCAACCTTTTTTATGTCTGGTTTTGTTCAAATCTTGTAAAAACCACTATCTACACATTTCCTTTTTATTTTGGAGGTGAGGGAATGAATATATCGCGTTATAGATTGTGTGCTCAGACAGGGCTAACTTCTCTTGAGGAAGCTGTCTTGGGGTTAATGTTTGAGGTAAGGTGCAATAATCAGGAACCACTTAAACCGTCTGATATTAGTAAGTATCTAGATATTGCTGTCTTGAGTCGTGGGAGTGTTTATAATTATTCGATTATTGCTGGTATTTTGCGTAGACTTGAACTTGAAGGTCTTGTTAGACAGGTAACTGAAAGAGGTCCGTGGGTTCTTACTGATAAGGCAATTCGTAAACTGGAGTAGGACCTTCAAAAGCCGCTATCTACATATTTCCAAAAATACGGAGTGTCGAATGTGTATGCCGATATCGGTCTCTCGTTTGGTGCGTTAGCAATTACGCATCCGAGGCTTGCGGGGGCGATGTTGGGGCTATTGATCAAGGGGTTAGGTGCAAGTCATGTACTGTGGGGCACTGATTCAATCTGGGCAGGATCCCCACAATGGCAGATCGAGGCGTTACGCCGTATCGAAATCCCAGCAGACTTGCAGGATAAACACGATCTGGAACCGTTAGGTCCCGCCGACGGCCCTGTGAAAAACGCTATCTTCGGCATCAATGCCGCGGGCCAATACGGCATCGAGCTGGATAGCGATGACCAACCGATTGAGGACTACAAGGATGATAATCTTTCGCGTTTGAAAGCCGAGTATCTGGACGCGGGCAACCAACGCGACAATCTATTCTGGGGTTGGGTCCGAAGTCAGAAGTGAACCTAAGCCCTCCCTGCACAATTAAGGTTATTGGTTAAGGCACCCCGGACCTGGATTCGTACCGAGTAACCAGCAATAGGGATATGAATGCTTAAAAACACAGAACAGGATGATTTGATCCGCCCGCATCCAAGCCGCGACTCCCAACCTGCGAACCAAACGCGATGGAGAGCCGTGGTCATCGGCACCTTACTTCTGCCCGCCAACGCTTATTGGATCACTTCCGGCGAAGCCACCTCGACGACTGTCTCCCTCTTTTTCAATATTGTTTTTATCCTGTTCGTCCTGCTCCTGCTGAATTTACTGTTCAAACAGATCGCACCACATGCTGCCCTAAATCAAGGCGAACTACTGATAGTCTATGTGATGCTGTCGATCTCCTCTGGGATTGCCGGGCTCGACATGATGCGGGTGCTGATGGCGGTCTTAGTGGGACCGTTCTGGTATGCGCGCCCGGAGAACGAATGGGCGGAACTCTTCTGGCGATTTATCCCGAATTGGCTCGCGGTCCAAGACAAGGAGATTCTGAAAGGGTTCGCCGAAGGAGAATCCAGTTTCTATGTAACTCAGGTCGTACGGGCATGGATAGCCCCCATCCTCATCTGGTCGGGGTTCATTTTTCTACTGGTATTCGGGATGCTCTGCATCAACGTCTTGGTACGCAGACCGTGGACAGAGGCAGAGAAACTGAGTTATCCAATCATTCAACTCCCACTTCAGATGACCGATGGACGCTCCTCTTTTCTCTCGAACCGAATGATGTGGATTGGGTTTGGGCTGGGGGCAGGGCTCGATATACTCAACGGACTTCACTTCCTATATCCAATTATCCCTGGTCTGGGTGGGCGGCTCCACGACCTCCGCCCCTTTTTCACAAATAAACCGTGGAATGCGATAGGCTGGACACCGGTCGCCGTTTTTCCGTATGCGGTTGGACTTGGGTTCTTAATCCCGCTCGATCTCTCATTTGCTTGTTGGTTCTTCTACCTGTTCTGGAAAGCGGAGCGGATTCTCGCAAACGTCCTCGGCTTACACTCTATCCCAGAATTTCCCTATATCGAACAACAGACTACCGGTGCGTATTTGGGACTATTTCTGATCGCGCTTTGGATGACACGGCACCATCTGAAGCGGGTTGTTTCCGCTGCCATCAGAGGTGTGAGTGGGGAAGTGGCGGACGAACCGATGAGCTATCGCGCTGCATTGATCGGACTGATTTTTGTCTTCGCCGGACTTCTCTTTTTCTGTCATCAGGTAGGGATGGCACTGTGGAGTAGCTTCCTTTTCTTTCTCATCTACTACGCCATATCAACGGCGATTACACGGATGCGTGCGGAGTTAGGATCCCCTGTCCACGACCTGCATTTCTCAGGACCGGACACAACACTAGTCAAAGCACTGGGGACTCGCGTCCTCAATGCAAATGAGTTGACCATGTACGGACTTTTCCACTTCTTCAATCGTGCCTATCGTGGGCATGTGATGCCTCATCAACTTGAAGGATTCAAACTGATGGAACGCGCGCGGGCAAGCCACCGACGCCTGTTGTGGGGGATGATTGTCGCAATTGCATTGACGGGACCGGTTGCATTCTGGGCTTACCTCAGCGATGGCTATAGATACTCCGGCGCTATAGGGTATGCCTGGCGGCCGTTCAATAATTTACAGTCGTGGTTATATCACCCGCTCTCCCCGAACTACGGTGCAATGGGGGGACTGATCTTCGGCATGATGACAACGCTATTTCTGATGCTGATGCGGATGCGTTTTATCTGGTGGGTGTTTCATCCGGCGGGATTTGCGGTCTCCAGCAGCTGGTCAATGAACGTGTTCTGGGGTTCAATTTTTGTGAGTTGGTTGCTGAAACTGATTCTGCTAAAATTGGGCGGTATCAAGACCCATCAAAAGGCGATACCACTATTCCTGGGATTAATTCTGGGTGAGTTTGTCATCGGTGGATTCTGGTCGTTACGTGGCGCCATCTGGAATATTCCAACCTACCGGTTCTTGTTCTGAGTAGCAAACTATAATTCATATGTGTACGGCTCATGTTAAGAAATCGTGCAACAGAAACCCACTTAATTCATCAGTACATTGGTTCATTTTTCACGTTTTACGCATCACGCTTCACGCATTCTGCGTTTTGCTCTGTCCGTTGGCATGAACCATGTGCAATTTATCCCAAGAAAACTAAAATACGGAGGATATCATGAGTCATTACGACGACATTCGCAATCGGATTCATCGTCAGATGGTCCCCTTGCCGATTCTGTATCGCGATGATTATTCGATCGACCATGCAGGATTGGCAAAATATGTCGCTTGGCACTTAGAGAACGACACTCAAAACTTTTGTCTGACCTTCACCTACTCCCAACTTGATTTTGTTACGCGTGAGGAGATTGTGGACGTGACGCACACGGTGACCGAAGTGGTGCGTGACGACGCGGTGTTCATCTCCTGCACAGGTGGCGGTCCCTTGCACGAGGCAATCAAGACAATACAAGCGTTTGAGGAAATCGGCGCGCACGCAGCGTTCGTGCATCTCCCGGAACATTGCCTGCAAAACCCCTCCCACTGTGGTGAGCTCTACGTAGAATACATCCGTGCCGTCGCCAAAGAAACCAAAATTCCTCTGTTGGCGGTGGCATTGCCGGTGCCTTGGAGCGCTCCTTCCCAGACGATGCTGCCCGTTGAGCGTTTTGAAGAGCTTTGCGAAGATGAACAATTCATCGGGATCAAGGACGATATTTACATATTAGACAATCGGATGGAGTTGGTCCGTAGGTTCTCTGGACGGATGGGCATCACCGGGGGCGGCATGTTCACCCACTACATCTTCTTCCACCACTTTCCCAACCAAGGTGAATTTGCCGGGATTTATAACCCCAAGCGCGGACAGCGTATGTTTGAGCTACTCGACGAGAACAACTACCTGGAAGTGATTAAAATGTTGGAGGCAGACCCACAAAGTGGGCTTGTATTGCCCGATCTTCATTGGATGGCGCGAAACCAAGTGGTATTTTATGGGATGGGATTTGCAGAGACCTACGCCATGCGTCCCCCAATCGCCACCGCCACCGAAGCACAGGCAAAGGCAATTATTGAACACATGCACCAAACACCGACGCTTTTTGAACACGTGGGACGATGACTGAGAGGATTTGAAATTTCCTCAAAGCAGCTTCTCAACTGTAACAGGCAGGTCAACGCTAAAGTTCGCACGATCAACGGCTTCATCGTGTAGGATGACGACACCGGCTTCCTGATGTGGCACACCAGCTTTCAGATGCACAGAGCGTAAACCGCCGAGCCATTTGCGAGCGTCCGACACGTAGATGAGATCCCCTTCCTGAATGGAAAGTTCTTCCATCAATTCGACTGGCAGCAGTACACGGTCGGTGTCAACCGAATCTGTACGAAGTTGGAGGGGAGAGGAAGTTTTCGGCTCAGATCGGTTGGGTTCACCACCCTTAAATATCCGCATTCCATCGGACAAGGTAGCGATGCAGAGTCCGGGGATATCTTCCTTTGGTCGCGGTTTGCTGCAAAAAGTGATACCCACACCCAATACGACGGTGACCAGCGTACCGAACAGGCCGCGCATATATATGTATCCCTTATCGGACGGCACACCGTGGGCGAGCGGCTCAATTAGGAAATAGAGGGATTTGTGAT
>JAJECO010000058.1 GCA_022822005.1 Candidatus Poribacteria bacterium
TTGGTCTGCGGTGAAGCCGACGAACTCCTGTTTCGCTGTGTCGAGCCGAATCACGACGGTTGCACCAACCATCTCAGCAAACGAACTTGCGGTGTAGGGTTCTGCGGGCATCAGTGGTAAGGAGATCATGTTCAGACCGGATGCCAACGTCATCTCAAACTTATACCCTGGTTTCTCTGGCTCGGGTTCTACCGGCGGTTCCACAGGCGGCAGCCCAGCGGGCTTAACAATCAAGCGTGCGGTAGGCTCTGTCCAACTAAAAGTAGCTCCTACATCACCAACACCAGCGATACCGGGATGGGGTGTGATGACGCCTCCTTCAGTCGGTGCACGGTCATGGCCATCAAACGGGACCGGGATATGCGTTGCTAACTCGTTGTTATCTTCCGTACCTGCGTCATAGGATATTAGGTCCATTGTGAACGAACGGGGATTACCATCTTCGTCGAAGAGTGGCAAACTGTTAGCTAAAACGATGCCGTCGTTGGTTGTCACAAGCATCGCCGCCAATGAGAGATAACCCGCATCGGCACTGGTGCTGACCATCGTTGTGACCGTCCCACCGGGAATCACGATTCCATCAGGCGGAGCGGGAAATGCAACGACACCGCTGACTGCGTCTGACCCCATAGCCGATGCAGCGAGCGGCGCATGGTTGCCGGTTTCCGCCAATGCGGTGAATTCTGCGCTAGCCGCCTCACCTGAAGCACCGATTGAGAATCCGTGACCGTGTGTCACAAAGATCGGCGGTGAAAAGATCTGACCGCCTTGACCTGGCGCACCCATAGTTAGGTTTGTTAACGTCACCTTAAACTCCACAGCCTCGGACATCTCCGGCATTTCCGGCATTTCCGGTGTCTCAGGCGTTTCAGGTGTCTCTGGCTGTTCAGGCATCTCCGGAGCCGGTCCGGTAACCATACCACCTTGGATTGTTATGTCTATTGGGGTCGCTGTCGCATCAGAAATCAGAACATTAGTCAACTCAATCGCAGAATCTTTGGCTTCAACGATTGAAAAGGTCGCCATCGCAAGCGTACCGTCCCCATCTGCCGTGGGAACACCACTTGCTGTGGGCAAGCCAGCTGCACCAACCGTTACACTGGTATCGGTGACAATCGGCGCCGTAGCGAACGCACCGGCTGGCAGATAATCCCCATTTGCAATGCTGACATAGGACAGCGCGGTTGGATCGAATGTCACAGTTACTTGATAACCAGCGACACCCGCTCCGCCTGTGATGTTGATATTAATGGTCAACTGCTCTCCAGCGGCTGGGGATTCAACTGAAGCCGGATCTATTGAGACTGTTTGACCATAAACTACACCTTGGACTCCGAGGAACATAAATACAGCTAAGATAACAACAAACGTGCTTAGGTTGGCAATCTGACGTTTCATATGATAACTCCTTTTATCTTTTTGAAGGAATGCAGGGTATAGAAGTTTGGCTCTTTAAATCTTCTCGATTTAAAAAGAAACAGAATCGGCACCTGCATTCTCAGGGCGTTTTGTACATCCTTATCAGTTGACATCTTGTCCGAAATACCTCGCAATTCGAACAAGATCAAGTACATCAATAATCCCATCCCGATTGACGTCGCCTTGGAGGTTTCTACCTGTTTGTCCAAAATTAGTTGCAACGATAACCAGATCGAGGATATTGACCACCCCGTCGTGATTCACATTAGCAGCAACAACTCCTATCGATTGGGCTTGTGCAAGGGTGACGTGACCTGCCCCCGGACCAACGCCGTAGGTATTTAGCAGCGTCCCATCGGGGGCAACGACATGCAACTTGTCCGTCCTGCCACCCGTCCAGTCTGCCTGCGTAATATACAGATTATCGTTCTGATCTATCGCTCCCACTCCGCCCAAATCTGTGAATGGGTTGTCTGCATCGTGTGTCCACGCATCGCTGATCAGATCATACACGAGTAGTCCACCGGAACTAATAAAGACGCGATTCATGCTGTCAATAGCAGGGCCTCCCGCCCTCCCGTCGAGTTCAATCGTTTTCTCAATTTCATCGGTGCCTGCGTCGATAAACACGACTGTCCCCGGAACGGGACCTTGAGGATTCCACGCACCAATACCTGCCGACACCGCAATTACCCGAGATACACCATCACTCGTGATACCGTTTGTATTTATCGGCATAGGGATAGTTTTTATGATTGTGTCGGTCTCTATATCGATGACTGCGACGTTGCTCGTATCATCATAGCTAACGTTCCAGGTGCCGGGTTCCTTAGCATAGGCTGAATTAGCAACGTAAGCCTTTCCATTAAGAATCGTTATCCCATCCGGCATTGGACCGCAGGGAATCCGCTTAACAACACTTTTCTGGTTCAGATCTACCACATGGATTGCATTGCTGTATAGACCTGTGACGTACGCTTTGGAGGGAGGGATAAGGGTAATCTGCTTTGGAGTCGTGTCGGCATCAATTGGGATGCTTCCAACGTTTGAACGGGTCAGCAGATTGACAATTTCAATAGACCCACCGCGCGGATCAAAAAAGGGATCTGGTTCTTGGAGAAGAACATACAGGAGATTCCCTTGGACCTCCAGATCGCTTGGTATGACCAACCCCAGTGGAAGGATCTCATTCTCAACTGCCCTTTTCAGATTGGGCTCGTCAAGATTGACAAACGAGAGCGATGGCGAAATGCCCGCTTCTGGCTTCCGTAGACCGTTGGCAACGATTGCGAGATTTTGCACGCCTTCTTGGGCGTAAACGCTCAAGGCAAGAAAGACGAAAACTGCCAATACAAATGTGAACGTGAACTTGCGTATATGCATAACTGAATCTTCCTTTCATAGATGATATAGCGGTGTCAGCTGCAGGTTTTGCAACCTAAAAAACAAAAAACCCCAGCTTTCACGCTGAAAGCTGGGGTATGGTCCGCCATTTACACCTGTGATATGCAAGTATACTCAAGCACGATGATTCGGCAAAGAACCCCGTTTCACAGCCTTCCCGCGAAAGCTACCATGTGAAATCAGATCCATGTAGGTCTCCTGACTTACGACAACTCATTGCCTGCCTTCCCATCCCGATTTAGGACAGTGACATTCTAGACACGGTTTAGCGTCGTTTACATTGGCGGGGCCGTGGCGGATTATCACCGCGCATCCCTATTCTACGGCAATCGGCAATGATTGCCAGACCCAGAAACGAAAA
>JAJECO010000031.1 GCA_022822005.1 Candidatus Poribacteria bacterium
TTGGTCTGCGGTGAAGCCGACGAACTCCTGTTTCGCTGTGTCGAGCCGAATCACGACGGTTGCACCAACCATCTCAGCAAACGAACTTGCGGTGTAGGGTTCTGCGGGCATCAGTGGTAAGGAGATCATGTTCAGACCGGAGGCCAACGTCATCTCAAACTTATACCCTGGTTTCTCTGGCTCGGGTTCTACCGGCGGTTCCACAGGCGGCAGCCCAGCGGGCTTAACAATCAAGCGTGCGGTAGGCTCAGTCCAACCAAAAGTAGCTCCTACATCACCAACACCAGCGATACCGGGGTGTGGCGTAATGACGCCTCCTTCAGTGGGTGCGCGTTCCATGCCGCCAAATGGGGGTCCCGGCACATGCGTCGCCAGTTCGTTGTTATCTTCCGTACCGGCATCATAGGATATTAGACCCATTTCAATCGTGACCGGGTTACCATCTTCGTCGAAGAGTGGCAAACTGTTACCCAACACGATCCCGTCATTGGTTTGCACAAGCATCGTCGCCAATGAGAGGTATCCGGCATCAGAACTGGTGCTGATCGTTGCTGTGACAGTCCCACCGGGAATCACCACTCCTTCTGGAGGGGCGGGAAATGCAACGACACCGCTGACTGCGTCTGATCCACCAGCCAATGCAGCGAGAGGCGCATGGTTGCCGGTTTCCGCTAATTCGGTGAGTTCTGCGCTGGACGCTTCACCTGAGGCACCGATTGAGAATCCGTGACCGTGTGTCACAAAGATGGGCGGTGAAAAGATCTGACCGCCTTGACCCGGCGCACCCATAGTTAGGTTTGTCAGCATCACTTCGAAATCAACAGGCTCTGCGGGCATTTCAGGCATCTCGACCACCGCTTCAACAGTTACGGTCGCGGTAGGTTCCGTCCAACCAAAAGTGGCTCCTACATCACCAACGCCAGCGATGCCGGGGTGGGGTGTAATGACGCCTCCTTCGGTTGGTGCGCGTTCCATGCCTCCAAATGGGGGTCCCGGCACATGCGTCGCCAATTCGTTATTGTCTTCTGTCCCTGCGTCATAGGATATTAAATCCATTGTGAACGAACGTGGGCTACCATCTTCGTCAAAGAGTGGCAAACTGTTACCCAAGACGATCCCGTCATTGGTTTCGACAAGCATCGTTGCCAATGAGAGATAGCCGGCGCTTGCACTGACCATCGTTGTAACGGACCCGCCGGGGATGACGACCCCATCTGGCGGAGCGGGAAATGCAACAATACCGCTGACTGCATCTGATCGACCAGCCAATTCAGCGAGCGGCGCATGGTTGCCAGTTTCTGCCAATTCGGTGAGTTGAGCGCTGGCTGCCTCACCTGAAGCACCGATTGAAAACCCGTGACCGTGGGTTATAAAGATGGGCGGTGAAAAGATCTGACCACCTTGCCCCGGCGCACCCATAGTTAGGTTTGTTAGCGTCACCTTAAACTCAACAGCCTCAGCCATCTCAGGCATTTCCGGCATTTCCGGTGTCTCGGGCGTCATTGGTGTTTCTGGCATTTCCGGTGCGGGTCCGGTAACCATGCCACCTTGGACTGTTACGTCTATTGGGGTCGCTGTTGCATCAGAAACCAGGACATTGCTCAACCCGATCGCAGAATCTTTGGCTTCAACGATTGAAAAGGTCGCCGTCGCAAGCGTACCGTCCCCATCTGCGGTGGGAACACCACTTGCTGTGGGCAAGCCGGCTGCACCGACCGTTACACTGGTATCGGTGACAATTGGCGCCGTAGCGAACGCACCGGCTGGCAGGTAATCCCCGTTTGCAATGCTGACATAGGACAGCGCGGTTGGATCGAATGTCACAGTTACTTGATAGCCCGCGACACCCACTCCGCCTGTGATGTTGATATTAACGGTCAACTGTTCTCCGGCGGCTGGAGATTCAATTGAGGCTGGATCAATCGAGACAGTCTGGCCATAAGCCATACCTTGAACTACGAGTAGTGCAAATACGGCGAAAATGGCTAAGAACGTGTTTGGATTGGCAATCTGACGTTTCATCAGATGACTCCTTTCATCGCTGTGAATCACTAATTGTGTTATAGGTTGCCGAGTATGGCAATACTATTTTCTATTATAATAACCTGAGTTGCTAGTTGCTAAACCGGCTCGGCTTGGATAGGCATATCCAAGCTATCTTGGCGCGTGTGCAGTGGATTTGTCAATCCACTGCGAGCAGTGAGGAACTCGATTTCGTTTTCATGCTTCCGCTTTGCGACATTTCACATCACTAACAACTTGCGTTATAATACATTACGATATCTGTCCAGAGAACGGGTTAATTATAAGGAATTTTCTATCTCTCGGCAAGGGTTTTTTTCCGAAAGAGAGAGATGGCGCATGGCAATTGTACTTAAAAAACCGTGCTGCGTTCCGCTCTGAGAACGGATTGACGGAAAATTTTTCGTGTAACGTCCGGAGTACCCATTTGACCCGCACCAACGCCAATTTTTCTTTGTCACGTTTTACTCTCCGCGTCTTCCTTCAGTCGATGAATTAACGCCCGGTTCATCTTATCGCGGATTTCGTCGATTTTTTCCGGCGTCCATTCGTAAAACCCTTCTCCTGACTTCACACCGAGTTTATCGTCCTCGACCATTTCACGGAGTAGGGGGTTAATCTCGGAGGCGCTGTTGAGGTCTTTGTAAAGTTCCTCAAACGCTGCGAGGACGAGATCCCACCCCGCCAACTCAAACACCTGAAACGGTCCCGCGACGCTCAAACGTCTGCCAAAACTGTTACGAACCACCAGATCGACATCTTCTGCGGTCGCAATACCCCGTTCAACGATTGAGAACGCTTCACGGATTACAGCAGCTTGCAAACGGGGTCCCACAAATCCGGGAACCTCCTTCTGGATAATTGCTGGGGTCTTGCCGATTTTCACCATCAGGTCGTATGCCACCTGCAATGTCTCATCCGACGTTTTGGGACTGCGGATCAGTTCGACGAGCGGGATGAGATAGGGTGGATTGAAATAGTGAGTGTTCAGAATCTTATCTTGCCGCTGGGTAAACGCGCCAATCTGTGAGGGCATCTGCGCGGTCGTATTGCTTGCCAGAATCGTGTGCGGCGGGCAGATCTGATCCAGTTGTCGGAAAACCTCCTGCTTGAGGGGCAGATTTTCGATCACCGCCTCAATGACAAAATCCGCGTCTCTCCCAACAGCTTCAAGCTGGTCAGACCTGTGAACTCGCCTGAGTGTTTCATCAACCTGCTCTGGTTTAGCAAGGCTGTTTTCCACAAACAGGCGAAGGTTATCTCGTATCCGCTCTATTCCGGCGTCCACTTGCGCTTGGGTCACATCGTGTAGGTGAACCTGATAGCCGGCAAACGCAAATTCTTGGGCGATTCCGTGCCCCATCAGACCTGCCCCAATCACAGCAATCTGTTGAATATCGTCAAGTGTCATATCATTCCTTTCTAAGTGTATTAGTTCATTAGTTCATTGGTCCATTAGGTCATTACACCCAACCCTATACATTAGCGGAAGCCCACATGTCGCCTCGCCCCGATAAATCGGGATTCCAAACTGGGGTTAGGTTGGTTCATTGGGGCATTAGTATCGCTGAAGGCAATCAATCTCAAATTCCCGTAGAACTGAAAAAGCCCCGCAGCAACGGGGCTTTATCGAGTGTATGACAAGTCTAATGTGGTATCAGACTCCCCACCGTTTCCGCATCTCCTCCATCGGTACGGTTTCGCCTTGCGTCCATGCGTAATGCGCGATTGGATTCTCACCAATCCACCGTTCATCGATCGGTTCATCGGCACGCTGATAGCGTGTATCGGTACTGAGACGGAAGCGATCGGCCGTATTGTCGAGCGATCCGTGCATGGTGAACATACCGAAGATTAGCACATCGCCCATTTCAAACGTACTCGTCCCCCACCGCCCACCGTAGCGGTCTGCCAATTCAATCGGATCATAAGAGAACGAACCGGTCACATGGTCACGATCAACGTCCATCTTGCCGTAGGTTTCCTTGAGGGCATCAAAACGGTGGGAGCCAACGAGAATCACCAGTGGTCCCATCTCGAGCGGCACATCGCCGAGCGGCGTCCAACAGGTGACAAGCTGCTGTGTGCCCCGTCCCATGTAGACGATATCGTAGTGTGCGCCGGTGAAGCCGTCGGGACCGACGACACGCAGCCACTTATAATCGTAGGTGATGACGGGCGCATCGTAGAAGCCTTCGCAAAAATTCATGATCTCCGGCGACTCGACCAGATTCAGAAACGCTGGTTCATGGGTGACAGCTTTGTTCCCACCCATAAACATGCCGCGCTTGCCATCCGCAGGTACACCGTCCAGAAGTGGGTATTCGCGATCGATTTGCTCATTTTCGTCCAACTTTTCGAGGAGGAATTGACGGGTCGCTTTGACTTTTTCCGGATCGTGCAAGCCGCGGATCAGCAGATAGCCATCCTCTTTCAACCGGGCTTGAAGTGCCTCACGATCACCGAGTAGATCGTTGGCTTCACGCAGCCAGCCGAGGTATTTGCCGCCCAATTCCATCTCTATTTGGTTCATCGTTAGGATCATCTCAAGCCTCCGTTTTTCTCCCTTCCAGAATGTCACTCCAAGGTTCGACATAACAACGGGCCGCCCACTCCTGATAGAAGCCACTCAGTTCCTCAACCAGATCTGGGAATCCCTGAGAGAGGTCGTTGCGCTCGGTGCGGTCGGTCTCCATGTCGTAAAGCTCCCAATCACCCGGATATTTACATACCAGCTTCCATTTTCCTTTTCGAACCGCTGCATTGCCCTCATGCTCCCATATAAGCGGTGCCCTGTCATTATCTTCCCCCTCAAAGATCGGTGTGAGGCTGGTGCCCTCCAAGGGGTAGATCGGAACACCGTTGTGTTCTTCGGGATAGGACGCGCCAGAGATCTCAAGGCAGGTCGCCATGATATCGGGAAGCTGACCCGGTTGATGGCGTAGCGCGCCCGCTGCCTGAATTTGTTGGGGCCAGTGCGCTATGAGCGGTGTCCCAATGCCGCCCTCATGAACCCAATGCTTGTATTCGCGGAACGGGGTGTTGGACAGATTCGCCCAAGGGACGCCGTAGCTTTGATATGTGGTTTCCGGTCCGGGCATCATGCTCGGATCGTTGCCCCGATAGACCGGTTGCCCATCGTGGGTGGTCTCGGTCTCGATCAAGCCGTCTTTCCCGACCCGATTGGCAGGTCCCTGAAGTTCTTCCGCACAGCCGCCATTATCAGCTAAAAAGAGGATCAGTGTATTATCCAATTGCCCTGTCTCCTCCAACACCGTTATGATGCGACCGATTCCCTGATCCATGCGATCAATCTGGGCGGCGTAGACCTCCATGCGTCGCTGGTTCCACTCCTTGTGCTCGGCTTCCTCCCACGGTGGCTGCGTCGGATCTCGATCGGTCAACGCCCAACCTTCATCAAGGATGCCCATCTCGCGCATCCGCTGCAGCCGTTCCTCACGGAGCTGGTCCCACCCGGCGGCAAAACGTCCCTCGTAGCGCTCGATATCTTCGTCATGGGCGTGGAGGGGCCAGTGGGGAGAGGTGTAGGCGACATAGGTAAAGAACGGTTGCTCCGAAGCGTTGCTGGCATGGTCTCGGATGAATGTAGATGCCTCATCGCTGATTGCGTCTGTCAGGAAAAAGCCTTCGGGGAGTTCGTCGTGTGGAATATGTGCGTTATCGCGGGTCAGTGTGTTCGGCTTCCAGTAGTTGGCAGCACCTGTGATAATGCCGAAATAGCGATCAAAACCGCGCTGTCGGGGCCAACTGTGTTTCGGTCCGTCCGGGTTGGTGTGTCGTGAGATGTGCCACTTGCCGCTCATATAGGTCCGATATCCCACAGGTTTGAGGGCTTCGGCGATGGTGACACAGCGGTCATTCAGATCGCCCCGATACCCCTCCAGACCATCGTCCGTCATCATGTGTCCAACCCCCGTCTGATGCGGGTGGAGCCCGGTCAGCATCGAAGCACGCGAAGGACAGCAACGGGCGGTGTTATAGAACTGCGTGAATCGCAGTCCCCCGTTAGCCAACCGGTCCAGATTTGGACTGTGGATCTCGCCGCCGTAACAACCGAGATCCGAGTAGCCCATGTCATCGTTTAAGATCAGAAGTATATTCGGTTTTCTGTTTTCACTCATATTTCTCCTCACCAGTATGCTTGCAGGTTTTGAAGCGTACCACTGAATATATTTTCAGTTTTCCCGTTTCCCCATCTTCCCTGGATCCCAAACCGGGCAAAAGGTGACGCTGCTTCTCACGTTTCACGTTTTACACTTTGCATTCAGTGTATCAAACATTTGTAGGAGGATCAAGCGATTTTTCATAAGTTGTGCATCAGGGTGCAAAGGTCTTGACGTGAATCTAAACTTGTGGTAAACTCGACATCTGAACCGTAGCCTTGTCACCAACTTAACTAAAAATCAAGATGCCATAACCCGTAAAATAATCCGATGCTCCCACTCGACCTTCTCCGTTATGGAATTAAAGAAGACGAGGTTTTCGCTCGCTATGTGAACCCGGCGAACAGAAAGTACCGCGCCGTTGCACGGGATTTAATCGGGATTTATGGCGCACATCTCCAAAAAACCAAAGGGACGCTCGCATCGACGCTGGCGGATTATGAGGCGGCTGACACCAATTACCACGTCACGCGGGGCCTTGCCAAACTGCTCGAAGATCGCTCTGAATTTACGATCCGATCTCCGATTGAGCCGGAGGTGCTCCGGGAGCAAATCTTTGCGTACGCAGGCAAGGGTCATCCCGTTGTCACGAAAGCTGATCGGCTGCACCGGAGGACGCGTCCGAAGGCGTTGGAGAAAATCGCCGGTCAACTTGACGTTTCGTCGGAAGCGGTGATCGAGGGCATGTATGCGGATCTGGAGGAGAACCGGATCTTGACAGGGTTTGCGGCACCGACCGTCGAGTGGTTGTTGGATCGGTACAACGTTGCGCTCGCACAAGCGATGCTCTACCGCGCCAGCGAGATGACTATCCGAATCTATCGGAATATCCCAACGAGATACAGGTTGGTGTTCCAGTTCATCAAGTTTTTTAAGCTGATGCACGTCGTCTCCGGGAATAACGCGGACGGCTATCAGATCGTCCTTGACGGTCCCGCATCAATGTTCCGCCTCTCGCAGAAATATGGTATACAGATGGCGCTGTTCCTGCCCGCCCTGTTGCACTGTGATCGGTGGTGGCTGGATGCAACAATCGTCATGAACAGAAACGACCATCTCCGATTTGAACTCAACGACGAATTTGGGCTACGATCTCACTATCGGGATCCCGGCGAGTTTGACAGCGAACTTGAGCGACATTTCGCCACACAATATGAGAAAATCGATACAGAGTGGACGCTTGAGCGCGAGACGGACATTATCGACCTCAAAGACACGGTGATGATCCCAGATTTCGCTTTCTCGCACCCCGATGGACGGCGAGCGTTGATGGAGATCGTTGGATTCTGGACACCGGATTACCTCCAGAAAAAGCTGTGGAAACTGAAACGGACCGCTATGCCGAACATGATTATCGCTGTGTCGGATCAACTGAACTGTTCGACCGAAGATTTTCGAGATATCCCCGGCGAGGTGCTCTTTTTCAAAACGCGGATTAAGCCCAAAGAGGTGTTAGAGAAGGTTGAAGCGTGTGCGATTTAGGCGTGGGAACGCAGCTGCGTTTCCTTACGAATCGAACTCTTTGTTACTATAGACTCTCTTAGTGGACACTGATCGTTGTTCACTGCTACACGCTTATCGTAGTATGGAAAGGAAGGAAGTACAGAATGAAATCACCCCTCCCGAAAGAAACCGAAACAATCACGCTCGATGGAGAGGAGGTCGCCTTCACCGAGGGGGAAACGATCTACGAGATCTCGGAACGGCATCGGAAGGAGATTCCTACGCTTTGTTATGACCCTCGGCTCGAAGCGTTTGGTGGTTGCCGGCTCTGCGTCGTGGAAGTGGAAGGCTCCCGAAATCCGGTCGCTTCCTGCACGACGAAGGCGACATCCGGTATGGTCGTCCGGACGGCGACTGACGAGATTGAAAAATACCGAAAGACCCTGCTGGAGATGGTTACGTCCGAAAACCGCGAACTGGATGTCGATTCGCTACGCGGTTATGCGTCACAGGAACTAACTACGCTTGTGAATCGCTACGAGGCGCGGACAGGACGGTTCATCGGGGCACAGTCGGGGACGAGCAACAGCGACGACAAGAATCCCTTTATCCTGCGCGACTACGATCTCTGTATCTCCTGCTATCGGTGTGTCCGCGTTTGTGCCGAGCAAGAGGGTGATTACGCAATCAGCGTCATGAACCGCGGTTTCCACACGCAGATTACAACTGAGTTTAATGGAGAATTGAGAGATTCTGCCTGCACCTTCTGCGGTCAGTGCGTGCAGACCTGCCCGACCGGTGCGCTCGCTGACAAGAAGGCGATGCGTGCGGTCGATCGACCGGGCGAAATCGAGAAAACGCGCACCATCTGTCCCTACTGCGGTGTTGGATGCTCAATCGATCTCCTGACCAAGGAAGATAGGATAGTCGGCATCCACCCGGCGATGGACGGTCCAGCAAACGAGGGCGCGCTCTGCGTTAAGGGTCAGTTCGCCTTCGATTTCGTGCACCACCCTGACCGACTCACAACCCCACTTGTTCGCGGCGAGGATGGCGAACTTCACGAAGCGAGTTGGGATGAGGCACTCGATCGCGCAGCCGAGGGGTTTCGGCGGGCGAACAAGAAACATGGCAGACACAGTGTCTACGGCGTTGCCTCTGGTCGTGCACCGAGCGAGGCGGCGTATCTGATGCAGAAATTTATCCGTGTCGGTTTCGGTACAAACTACATCGATAACTGTAGCCGTGCCTGACACGCACCAACGGTTGCCGGTCTGGCAGCCACAATCGGACGCGGCGCGATGTCGAACCCACTGGCTGACATGGAGAAGCCGGACGTTATTTTCTGTATCGGAACGAATATGACCGAATGCCACCCCGTGGCAGCGACACGCCTCAAGAAGGCGATTGCAGGGGGCGCGAAGTTAATTGTGGCCGACCCGCGGCGTATTGGGCTTGCAGAGATGTCGGATCTCTACCTGCCGCTCCGGGTGGGCTCGGATGTCGCGCTCCTGCTCGGCATGGCGCACGTGATCGCTCGTGAAGGGATGATAGACCACGATTTCATAGAGAACCGCACGACGGACAGCGATGGGTTCCTGGAACATCTTGTCGAATTCACACCTGCCTGGGCTGAGGAGATTTCAGGGGTGCCGGCTAAGGATATTGAAACCGCCGCAAAGTGGTACGGCGAATCGGGGAAAGGGGCAATTTACTACACACTTGGCATCACCGAACATATCTGCGGCGTCGATAATGTGCAGAGTCTTTGCAACCTTGCACTCATGACCGGTAACATTGGTCGCGAAGGCACCGGCATCAACCCGATGCGCGGTCAGAACAACATTCAGGGTGCGGGGGATAGCGGTGCGCTCCCGAACAATTATCCGGGCTTTCAGTCTGTGATGGATCCCGCGAACCAAGAGAAGTTCAAGGAGCTCTACGGCAGAGAGATTGATCTCGACAAGGGGATTACGAAAGTGACCGCACTTGACCTGTGTGGGAACGAAATCCGCGCCATGCTGATCGACGGCGAGAACACGCTGCTCTCTGATCCCGACCGCGCCCATTGCGAACACGCCTTGAAGAGTCTTGATCATCTCGTCGTCATCGACATCTTCCCCACCGACACGGCGGAACTTGCTGATGTCGTTCTACCTGCAACCGCCTTCGGCGAGACAGACGGTGTTTGCTCGAACACAGAGCGTCGCGTCCAGCGTCTCCGTGCAGCGGTGCCGCCGCCGGGTCAAGCCCAGCCGGACTGGTGGATCATCTGCCAACTCGCGCAACGGCTTGGTTTGACAGGGTTCGATTTTGAGGAACCAAAAGCGGTCTTCAACGAGCTATGCAGCGTCTCACCAATTTACGCAGGTCTGGATTGGGAGCGGATTGAAAACAGCGAATATCAGTGGCCCGTGCCGCACAAAGATCACCCGGGTACTCCACGCCTACACGAGGAGGAGTTTGTGAACGGGCGCGGTATTTTCTCAATCGTGCGTTACCGAGATCCAGCGGAGACCATCAGCGACGATTTCCCGGTCTGGCTGACAACCGGACGCCGGCTCCAATCTTACCACACACGTACCCAAACCGGTCGGGCACAGGGCATCGACTACCTGCTGTCCGAGGAAGCGCTTGAGGTGAATCCCACGGATGTTGAAGGATGGGGACTCAGGGACGGTGGCTGGTGCGAGTTGTCGAGTGTACGTGGCAGCGTAAAGGTCAAGGTGAAATCTACGAACCGCTCTCCACGTGGAACGGTCTTTGCCAGTTTCAGCTTCAGCGATGTACCTGTGAATATCCTCACCGGCTCCGGCTACGACCCAATAACAGAGACAGCGGAACTGAAGGTGTGTCCGGTCCGCGTCGAACCGATTGACGCCCCGCAACCCGGAATATAGTCCGATAAAGCATCCGCGAATCTACACAAATCTGCACGAATGATTTGAAGAGCGCACATAATTGGAGACATATTATCACTGGATTCGTGCATCGTAGGGGCGAGGTTTCCTCGCCCGATGGGTTGGGAAACCCAACCCCTACGATTTTGCTTGGCATTTTGCACTTTACTTTTTACATGAGCCTCCGTTCTCATCAGCGAAATCTGCGTCCCTATCTAAATTCACAGCGAAGAAAAAGATGACACGAACAAAACTATATTGCATATTAACATGCTTCCTTGTGGCGACCGTCCCTTGGCTCTTCACAAAATCCCATTCGGTGCAGATTCTTGGGTTTCCGCCTTGGGCGTTCTATAGCTTTTGTACGACAATCCTGTACGCCGTTATAGTGGCGATCTGTCTCCGCCGCTACTGGTCCGTGTCCGCCAAAGATGACGATGATCTTGAATCGTGAAAATTCCTAATCCCTATTTGAGCATGCCTAAAGTCTGGAAACACACAATATGAATACCACAGCGCTGCTTGGTCCCGGTGGTGTCGTTTTTATGGGGATCTATTTGACATCTCTGATTCTGGTCGGGCTTGCCGGACGATTCGCACGGCGCGAGAATTCGATGGCTGACTTTTACCTTGGTAACCGGAGGCTCGGCCTGTTTGTCCTGTTCCTCACCCTCTATGCGACGCAATACAGCGGTCTTACATTCATCGGATTTGTGGGCAATGTATATCGAACTGGCTATTTTTTTCTGGTCAGCGTAACCTTTTCGATGTCTATCCTTGGGGCGTATCTGATATACGCACCCAAATTTCACCGACTCTCTAGGCAGCACGGCTATATCACAGTCGGCGACTACATTCAGCAGCGGTTTGGATCTACGGCGTTAACGGTACTCTCGACGATTCTCTTCATTATTGCCCTGGGAAATTATATCCTAAGCAACCTGAAAGCGATTGGTTACATCGTTGAGGCATCGACGGGCGGGTATGTAACATTTGTCCAAGGTGTGATTGTTCTGTCCATAATCATGCTGATCTACGAGACGCTCGGCGGATTACGAAGTGTCGCATGGACGGACGCTATCCAAGGGGTTCTACTATTGGCAGGATGTGTCTTTATCTTCGGCATAATCTGCTATCAATACGGCGGTTTACCCGCCACCGCCGAAAAACTGATGGCAACCCAACCCGCCTTCTGGGAGCCCCCGACGTGGAAACTAAAACTCACCTGGTTGAGCACGTTGACGATCGTCTTTTTCGGACCGTCAATCTACCCACACGCCACCCAGCGCATCTACGCAGCGAAGGATGAACAGACGTTGCGGCGTTCCTTCCAGATCATGGTCTTCATGCCGATTTTCACAACTTTCTTTATGTTTGTGGTCGGTCTGGTTGGCGCAGCGCAGTTTCCGGGTCTGGATCGGCTCGGCAGCGAACAGGTTGCGCTGTTCCTGTTAAACGACATGGCGGCACGGCTCCCCGGTGTCCGAATCCTGCTTATCCTCTTTCTTTCTGCCGCTGTCGCTGCGATTATGTCCACCGTCGACTCCGCGCTCCTTGCGGTCTCCTCCGTTTTCACGCAAGATCTGTATAAGCGGATGCGTCCCGATGTTTCTCAGCATCACCTGACCGTTACAGGAAAAGTTTTCTCGTGGGGCCTTATGGCGGTGTTGGTTTTTCTGGCGATCCAACTCCCACAAACGCTCTGGCGATTGACGGAGATTAAACTTGAGCTGCTGTGCCAAGTCGCTCCCGCCATCTTCCTCGGTGTCCACCTGAAATCCCTCCGCACCGATGCCGTTCTGTCTGGGCTGCTCGTCGGCACCTGCATTGCGTTGGGAATCATGTTCGCCAACCTTGCTGGGCTGGAGGTCGCAACAAAACCGCTGGGCATCCACGCCGGTGTCTGGGGATTGGCTGCAAATTTCCTGACAATCGGAATCGTTTCGAAACAGAAACAGAAACAGCAATGAGATCCGCATAAAAAGAGCACTACACCAACAGATAAGCTTTGAAACCATTAACATTTTTCCACGAACTTATGCGAATCCAAGTTAAATCATTCGTGAAAATTAGCGAAGATTCGCGGATATTTTACCTTGGGAGAAAACAAAAACAATGGACCCTATCAGACTGGGGTATGTAGGCTGCGGCTTCATGGCGCAGAAGGTGCATATCCCGAACTTCACCAGCCTCCCCAACTGCGAATTCACCGGGTTGGCGGAAGTACGCCCCGAACTCGGTCGAAAAGTGCAGCAGCGATGGGAGATCCCCCGTCTCTACACCGATCACACTGAACTTGCAGCCGATCCCGAAATCGAAGCCGTCGCGGTGTCCGCCGATTTTGCGTTGCAGGGAGAGATTGCGAAAGATCTCCTTAGTGCGGGGAAACAGGTCTTCATGGAGAAACCGATGGCGGTCTCCGTCCAACAGGCGGAGTCGATTGTCGCTGCAGGGGAAGCTGCCGGCACGAAACTGATGGTGGGCTATATGAAACGGTACGACGCCGGGAACGAACTTGTCCGGGCTAAGGTGGACGAATTTCGAGCAACCGGTGAATTGGGAGGGATGACCTATGTGCGGAATCACGGTTTCTGCGGGGAGTGGATTTGCAACCTCGACGTACCGATGGTGACAAGCGATGTCCCAAAACCGGACGCACCTGCGCAAACGCCCGACTGGCTGCCGTCTGAATGGGTGCGCCCTTACTTGGGTTACCTGCAGCAGTACACCCATAATATCAACCTGCTGCGTTGGTTTTTGGATGCCAAGGATCAGGTGCAGGTCAAACACGTCGACCTTGACAATAACGGTTATAGTGGCATTGTCATCTTCGACATGGCGGGTGTGCGGGTAACGCTTGAAACGGGCAGGGTTTCACACTATCGGTGGGATGAACATACGCAGATTTACTTTGAAGACGGCTGGGTACATACATGGGCACCGCCGCTGCTGCTGAAAAACACCCCCGCGGAGGTAGAGATTTATCGAGCCGGAGAGACGCAGGAGATCTCACGCCCAATCCCGAAACCGAACTGGACATGGGCGTACCGACGGGAAGCGGAATATTTCATAGAAAATGTGCGGAATGACACACCGTTCAGGTCATCTGGCGAGGATACCTTGACTGATGTGCGACTGTTTGAAGACATCTTTCGGATGTTCTTAGACCAAAATCAGAATTAAATGAAAGGTAGGAGGGAATTCCGATTCCCGACTCACCGCTCAATAGCAATAATGTCGCGATTCGGAGATCGCTCCTACCCTGTAAATTCGACTGTGTAAGCCCTAGATTGATGAGAAAGGAGATTGTTATGTCGTCTTATGAGACGGTTGCGAAAACGTCAGATATTCGGGAGGGACGGGGCAAGGCGTTCACCGTGAACGGGAAACGGATTGCGGTTTTCAACGTTGACAACGAGAATTTCTACGCCTTAGACAACACCTGCGCACACGCGCGGGGCCCTCTTGGCAGGGGACGGGTTAGGAATGGCGCGGTGGTCTGCCCGGTGCATAGCTACGCTTACGATGTTACAAACGGACGCTGCTATACGGACGACCGGCTTCGCGTCCGATCCTACGAAGTGATTGTTGAGGACGATGAGATTAAGGTCAAGTGTTGAGATCGTCCTCGTCCGAGCAATCGACGGAAGGGGGCTCCGGCTGGTCTTCCAGTTGGCGGTTGAGCCGGGTGATGTAGCGGAGCGTCGTTGAGAAGATCATATCCAGGGTGGCGATGTCTCGCTCTTCCAGCCGTGTCCGCGAAAACACACGCCGCAACGATTTCAGATAGGTTTCCCAATCGTGATTGTATGGTGTAACACCGATCCGTTGTAACAGTGCTGTGATACGACCGTAAAACGCCTCGATCTCGTTGACGTCTGCATACTCCAACTCCGGCGGCGGGATGTCACCTGCGCTTGCAAGAAAGACTTCGTAGGCGAAGACCTGTACCGCCTGAGCTAGATTCAGAGAGGGATTTTTCGCTGCCATAGGAACGCTTGCTATCAACTGACAGTGGCTGATTTGGGAGGTGGATAGTCCAAAATCCTCACGCCCAAATAGCAGCCCGACCCCCTGATGTTGTGAAACAGCAGCAATCTCCTGTGCAGCTTCTCTCGCTGAGACAGAGGGTGGCAGTCTTGGGTCGCGTCGTCGGTGGGTGGTGCCGACGAGAAACTGAATTCCTTCGAGAGCCTCCTCCAGCGTATCCACAACGCAGCAGTTCTCGATAACGTCCGTTGCACCGTGTGCCATATACCATGTCGGTTTAGCTTCAAGAAATGGGACAGGATTGACGAGATACAGTTGCGAGAGCCCCATTCCCTTGAGCGCCCTTGCCGCAGATCCGATGTTACCCGGCTCACGTGGCTCAAACAGGATAACCCGAATGTTGTCTAGGTTTGTCGGCACATCAACCCGTATCGCTCGTTGACGGCCAATAGGTTCAGGATTAGGATTTTTATCGTCGATATCGTCTTCACGTTCTGTCATCGCTGACCTTTTTATTAAGTTCAAGGGTTCAATAGTTCAATGCGGCTTTCTCGTCTTCGCGTTTCATTCGTCGGCGCGGATACCGTAGTAGTTTGCGTAGAACTGTTCACTCTCTCGACGCAACCAGTCCTGATCAGCAGCTTGGGCACCGAACCGTTGGTGGGAGAACATACCCAGATCTTCGCCGGGGCTTCCGTTGATGATCCAGTTCGTAAGCCATCGACCGACCGCTGCGGAACCGGCGATTCCCAGCGCGGCGCAACCGGTGGCTAAGTAGAGTCGATCAATACCCGGCACGGGACCAATCAGATAGGCGCCGTCCGGCGCAAATGTGGTCATCCCACGTCGATACTCGGCAATCTCAAGGTCTTTCAGGATCGGGAAGGTTGGAACGAGCCGTCTCTGCGCTTCCGCCATGACCTTCACAGGCGGTTCAATATCCCCTGTCCTGAAGTTGGATGGCATCGCTTCCAGATCAATGCTGACCGGTGTTGGCTCAAAGAACCCGTAGAGGTAACCGTCTTTGTCGGGTCTCAGATAGCAGCTGACATCGGTGACACGTACAGCAGGATGGTGGTCGGGGATTCCGGGACTTGCCACTGTGCGGACGCGTTGATGGCGAATCGGTTGTGCCGCCGTGGTTGCGCCAAGTTTCTTGGCGAGCGTAGCACCCCACGGTCCAGCGGTGATCACGAGTTGATTTGACTCGATTAAACCGTTTTCGGTCTCAACACCGAGAATCTCCCCATTGCGCTGTCGGAATCCTGTTACCGGCGTATTCAATTGGATTTGGACGCCCAAATCCCTTGCGGCAGCGGCATAGGCACGAGCGCACTGCTGAGGATCAACATATCCGTCGTTTGGGACGAAATACCCACCTTCAACCTTGCTGACATCCAGCGCGGGAGCGAGACGAGCCATCTCGGCGTGGGAGACAAAGTCCGCTTCGATCCCGTTTCGGTGGGATCGTTCGATTTGACGCCCGTAGGCTTCCATCCGTTCTGGTGTGAGCGCGACCATCAAACTCCCGGTCTGGCGCAGACCGGTATCATGTCCGGTTTCGTTTGGAAACTGGGAGAACAGTTCGAGCGCGTATCGGATCGCATTCAGCATGGTAGCCGAGGACCGAATTTGACCGACGAGTCCTGCCGCTTGTGGTGTCGTCTCGACAGCGATTTCCTCGTTGCGCTCAAGAACGAGCACATCCTTCTGTCCTGATTTAGCTAAGTGATAGGCGGTGCTCAGTCCCCAAATACCACCGCCAACGATTAAAACTTCTGTTTGTTGTGCCATTTTCTTTCCTTACATGTGAAGCGTGGAACGTATAGGGTTGGATCCGCAGCTACGCTGATATATTACGCCTTGTGTTAGGAGATCCCTATGGACCTTTTCGATGCTATCGCCCAACGCCGCACCCATCGCGGC
Source organism: Candidatus Poribacteria bacterium (assembly GCA_022822005.1). Taxonomy (GTDB): domain Bacteria; phylum Poribacteria; class WGA-4E; order WGA-4E; family PCPOR2b; genus PCPOR2b. Next base: position 16,466 of record JAJECO010000031.1, read on the forward strand.
GACTTTCGCAAAGACGCAATTTCTGAGGAACACCTTGACCAACTCATCCAATCGGCGCAGTGGGCGCCCTCCCCATTCAACACACAGCCTTGGGAGTTCCTCATTATTCGTGAAAACGCTGGGAAAAGCGCCCTTGCGGAGTTGACCGCGAAGAGTGTTGTTGATCAATTCAAAGACAGTACTTTTCTGGATGACAATAGCCGCTGGATGCGTCTGACAGAAGCGGAGTGGGAAGAACGCCGCGACGGCGTGCTGCTGACCGATCATGTTGATCTCCCGCCGATGTTCCGTAAAGATCCGACTAAACTCAAGCCACTTCTGAAACATGCGAAACATCTCAGTATTCTGGGACATCTGGGCGCAGGCAAGGTGCCGGCCAAAGAAATCTCCGAGCTTGTCCGCAGTTCGCCGCTGCTCCTCCTCGTCCTGATGGACGGTACCAGACGCCCGCCCGGCGAAGGCGGGGATCGGTGGATGTGGCTGGGCATGGGCGCTGCCGTAGAGAACCTACTCCTAACGGCCACAGCACTTGAAATCGGCACACAGTTTGTCAGTGCACCGCTGGAAAGTCAGGATGATCGAGAAAAAATTCAGGAATCCTTTAATATCCCAGACTCCCATGAGATTATTACGCTGCTGCGACTCGGCTACCTTGACACGCCAAGCGGTAAATCCGTCCGTTTGTCCTCATCGACGGTTGTGCACCACGAAAATTATCAACCCAAATAGGGGCGTAGACCGTAACCGTTGAACAGATCGGGTTCATCAGTTCATTAGTTCAAAAGTTCATTAATCACAACCATGAACAAATGCATCAGTGAACCAGACGGCGGTGCGTCCATCTCTCGCGCTCCAGAGGAGCACAATGTCCAGTCCTCCCATTCAATGAAGCAGTGGACTATTACAGCCGTCGAGCGATTGCGCTTAGCAGTTGATCCAGCTCTCGGATCCGCATTAACTTGGCGCCCACTACCAAAACCGCTACGCCCAACCCAATCGGGACAAACACACCGATGAGCCGAGCGGTAATGCTTTCGACACCCAGCCATCCCTCAATCTGTGTGTAACTCCACCAGCAGACGCCCCCCATAACAGCAGAAGCAAGTGCGAGTTTAATTAGTAGTAGCCAGATGCGGGCTAATCCCAATTCGCCTGCCCTTCCGCGCAGAAGAAACAGCAACGCAAGGAAATTCAGCGTAATCGTGCAGGAGGTCGATAGTGCAAGGGATCGGTGGTCGAAGCCGAGCTGGTAGATAAAGAGGTAGTTCAGGGTGATATTGAGTCCAACGGTGCACAGGCTAATTATAGCAGGAGTGCGTGTGTCGTTGAAGGTATAAAATCCGTCCGTCGCGATTTTGACTGCCGAAAAACCGCAGAGACCGAAGGCGTAGTAGAACAGGGCGCCCGCTGTCTGTTGCGTATCGAGAGGACTCGCTTGCCCCCCCTCAAAGATGAGGCGACAGATCGGTTCAGCAAGTACCATCAACCCGATCGATGCAGGCACCGTGAGCAGAAAGGTCAGACGCAGCGCATACGAGAAAGAACGGCGATACGCCTCCATGTCTCCCTCTGTGACCAATTTCGCGAGGTTCGGCAGGGCGACGGTGGAGATCGCAACGCCAAAGACACCGATCGGTAGGTGCATGAGCCGAAAGGCACGATTAATCCAGGTCAGCCAGCCCCCGCCCTGCGATGCAAAGATTGAGTTGACCAGCACGTTTATCTGCAACGCAGCGACCCCAAGGATCGCCGGTCCGATCAGCCGCATCACCTGTTGCACCCGTTCGTCACGAAAGCTGAGAAGGGGCTGATAGCGGAATCCAACCCGCCGTGCTGACGGCACCTGGATTAGGAACTGCAACGCGCCTCCAACGACTACGCCAACCGCCATCGCCGTTGTCCGGTGTAGGTCAAGGCTCGGTGCGATATAGTAACCCCACACCCCAACGATTAACGAACCCACGTTGAAAAAAGAGGACGCGGAGGCGGGCAACCCAAACTTGCCCTTGCTGTTGAGAAGCCCCATCGTGACCGCTGCCAGCGAAACCAGTATCAGGTACGGAAACATGATCTGGGTCAGGTAGACGGTCAGATCACGCTTGGACTCGAATCCGGAATGTTCCGACGGATCGAGCGGCACCTCTTGGAACCCCTTGCCGGTGAATATCAGATCGACGATAGCGGGGGCAGCGAAAATCCCAATGACCGTTATCAGTGTTAGCAGGAGGAAACTTGCGTTAAAAACTCGACTCGCCAAACGCCAAGCGGCTTCTTCGCCGTCCTCCAACTCGGTCGCTGTAAAGGTTGTGACAAACGCCTTGCTCAACGCGCCTTCGCCGAACAGATCCCGCATCAGGTTTGGGATTCGGAACGCCGCATAGAACGCATCACCGCCAACGCCGGCGGCAAAGTAGTAGGCAATCACCTTCTCTCGGACCAGGCCCAGCAGCCGCGACGCCATGACGGCGACACTCACGATCCCGGCAGATCGGGTGACGCGCTGCTGGTCCTCGGAGGTTGTGGTTGTGGCGGTATCAATTTCACTTTCCATTTATAGCCAATGCTTTTTCGTCTATTCGTCCGTCTCGTGCTCTTCGGGGAGATAATCGCTGGCATCGAGCCCCTTAACCAGCGGCGAGAAGACCTTGTGAAAGATTTCGAGTTTTTTACATAACCACTCGTGCTGTCTGTTCCAGTCTGAGCGGTCTTCGAGATCAATTTTCTCCAGAGAGAGGCTTATTTCGCTTCGCTCCCAATCGTCCTTTTCATCCCACTTCAGCTTGTCACCAATCTCTTCTTCGATATCTGCCTTTTCCCTTTTCAAGAGCTGGAAGTGAGGTTTTGCATCGGGGCCTCTAAGCGTAAGGCTCACACAGATCCATTTGTCTCTCACGCTAGCAGAAGCAGCGAGCAGAAACTTTGAGCGACCAATGCTAACACCTAGCCAGTTCGCAGTCCGAGGTTCTCTGGGGTTAATCACGCCGTCACGTTGTTCTAGAAGATTTCGTAGCTTCGTCCAGTATTCGAGATACAACTGATTTGTGGTGCTTAATTCACCTCGCGATATTCTCGTAACAGTTTTCTGCCAACTGTTAGGATGTGAGACCACGTTAAACTTCGGTGCCATCGGTGAATCATTAATTCGCCACAGTTGAATCTCCAGCCCAAAGAAGCTAAACCTTTCATCTGTAATCTCGTTGAGCCAATCCAGTGCAGCACGGTGTTCATCCGTAAAGCGTTCCGCGATCCATACTACTGTTACAGCCTCCAACCCGGCGGCGTATGTCAATAACTGTCCGAGATGGGTGTGATTTGTCCGCTCAAGCTGATTTTCAATGACTACCCAATTGTCCGTTACTGTATCCTTACACAGAATATCAGCCCTGAACGGACCAACATTTTTTTCCTGCGCCTCGACTTCAAGCTCAACTCCAATCGTCTCACTGAGCAGGCTTATATTTTCCTCACGAGCTAACCAAGGGGTGAAAACACTCGCTTCACCTTCCCAGAACTCCCGGAGCGGTACTTTGATTAAACGTCCAAGTTCTTCTTCCATTAGCCTTATCTCCTCTATAACCTTTGGTGCTAGTTAGTGAGAAAGCCGTTTCCACATTGTTCAAATCGCTTTGGATCCCGATTTATCGGGGAGTTCATTGGTTCATTCATTCTCCTTACGTTCTGCCTTTCGGATACACATGTCGCCCCTCTGGGGCTAAATGAACCGATAAACCAATGATTTTCACGCATCACGTTATTAACAACTGCAAACTAGCACCATTGGTTCTATATCAATTCCAATCTACCGGCGATTTCATCTGTCCGAGCAGCGTGCGGCGCACCCAATCCAAGGATTGGACAACCAACCACCGACGAATATGATCGCTATCCTGATAATTGCGACTCCGCTCAAAGAGACGAGTCTTCCCAGGTCCATTCAAGGCAATAAAGGTAGAAGAATCTTCATAGGGTCCAATCATTGCAAGTCCCATACCACCCGACGGTGTCACATCCTCAGCGAGGGACACAGCGAGGGCACGCGCTTCTTCAACATCCGTAGGGTCCGCGATGGCAGCATCCGCGTGTTTCGACGCCTCGGCTAAGTTTGCCGGGGATAGGTTAGTTGTAACCAAGTCGGCGTAGCCGGACTCAACGAGATCTCGTGCGAGTTGACCGCCGGCGAGTGTATCAACGACACCTATCTTGAGCGATTTTTCCTGCATCAACTCACCGACAACCTCAGCCACCGTTACCTTCCCCACACCATACACGGCGACCCCCAACCGCTCACGGAGTTTTTCTTCCATCCCAGCGACAAGCGTATCGGCTTCCTCGTCCGTATCCGCCTTTGCGGTGATCCGCACGTCCGTCTGACCGATATGTGCTGCCAGTCCGACGGTAGGATTCCCCTCCGTCATCAGATCACCGATGCCCCGATCGATATTACTCTCTCCCACCGCGCATGTGCGCAGCACACGAACCCGCGTCACCTTGATGCCACCCATGCGTTCAATCAGCAGCGGGATGACGGTGTTCTCCATCATGTGGTCCAGCTCCCTCGGAACACCCGGCAGCGAAATGATGCACCCACGGCCATTCACATCTTCGCTCAAATAGCAGGGGGCTGTTCCCACCGGGTTTGTCAACGGGGTTGCGCCTTCGGGAATGTAGGCTTGGCGTTTATTGTTGTCCGCCATTGGTCGACCAAAACGGTTGAAACGTGCGGCAATCTCCGCCTCTAATTCCGTGCTGTAAACCAGTTTACGGCCTGTCGCATTCGCAACCGCTTGGCGTGTGACATCGTCCACCGTCGGACCGATGCCGCCGGAGGTGATGATGACATCCGACCGATCCAGCGCCAGGTTGAGGACCTCAGTCATTCGGTCAAGATTATCGCCGACAGTTGTTTTGTAGTATAGGTCAAGCCCAATATCTCGGAGTGCGAGTGCCAATCTGTTAGCGTTCGTGTCGACAATCTCTCCGAGCAGGAGCTCGGTTCCAATCATAACAATTTCTGCGTGCATCAAATACCTCTTATGTTAAAATAAGGTTTAAGATTTTTCCGGATGTGCATCATACGAAGAAACCGAGTTTTGAAGAAAAAACTCGGTTTCTGTTCCTATGGGATTTGAAGGGAATGCAGATCTGTGTTTGTCACTGACAATGAATTAGTGGATTAAACTGGATTATCCGCTCGTAACACAACATTGGTGGCTTCGAACTCCCAGACCTCGTTATAAACGGTTGGACGGGGGCGGGCGGGCGGATAGTTGGGCGGTGGGTTGTTCGGATCTCGCAGTTCCAGACGATCTCGACCACGAGGCTTGTCCAGCCATTCCCGATCCGCATCCGATGCGTTGATCTCCCGCAGCAAGATGAACTCCACCCAGTCAAATGCGGAGATAGCGACCTGCGCCTGAAACACACGTTTAACGTCGTTTCCGTCCCAAGTGCGGAGGTCGGGCAGCATGATGGGACCTGTGCAGACTTGGAACTGCTTATTATCCTCTACATTGAGGTTCATAACATCTACAGGATATTCGACCGAGATCGAGAGTCCACGGTCGGCATCGCGGTAGGTTGACCTTGCGTTCAATAGATCGCCGTTCAGGGTTGCGTCACAGATCTCACCGATATCGGTTAGCTCAGAAAAGTTTTCATGAGAGCGCACATCAACCTTGTAACTTTGATAAATCTCGCTGAGCTTTCTCGTTGAGGCTTCCTCGGATTCGTTGCTCGGTCTTCTCGCGATGCTCAACTGGGATTCATCGCTGAAAGCCATACGCCACTCACCGCTTGGAATCTGGAACATGTTTCGGGACGCGATTGTGTACTCACTCCGACACGGTGCCCCGAGAAACATTTTTCTAACATGTCCGCTCGATTCGTCTCGGACTTCGCAGCTGGCTTCGAGGCCGAATCGGACATGATACGCTTGGCCAGGTTCTCCCACAAAACCGCCAGTCCAACGATAGTAGGGATCGGGCGTCCATGGAAGTGAATGCCAAGTAAACGTGGAGCGTGAAAAATCAATCACAGTGTATCTCCTTTCAGGGGTTCATCAATCCAATATGCCAATGAACGAACACTACCGATCCTTCAGGTAGACATAGGGTCTTCCCCGCCACCGCATCCGACGGCCCCGCCCGATGATGGTCAGTTCATACCAATCATCGCGCTCCAGCGTAATATCCGCAGCCTTCGCGCCTTCCGCAATGTGGTCGGGATTGCCGGTGCCTACGAGTGGGATAACGCCGCCGGGCAGTGCCATGAGCCACGCCAAAGCGATCTGCCCCGGGGTTGTGCCGTATCGATCAGCGACTATCTTTACCTGTGCTACGACGCCCTGCTCCCGTTGTTCCTGCCAATCACCGAACCCTTGATCGAAGGTGTGCGGCAGCGGTTTACTTCCCGTGAGCAGTCCACCTGCAAGTGGACTGTAGCAGAGCATATTCATCTTCTTTTGTAGGCAGACCGCGGCGAGACCACCCTCCAATGGCTCTTGGATTAACAGGTGAAATAGCGTCTGGAGTGCTTCTACGCGGGTATAAGCGGAGATGGCGCGGATCTCATCTGGCGTATAGTTGCTGACGCCGACATGTCGAATCTTCCCTTCTGCTTTCAGATCTTCCAACGCACGGGCGGTTTCCTCGGGATGCGCGAGATAGTCAATTCGGTGCGGTTGATAAAGGTCTATATAGTCCACCCCCAGCCGCTTGAGCGATCCCTCACAGCACTCCTTGATGTAGCCCCCGGACAGATTCCATGTATATACATTTTCGTACCGCAGGGCGGCGCATTTGGAGGCGATAATCACCTTTTCACGAGGGATATTGCCCTCTCGGATGGCTTCTCCGAGTATCTTTTCGGATTCGCCGTCACCGTAGATGTCAGCAGTGTCATATAGAGTGATGCCGAGTTCATAGGCACGATGGACGGTTGCGATGCTGCGTTCCTTCGCGGTGGGTGTTAGGCTCATGCACCCCAAGGCGACAAGAGAAACCTGCTCTCCGGTTGTGCCAAGCTCCACATATTTCATTATTTCCTCCTGCATTGGTCGGCAGTGTCGGGTTCATTTGCAAAATTGGGTGGGGATTAAAAATTGTGTGTGACTGATAATATTCATTCACCCGCATAGTAGGTATAGACAGTGAGGGATTTTAGAAAGTCATTCGTTGGATCTACTGTCTTCAGGATTTTCGTATTGAGTAGAATTATAACTTTCAAGAGATAGAATTGCAAGCGGTAGTTTTGACGGGAAAAATGGGAATTTGGGCCATTCCTGTTTTGGTCCTAGCGGAGTATTAACCTTTGGTGCGAGCTAATGAGAAAGTTGTTTCCAGCTTGTTGAAGTTGCTTTGGATCCCGCCTGTCCCGATGTATCGGGGAGTTCATTGATTCATTAGTTGGTTCATCCATTCTTCTTGCGTTCCGCCCTGCAGATACACATGTCGCCCCTCTGGGGCTAAATGAAGCGATGAACCAATAAAGAAATTGACAGAATAAACGACATTTATTATAATCGCACTGAGGAGGACGATTCATGTTAAGAGCAGGAATTATCGGTTGTGGTGGAATTACTGAACGTCGGCATGGACCCGTGCTAGCAAGTCTGGAGGGACGTGTCACAGTTACCGCACTGGCAGATCTCGCCCAAGGACGCCTTGATCTAATGGGCGGAAAACTGGGGGTTGCATCGGGGCATCTTTATACCGATTGGGAAGAGATGCTTGCCAAAGAAAAACTGGACTTGGTGCATATCTGCACCCCTCACCATCTGCACGAACCCCAAGCGATCGCTGCGATGGAGCGTGGTGCTCACGTATTTCTCGAAAAACCTATCGCTACCAACTTGGAAGAGGTTGACCGGATGATCGCTGCGTCAGAGCGCACCGGTCGCAAGATGACGGTTGGGCATAATCAACTGTTCTCGGCGGCACACCGGGCGGCGATGGAGCAGATACAGGCGGGCGCGATCGGATCGGTGTTTCTGGTGCGTTCCGAGGGCTTTGGTGGGTCCCACGTGGTGGGCAGAGGCGTCTCACAGCAGTGGCGCACCGAAGCCAGAGCTGGGGGCGGGGGTCCCCTAATCGACAACGGTTATCATCAAGTCTACACCGCACTCAACTATGTCGGCTCACCTGCGGTCAGGGTCTATGCACGAATCGGTCGCCATGTACAGGATATCGAGGTGGAGGACACGGCGCTAGTTCTGATTGAGCACACCAACGGGGCAACAACTTCGATACAGGTCGGCTGGTCGGCGCTGGTGGGCGGCATCAGTGTGAATGAGATTTTGGGCACTGAGGGGCAGATCCGCTTTGGCGGCGAGGCACCGGTGGCGGTGTGGCGTAAGGAAACAGGAGAGTGGGCACATCCACCGGTGGAGAGTGAAGGACCGGACGAGCTTGGGTTGCCGGTGGCGGTGCGATGCTTCGTGGATGCGATTGAAAACGATGGGGAGGTTCCGGTCTCCCCTGCAGCAGGCCGTCATGTCTTGGCTATTATCGAGGCAGCATATCAGTCCGGTAAGAGCGGCGAATCGGTGGAGGTGGATAAGCCATGAATGACACACCATTTGAATTAAACTATATCTTGGCTTCGTGCATGTACGGCACAATCTCCTTAGCTGAAATCGTCCCCGAAGTGAAGAAGATTGGGAGTGAGCACATAGATATCTGGCCGCGTGTCCACGGCGATCAACGGGAGCAGGTTGAGTCGATGGGGAACGAGGCTTTTGCGGCGCTACTTGCGGATCACGGGGTGGGTTTAGGGGTATCAACCCGTTTCGATCTGGGTCCCTTCGGTTTAGCGGACGAGATGGCGTTTTGCCAAGAGTTTGGTGCTTCCTTAATTGTGACTGGTAGCAAGGGACCTAAGAATTTAGCGGGTGAGGAGTTACGTGCAGCGGTCGCCGAGTTCGCAGAAGGGTTGAAGCCGCACATCGCAACTGCCGAGCAGCACGGCATCACCATCAGCATCGAGAACCATAGCAGCGCGCTGATCGAATCGCCAGACTCGATGCAGTGGTTGATTGAGTTCACGGATTCCCCGTATCTCGGCATCGCCTTGGCGCCCTACCACCTTCCAGACGATGCGGAATTGGTGGCGCAGCTGATTGCGGATCTGGGGCATGGTTTAGCCCTATTCTATGCGTGGCAACACGGCATGGGCTGCCACGAGAAGTTACCCAAAGAACAGGAATTGATGCAGCTGCCGGGGCGGGGTACTTTGGATTTTGCGCCGATTTTATCTGCGTTAAAAAAGATTAACTTCTCCGGATGGACGGAGATCTTTATGCATCCGGTTCCGCGTGGGATCCCGATCCTTGATACGACCGCAGAGGTGACCGACGAGATTAACCGTGCCCGACACCACCTAGATCAGTTCGCACAGAGCGTGTAGTGTAATTTACGTCGCTAGCGAAATCTTACGCACACCAACACCGGGCGTGAAACGTGATGCGTGAAACGTGAAGACAATTCCATTGGTTCAATCCTACATGAATGAACTAATAAACCAATGAACCAACCAAGCGAGGTTACCATGAAAACGAAAATTCTGGGACGCACAGGGCTTGAGGTCACTATCATTGGGCTTGGAACCATATACATCGGCAGCCAACCATCGGAGCCGCCCCGAGACTTAGATGAAGAGATGGGGGCACGGGCGGTTCACGCTGCTATTGAGGCAGGCTGCAACCTGATCGACACCGCTCCGCTCTATGGGGGTACAGCCGTTGAGAAGATTGTCGGCAACGCTCTAAGAGCCCGGCCGGACCTTGCCGCTAAATGCACGGTTGTCACCAAAACGGGCGCTTATCGCGAGGGGAAAGACCACTCTTTTGACGGCACCTTACGCAGCGTGGAAGCGAGCCTTGAACGGCTTGGATTGGAACAACTTGATCTGGTCTATATCCACGATGCGATGGGTGTGCCGATGGAAGATGTGATGAGCAAGAATGGCGCATTGGGGGCGTTGCGACGACTTCAGAACGAAGGGGTGGTGCGATTTATCGGTTCGGCGTCCAACGATCCGCCGACCAACACGCCCTATATCGAAACGGGGGAATTTGACGCAGCGGTTGTCCCCGATGCGTGGAGTCTGTTGAACCAAGAAGCAGCTGAACGTATTCTGCCTGCTGCGGAGAGATATAACATCGGAATTTCATGCGCCACGCCGCTTGAGATAGGACTTCTGGCGACGGGACCTATACCGGGGAGGGATTACGGCAGGCGATCCTTCAGTCAAGAATGTTTGGATCACGTTGCCAAGATTCAGCGGCTTTGCCAAGAGTACAAGATTCCGCTCGTCGCTGCGGCGTTGCAATGGCCTACCCGGCATCCGCAGGTGACCACGGCAATTCCGGGCGCTCGAACCCCTGAGGAAGCGGTGGCAAATGTAGAAGCCGTTGAGTTAGAGATTCCAGACACATTCTGGGATGATCTTGACCCACTCGTTCGACACTGGGAGAAAGGGGTTCACCGGTAGGGTGCAAAGAGAAACCGAGTTTTTGACAAAAACTCAGTTTCTGTTACACAGCTGCTTAACATGAATTATCAAAAATATAAGAGAATCCCTGAATTTTTTCGCTTTTCTCTGCGCTCTTTGCGTCTTAGCGACTTTGCGTTAAATTCGGATTACTGCTTCAACTCTGCCACACGCGAATCCAACTCCGCCAGATTGAAGCGCACACTGACGACGGAATGTTCTTCGCCCGGCTTGTGGATGAGATATGTGGTTGCGACAAATGTGCCGTCCGGCAGCACCTCTAAACCAGCATAGCCGCAGTCCCCGTATTCCTCAGGTGGGAAGTTGCCTTGATGCTGTAGCAGCAGCACACGATATTCTCCCTCTCGACCGTTGACAAGATCGTCGTAAGTACCGACCCACGCGACAAAATTGAATTTCGTCCTGCTGGCGAGCGCGGTGTCTCGGAAAACAATCACCAAACGACCGTCGGGCGCATGGGCGAGATTGTGCCGATCTCCGGTGACGCCCGCAGCGGCCTCCCCGCATTCCGACCACGTCTGCCCTTCGTCATTGCTGGTGATGATCATCGCGTTATACGCTCGCGACTGCTCACGCATCACCGCTGCGATCTGAGTCCCGTCTGGTGAACGGATAACGCCCGGTTCGTCCGGCAGTGCGTCCTCGTGCTTGGCGATTAACCGCTGCTTCTCCCACGTCAACCCACCATCAGCGGTAATACTCTGCATGATGACGTGATCGCCGTGGCTTCTGGTCCCATGGTCTACATATATGGCTATGTGTCGTCCGTCTGAAAGCGGTAGGACACGGTTCGGGACGACAATGCAGTGCAGCCCGTTCGGCTCAAACGGCGTCCACGTCTCACCGTTATCCTCCGAAATTGACTGGCGCATATCGCCGTTGCCCTCCAGAACAATCAGGCGTTCTACCCCGTCCGGACCGACGAGCCGATGAATACAGGGGCAGTTTTTTGCGGTCTTCCAGTTATCGGGGACAGGCAGGCGTTCGCTCCACGTCAGGCCGCCGTCCGTGCTCTTCTTCAGCAGGCACGCGGGGCCACCATGTCCGAGCGGATAGGTGCAGAACATCGTTCTGTTGTCCGGCATTAGCACCGTGTCTGGATGACCGAGATATTGCCCGGGCTGCTTGTCCACGACAACCTGCCGATCCTCCTCACCAGACACATCAATCGTGGGAACAGCGATGTCAATCGGTTGCGACCGATTCCAGTCCAGTGGAATGGTCTCGCCCCGAACGGAAAAATCGTGTACCCGCAACGTTCCCTCGTAGGAGCAGAATCCAAATCTTGTTAGCTCGCCGCCAAATAGGAAATGCTTGACCGCCTTCCCGTCAACAATGATCACAACCCGCGTTCCCTTACGCACAATTTCAAAGTTGAACGGTACGCCGGGGGTGACCCAATCGGAGGAGAATGCCATCTGCTGATGTCCAAGCACCTCACGGGGCCAGAAAACGTAGCTCAGACGCTGAAAACCGCTGATTCCAATATTATCCGTGCCGACCACAAAATTCGGTTTGTCGTTTTCGCTGCAGACCGAGAGTCTGGCTCGGAGATGAAAGTCGTTACGACCGATCCCACAGCCCGCGTATAGCAGGGATTTTTTGCCATACATCTCGATGTACCCCGTTTCAAACTCCCAGCCAAGCCCGATCTCTCGAATGTTCTTGGGAACCCCATTTTCAACGAAAACGGTTCGGGCGTTCGTCTCGCCATCGGTCACGCCAAAGGTTAATCCGACGAGGGAGGGACTATTCATGTACATACTGCTCTTCTCCTGTCACATTCCAAAAATAGTAGTATAATTTAGGTTGATGGGTACGAATCTCGCTTCTACTTGAGAATCACCATCTTCCGTGTGGTGGAATAATCACCCGCTGTCAGGGTGAAAAAATAAACTCCACTCGCCACCTGTTCACCGACCTCGTTTCTGCCATTCCAGTAGATTGCCTTTGACCGACTCTCATAGACCGCCGCAATCCGATGCCCCACGTCAAGGGTGCGGACACCCTGACCGTTTAGGTCATGGATGGTCAGGGTGACGAAACCGTCCTGTGCCAACCGATACGGGATCCATGTCTCTGGGTTGAACGGGTTCGGGTAGTTGGGCAAGAGTTCGGTTTCTGTTGGTATCTCATAAGCGACAAGTGCCGGCAATTGAATCAGACTCCGCTTCACATCTTCAGCCGTGACGGTATACTGCAGCGGTTTCACACCGACAGACGGGCTGGGAGACTGAGCGGAGATTTCGAGGACATCCCCAACCGTAGCGCCGCGGCCTGTCTCTATGTCAACGACGGTGGATCGATAACCTGCCTCATCGGGTGTGGTAACAGTGGCAACTGCTCTACCGGTTGAAAGGTTCTTGACGGTTACTCGAAAGCTTTGCCTGTTTAAGCCCGTCGTTCCTTCGTCAACAATGGCACCTCTCAATCCCCAGACAGGGGTGGTATTCCCCACTTCGATACCCTTGAGTGCTACCGGTGGTGCGGCAGCCGTTCCAGAGACGTTAGTCCACGCCTCCCCGGAGATATCAACTATCGCCGCTCGCTGGACGGTCATGATAAAGCCTTGTCCCCCGGTGATTTCTATATCCCCCGGATCACCCGCGCGTCCGACCGCTTTGAACTCCCCGCCCTCGGTGAGGATAATCACAGAGACGTTGCCGTCAATCCCGTCGAGCGCAAATAGATGACTTACACGCTCTATTCTTGAATCTCTCAACGGCAGCCCCACAACGTTGAGTCCTTGATTCAAGGTGATAGCGCTGCTTCCGTTGGCCCCTAGTGGAGTGCCACCGAGAGGAACCGAGACTTGGGCTATCATACCAGCAATAATCCCCATATCATCAGTCAAAATTCTGTCGGCAAGAGTGCCTGCATCTGAGACACCGAAATAGCTGCGCCACTCCTGGGCTTGGGAGTTATAGGTGATGAGGAAATTGACTCTTGACGCGCCACCGAGTACTCCGTAGAGGTCTGCGATAGATGTGATGGTCTTTGCCCTCCCGTCAACCGCTGTCACCCTTAATGGGACATGAATCAAGCTGATGCCCGCTGGCACGGAGAAATGAAACTCAATTTCGGGAAGGGCGGTAAAGGTCGCTATTTCGGCAATGCCTTCGACGCTGGCTTCAACCGTGTTTGTGCCAAAGTCACCTCCAAGGGTCAGTGTAGTCTGTGCCCTACCGTCTTCATCAGTTATCGTGTTTGTTACACTGAGTGTGCCCTCACCTGCGGTGATGGCAAATGTCACCGGCACCCCTGCGAACGCTACCCCGTTCTGATCCCGGACTTCAACAACAAACGGTTGCTCGAGTGTTCCACCGGGTGCGCCCCGCTGGTTGTCACCTAAGATTTTCAGGGGAGGCGTGGGCGCGCGGTCATTAAGCCGAACTGTAACCCCTCTGCTTTGGAGGGTTGGGATGTGCGTGTGGATGGATTGGTAACTCAGAGGATTTACCCACACAATAACCGTGTCTCCACTTCTTAATCCCGTATTTGTTACCAAGGGTGAGATGTCAGAGATGAAGTTGGTGTTAAGATCCAGGAAGAACAGGTTGGTTAAGCCTGCCAACGATGAAATGTTCGAGATGCGATTCTCTCGAAGGTGCAGCTGTTTCAGTTTGGTTAATCCTGCCACCGCCGAGAGGTCCGAGATATTGTTGGTACTAAGATACAACGAGCTCAACTGGGTTAATCCAGCAAGTACTGAGATATCCGAAATATTGTTGTCGCTAAGATATAGGACCGACAGTTGGGTTAATCCTGCTAACGGTGAAATGTCAGAGATGGAGTTGGAACTAAGATGCAGCTCTTTCAGGTTGGTTAAGCCTGCCAGCGGTGATATGTCCGAGATATGATTCTCTCGAAGGAGCAGATGTGTCAATGTGGTTAATCCTGCGAGCGGCGAAATATCCGAGATGCGATTCTTCCGAAGGCTCAGGCTTCTCAAGTTGGTTAATCCTGCCAGCGGTGACATATCCGAGATGCGGTTACTCCAAACCTGCAGCACTTTCAGCCGGGTTGCAAACTCAAGCCCGATCAAATCGCTTATGTTGGCTTCGGTTGCGTTAAGATAGGTCAATTGTGCTATCCAACCCCGGATAATGGAGGCACTTGGCGACACCCCGATGGCTTCCGCAACCGCAGCGCGGAGGTTGGGGTCGGGGATATTGACCTCGACATCCGCATCAACCCGATCTTCCGGGATTATAAGCCTAAAAACCTTAACACTCGAATCTCCATCAGTATCAACAGCCTCGACAGAAATCGTCCGTGTAACAAGGTCAGAAAAACTCGTAAAACCCTTCTCCGTAAAAACGCCCTTATAGTCAAATTCAACGACGGCATTTTTTTTACCCGCTAATCCGCGACAATCTATCAGACTGGAAATTGCACCGCGTAGGAGCACTTGGTGGAGCCCCTTTGAATCGTTGATCTTGAGTCTAACCGAAACGCTCTGTGAACCTACCGGATAGGCACGTGGCGAAAGAAGTTCGATGGTGGGTGGCTCTCCCTCTTCAATTGGGGTATCGGGATTGAAGTAGGGGTGCACGGACAAATATTCGGCATCGCATGCAGATAACCGACTCCCCGATAGACTAGTGCCATACCCCATGATGTACGCACGCTTTCGGAAATCGTGACTCAATCCGAAGGCGTGTCCCAGTTCATGTGCCACGATTTTCCAATCGGTTACGGTCGGAAGCAACGCCCATCCCTCTTTTTTGCTTATCCTGACTCCGGCGCCGCCGTGTGAGGCGCGATCAACCACGTCCGTACGATTGTCAATGAGGATGAAGTAAATATTTTTTGCGAGATCAAACCGCTGTTCAATCTCATCAAAAATAAACTGCAGATTATTGATATAGTGATCATGCGGTCGATCGGCATTGACGCGATGCACCATTGGCTCGCCTTGGGCGTCAGTTTCGATGCGGAAGCTTAGCTTCCCGTAGCCGTGCGCCTCCATCTGCTCGGCAAAAAACTTCTGAGTGGTGTGCAAATCATCTTTCATCCGCTGGACGATGTCAGCGTTATACGAGCGATTATTGGGCAAGAAGTAAATCATCCGCACCGTACGAGGTTCGCCGCCGTTCAAATTCGCAACAGAAGTTCGGGCATAGTGGCGGTAGGGGAATTGGCCCGAGAGTTGTTTGTTCCATTGATCATCAATAACACCACGAAAATGTGTCTCGTTGCCTCCCGATGGTGGGGACGCAGTAACGGCGGGATTGAGTGCGCTGCAGGTGAGATAGATTATTATCACAGACAAGGTGAAACGAAAAATGACGGTTTTCAAACGTTTCCTCCTCAGGAGCGTCGTGTTAAAGCAAAGGGTAGAGGGAAAGATCGACGTCCTTATCTCGACTCACTTTCCCACCTACTCGCCTTCATCATTCAACCTAGTGTTGTACGCATCCCAACTCCTACTTGAGGATCACCATCTTCCGCGTGGCGGAATAATCCCCCGCGGATAGGTGATAGAAATAGACACCACTCGCCACCTGCTCTCCGAACTCATTTTTGCCGTTCCAATAGATGGCACGGCTGCGGTTCTGATACTTCCCGGCAGCTTGATAGCCCAGCCCAAACTGCCGAACCACCTGTCCATTCATGTCGTAAATAGTCAGGGTGACATCCGCATCCGCTGCAAGATGATACGGTATCCATGTCTCAGGATTAAACGGATTGGGATAGTTTGCCAACAGGACGGTTTCTTTCGGGAGCAGTGCTGCGAGCAGTTGCTCTAAGAAGCGAATGTCCTTCAGGGATGTTGGGTCGGTGAGATTGAGTTGCTGTGCGTGGGAAAGCCACGATTTTACATCTGCTGCGGTGAATAGCTCAAGTATCTGTGGATGGACTGAAGGTGCGGTTCCAGCGCTGTCTAGTGCGCCAGTGACCACGAGAACGTCGTCAACATCTACCACGCCATCGCCATTGACATCGGCACTGTTTGTCCCTGTCTGTCCGTAGTTCGATGCCACCAACACTAAATCTTCGACGCTCACCACACCATCGTTATTGGCATCTGCTTCAAGCCCGGCGGTGACGGATATTTCTGCTGTGAGTGCAGAACCGGTGTAGTTTGCTATGGCATCTGTCCCCACAGTGAAGATTAGACGACTGTCGGTTTGGAAGTTCCCACTGAATTCGAGTTCAATTGTCACAGTTGTGTCGCTTACGCGGTCTACACCGAACGTGTCAACGGTGACACCGTCAATGCCGGATACCGTCACGGCATTTCTGATGCTGAAACTGGACCGTTCATAGCTACGACCGCTTAATGTCAGTGTGACCACGCTCCCATCCAAGGTTGACTCTGTCAACGGAGACGCAGTTGAGGCTGTCACCGATTCCGTACTTGCACTAACGGGGATTTGGTTAACAAATGCAGGACCGCTGTAACCTACTATCGCGCCTGCTTCCACAGTGACGGTGAGTGTGGCATCGGTGTCAAAATCAGTGCCATCAAACGTCAGTTCAACGGTGACCTCGGTGTCACTCACGCGGTCAACATCAAATGTCGCGACAGTGACACCCGATATGCCGGATACCGTCACGGCACGTCTAACGCTGAAACTGGAGTCTTCATAGACTCTACCGCTCAGCGTCAGTGTGACCACGCTTTCATCTAGGGTAGCTTCTGTTAGCGGTGCAGCGACTGAAGCTACCAATGCCTCCGAACCCGAGGCGACGGGTATTTGGGCGGTGAATGCGGCGCCACTGTAGCCTACGATTGCGTCTGCTGTGATGGTGAATATGAGCGTACTATCGGTGTCGATGTTACCGCCGAATGTCAGTTCAACGGTGACTTCGGTGTCGCTCACGCGATCGATATCAAACGTACCAACAGTTACACCTGGGATGCCAGAGACCGTCACAGCGTCTCTAATCCTGAAACTGGAGCGCTCGAAAGTCCTGCCACTGAGTGTGAGGGTCACGATGCTTCCATCCAACGTTGCTTCCGTTAACGGAGCGGCGGTTGTGGCAACCAATGATTCTGTACTCGCGGTGACGGGAACCCGGGCAGTGAACCCGGTGCCACTGTAGTTTGCGATTGCGCTGGATCCCACAGTGAAGGTGAGCGTGGCACCGCTATCAAAGTCTCCGTTGAATTCGAGCTCCACAGTGATTTCTGTGTCGCTTATGCGATCAACACCGAACGTGTCAACAGCAACACCCTCAATACCGGATAGCGTTATAGCATCCCTGATCCTGAAACTGGAGCGCTCATAAGTTCCACCGTCCAGCGTTAGTGTGACCACACTTCCATCTAAGGTTGTCTCTGTCAGCGGAGCTGCTGTCGAAGCGGTTATCCCTTCTGGCTGGCTCTCGCTGCCTCCACCCGTATTATCACCAAGTTCCTCTATTTCCCACGAACCACCGGAGAGTTCTGTGGCAACGAAATGATAATCCTCATCGTTGATCGTTGCCGTAATACTCAGCGAACCACCAATGGATACGTTATTGATCCACGGGGGTAATTCGGGGATATCCAGCTGTGCATCCCCGTTATCAAGCACGGAAAATGTGGCATCGGTGTCGGGGTAACCGCAGCGCTCCCCGGGTGCGAGAATATCCCCAACTTGACAGGTTGATTCCGACTGCTGCGATGCGGAGGTTGGGGTGGTTTCGGACGTGATTTCCCACTGGCGTACTCTACCGTCCTGACTACCAGTAACGAGTACGTTTCCGTCAAAAGCAACGCTCTCAACAGGCGACTCATGCCCAAGCGTGGCTTTATGTTCCGGCATATGAGGGTCCCACAAACGTGCTACCCCGTCCGTACTTCCAGTTGCAAGTAAATTGCTGTCAGGACTAAACGCAACACTCAAAACAGGTGATTCATGGCCAAGTGTGGCTTGGAGTATTTCTGTGTGGGTATCCCATAATCCCACCAAACCATCAGCGCTCGCACTGGCGAGCAGCGCCCCATCAGGACTAAAAGCAACGCTCGACACGCTATCCATATGTGCTTCGAGCGTAGCCTTGACTGTTTCCGTACTGGTGTTCCATAACCGAACAGTGCCATCCATACTTCCACTGGCAAG